>NZ_JALNTU010000002.1:0-514365 GCF_023161685.1 Vibrio sp. 1CM8B
GAGGTGCATGAAAAAAGCCAACAGCTGACGCTGTTGGCTTAGTAGAAATACTGTCAACGTATTTTAGGACGAGACATCAAACAATCAATGTTTTATCTATCTGGCACGAACGATGCAACAGTACAAATGACCTTCGGGTCACCTAGCCAACTGACGTTGTTAGTGGACCGAGTGTTCACAAACGTAAGCCAGTAGAACATTTACTACTGGCTGTTTTTTTGTCTGAAACACTCTCAATTCTTGTCTTGAGGGGATCACTTCTCGAGTGAAAAGTGAGATTAGCTGTTGGTAATAAACTGCTTTCTTAACTGCTCAATTTCATCACGCTTCTGTGCGGCCAATTCAAATTCCAGATTCTGAGCATGCTGATACATCGCAGCTTCTAGCTTGCTGATCTCTTTATCAAGCTGTTGCGGCGTAAGTACTGCATAACTTTCAGAAGGCTCTGCCACCTTAGATAGAGGAACTTGTTTCGATTGGCGCTGCTGCTTCGACTTGGTTAGATCACCCAGTTCCATAATGTCTTTGATATTGCGTTTCAACGCTTGCGGCGTGATGCCTTGCTCTTCGTTGTAGGCTTGCTGTTTCTCGCGACGACGATCGGTTTCATCAATCGCTTTTCTCATCGACTTAGTAATCGAATCACCATAAAGGATCGCTCGACCTTCCAAGTTACGCGCAGCACGACCAATGGTTTGGATCAGAGAACGCTCAGAACGCAAGAAGCCCTCTTTGTCTGCATCAAGAATCGCCACCAGCGACACTTCAGGCATATCCAAACCTTCACGAAGTAAGTTAATACCCACTAACACGTCGAACTCGCCCAAACGTAGGTCTCGGATGATCTCCACACGCTCAACCGTATCGATATCCGAGTGCAAGTAACGCACTTTAACGCCGTGCTCACTTAGGTATTCGGTTAAGTCTTCCGCCATTCTCTTCGTTAGTGTTGTGACCAACACGCGCTCTTCTTTCGCTGAACGGATTCTGATTTCAGACAGCAAGTCATCCACCTGAGTCGCAACCGGACGTACTTCGATGATTGGGTCTAACAGGCCAGTAGGACGCACCACTTGATCAGCAATCTCGCCATCTGATTTCTCAATCTCGTAATTACCCGGCGTTGCCGACACAAAAATCGTTTGTGGGGCTATAGACTCGAATTCTTCAAACTTCATTGGGCGGTTATCCAATGCAGAAGGCAGTCTAAAACCAAACTCGACCAAGGTTTCTTTACGAGAACGGTCACCTTTATACATCGCACCAATTTGCGGCACAGTCACGTGTGACTCATCGATGATCAGCAAACCATCATCAGGCAGGTAATCAAATAACGTTGGCGGCGCTTCCCCTTCCGCACGGCCGCTCAAGTATCGTGAATAGTTTTCGATACCGGAACAGAAGCCAAGCTCAGTCATCATCTCAATATCAAACTGAGTTCTTTGAGAGATACGCTGCTCTTCCAAAAGCTTATTGTTGTCTTTTAAGTATTGAGCACGATCGCGCAGTTCATCCTTGATGTTCTCAATCGCCTCAAGGATCTTCTCTCTTGGGGTTACGTAGTGAGTTTTTGGATAAACCGTAAAGCGCGGCAAGTCTCTTTGCTTAACCGCACCAGTCAGTGGATCAAAGATACTAATGCAGTCCACTTCGTCATCGAACATTTCAATTCGAACCGCATCTTGGTCAGATTCAGCCGGGAAGATATCGATCACCTCACCACGAACTCGGAACTGACCACGTTCAAAGGCGACATCGTTTCTTGAATATTGCAGCTCAGCCAAGCGGCGTAGGATGTCTCGCTGATCCATCACCTCACCACGACTCAAATGAAGCATCATCTTCAAATAAGACTTAGGATCACCAAGACCGTAGATAGCCGACACAGAAGCCACAATGATGGCGTCTTTTCGTTCTAATAAGGCTTTGGTTGCCGAAAGCCTCATTTGTTCGATATGAGCGTTCACAGACGCATCTTTCTCGATGAACGTGTCCGTGGTTGGAACGTAGGCTTCAGGTTGGTAGTAATCGTAGTAAGAAACAAAATACTCAACGGCATTGTTTGGAAAGAAAGATTTCATCTCACCGTAAAGTTGAGCCGCCAATGTCTTGTTAGGCGCTAACAGGATCGCAGGTCTTTGAGATTGGGAAATGACGTTGGCAAGGGTAAATGTTTTACCAGAGCCCGTTACCCCTAATAGAGTTTGATGTGCCAAACCAGAATCTAGTCCATCTAGTAATTTGGTTATCGCCGTCGGCTGGTCACCGGACGGGCTGTAGTCCGATACCAAGTCAAAGAGTTTGCTCATAGGTCGCCATTTCCATACTGTTTTTTTAATCAGGTCATTGTCACTCTAGGTGGAGTGTAGTTGCAACTATTATCTAGAGAAATGCATCTTAAGATTCGAGATCAGTTATAGCTTTTATTTTTAGAACTTGGTATTATCCGTGCCCCTGCAAAGTTTCCCCAGCTAAATTACTCGAATTTTAATCCACTACTTTTCCCCAAAAAACCTAAAAATACCGCTTGTTTTACTGTTCGTTTTATAATCTACAAAAGTTATACAATTGCGATATTTTGCTATAAATCTTTTAAATACATTACGTTAGATAAGATTTTTGCATTTTTCGATTTATCCCAATTATTGTTGTTAAAGTTTCACACACACACTTATCCACAATTTTGGTGGATAACTAAAGCAAAGCTAAATCCAATAAGGCGTTCAAGAAAGTAAAGTTTTTTATCTTACTTTTTTCTGATATTTTTTATTGACAGAAATCCGGACAATTATTAGAATTCGCGTCGCTAACAAGCAATTCCCCCTTAGTTCAGTTGGTAGAACGGCGGACTGTTAATCCGTATGTCGCAGGTTCGAGTCCCGCAGGGGGAGCCAAATTTAAAGAAGCCGCATCGCTCGACGCGGCTTTTTGCGTTTTAAAGCGACTGGTTTGTACCAAACCAATGTCTCAGACCTAGTTGGCCACGTTCGAGTCCCGACATGGGGAGCCAAATTCTAGAAGAAAGCTCAATCGAAAGATTGGGCTTTTTCGTATATAACTGCAACTAACTTGTTCCAAGTTTATGTCTCAGAACTGGCCGTCCGCGTTCGAGTCCCGCAGGGGAGCCAAATTTAAAGAAGCCACATCACTCGATGCAGCTTTTTGCGTTTTAGTCGAAACAAAAGCTCTACAGGCACAGCTTTGATTAGCTAACATCCATAAAAAAACGCCTCACAAGGAGGCGTTTGGGCTTAGTGACTAAACTGAGCGTTATTCTAGATGAGACGTCGTTTTAGCGGTTATGCTTCTGCTGTAACAACATTAGTCTGAGTCTCTTTACCGGCTTGGTCTTGATCAAACCCTTCATGCAGGTGGTAGTAGCGCTTATAAACAAGAGCACTTACCGTCATTAGAATCGCTGGTAAACCTACCATCATAAACTGCAGTCCCATGATAGTGCTGTCAGACTGTTCCACGTTTGGTACATAACCCACCACAGACAAGCCCATACCAACAATAAAACCACCAGCCGCGCCTGCAAACTTAACAAGCATCGTTTGAACAGAGAAGATAACACTCTCACTGCGACGACCCGTTTTGTGTTCACCGTAATCAACAACATCGGCAAGCATTACAGTTTGCAGTGCGTTAGCGATACCCACACCAAACTTGATAGCAGCACCTGCGATACCGATTAGAATCGCGTTACCTGGAGCGATAAAGCCCATGACAAGTAGAGTGATACAAGACAGCACTGGGAAGCCACAAGCAATAACCCATAGGTGCTTGCGTGGTAACACTGATGCAATACGAGGGAACAAGAATACACCTGCAACTTCAGCGATACCTGCCACCATCATATAAACGGGGAACAAGTCAGCGTTGCCTAAAGCGTAAGAGAAGTAGTAAATCGCAAAACCACCCACCAGCAAGTTTGCTATTTGGAACGACAATACGGTACCAATAAGTGCTTTTAGTTGGTCATTCTTACCAATGATAACCATTACATCTTTAAAGCTGAAACGCTCAGCTGGTTTGGCATTTGCTGGTGCAGATTTTTCTTTTACGTTGCGAGCAATCAAGAATGCACTCATCACGAACAGCACAGCAATCAACATAGCAACGTTGAAGAAACCTTGTCCTTGGTCGCCATCACCCAGTTTACCGACAATGTGTAGCCCGTAAGTACCCGTAATAAACCACGCCAAGCTAGCAAACAATCGTGGCCAAACAACCAGCTTTTCACGTTCTTGACGAGAGCTCGATAGTGCAGGAATCAAAGACCAGTATGGAATGTCCATAATAGTGTAGGTAAGGCCCCACAGAATATAAGCAGCCGCTGCATAAATGTATAACGTAGTGCCTTCAAACATATGCGTACTAAAAAGGCCAACAAGCACTACAGCATTCAACAGAGTTCCAATCACTATCCAAGGACGGAATTTACCAAACTTAGAGCGCGTGTTATCAACGATAACGCCCATCATTGGGTCGGTCACCGCGTCGACAATGCGCGCGGCCAAAAAGATAGTACCCACGAACGCCGCTGACAGCCCAGCAACATCAGTGAAGTAAAACATTAAAAAGATGTAGATTGGAGCACAGGCAAAGTCTTTACCTAAAGCCCCAAGTCCATACGATAATTTGGTTTGTAGAGTAATTTGATCAGACATAGTATTTCCTTCAGGCGCGTAACTTCATCTCCTAACAGACGTTGAAACGCTTACCTTTTATTTATAATAATTTATCCACTCAAGTTCTGTTTTAGAGCCACTCTGTGGTCGCTTCTTAAAACACTCAAGTATCAAGTCCGACGCTAATGTAACCATTCCAACGCACAGATACTGTGATCAACAACCATTCAATGGAAACGTTTTCAGTCAAATATCTAAAGTGAGAGATCGAACAATAAAACCCTCGAATTGACAGAGAATATCGCTAATTAAAGTACTAAAAACAGTTCGTAGTGTGAAGTGAGGCATGAGAACGATTACATAAGTGCAGTGTCGCGGTGGGAATACCTACAGATCTCCAATCTCTAAGGGCACATCAAATTGATTTGATAGTTCATGACGGTTTATTAAAGGCAATAAAAAACCGCGTAATTTCACCTACGCGGTTCATCAAATATAAGGCCTATGCTAAAACTTACTCGATACGTTCAAACTTAATTAGCATTGCTGTTTCTGCATCGAGTATTGGCATCGTCAGCCCCACCTCGGCACACCAAGCACCTGATAATTCACAGCCAGACTCTGTCCATGGCGGTTGATAATTCACAATATCATCGTAATTTGACGGTTTATCAATCACAGATACCTTGTATAAACTTTGTGGATCTAGCCCAGGTATACGCAAATGACCACTCAACGAATTGGTTGGCATCGCCAGCTGTGCAATCATCACCACAGCTTCTGACACATCTTCGGAGACGACCGCATGGATTTGATGGGCACTATCGTCCGTTGGAACTCGCCAAGTTCTCCCGCTATGCAGTAACGGGCGCAGCATCTTATGTAGCTTGATGTAGTGTTCAAAGCCCTGCTTCTCTTCTTGAACTTCTTTCACAGGGTCTAATTCAATTCCCATATGACCAAACAGTGCTGTTAGGCCACGAAACTCAATACTATGACGACGACGAGTGCTGTGGCAGTGGCTCGCACCGATATGACTTCCCATAACCTCAGGAGGGAAGAAGTAACTCATCCCGCGCTGAATCGTTTGTCTTTCTAAGGCATCGTTATTATCTGAAGCCCAAAAACGTTGCGTACGCTTAAGAACCTCAAAATCGATACGACCACCACCAGCCGCACAAGATTCAATATCAACCATTGGGTGCTTCTCTCGGACTTTATCGACCAACTCATAATAACGAGCGGTTTGTTGATGAGCCGCAGCCCTGCCTAGATGCGCAGGTTGTACAACCTCTCGGTTCATATCCCACTTAATGTAAGCAATGTTGTACTGACTTAAGAAGTGATCAAGGCGCTCAAACAGAAAGTCGAATGCTTGTTGATTCTGAAGATCGATAACATATTGATTGCGACCCGTTGGTTGATCATAGCCGTCAACCGCAAGCAACCAGTCTGGATGGGCTCGGTATAAGTCAGAATCCTTATTGATCATCTCAGGTTCGAACCACAATCCAAACTCCATACCCAACTGATTAACGTGTTCAACTATCGGCTCTAAACCATTTGGGTACTTTTCTTCATCCAAGAACCAATCCCCTAGCGCAGCCTTGTCTCCGCAGCGCCCTTTGAACCAGCCATCGTCAATGATAAAACGCTCTACTCCCATATCCGCGGCTTGGCTAGCCATCGACATAATATAATCAGGATCATGGTCAAAATAGATGCCTTCCCATGTATTAAGATGGATAGGTCGAGGCTTTTGTGCGAAAGACTCCGGCAAGATGGAACCACGCACATGGGAGTGGAACTGGTGGCTCATTCCATTTAGGCCTTCCGAACTGAAACTTGCATACAACCAAGGTGTCGTTAAGCTTTCACCTTCATCCAATGCAATCTCGCCCGGTAGATAAATAACTTCAGCTTGCACGTAGCGACGACCGTCTGCTTTTACATCAGCGCGCAATCTGTGGTTACCACTCCAAGCGAAGTGAACGCCCCACACATCACCTGCCATTTCATTGAAGTTGGCGGTACCGACAACCATCGCTGGATAATGTTCATGAGACGTTCGTCCGCGACGATTTTCTTGTTGATAGCCCCCTTGTTGTAAGGGCTGGCGCACCGTTTGGAACTCATGTACCCAGCGGCCGTAGTACGTCATCAACTCATCAGCTCTTGCTGGTAATGGTAAAGTATTGGCGAGACGGTTCACCTGATAAAGGCCGGCTTTAAGGTTGGTTAAGGTGTGACGAGATTTCACAACATCATGTTTATCAAGGCATAGTTCGGTTGTTAAATGTAAGCCTGCACGCACATCTTCACTCTCAATGATTAGGCTAGATGGTGTTTGTTGAATATCCGTAATAGAGAAAACAGGCGCCCAGTCCAACCCATCTCGGTGTCCTTCTAATGCCGGACTGCTGAATACACCGCGTCCGAGCTCTGGGCTCAGTGACATAGCGACATCATTATCAAGGCGACCGTAAGGAACTGGCCTTTGAAGAGAAACACGAAAGTTCGTTAGATCGCCACGAACTGGTACTCCCCAATGCAGAATTTCGGCGAAATCACCAAGTTCAACGATCAGTTGCGAGTCTTTACCCGTAATTTCTACTAGGGATTTATTCGTCATTTTATTTAACCTTAACGCGTTTAATTACCCCGTATCATAATTATTGAGCTGAGAGTTTCTGTGATCAAACCCAAAATCATGAAAACGTTTCCATTAAATATTTTGAGATTAATAGATTCAAACAATACCTCCTAATTCAAAGATTTATGCCAACCACCACCTCAGCACATATGCTCCTAATCCTCAAAAATAGGGATATTCCACATTAAATAAAGCGCTATAACGTTAAAATAAACAGGAGCTCAACAACAATTAATCCCTTAAAATTCATTATGTTATGGCGGATCTGTAATTTGAAAATGGGCTCAAACACATTTCCTCTTGAACTCACCACACCACACTCGTATTCTTAACCTTTAGAGTACAACTATGAAGTGTCTCCCTGGGTCCTAACTTTTACATTCCAGCTTGACGGTATAGAACGCAATGCTTGCAGCCTAGCTTCGGCATTTAATTTGATACTTGCTTCCTTGTCTCACATGCCCAGTTATCATTGACTGGGCTGCTTTTCCTCTCAAAAAAGCCCCAAGCCCTTGCTAGATCTAGCCTCACATCACTATTACCGATGTTCGAACACAACGAGAAACTTCAGCTCTAACGCACTATCAACCCCCTCAATACCTCTGAAATAGAAAACGATTCCATTAAAAACCCACAGAAACCTCTACAAAACTGCCACTACAAGCTCAATAACCTGATCAAAATCACACAAAATAATCACAAACCCATCAATAGCGTAAAAATGCCAACCTCATCATGAAAACGTTTCCATTGTTTATTTACACTCTCGCTCGAGTTAGGACTCAAACATAAAAATATCCATAAATAAAAAATAATGGAGACACTTCATGAAACAAAAAATGCTAGTTAAAGCATTAGGATTCACTCTTGCCCTCACCCCATTAATCAGCTTCGCTGCAGTGGAAAACGTAACGTATTTTGGTTATGCGAAATGGGGCAACATCTACACCGACAATGACCAACATAACGATGGCAAAGGAGAACGAAACGACGTTATTCGAGCAGGTCAAGGTTACGGTAACTACCGTTTAGGTAATGAACTGAATTGGTGGGAAGCGGGTGTGAAAGCCGATGTATGGCGTGACAATGACGCTTATTTTGATACCACGATTTATCTAGGCAGCGGTGATAGCTGGGGAGACGTAAGTACGATTCAGCTTTGGTCAGCAGGCCATGGTCTTATCGATGGACAACCTAACGCGAAAGTATGGGCCGGAGAACGTTTTTATCGTCGCCATGAAGTCCACATGATTGATGTTAAGTACTGGGATACATCCAGTACGGGTTTAGGTATTGAAGATTGGGATCTAGGGTTTGCGGATGCACATTTGGCCTGGATGGCGCCAAACTCGTCAAGTGACGATGGGCGTAGTCTTCACAATATTGATGCTCGCTTAAGCGGTATTGAATTGAGTGATACTGCGGATCTTACTCTTGGTTTGAACTACGTGACCACGCAAAACTCGAGCTACGACGATAAAGACATTACTACTTCTGGCGCAATGCTCTCTGCTCTTTACCGTCAAGCTTGGAACTACGGCTCAAACACCTTGGCCTTCCAATACGGTACTGATGCCTTAGCTGGCGGATTAATGAGTGCTGAAGGTGGTTCAGACAAAAAGTACAGCACTGGCGTCGAACATGATGGCTACAGCTGGCGTCTATTTAACCACGGTGACTTAAATATCAGTGAAGATGTTCAAGTCATGTACTCCATCGCTTATCAAGATAACAACCTAGATAACAACGATGGTGAGAAATGGTTCAGTGTCGGTGCACGTCCTCAATATGCTTGGACAGATTATATGTCGACAGCACTTGAAGTCGGTTACGAAACGGTAGAAGCACAAAACGGCTCAGGCACCAATGATATGTACAAAGTGACTGTCGCTCAAATGTTCCAAGCTGGCAAAGGCGTATGGGCTCGCCCATCTATCCGTATCTTTGCAACTTACTCTGAATCCAACAACGAATGGGATCGTGGTAACGAGGTTTATGGGACGGCAACAAGCATCAACGCCGAGACTGTTGACGAGATTACCTTTGGTTTCAACGTAGAAACTTGGTGGTAAACCACCACACCCGAACGTCTGTTCAATCAACGAATTGACGCTCAACACTGGAATAGCAATTTAACGGGGAAAGCCGATGTTTTCCCCTTTACTAAGGTAGCAATCAGATGAAATTAAAATCATTGGTGATCATTGTCGCGGCACTCACCCTTAGCGCATGCAGCGGAATACCTGAAAAGGAACTTAAGACTGATTTCAATGACAGTGCATGCTGTTCTCAGCTAAGTGCGCTGCCAATGACGCAATTGTCTGTTCCATTCCACCAACAAGTGATTATGGACGGTCATTTACCGACCCTTTCCTCTTCATTGTTAAATGACAATACACAAGCGGATAGCCAACGCTTTCCGACCATCGCGTACCAAATCAGTGACACGACAGAATCGCTGTCCTTACTCATTCGTTCATACATTAAAAATGATGCGCTTTTCGCTCCGTCTATTTATGTCTTTGACAAACAATGGCGACTGCTTGGTCAATACAACACTAACGACTTCACTTACTACCCGACAGCGATGCAAGGCTTAGAAAGGATTGAAGCATCAATTGCACTCGAACCTCAACGAGACAACGCGCAATTTATTGTGGTCAGCGCCGATAGCAACAAGTTAGATAGCGCCATCAATCGAATTCACCCTGAAGATCTGTATTCAGAATCTCAGCAGATTATTGGCAATAAGCAACTGCCGTTGACGGCCACGTTGAGCAGCGTAGGTGTCATTGATGTTACGGCGAGCCAATCAACAAACAGTGCGGTTTTGACCCTATTGGCTGAGCTTGGCGTTTCATCCAACAATGAGCCCGAAACCTTAGGTTCAACGCAAGTTTCTCAACCGTCAACTCAGACAGTTGAAACCAATCAAAAGGCGCAATGGTTGAATATCCAAAAGAACATTGACCAAGCCCTAAGCAACAATGACATCAAACAAGCCGCATTTATTGCTAATCAAGCGGCTGAACAGGGTATGCCCGAAGCAAAAGATTATTTATTAAAACAGCTCACTAAATAGCTGAACAAGCCAACAGAACAATACGCAAAACCAACGATTTGATAACGGTCATCACGGCTTAAAAAACCGATGACTTAATAGAATTATTACCAATATTGAACACTTTAAGAGTAGGAATACCATGAAGGCATTTTCAAACATCATCCAAAGACGCGATTGGGAAAACCCACAGTCTGTGAATATCCACTGCCTTAATGCGCACAGCCCATTATCAAGCTACCGCAACCTTAAACACGCTCGAGACGGCATTGAGTCACAACGTAAATCTCTTAATGGACAATGGAAGTTCAAATACTTTGATGCACCTGAACAAGTTGACGGTGAATTTATCGAAACAAGTTTCAATGACTCACAATGGGACGAGATTACCGTACCATCGAACTGGCAAATGCAAGGCTACGATAAACCTATCTACGCCAACGTAAAATACCCATTTGAAGTGAACCCACCGTTTGTACCGGCAGAAAACCCAACCGGTTGTTACCGCACTCAAATTACGTTGACTAAAAATGACCTAAAGAACACCCAACGTATTATCTTTGATGGCGTCAATTCCGCTTTTCATCTTTGGTGTAATGGCAATTGGGTTGGTTATAGCCAAGATAGCCGCTTACCTGCCGAGTTCGACTTAACTCAGTATCTAACTGTTGGCGATAATACGCTGTCTGTTATGGTGATACGTTGGTGTGATGGTAGTTATTTAGAAGACCAAGATATGTGGTGGCTAAGCGGTATCTTCCGTGATGTGACCTTGCTAGCCAAACCAAAGCAGTGCATTGAAGATGTGTTCGTTACGCCGGACTTAGACGCATGCTATCGCGATGGTTCACTATCGATTGTCACCAAAATTACGGCACCAGACACTTACCAAGTTCAGGTTCAACTGTTTGACGGTGAAAACGCTGTGACTGAACCGCTTATCGATCGCCCTCATAATCGACGAATTGACGAGCGTGGCACCTACGATGATGTGGTATTCCAAACTCTTCATATTCGAGAACCGAAGAAATGGAGCGCAGAAGTTCCTAACCTTTACCGAATTGTCGTGTCATTGCTTGATAGGCAAGGTAACCACATAGAAAGTGAAGCTTATCAAGTTGGATTCCGCAAAGTCGAAATGACAGACGGTCAGCTAAAGCTAAACGGCAAACCGCTATTGATTCGCGGCGTCAACCGTCATGAGCATCACCCAGAGTTGGGGCATGTGATGACAGAAGAAGACATGATCCGCGATATCTGTCTAATGAAGCAGTACAATTTCAATGCTGTGCGCACCGCTCACTACCCGAACCACCCACGATGGTACGAGCTGTGTGACGAATACGGTTTATATGTGTGTGATGAAGCGAACATCGAAACCCATGGCATGCAGCCTATGAATCGCTTGTCTGCAGACCCACAATGGGCACACGCTTATATGAGTCGTTACACGCAAATGGTCATGCGTGATAAGAACCACCCTTCTATCATCATCTGGTCTTTGGGCAACGAGTCAGGGCACGGCAGCAGCCACAATGCGATGTATGCTTGGTCGAAACAGTACGACCCTTCTCGCCCGGTACAATATGAAGGCGGTGGTTCCAATACCACAGCGACCGATATCATTGCGCCAATGTACGCACGCGTTAACAGCACTATCGAAGACGATGCCGTTCCAAAATGGTCTATCAAGAAATGGGTTTCTCTGCCTAACGAGCAACGCCCGCTTATTCTTTGTGAATACGCACACGCAATGGGTAACAGTTTAGGTAGCTTTAATGATTACTGGGATGCATTCCGAGAATACCCTCGCCTACAAGGCGGTTTCATCTGGGATTGGGTTGACCAAGGGTTAAGCCAGTGGGATGAGAACGGTGAACACTTCTGGGCTTATGGTGGAGACTTTGGCGACATCATCAACGACCGTCAGTTCTGCATCAACGGTTTGATCTTCCCAGATCGCAGCGTACACCCGACCTTGGAAGAGGCGAAATACTGCCAGAGAATGATCAGTGTTACATTAGCAGAGCAAACTGAAGATCAATGTCGCCTAACGGTAACCAATGAAAACCTGTTCCGAGCGACTGACAATGAAATCTTACGCTGGCAATTGCTCGAAAATGGCGTAGTGATTCAATCTGGGCAACACGTCTTATCCGTTGCTGAAGATAGTAAACAAGAGCTGGTAATTGACCTTACTTTCACGCCAAAAGCACAAGCCGAATATCATCTCAACACCGATATTACTCTGATTCATTCAACCAAGTGGGCAGAAGAAGGCCATGTTTGTGCGACGGAGCAATTTGCTTTACGTAACCATGCTGGCTTGCAATTCCCTAGCACGACAAATGCTTTGGCTCCTCAGTTAAATCAGCAAGACAATAAAGTGGTCGTGTCTAGCCTAGATGAAACACATCAATGGCAATGGGATACAGAGAGTGGATTGTTGACCCACTGGATCGTTGATGGGCAACCGCAAGTTATCAAGGCACCTGTCGATAACTTCTATCGCGCGCCACTTGATAACGATATTGGTATCAGTGAGATAGACAACATCGACCCAAATGCATGGGCTTGTCGCTGGGAACTTGCAGGCATTGGTCAATGGGAACGTCAGTGTACAAGTTGTGGCGTGCAAGCACTCGCAGACTCAGTACAAGTGACGTCAGTATTCGCCTACCAATTTAATGGCCAAATCCAAGCGATTACAAAATGGCAATACACCTTAAATAACCTAGGTGAAATGAATATCGCGGTTGATGTCAACTTAGCTGATCACTTACCGCCGATGCCGCGCATTGGCCTTGAGATGGAGCTGCCTTTACCACTCGAAACAGCCAATGAAACTCCAGTTTCGTGGCAGGGATTAGGTCCTTTTGAAAACTATCCAGACCGTTTGGCCGCTGCTCGATTCGGTTTACACAAGCAAACACTGAATCAGATGCACACGCCGTATATATTCCCAACCGATAGCGGGTTACGTTGCGGAACCAAAAACTTGAATGTGGGAAATATCGGGATCGAAGGCGATTTTTCATTCAGTGTGAGTCAGTACAGCCAGCAACAATTAACGGATGCTAAGCATACCAATGACCTAATTCGTGAAGAAAAAATCTATGTACGCGTTGATCACCAACATATGGGCGTTGGTGGTGATGACTCTTGGAGTCCAAGTGTTCACCAAGAGTTTCAACTCACCGACAATCAATATCGTTATCAGGTTACGCTAACAAGCGCATCGTAAGTAGATTCGGACCAAGCGGCTTGCTCTAAGCCACTTGGTTCCCTATTACTTTGGGTTACCTGTGATTACCTTACTTCACGCGACAACAGTTCACACGCCAATGTGACTCAAAAGCCAAGCTCAAATCTAGAGCTTGGCTTTTTATTTTCAAACAAATCAGCCAACCAAAAATAAACCATCAAACCTCGTCATATTTGATGTTTAGTATTTGAATTGGCTAACTATCCGTTGTTAAATGTCCAACCACTAGCACAGCATTATATTCAAAATAAGAGAGCGGAATGGCTACCATTAAAGATGTTGCGAAGGAAGCAGGCGTATCAATCGCGACCACCTCTCGAGTAATCAACAATGCACCTCACACCAGTGAAACCGCAATTGCGGCGGTAAAAGCCGCTATGGAAAAACTCGGCTATCGCCCAAATGCCAACGCCCGTGCATTGGTCAGCAAATCTTCAAACGCGATTGGTGTGCTGGTTAATGATGTTTCTGCCCCGTTCTTCGGCTCGATGATCAAAGCCATTGATACCGTGGCAAGTGAGCAAGAAAAACAGTTACTGATTGGCAGTGGCTACCATGACGCCACCAAAGAGCGTAATGCCATTAATCTGCTTATCAACAGCCGCTGCGAATCACTCGTCGTTCATAGCAAAGGCATTAGCGATGAAGAGTTAGTCAAACTGGCCAATGAAGTACCCGGAATGGTACTGATCAATCGTATTGTTCCCGATATCGAAAACCGCTGTATTGCTCTCGACAACCGCCGCGGCTCTTACATCGCGACAGAGTATTTGATTAAAAACGGCCACAAACACATTGGCTACATCTGCTCGAGTCACGATATTGAAGATGCTCACGACCGCTTAGGTGGCTATTTGGATGCATTGAAAGATCACGGTATTGAATCGAACGATGAGTACATCGAATATGGTGAACCTGACGAACTAGGCGGTGAGCAAGCCATGGTTAACTTAATGGCAAAAAACACAGATATCACTGCCATTGCCACGTATAACGACTACATGGCAGCAGGCTGTTTGGCGTTATTACAAGAAAATGGCGTTCGTATTCCAGAAGATATGTCTGTTATTGGTTTCGATGACGGCCACATTGCTCGCTTCATTTACCCTCGATTGACTACCATTCGTTATCCCATCCAAGTCATGGCTAACCAAGCGGTTAAGCTCTCTCTGCAACTCGCAAGTGATGAGCCAAAAGAGCACCCGGAACATAAGCTATTTATGCCCATTTTGGTGCGCAGAGCCTCTGTTCGAAACATTAATTGAGAAAACTCAGGGTCATAAAAACTAAGTCATTTCGTTCCTCGACACTTTTTACAACAAAGAAAATAGGATTGATTCGATGAGTTATCATTGAGTTAATCTTATTTTTCATTCCCAGCAAATACACACCTATACTTAACCTGATCCATCTTAATCAAACGGTTACCCGTTGATTTTTTCACCAAGTGTCTAAATCCCTAGTGATCCTTGGTTGTTATTAGGTGAGCAAAGCAGGATAATATCGGGATCGGAATCTCAAGAATTAATCAATTATGACCGAATACCTTTTGTTGTTGGTTGGCACAGTGCTGGTCAATAACTTTGTGCTAGTGAAGTTTTTAGGACTATGTCCATTTATGGGAGTCTCCAAGAAACTGGAGACTGCGATTGGCATGGGCCTCGCGACGACTTTCGTTCTAACGTTAGCGTCGGTCTCTGCATACCTAGTAGAAACCTACATCCTTACCCCTCTGGGTATTGAATACCTGCGTACCATGAGTTTCATCTTGGTTATCGCGGTGGTGGTTCAATTTACGGAAATGGTGGTGCACAAAACCAGCCCGACTCTTTATCGCCTGCTGGGTATCTTTCTGCCTCTTATCACCACCAACTGTGCGGTATTAGGTGTGGCACTTCTGAACATCAATGAAAACCACAACTTCATTCAGTCGATCATCTATGGTTTCGGCGCAGCGGTGGGTTTCTCTCTTGTATTGATCCTATTTGCTGCGATGCGTGAACGTATTGCGGTTGCTGATGTTCCAATGCCATTTAAAGGCGCATCGATTGCGATGATCACAGCAGGCCTAATGTCTCTGGCATTTATGGGCTTTACTGGGTTGGTGAAATAAGCATGAGTACCATTTTAATTGCGATCATTGCGCTAGCCGTTTTAGCCGCTGTTTTTGGCGCTATTTTGGGCTTTGCTTCTATCCGTTTTAAAGTTGAAGCCGATCCTATCGTCGATCAAATCGACACCATTTTACCGCAAACTCAATGTGGTCAGTGTGGCTACCCCGGTTGTCGCCCATACGCAGAGGCGATCGCTAACGGAGACAAGATCAACAAATGTCCTCCGGGCGGCCAAGCAACCATTGAGAAGCTAGCAGATTTAATGGGCGTAGAAGTTGAAGACTCCGCTCATGACTTAGATAACAAAGTAAAAACCGTTGCCTTCATTCACGAAGATATGTGTATCGGCTGTACCAAGTGTATTCAAGCCTGCCCTGTTGACGCCATTGTTGGTGGCACCAAGGCACTGCACACAGTAATTAAAGATGAATGTACAGGTTGTGATCTATGTGTCGCACCGTGCCCTACTGACTGTATTGAAATGATTCCAGTGGCAACAACGACTGAAAATTGGAAATGGCAGATGAACATCATTCCTGTTACTGATATCACTAACCAAGCGACTGATGCGGCTGCGTCAGAGCCTAAAGCATAGGGTTAGTATGATCTCTTTAATTGAACAAATTCGCACGGGCTCGATTTGGAACTTCCCTGGCGGCGTGCACCCTGCTGAAAACAAGAAACAGTCGAATACTACTGATATCGTCCATGCAAGGCTTCCAGAAGAAATCGTTCTTCCGGTGAAACAGCACATCGGTAAGCCAGGTAACCTATTGGTTGCTGCTGGCGACACTGTGTTAAAAGGTCAGCAACTTACGGCCTTAGATACAGGTTTTACTTTGCCAGTACATGCACCAACATCGGGTGTGATTACCGCTATCGAACCGCGAACTACCGCTCACCCTTCAGGCTTGAGCGAAATGTGCGTGGTTATTAAACCTGATAGCCTAGACACTTGGATTGAAAAAAATCCAGTTGAAGATTTTTCGACAAAGACTTCTGACGAACTGCTTGATGTGATTCGCCAAGCTGGTATTTCAGGCATGGGCGGAGCAGGTTTCCCTACGGCTAAGAAGCTTCAATCAGGTCTAGGTCGTACCGATATTTTGATCGTTAATGCTGCGGAATGTGAACCTTACATCACCTCTGATGACAAGTTGCTTCAAGAACATGCCGATGAAGTATTAAAAGGCATCGAAGTGGTAGAACACATTCTTCAACCAAAGCTGACGGTTATCGGCATTGAAGACAACAAACCAGACGCGATAAAAGCACTTGAGATTGCAGCGAAAGACAAAGATATCGTCATTCGTGTTATCCCAACTAAGTATCCTTCTGGTGGTGAGAAACAGCTGATCAAGATCCTCACTAATAAAGAGGTTCCGGCTGGCGGTATTCCTGCAGACATTGGTGTTTTGGTTCAAAACGTCGGCTCTCTTTACTCGATTAAGAGAGCGGTAATCGACGGTGAACCAGTAGTTAACCGCGTGGTGACTTTAACCGGTAAAACCTTTAAGCAACCTCGTAACGTGTGGGCACTACTAGGTACACCTGTACACGAGTTACTTGAAGAGTTTGGCTACAAAGCGGATAAAAAACTGCCACGTTTGATTTTGGGCGGCCCGATGATGGGCTTTACCTTGCCACACGCCAATGTGCCAATCACTAAAACGTCGAACTGTATTTTAGCGCCAACGCGTCGTGAGATCTCACCAAGCACTTACGAGATGGAATGTATTCGTTGCAGCGCGTGTGCTGAAGCTTGCCCTGCGTCTCTACTTCCTCAACAACTGCAATGGCATGCCAAAGCCAACGAGTTGGATAAGTGTGAAGAGCTGAATATTAAAGACTGTATTGAATGTGGTGCTTGTGCGTTTGTCTGCCCAAGTGAGATCCCTCTTGTTCAGTACTATCGCCAAGCGAAAGCCGAAATCAAAACAAGAAAAGACGAAGCGACAGCCGCAGAGCGCGCCAAGATTCGTTTCGAAGAGAAAAACGCTCGTATGGAGCGTGATAAAGCCGAGCGTGAAAACCGCTTCAAGAAAGCTGCTGACAACCGTCGTAAAGATATGAAATCAGCCGATGGTGATGATGCGATTGCAGCTGCGATTGCTCGCGTTAAAGCGCAAAAAGCCGCGGCAGACCAAACACCTAATGCAGAACCGGCAGTGAAACCTGCAGTAGCTGCTGCTATTGCGAAGGCAAAAGCGAAACAAGCTGCGGCTCAGAAAGCGGATGGCGCTGAACCAGACAACTCTGAAATGTCGAAATTGCGTGAAGAACGTAAACGTCAAGCTCGAGAGCGCAAGGCACAACAAGCAGCTGCTGATACTCCTGAAGAAAACTCAGGTGATGGCAAGAAAGATGCTGTCGCTGCGGCTATTGCTCGCGCTAAAGCCAAGAAAGCTCAACAAGCAGAATCAGCTTCTGAAGCTCCAGCTGAAAAATCAGGTGATGCTAAGAAAGATGCCGTTGCTGCGGCTATTGCTCGCGCTAAAGCCAAGAAAGCACAACAAGCAGGTTCAGCTTCCGAGGCTCCAGTTGAAAGTACTGGCGACGCTAAGAAAGACGCCGTTGCTGCAGCTATCGCTCGTGCTAATGCGAAGAAGGCTCAACAAGCAGAATCAGCTACTGAAGCTCCGGCAGAAAGCTCAGTTGATGGCAAGAAAGACGCCGTTGCTGCAGCTATAGCTCGCGCTAAAGCGAAGAAAGCACAACAAGCGGAATCAGCTTCCGAAGCTCCGGTTGAAAGTACTGGCGACGCTAAGAAAGATGCTGTCGCTGCGGCTATTGCTCGTGCTAAAGCCAAGAAAGCTCAACAAGCAGAATCAGCTTCTGATGCTCCGACTGAAAGTACTGGCGACGCTAAGAAAGATGCTGTCGCTGCGGCCATTGCTCGCGCTAAAGCGAAAAAAGCACAGCAAGCTAAGCAAGCGGAAACTCCTGAGTCAGTGATTGAAGTTGAAGCTGAAACTCAACAAGAGTCAGTCGATCCTAAGAAAGCCGCTGTTGCTGCAGCCATCGCTCGCGCTAAAGCCAAGAAAGCTCAACAAGCTAAGCAAGACGAAGCAGCAGAAACTCCTGAGCCAGTGATTGAGGTTGAAGCTAAAACTCAATCAGAACCCGTTGATCCTAAAAAAGCAGCCGTTGCTGCCGCAATCGCTCGCGCTAAAGCAAGAAAGGCACAACAAGCGAAACAGGAAGAATCAGCAGAAACGCCTGAATCTGTGGTTGAACCTGCAGTTGAAGTAAAGGCTGAAACTCAACAAGAACCAGTCGATCCTAAGAAAGCAGCTGTTGCTGCCGCTATTGCTCGTGCTAAAGCAAGAAAAGCACAGCAAGAGCTAGATAAAAAGAATAATGAGGAGAAAGAGTAGTGGCCTTCTTTATCGCCAGCTCACCGCACGCACACAGTCGTAGAAGCACCCCAGATCTGATGAAATGGGTCGCTATTTGTGCATTGCCAGGTCTACTAGCTCAAACCTACTTCTTCGGATGGGGTACGCTCATCCAGTTAGTATTTGCTATCGCACTTGCGATTACCTTTGAAGCGGTAATCATGCTGCTAAGAAAGCGTCCGCCAGTGATGGCGCTACGTGACTACAGTGCTGTTGTCACCGCTTGGCTACTCAGTGTCGCGATTCCTCCACACTCTCCGTGGTGGATTCTAGTGATAGGTATGTTCTTCGCAATTGTCATCGCGAAACACCTATACGGCGGACTTGGGCAAAACCCATTTAACCCAGCGATGGTCGCTTACGTTGTTCTGCTGATCTCGTTCCCAGTTCAGATGACCAGTTGGAATGCTCCCGCGAGCTTAACGGCTGAAACAACCAGTTTTGTTGACTCATTCTTGATGATCTTTACAGGTTTCAATAATGAAGGATTATCTCTACAGCAAGCTCGTTTAGGGATTGATGGCACCACAATGGCAACGCCACTCGATGCCTTCAAAACCGCACTAACAGCAGGCAACACCGCTTCTGAAGCTCTGTCCCAACCTCAATTTAGCTGGTTAGCTGGCGTGGGTTGGGAATGGGTAAACCTTGCTTACCTTGTTGGTGGCTTGGTGCTTATCAAACAACGCGTGATTCAATGGCATATCCCAGTCGCGTTTCTGGGCAGCTTGACCCTATTTAGCCTAGTGTTCTTGATGTTCACGCCTGGCGAGACCGCATCACCGACCATTCATCTATTGTCTGGGGCGACTATGCTCGGCGCATTTTTCATTGCGACCGACCCCGTTTCAGCATCCACGACAGTCAAAGGTCGCTTGGTGTTTGGTGCTCTGATCGGCGGTTTAGTCTTTATCATCCGCAGTTGGGGTGGTTTCCCTGATGGCGTGGCGTTTGCTGTATTGTTAGCCAACATGTGTGTTCCACTGATTGACTACTACACCAAACCTCGTACATACGGCCACTAAGGGAGCGGGTACCATGCTAAATGCAATTAAGAAAAACGGCCTTGTACTCGCGATTTTTGCGTGTGCTTCGACGGGTTTGGTCGCGGTAACTCACTACCTGACCAAAGATCAGATCAAACAACAAGAACAGGCTCAGTTACTGTCTGTTCTTAACCAAGTGATCCCACACGATCTGCACGACAACGAGCTGTTTTCGTCTTGTACTTTGGTTCAAGCAGAAGAGCTTGGTACTGAGCAAGCGATGCCGGCTTACATTGCTAAAATCAATGGTGAGCCGAGTGCGATTGCGATCGAAGCGATTGCCCCAGACGGCTACAACGGCGCGATTAAAGTGATTGTTGGAATGAAGATCGACGGTACTATTTTAGGTACTCGCGTGCTTTCTCACCAAGAAACCCCAGGTTTGGGTGATAAGATTGATTTGCGTGTGAGTGATTGGATTCTTTCGTTTGCAGGCAAACAAGTAACAGATTCTAACCTTGACCGTTGGAAGGTTCGTAAAGACGGTGGTGACTTTGACCAGTTTACTGGCGCAACCATCACACCAAGAGCGGTCGTGAAGTCAGTCAAACAAGCGGTTCAATACGTTAACCAAAACAACCAAGCATTGCTTGCTCAACCTCTAAATTGTGGTGGTGAATTATGAGTGACCATAAAACACTGATCAAAAATGGCATGTGGGCCAATAACCCTGCCCTAGTGCAACTTCTTGGGTTATGTCCGCTGCTGGCTGTATCGTCAACAGTCACTAACGCACTTGGGCTAGGTATTGCTACCTTGCTTGTACTGGTCGGCTCAAACGTTTCTGTTTCTTTGGTTCGTAACCATGTGCCAAAAGAAGTGCGTATCCCAGTATTCGTAATGATCATTGCCTCGCTAGTAACGTGTGTTCAATTGCTGATGAACGCTTACGCCTATGGGCTTTACCTATCTTTAGGTATCTTCATCCCACTGATCGTAACCAACTGCATCATCATTGGTCGTGCGGAAGCCTTCGCTTCAAAGAATGAAGTGCTACCAGCGGCTCAAGATGGTTTCTGGATGGGTCTAGGCATGACATCGGTATTGGTTGTGTTAGGTGCGATGCGTGAGATTATTGGTAACGGCACTCTATTTGATGGCGCAGACCTGCTGCTTGGTGACTGGGCTTCGGTGTTACGAATCCAGATCTTCCAATTTGACAACAGCTTCTTGTTAGCCCTGCTTCCACCGGGTGCCTTTATTGGTGTTGGTTTCTTAATTGCTTTGAAAAACATCATCGATAACCAAGCAAAATCTAGACAACCAAAACAAGAAAAACCAGTCATTGAACGCGCTCGCGTTACCAATGCTTAATAAGTTAAATTAACTTAAACCCCGCTGAGTTAGCTCAATCACCCAGCGGGAAAAATCAGATCTAAACAGTACATATAATAATGACGCTCATAAGAGCGCGTAACCGATGATAAAGCAGAAGCAATCCAAGCTTCATGCCCTAACTATTTGAAAGTAATGTCGCTATGAACAATGTAAAACGAGTAGAAATACTTGAGCGTTTAAGAGAAAACAATCCAAAGCCAGAGACTGAGCTTAATTGGAACAGCCCATTCGAACTGCTGATTGCCGTTCTATTGTCTGCACAAGCAACCGATGTCAGCGTGAACAAGGCGACTGATAAGCTGTACCCTGTAGCCAATACGCCACAAGCTATTTTCGACCTAGGTGTTGATGGTTTAAAAGAGTACATCAAGACCATCGGCCTATTTAACTCAAAAGCAGAAAACACCATCAAAACGTGTCGTATGCTACTTGACCTACATAATGGTGAAGTACCGGAAGATCGCGCTGCATTAGAAGCCCTTCCAGGTGTTGGACGTAAAACAGCAAACGTAGTGTTAAATACCGCTTTCGGTTGGCCAACCATTGCCGTTGATACTCACATCTATCGTGTATCAAACCGCACTAAGCTAGCGATGGGTAAAACCGTCGACGATGTCGAAGCAAAACTACTTAAAGTTATCCCAAAAGAATTCAAACTGGATGTCCACCATTGGCTCATTCTTCATGGACGTTACACCTGTGTCGCACGTAAACCACGCTGTGGCAGCTGTATCATTGAAGATCTCTGTGAGTTCAAAGAAAAGAGCGAAGATTAGTCTTTCCGTTCACAACGATTAATCAATACGGCAGCGCTTAAAGCGCTGCTTTTTTATTGCCACTCTCTAGAAACCGCCTCTACATCAGTTTTCATTTCCAATTCTGCGTTACCAAGATAACAGGCATAAAAAATCCCGCTTTTTAAGGCGGGATTCAATTATTTAGCTAAGAAGTCTGTCTTAGATAAACTTCACTTTAGTCACTTCTTTGATAGCAGATAGAACAAATGTTGGTACTGCTGCAATGAAGATTAACGATATTAAGTGATTAAACTCTAATGCTTCTGTGCTGAATACCAGCTGACCAAAGCTTGTGTAAACAACGCTTAAAGACAAGATAGCCGATACTGCCACCGCACCAAGTAGGTAGTGGTTAGTGAACGGGTTCTTACGATAAATCGTTGTAAACGTACGTGCATCGAACAAACTCCAAAGTTGAGCAAAGATCAGTGTTAAAAACGCAACGGTTTGTGCGTATTGAGCACTGTAACCACCGTCGAGTGCGTAAGAGAATGTCACAAAACTTAGACCACCTAATGCGAGACCACGAGTTAGGATACGAGCGCCCAGACCATTAGAGAAGAAGCCTTGGTCACGTTTGCCTGGCTTACGCTCCATGAGATCTTTCTCTTCTGGCTCAACACCGAGTGCGAGTGCTGGTAGACCATCAGAAACGAGGTTAACCCATAAAATCATTAGTGGAGTTAGCGGAAGTACTACATCTGGTCCCATGAGTAGGAATGCAAATAGGATTACCGAAACCTCACCCACGTTCGCTGTAAGTGCTTGGCGGATAAACTTACGTAGGTTATCGAAAATTTGACGCCCCTGACGTACCGCCTTCACGATAGTACTGAAGTTATCGTCCAACAAGATAAGGTCACCTGAGTCTTTCGCAACAGACGTACCTGTAATACCCATCGCAACACCAATGTCTGCACGACGCAGTGCTGGCGCATCGTTCACGCCGTCACCGGTCATAGAGGCAACTTCGTTGTTCTCTTGCTGCGCTTTTACGATACGCAGCTTGTGCTCTGGAGTAACACGTGCAAATACTGCAACCTGAGAACAGATAGACAAAAGCTTCTCGTCATCCATTTGATCAAGCTCTGCACCCGTTACCACTAGATCGTCTTCGCTACGGATGATTCCGATTTCACGAGCAATCGCTGCTGCCGTGACTGCGTGGTCACCGGTAATCATTACCGTACGAACACCAGCGCTATAACAGCTATTTACTGCATCACGCACTTCTGGACGTGGTGGATCCATGATGCCATAGATACCCAGGATGCTGACGTCTTTTTCAAGCTCAGGGAAATCTAACTCAAGCTCTTCTTCTTTTAATTCACGGAAACCAACGGCAAGTGTACGCAGAGCATCACCACCAAAGGTTTGGATTGCCGCTTCAAAGTCTAAATGAAGTTCTTGAGACGGTGCGGTATCGAGAGCCAAGTTGCCTGAAACTTCACAGCCAACCGTTGGTACGAAACCACCGTCAACCATGAAGCTGGTTGATTTACCAAGAACAACATCTGGCGCTCCTTTCAATGCTAGGAAGTGCTTACCTTGTGGGTCACGAACGATAACAGAAGCCATCTTACGACCAGAATCGAACGGGAACTTCTTAACAATTGAGTAGCCACCCGTTGATAGCATTTCATCTTGTTTAAGACCTGCTTTTGCAGCTGCAACAATTAGTGCACCTTCTGTCGGGTTGCCACGAACCGTCCATTTACCATCAGCATTTACATATTCAGCATCGTTACAAAGCGTTGCAACAACAAGACCTTTCATCATTGCAGGGCTGTTTGTCGCTTCGACATTGTGACCTTTGGTAATGAATTCACCCTTAGGATCAAAACCTTTGCCTGACACATCCCAGTAACGACCAGACACATCGTACGCTTTCATTACCTGCATTTGGTTTTGTGTTAGCGTACCGGTTTTATCTGAACAGATAACGGTTGTAGAACCAAGCGTTTCGATTGCTGCTAGCTGTTTAGCCAAAGCATTATTCTTAACCATCTTAGTCGAGCCCATCGTTAATACGATAGTAACCACCGTTGGTAAGCCTTCAGGAATAGCGGCAACCGATAAAGAGATACCTGTTGTTAGGATTTCTAACCATGGCATACCGTGGTAAACACCGATAGCACAAACAATAGCAACAACCACAAGAGCAACAACCAATAACGCGAGTGCGATGGTGTCCATACGCTCTTGCATTGGTGTTTTCGTCTCTTCCGTTTGGTTCATCATATCAGCGATGTGACCAACTTCAGTTTGCATACCTGTGCTTGTTACAACAGCAAGGCCTGTACCTGTAGTCACGATTGTTGTCATGAAGCCCATGTTCTTCTGATCGCCAAGACCAAGAGTCTCATCTTCAAGGCGTTCAGACTGCTTGTTCACTGGCTCAGATTCACCGGTAAGTGCAGCCTCATCTACCGTCAGACGGTTTGACTCAAGAATACGAACATCAGCAGGCAGAATATCGCCAGTATTAATTTTGATGATGTCACCAGGAACGAGGGTTTTAGCTGGAACACTGATCCATTTACCATCGCGCATCACTTCGGCTTCCGGAGCTGCCATTTCTTTTAGCGCTTCCATCCCTTTCTGAGCTTTAAATTCTTGCCAGAACGCGATACCAGTATTGATAAGGATAATCACTGCAATAGCAATAGCATCAATCGCGTGGCCAGTAGACCAAGAAACGATTGCACCAACAGCTAGAATAAAAATCAGTGGGTTTTTATATTGATGAATATACAGTTCCCACGCAGAAGCTGACTCTTGTGCAGTCAGTTCGTTAGTGCCGTGCTTCTCTAAGCGTGCATCCGCTTCAGAAGTTGATAAACCTGTCGTTTGATCTGCGTTCAGTTCGTTTAAAACATCTGAACTTTGTTGTGTAAACCATTTACTCGTCATTTGAGTACTCCACATCAATGCCTCACGCCGAGGCTAATGTAATAAAATAATACTTATTCTTATATGATAGAAAAATCGCACAAATCAAAAGTGAATATTTAATCGATTTGGTGCGCTTGAAAAACTATATAGTAAGGATTGTCTATTTAGCAAAGATCGCAAAAGATACACTTGATACACACTTGACAACTACTTTGAAAACACAACCACCCCAAACATCAAACATAAAACAAACAATACAAGCCCAAACTATTGTTAAAAAAAGACAAGTACAAAAAATAGACACCCTTTGTATTTTCGTAAAAACCATTGGTTATTAGCTTATTTTATCGAAAATTCCTTAATAGCGAAGTAAAACATCGGAATAACCTTTCTATAAACAGGGATATGTTGGCGTAATCATAAATTGATAAAATGGAAAGTTAGATGCCAATTGTAAAAACGAAAGGAAATCAGCAACAAGATGGAGATATAAGTCACAATTCAACAACCAAGGCCATTCTTGGCCATTACAAAAAAGACCAACACTCAAACTTACTATTTATGCAAAACTGCGAATTAAGTGCTAGTGACTGACAAATTAATAAGGCCGTCGCCCTTTGATTTTTTGTAATACAAATAAGAAAAAGGTAAAGGGGGAGAGTAAGATAGATGATGAGAATAAGAAAATATGACCAAACTCATCATCTCTTTGGTGTTGCTTATGAGCTTGCTCATATATAGTGCTATAAAAGAAACAACCAATAACAAGCTAGGAGCAAATCATGTCAAACGGTCGTATTTTACACACCATGCTACGCGTGGGTGATCTAGACAAGTCTATCGAGTTCTACACCAATGTAATGGGCATGCAGCTATTACGTAAGAACGAAAACAAAGAGTACGAATACACACTGGCTTTCGTTGGCTTTGGCGACGAATCTCAAGGCGCAGTGATTGAGCTGACTTACAACTGGGGCACCACGGAATACGACCTTGGTTCTGCGTTTGGCCACGTTGCTATCGGTGTGGATGACATCTACACAACGTGTGACGCGATTAAAGCAGCAGGCGGTAACGTGACTCGCGAAGCTGGCCCAGTAAAAGGTGGCTCTACACACATTGCGTTCGTTAAAGATCCTGATGGCTACATGATTGAGCTGATTCAGAACAAACAAGCAAGCGCAGGTCTAGAAGGTTAATTCCTTAACCTCTTTGAGAAGTTGGGTTTGAACGCCTGAAGAAATGAAAAAAGAAGCGAGCACTGTGCTCGCTTCTTTTTTATCACTCTCCCCATAATCGATATTCTTTACTAGGGCTTGTTGATGTTTTGCGGTTGAATTTTGTTCGAGATAAAAGCGTTTTAATCGCGACGAGGGAGAAGTAGCCTAGTCATTTTAAGCAAGTCTCCCTCAACAAAGAGAAAAACGCTTTTTGCCGAACCCTTTGGGCAGCGTTTGCTGGTTATTAACGACTACGTTATCAACTTCTCTTACAAACAAACGACATATCAAAGCCTCATCCTTCCATATAAACCCAGCAACTCGCTGCAAAAACAAGCTCAAAAGGTCAACATGCCCTATATATTCTTAACAATCTCATTGATGAAACTTTACATGATAATGATTATCATTTAAATTAAACACCTATTGATTAATGAGGTAATACAATGATTAGCGAATGGGAAAAACACACGTTACTTGCCGATACTGCATTGCAGCTCGACGATCCTGTACGAAGTATTCTTCACTATCAGCAAGCATTGAACTTGAGCGAAGAAATCACTGAGCGTACCGATATTCAGGCTGACGAACGCCTACTGATCTCAGTGATCTCTTGTCACAATCTCGCGCAATTCTGGCGATGGGCTGGTGATACCGAATACGAGCTCAAGTATCTTCAATTGGCTTCAGAAAAAGTGCTGACACTGATCCCGCAGTGCCCTAACACTCAATGTTCCAGTTTTATCGATTCTATTGGTTGCTGTAAGAAAGCGCTGATCGATTTCATGAAACGCCATCCCAATCCTAAAATTGCTTCTATGGTAGAAAAGATCGATACCGCGACCAACTGTGAAATGATCGCTCGTTTCCGCTTGAACTAAACGAGTTACGTTTAGACAATAGCTCCAAATTTTAAAGACAAAAAAGCCCGTCATTACGACGGGCTATCTGATTTCAAAACAAGCAATTATTCTGCTTAAACCTGTGTACGACCTAAAGAGATAACAACGCGTCGGTTCTTGTCTTTACCAATTGGCGAATTGTTGTCTGCAATCGGGCGACGTTTACCATAGCCCTGAACTTGGATACGATCTTCTGGCAAGCCTAAAGATTTGAAGTACTCTCTTAACGATTCCGCTCTGCGCTCTGAAAGGTTTTGGCTAATACCTTTGCTGTCGACAGAATCAGTGTACGTTGCCACCAGCACAAGATCGATGTCTTGGTTATAGCGAACGTAATCGGCGATCTGGCTCAGCCTTTTGCGCGACGACTTGTTCAGCTGATCACTATTACGGTCGTAGTGCAAAATAGTGAAAGAGATATCTTCAAAGCTGTAAGGCAACAGGTTAGCAACACAGTCACTGAACACATTGTATTTTTCTTGGAATAACACCGACGACAGCGACACTTCGATTCGCTGATCTCGGCTCTGCCACTCTTGGTAGCTGAATGTCGGGTAGCGCCCTTTCTCCAACTCACTCAAAATCCCCCAAGCTGTTTGACCGCCAACGTAGCCATCAAATTGTTGGAAGAACTTAATGGTTGTCATGCGATCAGCACTTTCGCCCGGACGCCAAGGTGGCGGCATCGAAATTAAGCTAACATTACGCGTAGCACCCATTGGGCGACGCATTTTAAGCTCAAAGTCCAAAATGATTTTTTTACTCGCGCGAGATGAGAACTCAGCATCACCAAAATTTGGGATAGGGTGAACCAAGCGGCATTCGAGTGGCGTGTTGGCCACCATCTCCCACGTTGACTGTTGAGGAGATGCTCCGTAACGCTTTTCTTGTGCCATTACTGGTGACGACATAAGTAGCGAAAATAGCATTGAACCTGTTATGAGTTGTTTCTTCATAAAGTGGAGTATCTCTTAAGCAATTCGTTTAACAATGCAGCCAATTGCCGCATTTTTCTCTCACGTTTAAATATGCAATTATCAAGCCGCAATGGATTAGGTAATTTATGATTTATTGCCCTTCCCTAGTTTTTATCACTGCTATTATCTGCAATAATGCAGCCTTAATCACACTTATTTGGGCTAACATGACTGTAGAAAACGAAGCTCTGACGCTAAAAAAACGCTTTCGTGGCTATTTTCCAGTGGTCATCGACGTGGAAACCGCAGGGTTTAACGCTGAAACCGATGCATTATTAGAAATCTGTGCCATTACATTAAAAATGGATGAGAACGGAGATCTGCACCCTGCATCAACGCTTCATTTTCACATTGAGCCTTTTGAAGGCGCAAATATAGAGCAGGCAGCATTAGACTTTAACGGAATTAAAGACCCATTTAGCCCATTACGTGGTGCTGTGTCGGAACAAGAAGCCCTTAAAGAAATCTACAAGCTAGTGAGAAAAGAACAAAAAGCTTCAGATTGCAGTCGCGCAATCATGGTTGCTCACAACGCTACATTCGATTTGAACTTCGTTAATGCGGCAAGTGAGCGCTGTAAGCTTAAACGCGTCCCTTTCCATCCATTTGCTACTTTTGACACTGCAGCTCTTAGTGGTCTTGCCTACGGTCAAACCGTTTTGGCTAAAGCTTGCCGCACTGCAGGGATGGAATTTGACAACAAAGAAGCACACTCTGCTTTGTATGATACGCAAAAAACCACAGAGTTATTTTGCGGCATTGTAAACAAATGGAAAGCCCTTGGTGGTTGGCCTCTTGTTGACGAAGAATAAAAAATAGAGTCGGTAAACGTTTTTTCGTATTGCCTTCATAAAAAACACAACATCCCGAGAATAATATGAATCCTGTTGTAATTTCAGTTTGCATCATGCTTGTTTTAGCTTTGATGCGTGTAAACGTAGTCGTTGCTCTGACGTTCAGTGCAATTATCGGTGGCGTAGCCTCTGGTATGAGCTTGAACGACGCAGTCGCGGCTTTCGAAAGTGGATTAGGCGGCGGTGCAACGATTGCACTTAGCTACGCTATGCTTGGTACATTCGCTGTTGCTATCTCACGTTCTGGTATCACAGATCTCCTTGCTCAAAGCGTTATCAAACGCATTCACGGCAAAGAAAACAGTGCGGCATCGACTGGTCTTAAATACGGCATGCTTGCGTCGTTGATCTTAGTGACCATGTCTTCGCAAAACGTGATTCCAGTACATATCGCCTTCATCCCAATCTTAATCCCACCTCTACTAGGCGTATTCGCAAAAATGAACCTAGACCGTCGTCTAGTTGCGTGTGTACTTACTTTTGGTTTGATTACACCTTACATGGTGTTACCGATTGGTTTTGGTGGAATCTTCCTAAACAACATCCTGCTTAAAAACCTTCACGACAATGGTCTTGAAAACGTTGTAGCAAGCCAAGTTCCTATGGCAATGTTGTTACCAGCAGCTGGCATGATCTTCGGTCTTCTTACTGCAGTATTCTTTACTTACCGTAAGCCTCGCCAATACAAAGAAACCTCTCACACGGTTGTTTCAACAGAAGTTAAAGAGATCAACAAGAAGCACATCCTAGTTGCAGCGGCGGGTATCGTCGCAGCGCTAACAGTTCAACTGTCGACGGGCTCTATGATCATCGGTGCTCTAGCGGGTTTCATGGTATTTACCTTCGGTGGCGTAATTGCTTGGAAAGAGACACAAGATGTCTTCACCAAGGGCGTTCACATGATGGCAATGATCGGTTTCATCATGATTGCAGCGGCAGGTTTCGCGGCAGTTATGAAGCAAACAGGTGGCGTTGAATCTCTAGTTGAAGCGCTTTCAACAAGCATTGGCGACAACAAGCCTCTAGCAGCACTGCTTATGCTAATTGTTGGTCTATTGGTTACTATGGGCATTGGTTCTTCGTTCTCTACGATTCCAATCCTTGCAACTATCTACGTTCCACTAGCAGCAGCATTTGGCTTCTCGCCAATGGCAACAATCGCTCTAGTAGGTACAGCTGCAGCACTTGGTGATGCGGGCTCTCCGGCTTCTGACTCAACATTAGGTCCAACGTCTGGTCTAAATGCTGATGGTCAACACGAGCACGTATGGGAAACCGTCGTACCGACGTTCCTGCACTACAACATCCCACTGATCGTATTCGGTTGGATTGCAGCCATGGTTCTGTAATTAGATTCTCTAGTTAAAGAGCCCTAAGCTAACTTTTATAAAGACCGCCTCGTGCGGTCTTTTTTGTCTCTGAGATTCATTCCACTCTTCCTTCCGCTCACTCTCATTGAACTAGCGACACCAAACAAAAAAGGCTTACTCTTATGAGTAAGCCTTAGAAGTCATTGCGCCAATACAGACAACTCTCGCTGAATTACGCAGCGGGAGCATTACTCACAAGAATTTCGCGAATAGACTTAAGCGTCGCTTCCGTTGAATGGTAATCCAATTCAACTTCACTAAAGATGCCGTTCACTTCAAGCATTAAGGTTGGGTAAGAAAATACACCCATCGCTTCTTTAAAGCCTAGCTGGTCATCTAACTCACTTTCCAATAACTTGCTGGAAAGGTCATTTTCAAACTGTTGAACATTCATGCCTAGCTCTTCAGCCAACTGCAAATGCGTATCTTGGCTATGAGGCAGCATCGCACGAAGGTAGTAAGCATGTTGAATCGCTTCAAGCATCGCTTCGTAGTGATCTTGAAAGCCAGCAGCGATCACAGCACGGCACGCAGGGTAAGTACTACGAACCGGTTGGCACTCAGTCCAAAACTCATGATTAAACTCAGTACCTAGCTTAGCTTCGATCTGCTTCCAGATCGCTTGCAACTTGCCTTTCATCTCTTCTGACATTGGTTCATCAGAATCCGGGGCCAAACCACCCACTACATAGTTAAACTCAATGCTCGCAGGCAATTGTTGTTTCAATAACTCAAGTGTTGGCTTGTAACCCCAACACCAGCTGCACATTGGATCATGCACATAATGAAGTTTTACGTTCATTGTTCATTCCTTATCGAGTCAATGATTCGATCAATTCAAACAAAAAAGGAGCCTAATTAAGGCCCCTCATTTTAACTATTCAGCGCAAAGGCTAGAACTTATTCAGCGTCATCGCCAGCAACTTTAGCCGCTGCTTCTTTGATGATTGGCTGAAGTTCGCCTTTTTGGAACATCTCAAGAATGATGTCACAACCACCGATTAGCTCACCTTCAACCCAAAGTTGTGGGAAAGTTGGCCATTGTGCGTAAGCAGGAAGCTCTGCACGGATATCAGGGTTTTGTAGGATATCTACGTAAGCAAATTTTTCGCCACATGCCATTAGAGCTTGAGACGCTTGAGAAGAGAAACCACAGCTAGGTAGCTTAGGAGAACCTTTCATGTACAGTAGAATAGTGTTTTCTTCAATTTGCTGTTTGATTTTATCGATAGTTTCCATTGCTTCCTCGTTAATGGATTACGGCTTTTATTGGCTTTATTCTACCCCAAACTAAAAGAATAAAAACCATATAAAAAAAGCGGTTAACAAGCTAAGCTAACAATTCACACAAAAGTAATGAAATAAGCTTTTAATAAAGTAAAAACTTGCTAAACTATATCGCAAGTCAGCAAATTGACCATGGTTGGCAGTATAGCGAGCCATGAATAATAATATCACTGGAAGCAATCGAAAGAGTTAACTCTTTCATATCAATGGAGAATTGAGCAATGGCATTTGAACTACCGGCTCTTCCTTACGCGAAAGACGCGCTAGAACCACACATCTCAGCAGAAACGCTAGATTTCCACCACGGTAAGCACCACAACACTTACGTTGTTAAGCTAAACGGCCTTATCCCAGGTACTGAGTTTGAAGGCAAAACACTAGAAGAGATCGTTAAGACTTCTACTGGTGGTGTTTTCAATAACGCTGCTCAAATCTGGAACCACACGTTCTACTGGCACTGTCTTGCTCCTAAAGCAGGCGGCGAACCAACTGGCGCTGTTGCAGAAGCTATCAACGCTGCATTCGGTTCTTTCGAAGAATTCAAAGCGAAATTCACTGATTCAGCAATCAACAACTTCGGTTCTTCTTGGACTTGGTTAGTTAAGAAAGCTGACGGTTCTCTAGACATCGTTAACACTTCTAACGCTGCTACTCCTCTAACAGAAGAAGGTGTTACTCCACTTCTAACTGTTGACCTATGGGAACACGCTTACTACATCGATTTCCGCAATGTTCGCCCTGACTACATGGCTGCATTCTGGAACCTAGTAAACTGGTCTTTCGTAGAAGAGAACCTAGCTAAGTAATTATTGCTTACGCTGCGCTATTTATAGCGAGTTATCTATTGAAAGCTCATGCCTCGGCGTGAGCTTTTTTGTATCTGTCGTATTCCACAAAATCTAGGCATCTCGTAGAAAACCCGCAATAGAGATTACTTCTCGACCTATTTATAACCTTGTTCCCTACTCTGCATAAATTCTCTATTTGCCTGAAATTAAACACTAAAGTTTGCCGACTCTATGCCGTTAAAGGTGTATCCAATGAGAGGCGACATGCAAATACATACTTTAGACAAAGCAGGAATCATCAACGAACTGAAGTTCGGCATCGGGATCAGCCAAGCGGTTGAGCAAGGTCGCCGTGCAGATTTCGCGTTGCTGTTATCCATGTTTTCTAATGATGTTCGTGATTGCACGCCAATTGATACCATTGAAATCACAGAGACAAATGAAGATCGCCTGCGCAAACAATTTGGCGTAGCAGAACCTCAGCAACTGCGTTCAAACCAATCTTCGTATGAGATTTCAGCTCAGCAATCTAATCATTTTCATCAAGCTAGCCTTGCCAGCGCCAAGCTCAGCCATTACTTAAAACCTGAAGCGCTTGCCTTCATGCCTGAAGATACGGCCGACTTACCCGAAGAGGTTTACCAAAACCTTTCTGGTCATGACCGACGCAAACTCGCAAACAAGCATTTACCTGATTTGCCACATGCTACGCTCTACAATGAGCTAACCACCGCGCAACGTCAGTATCAAATTCAAGCTCAAGTTTAGCGGTCACCTACCTTTCCCTTTTTCGCTGTCTATCCATAGCTATTCTTCGACTAACTCGCACACTTCAAAGCATTCACACGAATGATATGAACCACTAGCCTTAGGCAACCTAAAAACACCAGATGTCGGTTACCGCTTGAAGTTACTACAAAATGTGACGTGCCACTAAGTTCATAAAAACTTATTAATTGGCGCACCTTAGTTTGAACCAATTCACACCCATTGTATGAAATTTAACCCATCCTTATCCGACATGGACGATTTGTTTAGGTACTGGGATGGAAATAAAAAGCTCAATCATATTGGTGACATCTGCCGGCTCGCGACTAGGAGGGACGATAGCGAACCACTTTGTTAACCTTGGAGCCACCGTCATCCTTTGTGATAAAGACACGGAAGCACTTCAGGCAACGTATCTACAGTGTACCCGCTTTTCTGACTCGGTTTACCACTACACGCTCAAAGGCAATGACAGCCAAGCGATCCTGAGCGTATATGATTTTATTCAAACCACCTTCAACACGACACCCGATGTGCTGGTCAATAACTGGATAAGCTCCCCTATGCCAAGTCTGATTGGCGATCAACCTGTGAGTAGCTTTATTAATGATCTCTCATCGATGGCATCGACCCTGTTCGCATTTGGGCAAATCAGTGCTGAGAGATTGCGAGAAGAAGATAAAGAAGGCGTGATTGTGAATGTGATATCTCATGATGACTTTCACGATGTGTCCGGCTTAGAGAGTGCAAACTCAATGATCACTGGCTTTACCCATAGTTGGGCGAAAGAGCTAACTCCCTTTGGTATTCGAGTCGGTGGTGTTGTTCCCGCCGTTCATAACTCCGATGGCAAGCTCAACCGATGTCACTGGGCTCAGCTGCAAGACGAGCTGACCCGAACCACTGAATACATTGTCTCGAATGACTACTTCAGTGGGCGAGTTGTCGCAGCTGAGGTTTAACTCCCTATTCCAATTGAACATGACTGGCTCAGCTCATATTAAGTAGCAGAGCTATTGCCTTTCAATCCGTTTTACAAACTAACCAAACATAAAAAAAGCCCCAGTCTCTCGACTGGGGCTTTCATCTTTTCCCGATAGATAAGTATCGTGCTAGCGAAAACTTATCTCAAAACTAATGCTTACTTATTATGCGTTAGCTTTTTCTTTTTTAGCTTTTGGCGCTTTCACTTCAGCTGGCTTTTGGTCTGCTTTCTTAAGGATAACTGTAGTACCTTCGAAAGTTTCGCCTTCAACGTATGGTTGGCCGAAGTAAGAAGTTGTTAGAACTTCTTTTAGCTCAGTGATTAGAGGGTAACGTGGGTTAGCACCTGTACACTGGTCATCGAACGCTTCAACAGCTAGCTCGTCTAGTTTAGCAATGAAGTCAGACTCGTTAACACCCGCAGCTTGGATAGATAGTGGGATGTCTAGGTCAACTTTAAGCTCTTCTAACCAAGTCAGTAGACGTTCAATCTTCTGAGCAGTACGGTCACCAGCTTGGCTTAGGCCTAGGTGGTCAGCAACTTCAGCGTAACGACGACGTGCTTGTGGGCGGTCGTACTGAGAGAATGCAGTCTGCTTAGTTGGGTTATCGTTCGCGTTGTAACGTACAACGTTTGAGATAAGTAGTGCGTTAGCAAGACCGTGTGGTAGGTGGAACTCAGCACCAATTTTGTGAGCCATTGAGTGACACACACCTAGGAATGCGTTCGCAAATGCTACACCAGCGATAGTTGCTGCGTTGTGTACTTTCTCACGAGCGATTGGGTCAGCCGCACCATTTTTGTAGCTTGATGGTAGGTATTCTTTAAGCATCTTAAGAGCTTGAAGAGCTTGACCGTCTGAGTACTCGTTCGCTAGAACAGATACGTAAGCTTCAAGAGCGTGAGTTACTGCATCGTAACCACCGAACGCTGTTAGAGACTTAGGCATGTTCATAACTAGGTTCGCATCAACGATAGCCATGTTTGGCGTGATTTCGTAATCAGCTAGTGGGTATTTAGCACCAGTCTTGTCGTCTGTAACAACAGCGAATGGAGTAACCTCTGAACCTGTACCTGAAGTTGTAGTGATACATACAAGCTCAGCTTTTTGACCCATTTTAGGGAACTTGTAGATACGTTTACGGATATCCATAAAGCGCATTGCTAGTTCTTCGAAGTGAGTTTCTGGGTGCTCGTACATAACCCACATGATCTTAGCAGCATCCATTGGAGAACCGCCACCTAGAGCAAGGATTACGTCAGGTTGGAAGCTCTTCATTGCTTCAGCGCCTTTCTCAACAACAGATAGCGTTGGATCTGCTTCTACATCGAAGAATGTTTGAACTTCAATGCCTTGTGCTTTAAGCAAGCTAACTACGTCATCAGCGTAACCGTTGTTAAATAGGAAACGGTCAGTTACTAGGAATGCGCGTTTCTTACCTTCTAGGTCGCTCATTGCGATTGGAAGGCTACCACGACGGAAGTAGATAGACTTAGGTAGTTTGTGCCACAACATGTTTTCAGCTCGCTTCGCTACAGTTTTCTTGTTGATAAGGTGCTTAGGACCTACGTTCTCAGAGATAGAGTTACCACCCCATGAACCACAACCTAGAGTTAGAGAAGGTGCAACGTTGAAGTTGTACAGGTCACCGATACCACCGTGAGTAGTCGGGATGTTGATTAGGATACGAGCAGTCTTCATCTTGTCACCGAAGTAACGGATGCGGTCTGCGTTAGTATCTTGGTTAGTGTAAAGACCAGATGTGTGACCGATACCACCGATTTCAACCATAGTTACCGCTTGAGCAACTGCGTCTTCGAAGTCGTCTGCGCGGAATAGACCTAGAGTTGGAGATAGTTTCTCGTGAGCGAATTCGTCATCGTAAGAAACTTTACCAAGACCTTCACCTACAAGTACTTTTGTATCAGCAGGAACTTTAACACCAGCCATTTCAGCGATTGCTGGAGCAGGTTGACCTACGATTTTAGCGTTTAGGTTGCCGTCGATAAGAAGCACTTTACGTACTTTATCAGCGTCAGCTTTAGATAGAACGTGAGCTTTGTGAGAAGCGAAACGCTCTTTCACTTCGTCGTATACTTCACCAACTACGATTGCAGCTTGCTCAGAAGCACATACTACGCCGTTATCGAATGTTTTAGACATAAGGATAGACGCTACAGCACGTTTGATGTCAGCTGTTTCATCGATAACTACAGGAACGTTACCAGCACCAACACCGATAGCAGGCTTACCAGAAGAGTATGCTGCTTTAACCATGCCTGGACCACCAGTAGCAAGGATAAGTGCGATACCGTCGTGCTTCATAAGCGCGTTAGAAAGCTCTACAGATGGTTGGTCGATCCAACCGATGATGTCTCTTGGAGCACCAGCTGCAACAGCTGCGTCTAGAACTAGTTTCGCTGCGTCGTTAGTTGAGTTCTTTGCACGTGGGTGTGGCGAGAAGATGATGCCGTTACGTGTCTTAAGAGAAATTAGAGATTTGAAGATTGCTGTAGAAGTTGGGTTCGTTGTTGGAACGATACCACAGATGATACCTACAGGCTCAGCGATAGTCATTGTGCCTAGGTTGTCATCTTCTTCTAAGATGCCACATGTTTTTTCGTCTTTGTATTTGTTGTAGATAAATTCAGATGCAAAGTGGTTTTTGATAACCTTATCTTCAACAATACCCATTCCAGATTCAGCAACTGCTTGTTGAGCAAGTGGAATACGAGCGTGGTTAGCAGCAAGAGAAGCTGCGCGGAAGATTGCGTCTACTTTCTCTTGAGAGAATGTTGCAAACTCTTCTTGTGCTGCTTTAACGCGAGCTACTAGAGCATCAAGTTCCGCTAAGTTAGTTACAGGCATGGTGGATCTCCTAAAATAATAAATATTAAAAACTTTTTATTAAATTCGCTGCTTGCTTTTAACCTTAAACATCAGCGTTCTTAGTAAATTGCTTTCAGGGCTGAGTATATTATTTCACAGTGTGAAAAAAATTGACCCAGATCAGTTACCCAAAAAGAATTAACCAGAAAGTAGTAAGGCAATCGCAAAAATGAACTTAAGAGCATGATTTATATAGATTAAACTCACACTTTCCGTTCGTGCAAAAAACAAGCAAACAGACAACTTTTTTCTACATAGCGTAATAAACTGTAAAAAAGTTTCATTTTTAGTCCGTTAAATTACATGTATACAGCTATATTCGTGCTACTGAGAGTATATCCATACCGTTGCACGGGCTAGATTCTGACATAATTTTTATTAATTTCGTGCGTCGGTTAACAGTTACTCAATAATAAATTACAAAATGAAACACTACCAACTAGCTTGCAACAGGCTTAAAACAAAAGTGAGATTCAATTAGTTTTTCTAAAAAGAATCACCCATTTCAAGTTAGTTTTTTTCATTCGTGAAAATGTAGTTTGTCCCTTACATTACGCGCCTAGACTATTCACAGATCAACCCTTCAACCTTAAAGTACGCTAACTGGAGATCGCTCTCATGCAAGGCTTAGAACTCGCAATCTTTATGCAATTCTTCCTTGGGCTTGTTGCTGCCGTAAACCCTATCGGCATCATGCCTGTTTTTGTTTCTCTTACGGCTCATATGCCGCCAGAAGAGAGGAACAGGACAGCCTTACAAGCAAACATTGCTGTTGCCGTGATCTTGATTGTGTCACTTGTTGCGGGGCAAATGCTGCTTGATATGTTCAGCATTTCACTAGACTCATTTCGTGTGGCAGGTGGTTTGTTATTACTGAGCATCGCGTTCTCGATGATGAGCGGTAAACTCGGTGAAGATAAGCAGAACAAACAAGAGAAATCTGAATACATCAGCAAAGAGCAAATCGGCGTTGTCCCACTGGCTATGCCGCTAATGGCAGGTCCGGGTGCAATCAGCTCGACGATTGTTTACGGGTCTCGCTACCCTGCTGCTATTGATACGGTCGGCATCGGTATTAGTATCATCGCTTTCGCAACATGCTCTTGGCTTTTGTTCCGTTCAGCGCCAGTTATCGTTCGCTTTTTAGGTCAAACGGGTATCAACGTGATCACTCGTATCATGGGTCTGATTCTTGGCGCATTGGGCATCGAGTTCATCGCCAATGGCCTACGTAATCTGTTCCCAGGCTTGGCATAACGTTTAACGACATTTCGGTTGCTCTATAAAGGGCAACAATATTGAAATATAGATGAGGCGAGTAAAGCAATTGGGCTTTCACTCGCCTCGTTATTATGAAGCTTGTATAATGACTGTTAATGTATTTAACAGAAGACGAACCTCTCCTTATGTCACGCAAGCCACTCAAGCATCATTTGTACGTCATTATCTTTGGTACTCACACGCCAGCCGGACGTGCATTTGATATATCTCTGATCGTTGCAATCTTGGCTTCGCTGTTGGTTTTGATCTTAGAATCCATCCCTAATGTGATGACCGAATGGTCACAACAGCTGCGTTATATCGAATACACCTTCACTGCGCTCTTCACTCTTGAGTATTTGTTAAGGCTCTATTGCTCTCCAAAACCAAAATCTTACGCCACTAGCTTTTATGGTGTTGTTGACCTATTGGCGATTCTTCCGACTTACCTAGCGATCATCTTCCCAGGCGCTTCATTTATGGGTGTGGTGAGACTGCTGCGTGTGATGCGTATCTTCCGAATCCTAAAGCTGGTTCGATACCTGCAAGATTCCAATATTCTGTTGCGCTCACTATTAATGGCACGACGAAAGATACTGATCTTCTTTAGCACCGTCGGCATCTTGGTGGTTATCTTTGGCGCACTGATCTTTGTTATTGAAGGTCCTGACAATGGCTTCACCAGTATTCCTCACAGTATCTACTGGGCCATCGTGACTATCACTACGGTAGGTTATGGTGACATGGTGCCGCAGACCGCGCTTGGTAAAGCCATAGCATCACTGACCATGTTATTGGGTTACTCTATCTTAGCGGTGCCGACCGGGATCATTACTGCAGAACTAAGTAATGAGATGAACTCGCACAAAGAGTTGGTCAAGTGCCCTAACTGCAACCGAGCGGGTCATGATTCGGACGCCATCTATTGCAAGCACTGTGCTAGCGAATTAGCAGATCCAGACAAGCGGGTCGTCACCGACGAGACCGAATAAAAACCAAAAAAAGAGCTCCTAAGAGCTCTTTTTGTTTTATTAACTACCTAACTAAAGCAACTAACAGCCATCTGTGAAAACTTCCACTTGGTAATCATCATTTGCTTCCATTGCGGCCGTGTATTTCACATAGCATTGGGTCTTTTCGATAGCGGTATTGAAGTCATTAGGAAGAACGTCCGACAAATATTCCGACCGGGTAATCAGCCACAGGTCTGGCTCGCTCACTGGCCCATTATTATGCGCTGCCCATGTCCACTCTTTAGTCAGGTCATGAAACCCTGAATCAATCGCCAAAAAGTTTTCCATTCCCCCTTTTTCAACCGCGGGATAACCAAACTTCACTCGCCCGTACTCAGGAATCAAATATGATTCTTGGTCTTCCATACCTTCTACTGCGGCTTTTTCAAACGCCAAATCAGCCGCAGTATGGACAGATGCTCCCAATCCTTCCATAACCGAAGCCCTAGCATCATGTTGTATGTTTAAAAACCTAGGTGCTGCAACAACCGCTAAAACACCAATAATGACGATAACAACAATCAACTCGATAAGAGTAAAACCTTTAAGGTTTGCTTTCATTTTCTAGCTCCAACTTTAAGACGCACGAAAGGTAAGGTTTTAAAGTCAGGCTTCTGTCATCAGAAACAAAAAAAGCGCCCTAAGGCGCTTCTTCGTTAATTATTCTCAAAAATGAGGCAGTTACGCTTTCTCAGCAAGGATAATGCGCAGAGTACGACGTAGTGGTTCTGCAGCCCCCCAAAGCAGTTGGTCACCAACAGTGAAGGCGTTTAGGAAATCGTTACCCATCGACATCTTACGCAGACGACCGACTGGTACAGACATTGTGCCTGTTACTTTCGCTGGTGTTAGCTCCTGTGCCGTGATGTCACGGTCATTAGGAATCACTTTAACCCAATCATTGTGCGTTGCGATGATCTCTTCGATCTCGTCCATTGGCACGTCTTGCTTAAGCTTAATCGTTAGTGCTTGAGCGTGACAACGCATTGCACCGATTCGTACACAAGTACCATCAATTGGGATTGGCTGACCATCTAGACCAAGAATCTTGTTCGCTTCAACACCCGCTTTCCACTCTTCTTTGCTCTGACCGTTTTCACGCTTCACATCGATCCAAGGAATCAGTGAGCCCGCCAGCGGAGCACCAAATTGGTCTGTTGGGAATGAAGGTGAACGAATCGTATCAGCCACTTTCTTATCGATATCAAGAATTGAGCTTGAAGGGTTCGCTAACTCAGAGCTTACGCTGTCGTTGATCACACCCATTTGTGAGATCAGCTCACGCATGTTCTTAGCACCTGCACCAGAAGCGGCTTGGTAAGTCATGGCACTCATCCACTCAACCATGCCTTTCTCGTATAGGCCACCTAGAGCCATAAGCATTAAGCTCACAGTGCAGTTACCGCCAACGAACGTGTTGGTGCCGCTGTGAATGCCTTGCTGGATTTGAGCCAAGTTAACAGGGTCAAGAGTGATGATTGAATCAGCGTCCATACGCAGAGTAGATGCTGCATCAATCCAGTAACCTTTCCAACCTGCTTGACGTAGTGCTGGGTATACTTTTGATGTGTAATCGCCGCCTTGACAGGTAATCACAGCATCAAGCTGTTTTAGGCTATCAATATCAAAAGCGTCTTGAAGTAGACCCGCATCTTTACCACCTAAAACAGGGGCAGGAATACCAATCTGAGATGTGCTGTAATAAACAGGCTCAATCAAGTCGAAGTCTTTCTCTTCAACCATACGTTGCATCAGTACAGAACCAACCATACCGCGCCAACCAACTAGACCTACTCTCATCGCTCACTCTCCATGTATAAATTAAAAATTGCTCTCCCCCATCTATAAGTTTTTCAGAAACAGAACTCAAGTGCTTTTTGTCAAAAAGTGTAACTTTTTCGTTTCTTTTAAGTGAACGTAATGAATCATGCAGTTATCTCTGTATCGACATTCCATCTCCACCTCATTGATTAAGCGCCCATTATCGTCAAATTCAAACATTTACATCGCCAAAACCGATTCAATCGACGCTCATCACAAACAGTAATTCCCTCTTTCAAACCAAGGTTAATCAGAATTTTATTTTACAAAACGAAAACAACGTGCGACAGATTTCAACATGTAACAATCATGAATTTAACAAAATTTTAGATTATGAAACCACAATTGATTGAGTTAACAGTCAAATATCACAACTTGGACGTATTTTTTCGATATAATAAACTAATTACTGTAGTGTCCGTTTTGCACCACACACTATAACGAAGCACTATAAATGCTCGAAATCACAAGAGGCTTTTATGAAGCAGAGTAAAACTCGCCTACCGAACCTATTGCAGGTATTCATCGCGTTAGGACTATTTCTATCCCTTGCTTTTTCCTTTACTGCAAAGCTTGACCTTCCAATTCAACTCGCCTTGTATATTGGCTGGTTCATTATCATGGTTCTTGGTATTCGTCTTGGACACCAATACAAAGACTTAGAAAAAGCAGCACTCAAAGGAATATCCAATGGCTTAGGCGCAGTTTTAATACTTTTAGCCGTTGGCGCTCTTGTTGGTACTTGGATCTCAGGCGGGATCGTACCTACTATCATTTACTATGGTCTGAAAGCTATCCACCCTTCTATCTTCCTTTTAGCGACCATGATCATCTGTTCTCTAACTGCATTGGCGACCGGTACTTCTTGGGGTGCTGCGGGTACAGCAGGTATCGCGATGATGGGTATCGGCCAAGGTCTAGGTGTTCCAGCACCGATTACTGCAGGTGCCGTGCTGTCAGGTTGTTACTTCGGTGACAAGATGTCTCCGCTTTCTGATTCAGTGATTCTGGCTTCTTCAATGTCTGGTGTTGAAGTAGTTGAACACATCAAGGGCATGTTGCCAGTTGCGTTAATCAGCTACGTAATTACCGGTATCATGTTCACTGCGTTTGGTTTCCACTACGCGGGCAACGTTGATATGAGCCAAGTAGACTCTGTCATCAAAGCGATGGAAGTTCAGTTCTACATCACGCCTTACTCATTCGTTCCAGTACTTATCGTACTTGGTCTGTTGGCTTTCCGTATGCCTTCATTCCCGGTCATCAGCTTTGGTTCTCTGCTGGGTATTATCTGGGCAGTCATGATCCAAGATATCGACTTCCTAACGGCATTCAACACTGCTTGGGCACCGTTCTCAATCTCATCTGGCGTCGAGTTTATTGATTCGATTCTTAACCGTGGCGGCATGTCTTCAATGCTAGGTTCAGTTGCGGTTATCGTATTTGGTCTAGGTTTCGGTGGCTTACTGGATAAAGTGGGCGTACTAGAGACAATCGCTAAGGTGTTTGAGCGCCGCGTAAACAGCGCAGGCTCACTAGCGACGAGCACAATTGGTACGGCCTTCATGGGTAACGTGTTCGGTTCTGCAATGTACGTATCGTTAATCCTTACGCCAAAAATCTGTGCGAAAAACTACGACCGTTTAGGCTACAAGCGTAAGAACCTATCTCGTAATGCTGAGTTTGGTGGCACGCTAACGTCGGGTATGGTTCCGTGGAGTGATAACGGTATCTACATGGCGAGTATTCTTGGTGTTGCGACGCTGTCTTACGCACCCTTCATGTGGTTAAGCTTCATCTGTATCATCGTGACTATCGTGACATCTTACATGGGTTGGTTCGTTGATAAGTGTGAACCAACAGCACCAGCGTTTGAAGCAGAAGAAGCGACAGAGTTAAGCAAGCAACAAGCTTAAGTTCAGGAGCTAACGCTTTCGAACGTAACTCAAAACGTTAATGGATAAATGCAAAAAGAGCGCCCTAGAGCGCTCTTTTTTTGATCTGCTGATTTACTTATTTATGTATTTATCTATTTATTGGCGGTTCGTTTACCCAACCAGTAACCGATGCCTAACGGTGCAAAGAACACCACTAAGATAAACAAGATGAAGTAAATAATCACACCTTTGATTAACTCCATCAGTTTATCAATCGCCAGTACCACCACCTCTTGAGAGACGCGGTCAAGGTCTTGCGTGAACAGTTCTCTTTCTGAAGTCACAATGCCGGCAATCTCGATGCGCTCTTTCGCAATCATCTCTACCAGAGCTTCTCTCTCACGTGTCACCATTTTTTCTAATGCCACACGCTCTTCAGTGAGCATTGCTAATTTTTGGTCTGTCTTGTCGCTAAGATCGTTGAGTAGAGGCTGCATTTCTGTCGACATAATAGAAGCCAGTGTTTGCATGTACTCCGGGTTGTTCTCAATGAAGTCTTGCATGCTTGCTGATGTTTGACGAAGGCTTTCCAGCGTCATCGATAGGTCTTCACCCGTTAGTGAGCTATTTAATGCAACCAGCTCCGCCTTCCACGACATCAGTTTCGGTGTCTGGTCAGCCATAAGGCTTAAACGATCAGATGCGTCACTCATGGCTTCTGGCATGGTGCCTAAGCTCTGAACGATTTGCGATTCGTCTTTACCAAGGTAACTTAGCCATTCACGGTAAGCAGGTGTGCTTCTGAATGTGAGGTCTTTAAATGGGTGGCTAGCAGCAAACTGCGCAACGAACGCTTTGCTGTTTTTGAAATCACTGGAGCTCAATACACCCTTTGCCAGCTTCTCGGCTTCTTGATCAAGAAAACGAGCTGTCTCTACTGCATTATCCGTCACGAACAGATCCGCGCCGTCGCCTTGGCTATAAAACTGATTCATTTGAGCAGTGAAAACCCACGAATCAATTAACGCAGACATAGGGGAAGTTTGGTAAGCCGCTTGTTGTAAACCCTGCTCTGCATGGATCTTCCAAAGCAACACATAAGATTGATGTAATGTGTCATCAGCAGGGTAAGATTGCGCGATGAGATCGGCTGAGTCTTCTACTCGTGTAAAGAACATCTTGGCGTATTCACGCGTCATGATCCGAGCATTTAACTCTTGTTGAGTGAGAGGCGTCGTTTGACTATCTAACTTAACTTCTAAGAGAGAACAACCACTTAGCACAATGCTAAGCACCAACACCATCCAACTTCGACTCGAAACTCGTAACATATAAACCTCTGACAAAGACTAAGGGCGCGGATTGTATGAGCGCTTCGTCAGAGTATTGTCAAAAATCCTGTAAAAGTTAACGCTGACTGTCTAAATATTCATGAGCAGAATCCACAGAGGCTTTTATAGCCTGCTCTAGTTCAGCTAAATCATGTTCACTGATCGCTCTGGACTGCTTCATTGTCATTTCAATACTTGCGGCAATGATGGCTAACCGAGACGCTTTAATACTGCCGGCTACACCTTTTAAGCTATGTACAATGCGAGCGGCGGAGGTTTCATCTTTGGTCAGCAAAGACTTAAATTTCTCGTAGTCACCTGCATGATCTTGTACAAACACACCAAGCAAGAGTTCGACGGATTCAGCATCACCGTCGAGTGTTTCTAACATGTCTTCGATATCAATCGCAGGCTTTGAATCTGTGACACTGGCAACGTGTTTCTCGACTACTGGTGCCTGCTCAGAGGCTTGCTGAATAGAGTCTTGCGGTACAACGGGTTGGCTTGTAACGTTAACACTCTGCGGAGGTTGAAGTTCGGAAGACTGGCTCTTTGGCCTGTTCTCGGATACATAAGCGTCGCTATCTGCTTGTTGCACTGCTGAGGAAACAACATCGCTAGAAGAAGCGTCTTCCTTACTTGAATTAATTTCTAGTTCAGAGCTGAATTCTTGGTCTGCTTCTTTCATCGTTTTTGTGGACCTAACGCCCCAAAACACTATCCCGCTCATCGCTACCAAGCTTAAACCTAGCATCACCAACAATAGGTTAAATTGACGATCATGAAACTCAGCTTCGAGTTTTATGATCTGTTCATTCACTGAGTTTTTCTTAATCTTATCAACCAAATAGTTAAGCTGAGCGTAATCACTCAACAACGCTGACGCATCCGCCAGTAACTGCTGGAGTGCATCTTGCTCTTCGGTTTCTAGTGAATAAGATTTTTCCAGAATGGAATCAAAGGCGCGATAAGTCGCTGACGAACTTTGATTGTCAGAATACATTGCTTCAAATACCACAACGCCGAATTCGTTGAGGAGTGGTTTTAGCTTAGGAGAAAGGTCTTTATCCGCACGCAAGATCTTAATGTTATCAACGATGTCTTGAACTTGGCTTTCGATTGGAATGAACTCATCGAACTTTTCAAGGAACTGATCGGCTACGTATAACAGTTGGTTCACATCAGGACGAAACAAGGCGTGTTGGAAATCAGATTCAATCTGCAGTCGGATCGAATAAACCAATTGAGCATCGAGTGCGAGATCATTGATACGAGAGACTCGAAGCGGTTCTGAGAAATAAAGCGATTGCCTCAACTCGTTGACTCGAATACCGAGCTCTTCGATTTGAGCAAGAGAATTGGTGTAGGAACGGCTTAAATTAAGAAGAGCCAATGAAGGAAGTAACCACAGAGCCAAGAGCACAACCAAGAAGGTGGCTGTTTTTTTAAAGCGTTTGGGCTTTGCTAATGATTGTTCCATCTATATTCCTTGTGCGTGTTAACTTGAAGCCATGACCGTAGCTAAAAGATTAAGCACAAAATAAGCGACAACATCCTGCTGCCGCTTTTATCCGTTAACTTCGGACTATGACTTATTGCGAGTCAGTTGGTCACGTAAGTTCGGTGGTGTGCCTTTAATCGTTAGCGTGTCTGTCTCCGGATCGTAAAAGATACGTTCGCCTAGAAGCAGACTATCAAAACTAACATTCAAACCGCCACCAGCACCAACAAATTTTGTTAGTTTACGCATAGTTGCGCGATCGGCTGGGAAGCTGTCTTCTAACTCGTAGCCTTGCTCACTAGTATAGTCAAAGAAGCTTGTGCCATCTGTACTTGCTGGCAGCTCACCAGAAAGTTCCCGAACTTGCACTTCATCGCCCGCTTTAAGCTGCTCGTTACAGTAATCCGCAACCTGCTTTTTGTAACTGATCGCTTCTTCTTTCTCTAATTTAGAGTCAGAAACGAAGTCTTCTACCGCTTGCATCAGTACTTGGTTTTGCTGTTTCGCATCCAAACCGACTTCCGCTTGTAAGAAATCTAAGAAGAAATCTGCGACTTTACGGCCAACACGTCCTTTAATATAAGTTAAGTAACGGTTTGACTCTTTATCAGTCTCATAAGTTGAAAGGTCTAGGCGAGCCGCGATATCCATTTTTGAGATATCAAGGTAGTCCGTCGCACTAATATCAAGCCCTTCAGTTACCTTTAAGCTTTGGTTTGAAGGCAATAAACCAATGAAAAGGTAATCTGTTGCAAGTGACTGATATTCAGCCATTACCAAGATACCTTCGTCAGCGAAAGGGTACTTTGATAGTTCGTCTTTTAGACGTTGCGCACTCTTTTGAGAAAAATCGTAAAAGTTTGTCTCACCAGCACGAAGTTGATGCAACCACTGCTGGAATTCGCTGTCAGATTTGAAAGAACCAAACCCTTTGCCTGCTTTTGAATTAAAAACACGGTGAAGTTCAGCAACTAGGCTTTCAGATGAAGCATCGTTTTCTAGAGATTCAGCACGATAGTTAACAATCAGCTCATCCTGATCGTTCTTGCTCAGCTGGTGTAAAATTACGTTGGAAAGGTGAAGGCTCATAGTGAAAATATTACCGTTCAGGTTTCAGTTGTCGTGCATAGTAGGTTATCATAAGCCGCTTTTACTATCATTATTAGAGTCCTTATGCCGATTATATCTAAATACACAGATGATCAAGTTGAAAAAATCCTAGCTGAAGTAGGTGCTGTACTATCTAAGCACAAAGCTTCGCCAGAACTTTCACTGATGATCGCTGGAAATATCGCAACCAATGTCTTAAATCAGAATGTTGCTGCTTCACAACGCAAAGGAATTGCTGAAAAATTTGCCGAGGCTTTAATTTCTTCTCTTGAAGATAAAAAGTCTCACTAAATTTGATTGACGGATAAAAGAATTATAAATGGTAGACAGCGCAAACTCATATAGCGATCGTGTATCTCGACTGGTTGGTTGGGGTCACTGGTTTGCATTTTTCAACATCATTGCTGCGATGTTGATTGGTACTCGTTATATTACTCAATCTGCTTGGCCAGAAACCTTGTTAGGTCAATTCTATTTGGCTGCATCGTGGGTTGGTCATTTTGGCTTTTTAGTGTTCGCGCTCTATCTATTAGTGCTGTTCCCGCTCACTTTTGTTCTTCCGTCGAGGAAGTTATTACGTTTGGTTGCCGTTATCTTCGCGACCATAGGTTTAACTGTCCTGTTGATTGATACCCAAACGTATCAAAATATAAACCTCCACCTGACGCCTGTCGTGTGGGAGGTTTTATTCAGTGGAGAGGAATCTGCATTCACGTCTGATTTGCAGCACCTCTTCATTGTTATGCCATTTATCTTCTTACTACAGCTTGGTCTGTCTGAGTGGGTTTGGCGTAAGCAGCGTAAACTGTCTCATAAACACATTGGCCGTCCGATTACTGCCGTCTTCTTCCTGTGTTTCATCAGCAGCCACTTGACCTACATGTGGGCTGATGCGTACTTCTATAACCCAATTACTAGCCAGAAAGCGAACTTCCCACTGTCTTACCCAATGACAGCGAAAAGCTTTATGGAAAAACATGGCCTATTAGACCGTGAAGAGTACCTTGAGCGTTTAGAAGCGAACAAAGAGAACGTAAACCTAGTTAGCTACCCGCTAGAAAAAATTCAATACAACCGCCGCAGTGATGATCTTAATATCCTGATGGTGAGTGTGAACAACCTTCGCTCTGACGCACTTAATGCGACAGCGATGCCAAACAGCTATGCCTACGCACAACAGTCGATCAACTTCACCAACCACTACAGTTCAAGTAACGATATGTTTGGTATTTTTGGCTTGTTCTACGGCCTACCGAGTAGCTACGCAAGCAGCATTGAAGCTCAAGGGTCAAGAGCAGTATTACTCGATGTTTTAGAGAATCACGATTACAAGTTTGCTGCTTTCAGTGGCGACAACTTTAGTGATGCACTGTACTCGGATATCATCTTCCGAGGCCGTGATGTGATGCCAGAGCAAGCAACTTATGATGACCAGAGTGCCATAAAAGCTTGGTCTGACTGGATTCAATCACCGCAAGCTAAGCGCCCTTGGTTTAACTTTATTGAACTGACTACACTGGATAACTTCGCCGGCTACGATTCAAGTTCAGAGTCGGACTCAACGTTAACAACAGCAGAACGTTTTGCTGCAGATTATCAAAAGTCAGCAACAGCGGCCGATGCTCAGTTAGCAACTATCTACGCTGAACTGGAACGCTTAGAGCTCGCCGACAACACAGTAGTTATCATTACCTCTAACCACGGTACTGAGTTTAACGAAACCAAAACCAACAGCTGGGGTGCAAACTCCAACTACAGTCGTTATCAGTTACAAGTACCACTGTTTATCAGCTGGCCAGGTAAGTCTGCTTCTGAATACACCCACCGTTCTAGTCATCTAGACGTATCAGTAACACTGATGCAAGAGCTATTGGGCGTATCTTCGAATCCAACGGACTTCAGTAGTGGTCGCAGCCTGTTTAATGAACGTAACAGAAAATGGATCCTCGCGGGCGACTCTCGTGAACTTGCTCTTGTTACTGACCAACAAACAACGGTATTAGATAAATTTGGCAACTACAAATTGTACGACCAGAATTACAAACGCTTGAAAAACGTAAGCCCTCGCTTACCTGTGTTGATGCAAGGCCTAACCGAGCTACAGCGTTTCTACACAAAAAATGACTAAATAATCAGCACACAGAAAAGGGAAGCCAAGCGCTTCCCTTTTTTATTGCCGTGAGTGATTAGAAAACAAGCAACAAAACAAAATTATGAAAATTAAGGGTTTACAAGATCCTCTGCCCCTTATATTATTCACGCCACTGGAGGGATGGCTGAGTGGTCGAAAGCACCGGTCTTGAAAACCGGCAACCGTTAATAGCGGTTCTAGGGTTCAAATCCCTATCCCTCCACCACATTAAAGAAAGCCGCTGAGAAATCAGCGGCTTTTTTGCATCTGAAGCTTTTTAAAATATAAAGCTCATCTAACAAAACTCTCTGCAGTCCCAGTTTCAAACTCATTCACTTTATACCTAGTTTTAAATTCCAAACTCAGAGTTCTAAGCTACAAGTTCCTAGTTAAAAGTCCCTAGCTGAAAGTTCTTATGCCTAAGCCACTCCCCTCATAACTTTGCCTGCAAGCCAATTAGATACTTTCTTTTTTTAATGGTACAGAAACACTTCGCGTATAACGAAAGTTAGGAATACTTGGCTTATTGAGTATTAGATTTTGTCGGTTTCTTAATAAACCGAACAATAAATAATCATTTAGAACAAAAACACCAAAAAGCGTTCATAAAAAAAGCAGTCAGTTGATAAGGGTATTTACAAGCGAAAGCCACCCTTATATTATACGAGCCATTGGAGGGATGGCTGAGTGGTCGAAAGCACCGGTCTTGAAAACCGGCAACCGTTAATAGCGGTTCTAGGGTTCAAATCCCTATCCCTCCACCACATTAAAGAAAGCCGCTGAGAAATCAGCGGCTTTTTTGTATCTGGAGAAAACCTAGTTCAACAGGTCAACTATTCACGGCTAGTGCCGCTTTCAATAACTGCATGTGAATAGGAACCAGATCTTGATGCTGTGTTCGATAGCCACCACCAACAACACACGCCATCGGAATGGAGTCTGATTTCGCTAAGCTAATCATCAAGCAGTCGCGCTCAAATATCCCTTGTGTCGAGACATTCAAATAACCCAGTTCATCGTCTTGATGGATATCGATCCCCGCATCATAAATAATCAGATCAGGTTGATGGTGAGCAATCGCTAACTTAGTGACTTGTTCGAAACACCTTAGAAACTCTTCATCTTCCGTTTCACGACTTAACGGCACATCTAAATCAGACAACGGTTTTCGTGCAGGGAAGTTTTTATCGCAGTGGAACGACAGAGTAATGATGTCGTCGTTCTCTTGGCAAAGAGTTGCTGTGCCATCACCATGATGAACGTCGCTATCAACGATCAGCACTTTATCGATATGTTCAAAGGTCAGAGCGTGTTTTGCCGCTAAAACCAAATCATTCAACAAACAAAAGCCACTGCCAAAATCATGATGCGCATGATGATAACCACCACTCAAATGAATCGCTAAACCACTCTCTATTGCCATTTCAGCGGCCAAGCAGGTTCCACCACTTGAGTAGAGTGTTCTCTCAATAAGTTGCTCGCTCCACGGGAAACCGATGCGTCTCATTTTAGCCGCAGGCAAATTACCAGACACGAGCAAATCGACATATTCGCTATCGTGAACCTGTTTTACCTGTTCAACCGAAACCGGCGTTGGTTGGCACACTTCAAACTTGCTTTTCCATCGAGGTTCACGATCCATCAGCGCCTCAACAGCACTATGCAACAACTGATATTTGTTGATTGGGTAGCGATGACCTTCTGGTAAAGGTAACTGTGAATAGATTGGGTGGTAAATTAAAGGAATCATAATCAGGTTAATTGCGTATCTTTCTCAAAATCATAACAGTCTCAGACTTGGCGACAACCTGAATTAATGATAATGATAATGATAATGATTATCGTTACTATTAATTAACGGAAAGAGACTACAATGAAAAGCGTAATACTCATCTTTGGGGTGATCTGCGGCTCAGCGGCAGCAGTAATGATTTTTGTAGGAATGCTAATGGCCAGTTGGTGGAGCGTTGATTTTCTCGTGTTAAGCCATCAAACTTAACTAATTGAACTGAAAAGGAATCACCATGAGCGTTATTTTTATTACTGGAGCGAACCGCGGCATTGGCTTAAGCCTGACTCGACAATACTTGGAAGGTAACCACAAGGTGTACGCGACTTATCGTGATACCCATTCAGCAAAAGAACTGCTCTCACTGGCAGACCACAACACCAACCTTACCTGCATTCAATTAGAGATAACCGATTACCAAGCAGTAAGCCAACTCCCTTCGCAAATAGAGTCGATTGATATCTTGATCAACAACGCTGGCTACTATGGTCCAAAAGGCTACGGACTGGGTAATACCGATGTTGAAGAGTGGCGTCGTGTATTCGAAGTCAACACCATCGCTCCGCTCAAGCTTGTCGAAACGCTATTGCCTTTATTAGAAGGCAGCGATATCAAAAAGGTCGCTTGTTTATCCTCTAGAGTCGGCAGCATGACCGAGAACACCTCAGGCGGCGGTTACATCTATCGCTCCTCTAAAGCCGCTCTAAACTCCGTGGTGAAGAGCTTAAGCAACGACTTAACCGATGATGGCTTTACGGTGTTAGCACTGCATCCAGGTTGGGTACAGACTGAAATGGGAGGGCCAAACGCTCTGATCGACACCGACACCTCAGCTTCTGGCCTTATTAAAGTCATCGAGTCAGCGAATATCGAAGTAAGTGGTCACTTCTTCAATTTCGATGGCAGCGAAATAGACTGGTAATCCACAGATGAATGCAGGGCATCTCTCAAACCTAGTTGAGCACTCAACGCTGTTTTGTCTGACAGTGATGCTAGCTGGCTGTTTCAGTGATGGTCCCGGCGACTTGTTCGACGACTATCAAACCAAGATAGCTAGAGTACAAGATGCTGACGAGATAAAAGAGGAATGGGAATTTGAAAGCCTACCGAGAAAACGAGAACTGCTTCTTGACGTGCCCTCACTCTCTATCGGCCTCATCGACAGCTACCAGCTTCGTCAATGTGGACTGTTCAATCTGATAGCAGAAAGAAATTCGGTTCTGGGAAAGGTCGCGGATGAGTTTCGTAATTACGATTATCAAGCCGCGCTACTTGAAGGTGTGGGTAAATGTTTATCCAGTAATGAATTAGACCCAGAGATCGTAGAATTGCTAAGAGAAATTGAGCAACAGAAACTCGCACAGTTTCCGCTGCATCAATGGAATCTCATCTATGCTAGCGATGCGATGCAGTCACAAATGCGGGGTAGTCAGTGGTTACGCGCTGATATCGGCGATCAGGTACGACAAACCAGTGATGCCTTAGAACATATCAATCAAGCGTTAAACATTCCGCTCGTTTCCGGCAAAACCATTGAGGTTCAAGAGGTATTAGAGAAGAGTTCAACGCTCGGAGATTTATACTATTCGCTGGCTCTTGCTTCGGCAGAGCTAGATACCATTACTAAGCAACTCACTACTTTTGATGGCAACATAATCTGCGGCAAGCAGCGAGACACCACTAAGTTTCGTTATCTCAACAATGTATTCGAGCAGCAATACATAGGCAAGGTTCAGCCTTATATGGCGCAGCTGGATGGCTATTATCAGCAGTTAGCCCCGCAACTAGGGATGTTTGACGCGCAACCTGAACTGCACAGTTATTACTTTCCCATTCAAGATGCACATCAAGCTTTTCGAGCATCAACTCGTCGCCATGTCGACTATTGGCAGCAGCTGTTTAAACGTTGTGGCCGTAAAGTCGGACGTTAATCCTAACCTCAAAAAGTCTTAGCTTTTGGTGCTCTTTTTAGCGGAAGTACCTTTCTTAGCGTACGAACCATTCTTAGCATACGAACCGTTCTTGGCATAAGACTTCTTCGCACCACCGCCTTTACGGCGTTTGAAGGCAGGTCTCTCGACTTTAGGAAGATGGCGCAGAGACTCAGGAACTTCGCCGGTTTTTACCTTGCCCATCAAACCATCAATCTTGCTTTCTAGCGCTTGCATGAAAGGTTGATACGCTTGATTTCGTTCTGCCATGCCTTGCAGCTGATGCTCCCAGTGTGCCGTCATGTCTGGAAAGGTAGAATCCTCTGGTAAGGCATGAATCAAACCTCTGCCCGCAGGGCTACTGTGAATGCTCTTACCTTGGCGCGTTAGCAGCTGCCTTTTGAATAGAGTATCGAGAATACCCGCACGGGTTGCTTCTGTGCCAAGGCCATCGGTCTCTTTCAAAATGGCTTTAAGGCCTTTGTTCGCAACAAAACGCGCGATACCTGTCATCGCTTGAAGTAACGTCGCTTCCGTGAAGTGCTTTGGTGGCTCAGTTTTCTTATCACCAATCACGCCTTCACGGCACGTCAACACCGTACCTTTCTCCAACGGGGGAACCGTATCCGTGCCATCCCCTTTTTCTTCGGTATCCGTTTTACCCATCAACACCTTCCAACCCGGGTTGATAAGCTGACGCCCTTTTGCAATGAACACGCCACCAGCGATATCAAAGACCAGCTTAGCATCGGCAAAAACCGCAGGTGGGTAGAACTGCATTAGATACTGGCGAGCGATTTGCTGATAGATCTTCATCTCATTAGCAGATAAGCCATTCACTGATGACTTCTTCGGAGTAGGAATAATCGCGTGGTGAGCATCGACCTTACTGTCGTTCCATGCTTTGGATTTAAGAGAAAGGTCCGCACCTTGAGCGCCACTTTGCAGCTCTTTGGCATTGTTAGCGATAGCATCAACGATCGATTCTCGCTGCGAGTAGTGCTCTTTAGGTAGATAGCGGCTATCAGAACGTGGGTAAGTGATGAGCTTGTGTTTCTCGTACAAAGACTGACAAGTGTCTAACACCTGCTGAGCACTCATACCAAAACGCTTAGACGCATCAATCTGCAAAGCTGACAGCGAGTAAGGCAGTGGCGCAGCTTGTTTACTTTGCTTTTGCTCTGATTCCGTCACCGTCGCGGGTTGATTCGCAATTCGGTTAGCCACATTCTCAACCAGCTTTCGATTGAGCACGCGCCCTTCTTCATCTTGCCATGGTTTACATGCTTCGCTTGGCTTCCAACGCGCGCGAATATCAAAGCTCTGGCCGTTATTTTGATAAGGGATCAAAGCGTGCAAAGTGAAGTAGTCTTTCGGAATAAAGTTTTCGATCTCTTCATCGCGCCTTACGACCAAACCGAGTACTGGCGTTTGCACACGCCCAACCGACAATACGCCTTGGTAACCGGCTTTTTGACCGAGTAAGGTATAAGCACGAGTCATGTTCATGCCATACAGCCAATCGGCTCTAGAGCGCGCTAAAGCGGAAATAGAAAGTGGGATAAAGTCGCGGTTACTGCGCATTTGAGAGAGCGCACGCTTCACAGCAGGTAAGTTCAAGTCGCTGATCAGCAGCCTGTCCATCGACTCTTTTTTGGCCTTAGATACCTTGCAGTAATCGATCACTTCATCAACCAGTAACTGACCTTCTCTATCCGGGTCTCCCGCATGGACTATTTGGGTCGCGTCCTTCAATAGCTTTCGGATCACCGTGAGCTGTTTGCTTGAAGTCTTGCGCGGTCTTAGCTGCCATTGCTTTGGCACAATAGGAAGATCGGCTAAGTTCCACTTCTTATAACGGTCGTCATAAGCGTCTGGCTCAACCTGCTCCAATAAGTGTCCAATACACCAAGTCACCACATCGCCATTACCACATTTGATAAACCCTTGGTCTTTCTTTTGTGGATTAGGCAGTGCAGCGGCGATCGCGCGGCCGAGGCTTGGTTTTTCAGCAATAATAAGGCGAGACATGTTTTTCCAGATGCTACAAACAATTAGGGCCACATTATCTAATGTGGCCCTAATAAATCAAGAAAAACTGGTTGTTTATACAGTTAGCATTCCACTATTCAAGCTTCAGCTTTCTTTATAAGAACTCAACGAACTTAGAGAAGTCACGCTCTGGCACTTTCATTGGTGTGCAGCCCGGAGTGCCTAGGTATAGGAAGCCAACAATTTCATCGTCGCCTTCTAGGCCAAATGCTTGGTGTACTTCTGGGTGGAACATCCACTTACCTGAGCGCCAAAAACCTTGGAAACCTTGTGCGACTGCGGCCATTTGCATCGCCTGTGCAGCACAACCTGCAGAGAGGTGTTGTTCGATAGCAGGCACTTTCTCGTGCTCGGTGACTTTGGCAATCACGGTGATCACCATTGGAGCTCGAAACGGCGCTTTCTTTACTTTCTCGATAACCGCTTCTTCGCTTTCATCCGCTTCAGCGGCACGCACCAAGATGTCTGAAAGCTTCTGTAGACCGGAACCTTGCGCGATAACAAAGCGCCAAGGTGTTAGTGCACCGTGGTCTGGAGCACGCAGCCCTGCTTTGATGATGTTTTCTAACGCCACACCTTCAGGTGCCGGATCAGAGAGTTTTGCGATTGAGCGTCTGTTGAGCAATAGATCCAAAGCATCCATTTGAAGTCCTTACTATTTCTTTATTATTTGTATACTTGAACTTTAGCACAGAATACAAACGATAATAAATCTCAACGGCTGTCCATTTAGGCTAGATTAGAAACAATAAAGGCTCCCAAATCTATGACTTAGGAGCCTTGTTCAAAATCTAACTCAGCGAATTAAGTAACAATATCCACCGATAAAATTACAGCTTGATAGCTGATTCTATAACTTAATCGCTAGCTCAACACCTTGACGGATAGCGCGTACCGCATCCAGCTCACCCGCGTAATCAGCACCGCCTATCACATGCAGTTTGCCACCAAACTCTTGCCACATGTCTTCGAATGGACGAACTGACACCTGGCCTGCACATACGATGACCGAATCAGCATCGAGCACCTGATCTTTCTTACCAACGCTGATATGCAGACCTTTATCATCAATCTTGTTGTAGCTCACGCCACCTAAAAGGTTTACACCGCGTTTTTCTAGGGTGCGCTTATGAATCCAACCAGTAGTCTTGCCAGGACCTTTACCAACACGACCCGCTTTACGCTGCATCACCCAAACGGTTTTATCGCTGAACGAATCAGGGTAAGGGTAAAGCCCACCTGGGTGTTCCATATTCTTATCGATGCCCCACTCATGCAGCCAGTCATCTAAACTGTGAGAAGTAGGCTCGGTTAGCATGGTTGCTACATCGACACCAATACCACCAGCACCAACAATCGCGACCTTTTCGCCTACTGGTGTCTTTTCGCGAATCAAGGTTTGGTAATCGACCACGTTTTCTTGGTCGATGCCCTCAATATCGAGCTTTCTTGGTTCAACACCCGCAGCCATCACCACTTCATCGTACTTCAACAACATCTCAAACGTTGCTTCAGTATCCAGTTTCAGGTTCACGCCTGATGCGTCGATTTGGTTAGCAAAGTAACGAATCGTTTCTCTGAATTCTTCTTTACCCGGGATCTGCATTGCCAACCTAAACTGGCCGCCGATACGGTCATTTTTCTCAATCAAGTCAACCTTGTGTCCACGTTGCGCTAAAGTCGTCGCACAAGCTAAACCTGCAGGGCCTGCGCCGACTACGGCAATGCTCTTAGTCGCCTGTGCTGGCTGAACAACAATTTCAGTCTCGTAACAAGCGCGTGGGTTAACCAAACAGCTCGCTCGCTTACCCTTAAACACGTTATCAAGACAGGCTTGGTTACAGCCGATACAGGTATTGATGAACTGAGCTTGGTCTTGAGCCGCTTTATTAACAAAGTCTGGGTCTGCCAAGAAAGGACGCGCCATTGATACCATGTCGGCCTGTCCTGAACTGAGGATACGTTCGGCCTCTTCTGGCGTGTTAATTCGGTTACATGTCACCACTGGGATCGACACATGTGGTTTCACTTTTTCCGTCACCCAAGAGAATGCGCCTCGTGGTACTTGCGTCGCGATAGTCGGAACACGAGCTTCATGCCAACCAATGCCGGTATTGATGATCGTCACGCCCGCTTCTTCCAGCTTCTGAGCCAGAAGAACAACATCTTCAAACGTGCTGCCTTGTTCAACCAAATCCAGCATCGACAGTCGGAAAATAATAATGAAATCTTTACCCACCGCTTCGCGAATCGATTTAACGATCTCTAGCGGGAAACGCATACGCTTCTCGTAAGAGCCACCCCATTCGTCGTAACGCATGTTGGTACGCTTACAGATGAATTGGTTAATCAAGTAACCTTCAGACCCCATGATCTCAATGCCGTCATAGCCAGCGACTTGAGCTAGCTCTGCACTGTTGGCAAAGGCACCAATGGTCTTTTTAATTTGGCGAGGGCTCATCTCACTCGGTGCGAACTTAGCGATTGGCGCTTTAATACCCGAAGCACTTTGCGCGAATGGGTGCATTGCATAGCGGCCAGCATGCAGCAACTGAAGGGCAATCTTACCACCATGCTTGTGCACGGCTTCGGTAACAACTTGGTGCGCTTTTGCGTGCTTCACTTTACTGAATTCAGCACTAAATGGGGTCAATCTGCCACGTAAATTAGGAGAGAAACCACCGGTAACAATAAGGCCAACGCCTCCTTTTGCTCGCTCTTCATAAAACGCGGCGAGTTTGTGGAGACCTTCTTTATTTTCTTCTAAACCTGTATGCATTGATCCCATCAATACACGGTTACGTAACTGGGTAAATCCAAGATCGAGTGGTTCAAGTAAATGTGGGTACATGGCAGACATCACTTCTATTATTTTATCCTTGTGGTCTGACCACAGTATAGTTCAATTACCAAAAGTTCAAACAACCGTTTACATTTTTGTAACACCGATCATAATGCTGAAGGTATTAATCGTTCAGAAACCCTTAATTTGACTACACTTAATGAGAATATATATCGATTAACAATTCTTGGTGTAGTTTGAGCTTGGGAATTATCGTAGGATACTAAGCAGTTCATATTATTGAGATTAATGGTACTACGGCTTGTTAAAGCGACGTGATCTCACTGCGGAGACAGAATGAAAAAAATATTCAAATTTATAGGTATGATCTTTAAAGGGATTTGGAAGCTCATTACGTTTGTACGTCTTGCGCTGGTTAACCTAGTCTTTTTACTCAGTATCGCCATCATCTACTTTGTGTACTTCCATTCAGATACGGCTCAACCGACTGTTCCACAGGATTCGGCTTTAGTGCTTAACCTGTCTGGCCCTATTGTGGAACAAAGTCGCTATATCAATCCGATGGATTCGGTCACCGGTTCGCTGCTTGGCAAAGACCTTCCAAAAGAGAACATCCTGTTTGATATCGTCGAAACGATTCGCTACGCAAAAGACGATGACAAGGTTACAGGTATCGTTTTAGCACTCAAAGAGTTGCCAGAAACTAACCTGACCAAGCTACGCTACATTGCTAAAGCATTGAATGAGTTCAAAGCTACAGGCAAACCGATTTATGCGGTGGGTGACTTTTACAACCAAAGCCAATACTACCTAGCCAGCTACGCAACTAAGGTCTTCCTATCACCAGATGGTGGAGTTCTTCTTAAAGGTTATAGCGCTTACTCGCTTTACTACAAAACGTTGTTAGAGAAACTAGACGTAAACACGCACGTGTTCCGTGTGGGTACTTACAAGTCAGCTATCGAGCCTTTCATTCGTGACGACATGTCAGACGCAGCGAAAGAGTCCGCTTCTCGTTGGTTAAGCCAGCTATGGGGTGCGTACGTTGATGACGTCAGCAACAACCGCCAGATCGATGCTAAAACACTGAACCCAAGCATGGACACCTTCTTGAAAGAGCTGGAGTCTGTGGACGGTGACATTGCAAAACTGGCCGAGAAACTTGGCTTAGTGGATGAGTTAGCGACACGCCAACAAGTTCGGCAAGAGCTTGCCGATGTTTTCGGCAGTGACGGCCAAGACAGCTACAACGCGTTTGGTTACTACGAATACCGTGCAACCATGCTTCCAGACATGACCAGTGAATCACACGACGTTGCCGTGATTGTAGCGAGCGGCGCAATTATGGATGGCAAGCAACCACGTGGCACCGTTGGCGGAGATACCACAGCAGCCCTACTGCGCCAAGCACGTAACGACGACAAAGTAAAAGCCGTTGTACTTCGTGTCGATAGCCCAGGTGGCAGTGCCTTTGCTTCTGAAGTTATTCGCAATGAAATAGAAGCGATCAAGCAAGCGGGTAAGCCGGTTGTTGTGTCGATGTCTAGCCTTGCGGCTTCGGGTGGTTACTGGATTTCGATGGGTGCGGATAAGATCCTAGCTCAACCAACCACACTAACGGGTTCAATTGGTATCTTCAGTGTTATCACCACCTTCGAAAAAGGGTTGAACGATATTGGTGTTTACACTGATGGCGTTGGCACCTCACCTTTCTCAGGTCTTGGTATTACAACTGGACTTAGCGATGGCGCGAAAGACGCGTTCCAAATGGGCATTGAAAACGGATACCGCCGATTCATCAGCCTAGTTGGAGAAAATCGCGGTCTGGAAGTCGATGCTGTCGACAAGATTGCTCAAGGTCGAGTTTGGACAGGTCAAGATGCGATTCAGAAAGGCTTAGTCGATGAGATTGGTGATTTCGATGATGCGGTTGCAGCAGCAGCTTCACTTGCAGAGCTTGAAAGTTACAACATCTACTGGGTAGAAGAGCCACTTTCGGCTACTGAACAATTTATTCAAGAATTTATGAACCAAGTTCAGATGTCGATAGGCCTAGATATTCAATCGATGATACCAAGCAGTTTACAGCCGGTTACTCAGCAGTTAGCTCAAGATAGCCAGCTGTTAGGCAACTTTAACGACCCACAAGGCCGATACGCTTTCTGCTTAAATTGCCAAGTTCAATAAGTTGAGCCAATAACTCAATAACTAAGGGGTGCCTCTGTGTGAGGTGCCTCTTTTTATTGCATGATAATTCGCTATAATCGCCCCCCTGTTCCCTACATCACACTAAGTATTAATCGCCATGGAAAGAAAACACATCTATATCGCGTACACCGGCGGCACAATTGGCATGCAGAAGTCTATTGACCACGGCTATGTTCCTGTCGCAGGTTTCATGGATAAGCAGCTAGCTGGCATGCCTGAATTCCATCGCCCAGAGATGCCTGAGTACACCATTCACGAATACTCTCCATTAATGGACTCTTCAGATATGACGCCACTTGATTGGCAGACTATCGCTGATGACATTCGCGCGAATTACGATAAGTACGATGGTTTCGTTATCCTGCATGGTACAGACACTATGGCTTACACTGCCTCAGCACTGTCTTTCATGCTTGAAAACCTCGGCAAACCTGTGATTGTTACGGGCTCTCAGATCCCATTAGCAGAGCTTCGTTCAGACGGACAAGCAAACCTGCTGAATGCGCTACACATTGCAGCAAACTACCCAATCAACGAAGTGACACTGTTCTTCAACAACAAGTTGATGCGTGGTAACCGCAGCACAAAATCACACGCAGATGGCTTCAATGCGTTTACATCTCCAAACCTGAACCCATTGCTAGAAGCGGGTATCAATATCCAACTTAGCAATAACGTCAAGGTAAACGAACAACCTGAAGGTGCTTTCAAGGTTCATAACATTACTCCGCAACCTATCGGCGTAATCACAATGTACCCAGGCATCTCACACGAAGTGATCCGTAACACGCTATTACAACCTGTTAACGCGATGATTCTGCTTACTTTTGGTGTGGGTAACGCACCACAAAACCCAGAACTGCTTCAGCACCTTAAAGATGCTTCAGAGCGCGGTGTTATTGTGGTGAACCTAACTCAATGTTTGGCTGGTAAAGTCAACATGGGTGGTTACGCGACAGGTTGTGCACTAGCAGAAGCGGGCGTGGTGAGTGGTTATGACATGACACCAGAAGCGGCACTGGCGAAGTTGCATTATCTATTAAGCCAAAACCTAGGCTACGAAGAAGTGAAGGCTCAGATGCAACAAGTGTTGCGCGGTGAGATGAGCTTATAACCTGTTCAAGGGTTCACGTTAAACCCAATTATTCTATGAAAGTAACGGCGGCTTAACGTGAACTAAATCGTTTTATTGCTTATAAATAAACGAGTTAAACTAAAAGGGGTGGCACATTGCCACCCCTTTGTTGTAATTTAAGCTTAATGATTCGGGTTAACCCTAACAATGTCTTCTTGATCTGACTTAAACTGTTTCTTTAGTTCAGACTTAGATTTAAAGCTAATCTCACCACCAGCTGCAATTGTCATATGTTGAGCTTCAGAGTTATGTTTAGATTGGTATAACATAACCGCTTGCATACACGAGTCGCGCTGTTCTTTTGAGAGCGCCGTACCTTCTGGCCATTTACCCGTTTCAACTGCGTAGGTTAAACGTTCGTAGACCTCGGGTGTCATTGCGCTAAGAAGTTGTTCTGCATCCATGGTAAAGCCTTAGTTTTAACAATTTTCACCAGAAAATAACCCGTAACAGAATTGAGTCAAGAACCTGACCAATAATAAGTGCATCTGATCACAAGTGAAGGAATATGAAAATTATGAAATGGTTGGCGATTAGCCTATTGCCTTTCACTCTGGTTGGGTGTCTTGAAGGGAACAAAAATACCGATCAACTGTGCCAAAGCAACCCGGGTCTTCAGTGTGAACAATTGAACATGAACGATGGGCAATGTCGTGTCGCACGTACCGACCTCATCTGGCATCGATTTGAAGTTCAGAAGCAACCCACCGAAATCAACAAAATTAAAGAATTCGAATTAGTCACTGCCTACAAAAAGTGTCTAGAGCTCGCGGCACAGATCGAAACGATCGATCAATCTAAGCTGCAAGAGCGTCGCTTTACCTCTTTAATGCACAGTATCGAAGAGTCTGAGCGCATTGTTGATGAGCTATCGAAATCCGATACACCGGAAACGCTGTACTTCTTGTGGTCGCAAACTGGGGACACCAATGCCAGACGCAGTTTCCTACAACTAGAAGGCTCTGAAGCGTTAAACACAGCCGAGATGCAGTATGCCTTGGCAACCTTCTATACTACCCGCAATCATATAAAGACACTTAAGCTACTCAATAATGCGTTAACGCTTTCTAATGGCTCGGCAGCCAACACTGAAATCTTCAAGTCGATGGCCAGTATCAACCACAGCCTGGGTCATATGGAAAAAGCGTACGTTTGGGCAATGGTTGCCAAAGACTTTGATGTGCCGATTGCTTCTGAAGCCGAGCTCACCGTGTTGTATCATTTCGACAAGGCAACCTATAAGAAGCTAAATAAAGACGCAGACAACATTGTCGAAGCGATTGAGGATGGAATTTACAGCCCTTCAATCGTCCCAAGTTACTGAGCGCTTCATTTATAGTGTTCTAACTTAAGCTTCTTATTCTCCTGCTTTCAAATAAAAACAGCTACCTTTTTGGTAGCTGTTTTTATTTGTACTAGAGTTAAATCTGAAATCTTGGACGTTTCAGCATTCCTAAATCGACAAATGCGACCTGTAAGGATTAGACAATAGTTACAAGTTATTTCGTACTTTCATCATTTTTGTTGAAAATTAACGACACTGAATTAACACAGAACCGTTCACCTGTGGTCTTCGGACCATCAGGAAAAACGTGACCTAAATGGCTATCACAGGCGGTACAACGGATCTCTACACGCTTCATTCCGTGACTTAGATCTTCTATATAGCGTACTGCTTCATCATTCACTGGGGCATCAAAGCTTGGCCAACCACACCCAGAGTCATATTTGTTATCCGACAGGAACAAAGGGCTTTCACAGCATGTGCAGCTATAGACGCCAGTCTTATGGTTGTGCAGTAACTTACCGCTATATGGGGCTTCAGTACCACGTTCACGACACACTGCAAATTCGTCGTCTGTTAGGCGTTCACGCCAGTATTCATCAGGCTTTATCATATTTCCTCCCTTTTGAATCACGTTAATATCTCTCCACATTCTCAGTTATTATATTTACTTTTTTCTATAAAGGCTTGCATATCAGTCGTTTTGTAGCACATACTTTCTCACCAGGAAACATTGTACATATACACTCATAAGTGAATCATCATTTAGGGGTATTTTACCCAACTGGAAGGGTACAGAGCCACTTGCAATGGTCAATTTTCAACCACTTACACCCAATTGTTAAGAAAAGCGTCGCTTTTTTTTGACATTAAACAAGTTAAGTCGGATTATCTATTGCAGATGTATACTGGATTCTGTAATTTTACTACCAGTTATCTTTAATCAGAAATTAAGTTGTGGAGCAACTACAATGACTATCAAAGTAGGTATTAACGGTTTTGGCCGTATCGGCCGTTTCGTATTCCGCGCAGCTCAAGAGCGTGCAGACATCGAAGTAGTAGGTATTAACGATCTAATCGACGTAGAGTACATGGCATACATGCTTAAGTACGACTCAACTCACGGCCGTTTCAACGGTACTGTTGAAGTTGAAGGCGGTAACCTAATCGTTAACGGTAAAACTGTACGTGTTACAGCTGAGCGTAACCCAGAAGACCTTAAGTGGGATGCTATCGACGTAGACGTAGTTGCTGAAGCAACTGGTCTTTTCCTAACTGACGAGACTGCACGTAAGCACATCACTGCTGGCGCTAAGAAAGTAGTTCTTACTGGTCCTTCTAAAGATGCAACTCCAATGTTCGTAATGGGCGTTAACCAAGCATCTTACGCTGGTCAAGACATCGTTTCTAACGCTTCTTGTACTACTAACTGTCTTGCACCTATCGCTAAAGTACTTAACGATAAGTGGGGCATTGAGTCTGGTCTTATGACTACAGTTCACGCTACTACAGCAACTCAAAAAACTGTAGATGGCCCTTCTGCTAAAGACTGGCGCGGTGGCCGTGGTGCTTCTCAAAACATCATCCCATCTTCAACTGGTGCTGCTAAAGCTGTAGGCGTTGTTCTTCCAGAACTAAACGGCCTTCTAACTGGTATGGCTTTCCGTGTACCAACTGCTAACGTATCTGTAGTTGACCTAACTGTTAACCTAAAAGAAGCTGCATCTTACGAAGAAATTTGTGCTGCAATGAAAGAAGCTTCTGAAGGCGAAATGGCTGGCGTTCTTGGTTACACTGAAGACCAAGTAGTATCACAAGATTTCATCGGTGAAGTTCAAACTTCAGTATTCGATGCTAAAGCTGGTGTTGCTCTAACTGACAAATTCGTTAAAGTTGTATCTTGGTACGACAACGAAATCGGTTACTCAAACAAAGTTCTAGACCTAATCGCTCACATCTCTAAGTAATTTCTTTTTAGAAATCGCTTTAGATAAGCATTAGCGAAGACTGTTTTGAGCAGACTTTGAAAAAGGCGACCTTAGTGTCGCCTTTTTAATGCCTGCTATCTTTTAAACCGCGTCTATCTAAGCTCATCAAGATAGCCCAAACGTAAAATTCAATTCTAATACTGGCTCTGTTTATCACTCATGAAAACACAAGCATCACTCTAGTCAGCATTTGAATTCAATTTCCTTAGAAGGATCATGTAATGGATTTATCTACTCTACCTGCACTAGCGGTACTTTCTGACAACGTGACTATCGTTGAACACGAAGGTGTAAAACTGGTTCGCGTTATCCACGATAAAGCAAACGCAGCGATTTCACTGTTTGGCGCTCATGTGGTGTCATTCCAACCGCAAGGTCAAGAAGACCTAATTTGGATGAGCCAACAAGCTAAGTTCGATGGTAAAACAGCTCTGCGTGGTGGTATTCCAGTATGTTGGCCTTGGTTTGGTCGCATTGCAGCACCAGCGCATGGTTTTGCCCGTTCAAGTGAATGGCAATTGGTTGAGCACCGTGAAAGCGAAGCTGGCGTGATTGTAAGCTTAGGTCTGAAACCTAGCGAAGCGACTCTGGCAGTATGGCATCATCAATTCGATGCTCGCTTAAACGTTGAGATTGGCGACCAACTAAAAGTAACTTTGGATGTGAAGAACACAGATTCGCAACCATGGACTTTCTCTGGCGCGCTGCACACTTACCTAAATGTTGGCGATATTCACAGCACAAAGACCACAGGTATGGGTGCTGAGTACATTGATAGCCTGCAAGGTGGCAAGATCTGCCAAGGCGGTGCTGAGCTGGTACTGACTGACACTATTGACCGTGTTTACACACAACCAGAAGCGCAAATTCTTGTTGCCGACAAAAAACTTGATCGTACACTAACAGTTGAAAACCACGGCCATAACTCTGCAGTACTGTGGAACCCGTGGGCAGAAGGTGCTGCTGGTATGGGCGACATGCAAGACGACGGTTACCTAACCATGCTATGTGTTGAATCAACACTGCACGCACCAAGCCTAGAAGCAGGCAAAACGTTAAAGCCAGGTGAAAGCCACCAGCTGATTACGGTAATTGCCTCAAACTAGACCGCTAGCGAGTTTAATTAAAAACAAAAATGCAGCTCATTGAGCTGCATTTTTTATTGCCCCTAACCTCACTCGCATCGCCTAGTAATCAATGCTTTAACACAAGCCGATTAGCCCATCACCTCTTTGTTCAACCCCACACCATTTAGCTCTCATCACTCTAGTTTATAAATATAACTATCAATTCATTAATTATTATCAATTACTGCCGATAAATAAGTACCTATGATAGAAAGCTCAATAACAAACTTCCGTAAAACCACTTAACAACACCTCAATGAAGACAGGATAGTGAATTCATGTTCGAGAAATACAAAAATCAAAGTGTTGGCTTCCAACTTAAGTTGGTCATTTTGCTGTGCTTGCTTGTCGCCTTTAGCTCCATTGCAACACTCGTGTATAGAAATGCCTCTCAGGTGTTATTAGACAACACGTTAAAAGAACACCAATCCAAGGTAGAAGCGATGGCCAAAACCATCTCTGGTCAGTTCGATGCCTACCTGCACACCGCCAAAGTTTTAGAGTCCACTTTTCGCAACGGTTACCTAGCAGGTGTTTATGTTGAAAGTTATGACGTTGAGTTCAACGGTCATTCCATTCCTAACATGACTCAATACGGTGAGAGCCTAATAAACGACACGAAACTCGTTGATAGCTTCACCCGCGACACCGGTGCCGTAGCGACCCTATTTGCTCCATTTGGCGACGACTTTATTCGTGTGTCGACCTCTCTTAAAAAACCTTCAGGCGAACGAGTCGTTGCGACCACACTAGGGAAAAATCATCCAGGCTATAGCAAGCTCAAAAATGGCCAGCCTTATTACTCTCAAGTTAAGCTCTTCGGTCAACGTTACATCACCTACTATGCGCCTTTGACCAATGCTCAAGGCAAAGTAAACGGTATCTCTTTCATTGGTCTGCCAGTAGAAGAGGCGACTCAAAGCCTGTTTGAATCTCTACGCTCTGTTTCTTGGGGTGACACCGGATACACCATCATTGTTGATAATGAGAAAGAGCACCAAGGGCAGTACTTGTTGCATCCGACTAACGTTGGCGATGGTAAATCGATTGTTGACGTGGCTGACTACGACGGCAACAAACCTTTCTATCAGATCTTTGAACAGCCATCAGGTCTAATTCTATATCCATACAAGGTTAAAGAAACCGTTGGTGAGAAGTACCTTGTCTACACTGAAGTTCCTGGGTGGGATTGGAAACTGCTTGGCGGTACTTTTATCAAGGAAGTGACTAAAGGTAGCGACGAATTGCTCAAGCTCATCGCCATTATTGCGACCTTAATTGCTGCCGCCACCATCGTCGCGTTAACCTTCGTGTTGAACCGCACATTGACACCGTTAACGACTTTAAACGAGTACATGCTACGTCTAGGAAAAGGCGAAGTAAGCCTGCATATTCCAAACAATGGTAAGCAGACCAAGAACGAGATCAGCAATCTGAATACCGGTGTTGCGAACATGGCAGCCCAGCTGAGCACACTCGTGGGCGAGATTCGTGCAACCAGTGACCAAGTACAGAACAGCTCAAGCAGTGTGTCACAAGATGCTAGCCACAACTTGAGTCAATCCGATCGCCAACAAGCACAAGTTGAGCAAGTCGTTACTGCCATAGAAGAGATGGCCACCTCCGCTGAATCAGTAGCGCAGCAGGTAAACAGCATTGCGGAAAATGTTCGCCTTGCCAATGAAGACAGCCAGAAAGGTTTAGAAGTCGTTGAAGGTGTGTGTATTGATGTTGCCCAACTGAATGATCAATTAGACAAGTCAGCATCGGCTATCGAGCAAGTAAGCTCTGATAGCGAAAGCATTCAAACCGTCACCAAGATGATTGATGACATCGCAGAGCAAACCAACTTGCTTGCATTGAACGCTGCGATTGAAGCGGCACGAGCGGGTGAACAAGGTCGTGGTTTTGCCGTTGTTGCTGATGAAGTAAGAACGCTCGCTCATAGAACACAAACATCAGTACAAGATGTAGTGAGCATCATCGAGAAGCTAAAGTCTTCGACCCACAATGCCGTAAACCTTATGACGCAAAGCCAATCGAACGCCAACCAAGTACTCGATAAAGCGCAAGAAGCAGGCACCGCACTAGAGTCGATTGCTTCTCAAGTTGAATCTATTGCTTCTCAAGCTGAAACCATTGCTGCGACATCAGAAGAGCAAGCTCAGGTTTCTCAAGAGATAGCAGCGAACGCGCATGCGATCAGCGACTTGAACCAACAAAGCCGTGAAACCAGCGCTAAGACCTCACACAGTGCTGATGAACTTCAGAAACAAGCGGAATCGTTGAAGAATCAAGTTAACTTCTTTAGCTAAAAGCTGAGTTCTCTGTTTTATCAGCGACTCGCTCATAACTAATAGAGCCAACCATTCGTTGGCTCTATCTCTTCACTGACTGGTTCTATCTACTCTCGGATTGCCGTTAACCAACACAGCTGCGTTTATTCTAGCGCCCCACTATGCTTCCTGTTAAAATTTTGGACTTGAAATTTCTACCTCGAGTTCGCAATGACTTACCAATGCCCTTTGTGTCACCAACCTTTATCTCAAAACGATCGTACGTTTAAGTGTGAAAAGAACCATCAGTTCGACCTAGCGAAAGAAGGCTATGTCAATTTGATGCCTGCGCACCACAAACGCTCAAAAGATCCAGGTGACAACAAAGAGATGATGCAGGCACGTCGTCGTTTCCTTGAAGGTAACCACTATGACCCAATGCGCCATGCGGTGGTGACATTGTGTTCTCGCTATCTACCAGCTGAGGCACCTAGCCTATTGGATATTGGTTGTGGCGAAGGGTATTACACCAACGAAATTGCTGTGAATCTTCAAGAAAAGAATGGTGCGACTTTTGGCCTAGACATTTCTAAGATTGCTATCAAATACGCCGCTAAACGCTACCCTGCTGTCGACTTCTCAGTTGCATCAAGTCATCGCCTACCCTTTGCTGAAAGCAGCTTAGACGGCATTCTACGCATTTATGCGCCTTGCAAGGCTGAAGAGTTACAACGCACCATCAAAGACAGTGGTGTGGTGATCACCGTGACACCAGCTAGCCGACACCTGTATCAACTGCGTGATGTAATTTATGATGGCGTTCGTTTGCACGATGAAGATCCAGAAGTGATCGAAGGTTTTACGCTTGAGCACCAAGAGCAACTAAACTATATGATGGAACTATCGGGGTCAGATGCATTCGACCTGCTACAGATGACGCCGTTTGCTTGGAAGGCGAGTGAAGAGTTTAAACAACAACTCACCGAGGCAGAGCAATTCAACTGTGAAGCTGACTTTATGCTGCGAGTGTACCGCAAACAAATTTAATTGATATTGATTATCGTTTGCATTGAAATCTTATCTTGCCTCCTTTAGTATGCGTGTTCTTCAAGGAGGCATTTCATGCAACGTATTATTCTTATCGGATTAGCTACTCTTCTCACGGCTTGTGCTAGTCAACCTGCAAAAGACACTTCTCAAAAAGTGGCTCAAACGGAATCCGTTTCCACATTCTATGACTACCAGTTCGCTTCTCCACAAGGCGAAACACTTTCTCTCGATGCATTACCCGAGCAGCTGATTGACGCTGATGTGGTTCTAATTGGCGAATGGCACACGCATTCTGCCATTCACCGCTTCCAAACCGACTTCTTAAAAGCGCGCCGCAACGCAACATCAAACATTGCGCTTTCAATGGAACAATTCACTCGAGAGCACCAAGCCACACTTGACCAATACTTAAACGGCGAAATTGGCGAACAAATTCTCATGTCTCAAGCGGCAGCTTGGCCAAATTACGAAAGTGATTACCGCGCGTTAGTTGAGTTCGCAAAAGCCAACGACGTCGATGTTATTGCGGCAAATGCACCAAAGCCATTCGTGCAGTGTATTGGCCGTAAAGGATTGCCTTACCTAGACCAATTATCGACCGAGCAACGCCAATGGATAGCTGCCGAAGTGAATACTGGCGATAGCCCTTACAAAGAAAAGTTAATGGCTTCTATGCACCACGGTACGCCAGAGCAAACAGAAAAACAGTTTGCCGCTCAGGTAACCTGGGATGAAACCATGGCTGAGTCGATTGTGGATTACCTAGCATCAAACCCAGAGAAACAAGTGATTCATGTAGCCGGCAAATTCCATACAGAAGGTGGCTTAGGCACAGCGGCATCAATTCTACGTCGTAACCCTGATTTGAAAATCGCCATCATCAGCCCAGTTGAAGAGATCTCATCGGATAGCAGCGATTATCAGCTTGAAGTGCTTTCGCCACCGGCTCGCTTTGTTAAGAAAGAGAACCGAATGAAGGCATACAAGCACCTATCAAAACGCAGCGCTAGCCTAGAATGTGACTAAACCACTCTTCTAAGCCGAAGAGTCGGTGGGCTAATCCTAGATAATTAGTCCATCGTCAAGACTTGATCACGTTCCCGTCATTCATCCTAACTCTATCTAAATCAAACATTCTTATCGGCACAAGACTTGCTTAGTAAATAGACGATTTAACCAAGCAGATGAAAATGTAATGTGCGAATAAAAAAACATCACTACCGATAATTAATTGCACAAGTTTTTCACACCTCTGCCGATACTATATTTAAGGATAGGTAAGGAGAGCGATATGACGCCAGTAGGAACGAGTAATACTCAGCTGTATTCACCTTCGCAAATGAATGCACAAGCTAAAAGCACTGAAGCTGAAAAGCCTGCACCGCTAAAGGTTGAGCAAAATACCGTCAAGCTTTCTGATGAAGGCAAAGCCCTATTATCTGCCCTTAAAGAAATCGATAAAGAAGCCAAGAAAGTCGAAGCTGAAAACGCGACCGTGACCGATAAGGTTGAGTCATTTGCTCATGGCGCTTTAGGTATGGATCACCCAGATAAGATTGAAGAAGAGGACGATGGTTCTTATTCAGCTGGGCAATACTTATCCGCAGCGGCAACCGTGGGTGGCATTCTACTTGCCTTAATCTAACGTTCCCCTCTGTTACTGCACCTTCCTCTCTGCATTAAAGCGATTTGTCGTCACGACAACAGACCAGATTTGGTCTAAAAAACGAGTTCATTCCATAATTCCGCTCTCATTTTAATGGAATAATACTCGTGAAAAACACTTTTGAGCTTATTGATAAGCCTACCTTCTTTGGTGCGATTGCACTCCTACTCACGATAGTTTTCCCGCTCATTTTGTTCCCTGCACAGGGCGCAGACTGGATTGCGGTTGCGAAAACATTCATGACGGACCAACTTGGATTTTTATATCTTGCGCTAGGCCTCGCTGCCTGTGCATTTATGGTTTACGTTGTGTTCAGTGATATGGGACAAATTAAACTGGGCGAAGCTGATGAAGAGCCTGAATTCAAAACAGCATCATGGGCTGCAATGCTATTTTGTGGCGGTATCGGTGCAAGTATCTTGTACTGGGGCTGTATTGAGTGGGCTTACTACTACCAATCACCGCCTTTCCAACTAGAGCCGGGCAGTGAAGAAGCGGTTCGTTGGGCTGCAACTTACGGTTTGTTCCACTGGGGACCAATCGCGTGGTCTATCTACTTGATCCCTGCGATTCCTATCGCTTACTTCTTCTATGTACGTAAACAGCCAGTTCTAAAGATCTCTAGTGCGTTAATGCCTGTTCTTGGTGAACACCGCAGTAAAGGCGTACCTGGAAAAATCGTCGATATCCTTTTCATTTTCGGTCTATTAGGCGGCGCTGCAACAACGTTAGGTTTAGCTGCACCTCTAATCACTGAAGGTCTGAATCACCTATTTGGTCTACCTAAAAATAACCTAACGCAAGTGATGGTGCTTTTAGTGTGTACTGCGATTTTTGCTTACTCATCTTATGCTGGATTGGAAAAAGGCATCAAGATCCTAAGTAACATCAACTTCTGGGGTGCAATGGGTCTGTTGGCTTTCGTTCTGATCGCGGGTCCAACAATCTTCATGTTAGAAACAGGTTTAGACTCAATTGGTCGTCTACTGTCTAACTTCTTCGTGATGGCAACGTGGGCTGAACCATTTGGTGGCTACGGTACATTCGAAAACACTCACTTCCCACAAGACTGGACGATTTTCTACTGGGCATGGTGGCTAGTATTTGCACCGAGTATGGGTCTGTTTGTTGCGCGTATCTCTCGCGGCAGAACCATCAAACAAATGGTGTCAGGTTCGATCTTCTTCGGTTCACTAGGTTGTTTCTTATTCTTCATGATTCTAGGTAACTACGGCTTATCACTTCAGCTTTCTGGTGAATTAGATGTAGTTGCTATCCTGAATGCTGAAGGCGCAACCAAAGCAATCTTCTCGATGCTAGCGCAGTTGCCAATGAGCACTCTAGTTATCGCAGTATTCACTTTGCTTTGTATCATCTTTACAGCAACGACGTTTGACTCTATCTCATACATCCTTGCGTCTGTGGTTCAAAACAATGTGACTGAAGAGCCAATGCGTTGGAACCGTATGTTCTGGGCATTCACTCTGTCGTTCTTACCAACGATTCTGATGTTCCTAGGTGGCCTAAGTACACTACAAACTGCAGCAATTGTTGGTGGTTTACCGCTATTGGCTATTTCTGTGATGCTGATGATCTCTGCAGTTCGTGCAACTAACCTCGACCTGCGCCATCAAGACGCGTACATCGAACCAACGATTAACATCGAAGAACTGCCAGACATGGATCCATGGTCTGCAGAAGGTATGGCGCTGGCTCAATTTGAGAAAGAAAGAGATGCAGCACAAGAAGCTGCAGAACTTGAGCGTGTTGCTTACACAGAACTTGCCGCAGTGAAGAAAGAAATTCGCGCTTATGTGTTAGAGCAAGGTTCACAAATGGAAACTCATGAGTTACCAGAGAACCTACAACAAGCACTTGAGCAGGCCGAGAGTAATCTTAGTGCCGCACAAGCGAAAAAGATCGAGTTATCTGAGCAAGCTCAGAATGCTCGTATCACGTTCAACCAGGTGGTTGCAGACTTACCGCTTGCTTGACATTAGCCATGACACAGTCCATTGATTTGGACCCTCCTAAATACGACAAAGGCTCACAGATATGTGAGCCTTTTTTTATTCGGGTGATTGACTAGCCTTCGTTAACTAGCGGTTTGGGTGGTTCAAGATGTGGTCTTCCCAATCGACAACATCAATTTCGTACACTACTTTGTTACGAACGCTTTCACCTGCTGCATGCATCTCTGTTTTTGATCCGGTGATCAATGGGTGCCACTCAGGGATCGGCTTAGATTCTGATAGAAGACGGTAAGCACAAGTGTCTGGTAGCCAGTGAAATTCATCGATCTTGTCACGAGTCAGCTTCAAACACTCTTCACCTGAAGTGAAGCGGTTCGGGTAGTCTTTACACGAGCATGTTTTGTCGTTTAACCAGCTGCACGCAACGTTGGTGTAGTAAACTTCATCGCTATCTTCATCCATTAGTTTATGCAGGCAGCACTTACCACAACCGTCACAAAGTGATTCCCACTCATTCTCGGTCATTTGCTCTAGTGTCTTTTCTTGCCAAAATGGATTCGTCATAGGATTACTTCTTACTCTTTTACTGGGGTGCGTGTTATACCGCTAGCCCATAAAAAGTTCAAGGATAATAATTGTTCATTCTTTGATTCAATCAACAGCTGTCACTCTCATCATTTTTTGCTACTATCGCGCACCCTGTTATTTAGTGAGTTTAATTTGATGGAATGTCGTCTTGGTTGTGGAGCATGTTGTATCGCTCCGAGTATTACATCTGCTATTCCTGGAATGCCTAATGGTAAGCCTGCTGGCGTACGCTGCATCCAATTAAATGAGCAAGATCTCTGCAAATTGTTTGGTCAACCTTCACGCCCGAAGGTATGTCACCAATTCAAAGCTTGCCCTATCATTTGTGGTCAAACCGACCAAGAAGCCCTTGATAACCTGATCGAGTTAGAAGCCATTACCTAAGATTAGCTGACCTTTTCTTCCTCCTATATGCCCAAGATTTCACAATTCTTCGAAATCTAAACTATCTTGTTGATACTGGTACAGATTAATAAGGATCGTTATGAATAGGTATATCGCAGAAATGTTCGGTACATTTTGGTTGGTGTTAGGTGGTTGTGGTAGTGCCGTCTTAGCCGCCGCTTTTCCCGATGTAGGTATCGGCTTGCTCGGGGTTTCCCTCGCCTTTGGTTTAACCGTACTCACCATGGCTTTTGCTATTGGCCATATATCCGGCTGTCACCTCAACCCTGCTGTTACTATTGGATTGTGGAGCGGTGGTCGCTTTGATGCCAAAGACGTCGCACCTTACATTATTGCCCAGGTCATTGGCGGTATTATCGCGGGTGGAGTGTTATTTGTGATTGCTTCAGGCCAAGCAGGTTTCGACGCTGCGGCATCTGGCTTTGCTTCAAATGGTTACGGTGAACACTCACCGGGCGGCTACTCACTAACTGCTGCACTGGTCTGTGAAGTGGTCATGACCATGGTATTCCTATTCGTGATCATGGGCGCAACTGATTCAAAAGCGCCTGCTGGGTTTGCACCCATTGCAATTGGTCTCTGTTTGACCTTGATTCACCTTATCAGTATCCCTGTCACTAACACCTCTGTGAACCCTGCTCGAAGTACTGGCGTGGCGGTGTTTGTCGGTGATTGGGCCGTTTCGCAATTATGGTTATTCTGGGTTGCACCGATTATTGGTGCCGTGATTGGCGCGATGATATACAAAGCGGTAAGAGGTTCAGATTAAGCGCTGAAAAACGTCTAAAGCAATAAAAGAAAAAGCCGCTTAGTGATGATTCACCAAGCGGCTTTTTTAGATCTTATGACGACCGAGTAAGGAGTGCGAAAGCGTGGTGCCATCCACCAGCTCTAGCTCACCACCAACGGGAACACCATGAGCGATACGGCTAGCGTTCACTTCATGGGCATTACATAGCTCAGCAATGTAATGCGCTGTTGCTTCCCCTTCAACTGTTGGGTTAGTCGCTAGGATTACTTCAGAGATATCACCACGACGCAGGCGGTAGTCCAAAACATCGAGACCGATGTCACTTGGACCAATGCCATCAAGTGGTGAAAGGTGACCCATCAATACAAAGTAACGGCCTGAATATTGGCCTGTCGCTTCTATTGCTGCAATGTCTGCAGGGCTCTCTACTACACAGATTTGACCATTTTCCTGACGTTTAGGATTGGTACAAATGTGGCAAGTATCTTCTTCAGTAAAAGTACGGCACTCATTACAGTGACCAATTTCGGTCATTGCTTGGCTAAGAGCTTCAGCCAACTGTAGGCCGCCTTTTCTATCGCGCTGTAACAAATGAAAGGCCATACGCTGCGCCGACTTGGGGCCAACCCCAGGTAGACAACGTAAGGCCTCCATCAAATGCTCCAGCATATGACTGGTACGCATATTTAACCGTTCTAATGTTCAGGTAATAGCCTGTTCAACACAAACCACCACCTGAATTAACCTTTAAGAATAAGTTACTTAGAAAGGCATCTTCATACCTGGTGGAAGTTGCATTCCGCCAGTTACGCTAGCCATTTTCTCTTTTTGAGTTTCTTCAACGCGACGAGCCGCATCGTTGAAAGCAGCAGCGATAAGATCTTCAAGCATCTCTTTATCGTCTTCCATTAGGCTTTCATCGATATCAACACGGCGAACGCTGTGGCTACCAGTGATCGTTACTTTTACAAGGCCAGCACCTGACTCACCTGTAACTTCCATATTTGCGATTTCTTCTTGAAGCTTTTGCATGCGCTCTTGCATTTGCTGGGCTTGCTTCATCATGTTGCCCATACCGCCTTTACCAAACATGTTAATACTCTCTGGTCTAATTGGTTTATTAAAATTAATTAAGCTATACGAGCTTAAATGGGGGTTAAAACAGTGTGATTCAACCCCTCGATGTTCAGTTCTCAGGTTTGCTTATCTGGGATGATACGCCGGTCACTAAACAAGAAAACGTTCTAGATAGGACGAACGCTGTCTCTGTCGAGTTCAGCGGCAAAACGTCTTTCAATGAACTGTACGTTGGCATCGTTTTCTAAAGCGGTAAACGCGTCTTTCAACTTACCTTGATACAATCGTTCTCGTAATTCTAGCGGCGTTTCTCCACCATCACCGATTTCAACACTCAAATGACACTCTTCCCCAAGCACAGTATTGAGAGACTGCAATAGCTCACTCTGTGCACGGTCCGTATTCAAGTGAGCTTGGCTCGCTCTTAACGTTAAAGTGATTGATGTGTCGTTTTTAGCAAACACTGAGTTCAATGCTAACTGTTCAACAAGCTTGGCTGTCTCTAGCTTTTGAATCGTGGCGGACCATTCATCTTGAGCAATCGACTCTTGAAGCAATTTGTCGACCATTTCTGGTGTCTTAATATGCTCTAACGCACGCTTGATTTGAGTAGGTGTAAGCTCTTTGCTCACCTCTTTCACTACAGGTTTAGACGGTTTCCAGCGATAAGGTTCATTATCGTTGGTCACATTTTCTGTCGAAGAGGCTGATAAAGAAGCTGGCGACACCCGCTCAGAACCACCGTGTTGCTGAGCAACTCGATCAAGAACTGAAGTTTTAGCTGGTGTCGCTTTAGCCTTTTTTGGCGCCGAGCCTTTGTTTTCTGTTGCCGAACTGCCTCTACGTTGAGAACGTAATTGGTGGCGTAAACCACTCACAGGCGAAGTTGCACGCGCTGGCTGCTCTTGCGGAGCAGAAGGTGCAGCGCTTGGCTGTTGAACCGGACTCTGGTTCTGATAATTCGTTTGTTGCTGCTGAGGCTGCTCTGCACCGTAGCTTGGACGCTCATCATAAGCAGGAGGCGCATCATACTGGCTATGCGGGTAATCCTGTTCTGGATAACCTTGGTTGCCTGAGTGATCAGCGCAACCTTGCGAATCTGAATACTGTGCTGGATTCTGCTGCGGAGCCTGTTGTACGGGTTGCTGCTGCATAGGCTGCTGTTGAGGCGCCTGTTGTTGCATCTGAGGCTGTCTCGGAGCTGCCATTGGCGCAGGTTGACTCACTGATTGAGCAACGCTCTGAGCTTGAGCTGCTTGAACTGGCGCTGGGCTTGCCGACTGAGTCGAGATTGCAGTAGCAACCGCTTGTTCAGCTGGTCTAAATGCCAACATGCGTAAAACCACCATCTCAATACCAACGCGAGCGGTTGGCGACAATGGTAAGTCTTCACGTCCTTTCAACACGATCTGGTAGTAGAGTTGAATGTCTTGTGGGCTAAGCGCTTTGCTCAGTAGTTCAAGCTTCTCTGCATCAGGCTGTGCCTTATCTAATGTAGATGGCAAAGCTTGGAACATCGCAAGACGATGCAGTTGGGCCGCAAGCTGATTCAGCAAACCATCCCACTCAACACCGTTCTCAGCAAGGCTTTGGATACACGCCATCGCTTGCTGTGGCTGCTTACTGCTAATCGCTTCAAGCAAGTGGATAGCTTGGTCGGTATCCAGTGTTCCGAGCATGTGAGCAACAGTATCGGTTACGACATTGCCGTTACCCAATGCGATAGCTTGGTCTGTAAGGCTTAGTGCATCACGCATACTGCCATCAGCAGCATGAGCAATCATTCCAAGCGCACGAGATTCAGACGTCACATCTTCTTGTTCAAGAATATGATCGAGCTGCTCGTGAATATTATCAACGCTGATCGGCTTAAGATGGAACTGCAGACAACGCGACAAAATCGTTACAGGAAGCTTCTGTGGATCCGTTGTTGCAAGCAAGAATTTCACATACTCAGGCGGCTCTTCTAACGTCTTTAGAAGTGCGTTAAAGCTGTGCCTAGAAAGCATGTGGACTTCATCGATTAGGTAAACCTTGAAGCGGCCACGTGCAGGCTTGTACTGAACATTATCCAGAAGCTCGCGGGTATCTTCTACCTTTGTACGTGATGCCGCATCAATCTCAAGTAGGTCAACAAAGCGACCTTCATCGATTTCTTTACAGGTTGCACATTCACCACAAGGTGTTGAGGTAATGCCTGTTTCACAGTTGAGTCCCTTAGCAAACAAACGGCCGATGGTTGTTTTACCAACACCTCGTGTACCGCTGAACAGGTATGCGTGGTGCAACCTATTCTGGCTGAGGGCATTCTCTAATGCTGTTAAAACATGGGCTTGACCAACCACTTCTTTGAATTTGGTTGGTCGCCATTTTCGCGCTAACGCAAGATAGCTCATGAATAATTCCGAAAAGGATTAGTGACCGTCGAATTCGCAGATGCTAAACACTTCTAGACCTAAGCCTTGTAAGCGCTTGTCACCACCGATTTCTGGAAGGTTAATAACAAATGCAGCGTGTTCTACCACACCACCAAGCTGACGAATCAACTTTGTTGTTGCTTCAATCGTACCGCCCGTTGCTAGCAAATCATCAACCATAAGCACTTTATCGCCTTCAACGATAGCATCAGTATGGATTTCTAGAGTGTCGGTGCCGTACTCAAGCTCATAAGATTGTGCCACAGTTTGACGAGGCAGCTTGCCCGGCTTACGAACAGGAATGAAGCCAACACCTAGCTCAAGTGCCAAAGGCGCACCAAATAGGAAACCACGAGCTTCAGTACCAACGATCTTAGTAAAGCCCATGTCCTTGTATGTTTCCGCTAGCAGGTCGATAGTCGCTTTGTAAGCTACTGGATCTTCCATCAAGCTTGTTACGTCACGGAACAAAATACCCGCTTTAGGGTAATCAGGAATGCTTTTGATGCTTGCTTTGATCAGAGAGATTTTTTCTGTGTTCATAATCTTATGCACTTCATTAGGCCGCTTTCCAAACTCTCGTTAACGAATCAAACATCAACGCTCGGAATTAAGGAAAGGTACGATTGGTATTCATTGCAACGAGAGTCATAACTCTGATTGCTGAAATAATAAACGCCCGCTATACAAGCAGGCACACTGGCTTAATGGTAGTGATTTTCTTTGCTGTCAGCAACCAACTCATGGGTTGGAAGTCGCATAAACCATGTGAGAAGAATAACAAGTACGCAAATTAGGAAAGCCTTGACCCAAATGATAGGGGCAAAGTAGATGGATAACGCAAAACTCAACAAGATAAAGAATACGCCACGCGTTTTAACTTGTTTGGTGACGGCACCGTGTTGATACCAATTATTCAACAAAGGACCCAGCGTTTTGTGCTCATGCATCCATTTATGAACTTTCGGATTGCTTCGCATGAAGCATGCGCTAGCAAGAAGGAGAAAAGGAGTGGTTGGCAGAACGGGCAAAACTATCCCTAGAACTGCGAGAAATATACAAAGGCCACCAGCAATATTGAGGCTTAAAACTCGAACGCTAATTGTGGCCTCCTTGAGTTAGCTATCACCAACCGGCGACGACAGCTTAACTAGAATGTTGCGTAACCATTGAATACACGGATCAACGTAAGTGTTGCTGGTAGCAATGGAATCATTAAAAATGCGGCTAAAAATCCTAAAAAGTAGAATACATTAAACGGGTCTTGAAAGTCTTTGTTATCTGCCATGATTGCTTCTTGTTTTTGTTAGTAAAGGTAAGTATCCGGCGAACCAAACCCGCTTTGCTAAATCGACATTTAACAAAAAAGGCATAGCTACACCATTTGCGCAACTATACCTTAATCAATTATTCACAAAAACCGAGGAAATATAGGGTTAATCAGTAGACCCTTGGTGTATGTCTAAACTAAAACTTGCCGATCCAAGTAGGCTCAACGAAAGTTGGCAGCCCTGTTCGATCGGAAGGTCCCGCGTAATAAAGTTCTTCTTGCAGTTCTCGCCCAAGCGCTCACCTGCTGCAATATGTTGATTCAATTCACCATTCGACCATTGCCCATCTAAACCCGCAGGTAAAATGGAGATGGTTCCCTCGGCAAGGTCCGCAACACCAAACAAAGCATTCACTGGGGTGGAACATTTAGAGCAACGAATCCCCTTCTCTAAGATCTCAGCGATATCTTTGAGATCAACGTTAAAATCTTTTCTGTTTCTTATGTAATCGTGGAACAGCGCTCTCACTAACAATGTTGTCGCGGAGCCGCCATTATCAGACGACGATGAATCGACGAGGTAAAAAGCAAACTGCCCGTTCATCATCCACGCATAATCAAACACAAGTGGCATCATCTCTGTTGATTGCAGTAACCGGTAACTGCAACGCCATGATCCTTGTCGCGTATCTTTCTCTGGAAGCAACGCATGCAGTAAGTCTTTTGCTGCGCTTGGATTATCTTGAAGGTAATCCAGATGCCAATGCAGTTCTTGGTCTTCAGGGATCTCTCCCCCATCATCCACACAGAACCACTGGCTCGAAAAATCTCGTTGGTCTGAAATGTTATCGAACGAATCGGTCAATGTATTCGCAATCGCACTTCCTAGGTGACGGTGATCCTCTAACGGTTTCGCTAAGAAGTCTTTAATACCAAATCGCAACGCTTTAGCCACATCAGACATATCATCAGTGCCGGACACCACGATCATAGGCAGTGACGGGTACTCCAAACTGAGCTCTTCCACAAGCTCGATGCCATCAAGTATTGGCATTGATAAGTCACACACAATTAAATCTGGCGCTGAGTCTCTAAGTTTCTGCAAAGCGTCCAGTCCATTTTCAGCCTCAACCACTTTATAACCGACCTTATCTAGGTACGCGCTGGTTATACGGCGAAAAATAGGATCATCATCAACCAACATCACGCATTTTTGGTTAATTACTTCCTGAGCCGAGGTCATTACTGGCTGACTGTGAGTTTTGTACATAATCTATAACCTCACAAAACTAAGTCGAATTATTATTGTTATCTGTTCTAAGAACTAATATAAAACTTAGTAATAAAATGCTAAATACACAAATTTGCACTCTTTACTGGTAATTCGTGACGAGGGTTGGAATACTTGTAAATAGTGCAACGAGTTGACGTAACGCAAACATTGATCTCACTGTTACGTATAAATTAGATGAGATTGTAAACAAATGTGTCTGGATTTATGAAATTAGATGATTTAAACCTCTTTCGACTCGTCGTTGAAAATGGGAGCTACACCGCAACATCGCGCAAGACTATGATTCCGGTTGCGACCATCACACGACGCATCCAAGCCTTAGAAGATTCTTTGAACCTTAGGCTTCTCAATAGACACGCGCGTAAACTTTCTTTAACAGAGGCAGGCGAACGTTTCTTCAATGAATGCTCTCCGCTGTTGCAACGTCTCTCTTCTACTGCAGAAGAGTTAACCGACGTGTGCAAAGGCGCTTCCGGTAAGATTCGTATTACGGCACCCTCAAATCTGACCAAGCGCATGATGATGCCAATGTTCAGTGAATTCATGACTCAATACCCTGATATCAATATTGAGCTGATGATGAACAACCAAGCAGATCAGCTGGATCCAACGGAGTGGGACGTGATTTTCCGTGTCGGACCGCAGCGTGATTCAAGCCTAATCGCTCGAAAAATCAGTGAAGTCAAAGATATTCTTATCGCGAGCCCTGAGTACTTAGCGAAGAACCCAGCTCCAAGCCATGCTGAAGAGCTAGCGAACCATTCGCTACTCAAAGGCTATCCGCTGATTAAGTGGCAGCTGAGTAATTCGAATGAAGAAACGGTGGTGAATAGCGAAAAAGGTCGTTTCAACGCCAATGCGCTTAATGTCGTGAGACAAGCGTGCTCAGAAGGCCTAGGTATCACCCTAATGCCTGACGTGATGATCCGTGAATACATTGAAGATGGCAGCTTGGTACAAGTCTTAGAAGACTGGAGCGCTAACCCTCGTGATATTTACATGCTTTATAACCACAAAGACCATCTACCAGAGAAAGTGAGATTGTTTATTGATTTTGTGATCGCATACCACATTCATTAAGGTCAATCCCCTTCTCTATAAACAAAAAAACCAGAGCCGAACCTCTGGTTTTTTATTTTCTTTATCGCTAGCAATAATGAATCATGGCTAACTAAAACTCTTTATTACTGACGAAACGCTAATTAAGCGCCTTCGTTGTGTAACTCTAAGTTAGCAAGATCTTGTTGAATCTCACGTTGAACCTTTGAGTCATCATTACGCAAAGAGTCTAGGAAATCTAGGTACGCTTGGTCGATATCGCCCGTTACATACTCGCCGTTAAATACAGAAGTATCGAAACGAGAGATGTCTTGATTACCCATACCCACTGCAGAAATCAGATCTGGTAGCGTTTGGAAAATCAATGCGTCTGCGCCAATCTGCTTACAAATCGTTTCGTTATCACGACCATGAGCAATCAGCTCTGTCGCGCTCGGCATATCAATGCCGTAAACGTTAGGGAAGCGAACCTCTGGAGCAGCTGAAACCATGAAGACCTTGTTTGCGCCAGAATCACGAGCCATCTCAATGATCTGCTCTGATGTTGTGCCGCGAACGATAGAATCGTCAACCAGAAGAACGTTCTTACCTTTAAACTCAGAGCGGATTGCGTTGAGCTTACGGCGAACCGACTTCTTACGCTGTTGCTGACCAGGCATGATGAACGTGCGGCCAACATAACGGTTTTTCACGAAACCTTGACGGTATGGCTTATTGATCGCTTGAGCGATTCGTAGCGCAATATCGTTTGATGTTTCAGGGATTGGGATAACCACATCAATATCTAAGTCTGCGTACTCTTCTTTAATACGCTTACCAAGCATCTCACCCATCTCAACGCGTGCGCTGTAAACCGAGATTTTGTCGATGAATGAATCTGGGCGTGCAAAGTATACAAACTCAAAGATACATGGGTTTAGTTGTGGGTTGTCTGCACATTGCTTAGTGAAAAGCTCACCGTCAAACGTTGCGTAGATAGCTTCACCTGGTGCTACGTCGCGCATGAAGTCGAAACCAACAGCATCGAGTGCTACCGATTCAGACGCAACCATGTACTCTGTTTTACCTTGAACTTCACGCTTACCAAGACACAGTGGACGAATACCGTGTGGGTCACGGAATGCGATCATACCGTGGCCGATGATCATCGCCGTTACAGCGTAAGCACCACGAATTGTACGGTGCACATTTGCCACAGCACGGAAAACGTCATCTGAAGTTACGTTACCTTTAACGGTATCGATCTCATGAGCTAATACGTTCAGTAGAACTTCAGAGTCAGAGGTTGTGTTTACATGACGACGGTCTTTTTCGAACAACTTTTCACGAACTTCGTTTGCGTTCGTCAGGTTACCGTTGTGCGCCAACGTAATGCCAAAAGGAGAGTTTACGTAGAAAGGCTGAGCTTCAGACGCACTTGAACTACCCGCAGTAGGATAACGAACATGGCCAATACCGACTTCACCTTGTAGGCGCTGCATGTGTTTTGCTTCAAAAACATCTTTTACTAAACCGTTCGCCTTACGCAGACGGAAACGATTGCTTTCTATGGTACAAATACCAGCGGCATCTTGGCCACGATGCTGCAATACCGTTAAAGCGTCATAAATAGACTGGTTTACAGGTGTTGAACCCACGATTCCAACAATACCACACATGTCCTAATCCTCGATTTTTCGACATTAACTGGCGCTAGAGCGCGCCAGATAAGAAACTAGATGTTGCTTGTAAATGCTCGAAGAACGGCGCAATGATTCGACTAAATTCCGGAACCAATTGCGAATTCTTCCACCACTCAGAACTTGGGAATGCAGTAAACGCATCCATGAAAAACAACACTGCAGAAACAATCAAAACACCACGTAAGCCACCAAAGACGACACCGAGGATTCTGTCTGTACCTGACAGGCCTGTTTTCTGAACTAGTTGACCGATGACATAGTTAACTAAGGCACCCACAACTAACGTTGCAACAAACAATGCTGCTATCGCAGTTCCGTTTCGAAACATCTCATCTTCGATATTGGTGAAGTACATCGCTAATTTAGCGTAGTACTGGCTAGCAATAAAAAATGCTCCAAACCAAATAACGAGTGACAAGGCTTCTTTAGCGAAACCACGGACTAAACTGATCACGGCAGAGAAGCCGATCACGCCTAAAATGACAAAATCTAACCAATTCATGAATTCTTCATCTTAAGTTGGCGCGCATTTTAACAGAAAAAATGCTGACGCAAACGTTTTCTTATGGGTTTAACGGTTTAAATTTGAGCAATTGGCCTTTTGAACCCGTAATTTTTTCTAATTCCTTAATTTGTCGCTCAAGTTTGGATTTAGAGACATCCGGGCCAATAATTACTCGCGTAAATGTTTTTTCTTGCTTGGTGTGAGCCTGATAACCACGCTTTTGCAGATCCTTAACAACGTTTTTTGCATTGTCAGCATTCTTCAAAGCCATCAATTGAATAATCCAAGCACTGTCTTGGTATTCATTTTTTTCCGGTACTGGCTTAACCACGACTGCTACTTTATCTGCTTCTTTTTCAGAAACCGATGCCGTTTGCGAATCTGAATTATCAGTACGACCACTTTCAACCACTTGCTCAACCGGAGAATCTGGTAGCGCTATCTGATCTTCAACGGGATCGAGTACTTCAAACACTTCAACATTACTATCAAGCTCAGGCTTAATCGGAATGCTTGCAAACTCTTCTTTATAGTGGAGCTTCTTACCATCTAGCACATCGGGTAATACAATCACGCCAATGGCCACTAAAATGATGGTGCCGACTAATCGGCTTTGGAATTTACTTGCCATTTAGTTTCCTTTTTTCTGCCAATGCTCCAACACTTCACCCACGGTATGGAAAGAACCGACAACCAACACAACATCGTCACCTTTAACAGAAGCTAAAGCCGCTTCAAAAGCTGTGACAGGGTTTGAATGCTGTTCTACGCCTTCTGGTAGGCTTTGACACAGTTCAGCGGCTGTCGCAGCGCGTGGCCCTTGCAATGAAGCTGGATACCAATGAGTTGCGATTGGCGCTAATACTTCCAATGTCGCTGGGATATCTTTGTCATGAAGCATGGCGACTACAACGTGTAAATTTTTACCTGCATACTTTTTCGTAACTTGCTGCGCAAAGTATTCAGCAGAATGCGGGTTGTGCGCCACATCCAGCACAATCACGGGTTGTTCGCTAATTTGCTGCATACGCCCTGGAAGCTGCGCATTCTTCATGCCGTTAACCACGTTCACGTCACTAATACTAAGCTCTGATGTGCCCAATGCCATTAATGCTGTTGCCGCGTTAGGTAGCGGCAGGCTTGGAATAGGTAGTGATTCTAGTTGGAATGCCCCACTGCGCCAGTTCCACGTATCACCGTCAACATCATAAGTGTATTGAATACCGACTTGGTAGAACTCAGCCTTAATATCATCAGCGTGCGCTGCAACCGTTGCTGGTGGCTTGGGTTGACCACAGATAGCGGGTTTACCGCTGCGATAAATGCCCGCTTTCTCAAAGCCAATCACATTAATGTCATCACCTAGCCAGTCAACATGGTCGACAGCCAAACTAGTAATCACAGAAACATCATGCTCAACGATATTGGTCGCGTCTAAGCGCCCGCCTAAACCCACTTCTAAAAGCACAACATCAACCGCTTCAGTTTGAAATGCACGTAACGCCGCTAAAGTGCCATATTCGAAAAAACTCAGGCTGATTTCGCCACGCTCTTTCTCAATGAAATCGAAAGACTGAACCATCTTTTCATCAGATAGATCTTGGCCGTTGATACGAACACGTTCGTTATAGCGAATTAAGTGAGGAGAGCTGTAGACACCAACTGAGTAACCAGCGTCCAATAGAATCGCTTCCATCAGTGCACATGTTGAGCCTTTGCCATTGGTTCCGGCAACAGTAATAACATGTTGAGCAGGTTTGGTGAGGTTTGCCTTAGAGGCGACGGCCTGAACTCGGTCTAATCCAAGATCAATAGCGCTTGTGTGGATGTTTGATAAATAATCAAGCCACATCTCCAAAGAGGATGTGGCTTGAGGAATAGGTTGTTGACTCATCTAACTCATAACCATAATAAAGTTGGTTTGTTAGAAGGTACTTTACCCTTTTTCTGGCGCTTCTGGTACTTCATAAGTAGCTTCATTCGGTGAATCGTTCACAGAAACTACTAATGGTGAAGGCTGGTTGGTCATTTTAGCAACAAGGCTTGCAACGCGCTGACGCATCTCACGACGGTCAACGATCATGTCGATAGCACCGTGGTCTAGTAGGAACTCACTGCGTTGGAAACCTTCAGGAAGGTCTTCACGTACCGTTTGTTCGATTACACGACGTCCAGCAAAACCGATCAGTGCTTTTGGCTCACCAATGTTGATATCGCCAAGCATTGCCAAACTTGCAGAAACACCACCCATTGTTGGATCAGTCATGACTGAAACAAACGGTAGGCCTTTCGCAGACAAACGCTCAAGCGCAGCACTGGTTTTCGCCATTTGCATTAGAGACATCAATGCCTCTTGCATACGAGCACCACCACTTGCAGAGAAACACACTAAACCACAGTTGTTCTCGATAGCAGCATCTACCGCTTTCACGAAACGAGCACCAACAACAGAACCCATTGAGCCGCCCATGAATGAGAATTCAAAAGCACACGCTACGATAGGTAAACCCAATAGTTCGCCTTTCATTGCAACTAATGCGTCTGTTTCACCACTGTTCTTTTGAGCAGCAGAGATACGTTCTTTGTAACGCTTAGAGTCTTTAAACTTCAGCTTGTCTTGTGGCTCAAGATCAGCACCTAGTTCAACACGCTCACCTTTGTCTAGGAATGTATCCAGACGGCGACGTGCTTTCATGCGCATGTGATGGTCACATTTTGGACATACTTCTAGGTTACGCTCTAGTTCAGCATGGTACAGAACCTGCTCACAAGAAGTACATTTAGTCCAAACACCCTCAGGGATAGACGCTTTACGAGATGTTACGATGTTGCTTTTTTCTAAAATCTTTTCAAGCCAACTCATGGAAGACCTTTTTGTTTCGATTCTTCCGCTTGATTGCGAAAGAAATAAATTTGGGAATTATGCGTGGGAATTAAAGCACATAAAACAGCGACTGTAGATAAAAAACTGGTTGTACCTATTTTCTGGGACTATCTTACGCACTAAACCGTAATAATTTTTGAACCTAAGTCTCACATTTAGTTCAAATTATCCGGTAAAAATAGAGGACCAATTGGCTCTCGTGGTAGCTCAAAATGTTCAGGATAATCAACATCCACCAGATACAAACCTTCCGCTTTTGCAGTTGCGCCGGCTACTTTTCGATCTTTAGCTTCTAAAAGCCACTGGATCCACTCTGGTTTCTGCTCACCTTTACCTACGGCAATAAGGCTACCAGTAATATTCCTCACCATGTGGTGAACAAACGCATTCGCTTTAATATCGATCACAATGTAGTGTCCATGACGAGTCACGTTCAAGTGAATCATGTTTCTCCATGGGCTACGAGATTGACAGTGTGTTGCCCTAAACGAAGTGAAGTCATTCTCACCAAGTAAGTATTGACCCGCTTCATGCATTTTTTTCTCATCAAGATGACCATGATAATGGCTCACCCCTGAATTCAAAATACCTGGGCGTAGTGCATGGTTAAAGATAATGTAGCGATAACGGCGAGCTGTTGCCGAGAAACGAGCATGGAAATCCTCATTCACTTCTGTCGCCCAACGAACCGCAATATCTTTTGGCATGTTAGCATTCGCGCCCATTGTCCATGCCACCATTTTACGATCAACATTAGTTTCAAAGTGAACGACTTGTCCCGTACCGTGAACACCGGCATCTGTACGACCTGCGCACATAACTTCTACAGGGTGATTCGCGACAACTGAAAGAGCCTTTTCCAATTCTTCTTGGACACTTTTCACGTCTCGTTGGCGCTGCCAACCAAAGTAGTGGGTACCGTTATATTCAATACCTAAAGCAATTTTCATGTTCTTGTTCTCTTTGAAAATGGGCGAGAAGTATATACGGAAATCAGTGCTAGCCCAAATAGGATGGGGCTAAAACTTCAATAAACAATCAGCGTCGACTGATACGGTGCTTTTGAAAAACCAAATCAAACAATAGTGCTCTGTATCGCCTTAAAATAAAGGGTAGCCAACGCTACCCTTTCTGATTTGTTAATTTATCGACCGTTTAGCGTATCGATAAGATTTTTGGCCTCTCGACGAATATCATCGCTGCCGTCAACGATTGCCTCTTCTAGAAGCTTAATTGCCCCTTGCGAGTCACTCATCTCGATGTAGATTTTGGCCAAATCAAGCTTACCTGCAGCTTCTGCATTGCTGTCGACATCATAATTGCCAATATCACCGATAACATCAGGGAATTCGTTTAGACCAACATCCAGTTTAAGCTCTTCATCGTCTGGATTAATGACTTCTTCACCTTCTTGCTCGACTTGAGCCATCAGTTCATCAATCGTCATGTACTGCTTATCACGACTGTTGCCTGATTCGGTTAGGTTGTCTTGTTGAGCCCAATTCTCTTCTTTGATTTTCGGTTCAGCTTGCTGCTCAGCCGATGCCCAAATCTCTTGTTGGTCATCAGGCACATCATTATGCATGCTCGATTGTTGTTCTGGCGCTAGGTTAAAGCCTTTCCAGTCTTCGCCGCCAACTTCAAGCATGGCGTCAATATCTAGCCCTGCGCTATCAATAGAAGTTGCGTCCAATGGCTTATCGAACATGTTGTCGACAGAGTCTTGAACATCTTCAGAAAGCAACTCAGCTAATGCTGTCTCATCAAAGTCATCAAAGCCTTCTAGTGGTTCGTCTTGAAGCGCTGTTGGCGTTGAGTTTGGTTCTGAAGCCGCGCTCAGTGATTGTTCTGGCTGTGCAAAACCAGCCGGCTCAGAGTCTTGTGCATTCGAGAAATCATCAGCCTGACTGTAGCTCTGAGGATTTGAGAACAGATCATGCAACGCATCTTGCTCTTCTCCTTGTGGACTGAAAGAAGTCAGTGGTGTTGGCTTCTCTGCAAACGCATCAGAGATCGCTTCGTCTTCACCGTATTCCGGTAAATCAAACTCATCAAACTCTACGCCTTGGTCTTCCGCCACCGGCTCAGCATTGCTTTGCTCAATATCATCTAAAACAGAATCCGCTTTTGCGCTTTCTTCATCGTACTCAGGAAGATCAAGATCATCGAACTCGAACTTCTCGGTGTCAGGCGCTAAGTCTTGCTCTAACTGCGCTTCATCAGGCTCACTCACCACTTCTGCTAACGCGTCTTCTTCACCAAACTCTGGGAGTTCGAAGTCATCAAACGAGAACTCTTCTTCGCTTTCTGGTTTCGCAGTTTCAGCCTGTGGTGCAGCATCTAGTTGAGGCTCAGCGGTTGGTTGCGATTCAACAGTTGGTTGAGAATCAATAGCAGGCGTTACTGGTTCTGGTGTTGATTCAGCATCAGCTTCCGCTAGTGCGTCTTCTTCGCCAAACTCAGGTAACTCGAAATCATCAAACGAAAACTCTTCGTCGCCTTGCCCTTGAGCTGTAACTTGGGCTTCAGTTTGAGGTTCAACACTTGGTTGAGCATCAATAGCTGGCAATACTGATTCTGTTGTTGATTCAGCATCAGCTTCCGCTAGTGCATCTTCTTCACTAAACTCTGGTAGTTCAAAGTCATCAAACGAGAATTCTTCTTCGCCTTCTTGTCCTAGAACTTCAGCTTGTTCTGCTACTTCCGCTTGTGGTGTAGCTTCAACTTGCGGTTCAGCGACAGGTGTCACTAGCTCTGGTGTTACGTCAGTTTCCGCTAATGCTTCTGGTTCAGACGCCTCATCTTCAATCAGCCAATCATCGTCTTGTGGCACACCAAATTCATTCGGAATGATCTCTGGCATGTTTGCAGCACGAACTGGCTCTGGCTCTGGCTCTGGCTCTGGCTCTGGCTCTGGCTCTGGCTCTGGCTCTGGCTCTGGCTCTGGCTCTGGCAAGGATTCAACGACATCTTCAAGCTGATCGCTACCTTGGATTTTCGGTTCAAAGTCAAAATCAGAGGTAACGTTCGCTGGCGACTCTACATCGTCGATGGCTTCAGCTAACCAGTCTTCAACCGTCTCTTCTTCATCTTCAGAGATATCATTTAAAGAGGATGGCGAAGTTTGTTCTTCAAAGCTAGCAGCAATGTCTTCGCCTTCACGCTGCTCTTGGACGTCGGCTTCTTTCGGCTCTGGCTCTGATTCTTGTTGTGCGGTCTCTTCTTGAACTCGCTCTTCAAAATCTGGTTTATCAAAATCAGAATTCTCAGATAACAGCGAGTCGATATCCAATTCATCATCTTCCACCGATGATGCAGTTTCTTGCGCTGATACTTCGTTGCTATTTGAAAGAGACGCTTGCTCTGGTTCAACCGTATTTTCAATTGATGGTTCAACAGGCTTTTCTATTGCTGGCAACAAATCATTGTCATCAGAAGTCATCAACTCATCAATCAACGCTTCGTCTGTTGTTTCTAGCGACTCATCAAGCAAAGCATCCGTTGCCGGTGCGACACCAAACAAATCATCGATAAAACCATCACGATTAAAGGCTTCATCATTTTCTGGCTTAATGTCAGAACTTTCTTGAGTCATTTCAGAATCTAACGATTCATCAGTAACGACTTCAGGTTGTGGTGTTTCACTAATGTCCGATGCTTGCTCAGGCTCAACTTCGGATGTTTCAAAGGTTAACGGAGTAAGCTCAACGTCTGAGTCCTTTTCAGGCTCATCGTTAGCGTTGTCAAAACCAAAGGCTGCGTCTAGCTCTTTATCAAACGTCTTATCTTCAGATTCAAGCACGTCTTCAATGCCACTTGTCAGTAAGTCATCAAACGGGTCTAGAGATTCTGATTTTGGGGCATCTTCTGAAAGCTCATCATCTGACAATTCACTATCAAGGAAATCATCCAGTAAGTCGGTACTTTCGGCATCAAGTTCGAAATCATCATCGTCAGAATCACCTATCAATTCATCCAAGGTTTCCGTGCTGTCTTCTGCGATGTTTATGTCATCATCGGTCGATAAACCAGAGAGCTCTTCCAGTTCAGACAGAGAATCAAAGCCTAAAGGCTCACTTTCAGACTCATCACCCGATTCGTCTTCCAACATTTCATCAAGAAGGTCGGTCGAGTTACTTAGATCAACGTCATCTCCTGCCAATTGCTCATCAAGCAGGTCAACGCTGTCTTGAGGTTCTTCATCTACGATTGGCTTATCGAACTGAGACAGAATGTTTTCGATATCATCATCAGACGCCAAACCACTGTTTAGGTTAGTGGCAATCTCATCGTCGCTATCGAGGTTGAAAGGGTCATTCGCTTGATCGTTCTGAGCGGCAACTTGGGCAAAGATGTCATCAATATCATCATTCGCTGTTGGTGACGCAGGCTCAGGCTCAGGCTCAGGAGACTGTTGTTCAGAGATTAGAGCATCAATATCAAAGTCGTCATTACTCAAATCAGCAGGCTTGGTCTCACTTTGTTGCTCAGAGATAAGCGCATCGATGTCAAAATCATCGCTTGCTGGTGTTTCAGTGCTAGAAGGCGAATCACTTTGCTCTTCCGAAATCAGAGCATCAATATCGAAGCTATCATCATCTTCGTCATCAAGAGCAAACAGATCATCTAATAAAGATTGGTCTAGCTCGTTGGAACCGAGATCTTCAGTTTCAGACTCTTGAGATAGTAAAGCTTCAATGTCATCCGCAGACATTGCGTTATCATCAGAAAGGTCGAAGTCGACATCATCAGTATCGACGGCACTTTCCGCTGTTTTATCGAGCGCACGCTCCATCTCTTCAAGGCCAAGCGCTTTCTCTTCACCATTAACACTAATGCCGTTGCTGCTGTCTAAATCTAGATCGTCGAAGTTGGTGTCTAAATCACCGTTTTCGCCAATACTGGCGAACGGGTCATCGTCTTCACCATCTAGATTAAAATCGAGATCAGATTCATCTAAGCCGGCAAAGACATCGTCTTCCTCAGCTAGCGCTTGATCGTCAAACAACTTGTTGGCGTCATCTTCCGTACCAAACAAGTCATCGTCTAAAGACAGCTCGTTAAGGTCATCCATCTCGTCGCCCAATGTAATAGGCGCAACGGTGCTTGGTTCTGGCTGAATCGGTTGCTCTTGAGCAGTTTGCTGTTGCTCATCATTTTTAGAACGACGGCCTAACAGCATCACAACGATCAAACCAATTAGCAGGCCTGGAATAATCGCCAGAGCCGCTACTAACCAACCATTCGATAACAGTTCGTCCATGGCACTTGGTGCCATTTTTTCAATTTCGGCGTTCTTTCTGCGCTCTTCATCAAGCAGTTTTTCCACTTCGCTACGAATGCGATCTTCATCGCTGAGCTCAGTTTTTAGCTCATCAACTTCCGATTGAACATTCGATAACATCAAACGAAGTTGGTGGTTTTTCTCTTCAAGTGACAGGAGTTCAGTTTCTGAAAGCTCTAGCTGCTTCTCTAACTTGTTCATCTCTTGGGTTGGAGCAGATGGAGCTATAGATGATTGAGTTGGAGACAATGGCTTTTTAGCGGTTTCAGTAGTGCTTACTTGCTTAGCAGGAGCAACATTTTTTGCATCAGAACTCGGCGCTTTGGGTTTTGAAGCGACAGGCTTACTTGCAGGAGCATCAAGCTTAGCAAGATGTGAGTTCATGATGTTGATAGCTTGCTGCGTCGAGCTTGCACGTGCTTGCTCTAAAGAAGGCACTCGTAAATTACTGGCAGGCAGCAGGCTATGGATATTCTGGTTTTCAAACGCTTGTGGGTTTAAGCGATAAATAGCCAACAGAGTTTGTTGGACTGACACGGAGTTATCAGGGCGTAACTTTGAAGCAATAGACCACAATGTTTCTGAGCCGCGAGTTGGACCATAGAAACGTGAAGGCTCAGCGCTATTCGATTGCGCTCTTTGAAGTGGTTCTGAAAACGTAGGCGCTGATTGTATCTGGCCATTAGGCCCTACAACTCGAATGGAATCTGCACGAACAACAGAAATCTGAGTCGCAATGATAAAGGCAAAAGGCATTAACCACGGCTTGAAAATTTGAAACATAAAAGGCTCAGCTAGGTGCTTAAATTCGGAAAAGTGATGATCTATTAAATATATCGGATAAATGACGTAAAACTATAGAGATGAAAACAAAAAATGTGTTGCAGCAACAATATTCGCAGCAATTTCACACAATTTGACTAACAATATTTTTAATCGATTAAAAAAGCCCCACTAAAGAGTGAGGCTTGTTTATCAAAGCAATAAAGCTTAGAAGTAATCGCGAATCAGAACTTCAGCGATTTGAACTGCGTTTGTTGCTGCGCCTTTACGAACGTTATCAGCGACAACCCACATGTTCACGCCGCTGTGATGGCTGATGTCGTTACGAATACGACCAACCATTACGTGGTCTTTACCACCTGCATCACGAACTTGAGTTGGGAAGTCTAGCGCTTGGAATACTTCAACACCTTCTGTGTTCTCTAGAAGCTGAACCACTTGCTCTGCACCGATTGGTGCGCGAGTTTCAATGTGTAGAGATTCTGCGTGACCGTAGAATACTGGTACACGAACACAAGTCGGGTTCACTGTGATTGAAGAGTCAGCAAAGATTTTTTGAGTTTCCCAAACCATCTTCATCTCTTCACGCGTGTAGCCGTTCTCGGTAAATTCATCGATTTGAGGAATACAGTTGAAGGCGATCTGTTGTGAGAACGCTGAATTTTCAGCTGGCATACCGTTAAGAAGCTTAGCCGTTTGACCCGCTAGCTCATCGATACCTGGCTTACCTGCACCAGACACAGATTGGTAAGTTGAAACGTTAATACGCTCAAGGCCCACTTCATCGTGAATTGGTTTCAGAGCTACTACCATTTGGATAGTAGAACAGTTAGGGTTCGCGATGATGTTACGGTTACGGAACTCAGCAATTGCTTCAGGGTTCACTTCAGGCACAACCAGAGGAACATCGTATTCGTAACGGAAACGTGATGTGTTATCGATAACAACAACACCTTCATCAGCCGCAATTGGAGCCCAACGCTCTGAAAGCTCGCTACCTGCAGAGAAAAACGCAATATGTACTTGAGACCAATCGAAGTCTTCTACGTTTTGTACTTGTATTGTTTTGCCGTTAAAACGGGAAGTTTTGCCTTCACTACGTTCACTTGCTAGTAAGTGCATTTCACCGACAGGGAATTTACGCTCTTTAAGTACTTCAAGAATGGTTTCACCAACCGCACCAGTCGCACCTAAAATAGCAATATTAAATTCTTGGCTCATTGTTTCTCTCTTTTATAAAGTTGGCTTTACCATAAAACCGAGTTTAGATAACGGCGTTAAATTACAAGATTCGTCGCCCGTTAACTCGACTGCACTGTACTCTCTGCGGTCCCAATATTCTTTACGCATCTTGTCAAAAGAACCCGGCGTAGCGATATTGCGACGGAATAAGGCGTCGTCTTTGCGCACATCATAGATCAACTGAGTCAAATTGTGCAGTGTTGCTTCATCCCAAGCTCTATCTAATTTCATTTGAGGTACAGGCGCTGTCGGCAATAAGTCACTTGCATACGCACGCTGTTCAGTACCTAAAAACTCACAATAACTGTTGAAGATCATCGTGGTACCACGCGCTTTACCCTCTAAACCGTAGCCCGCTACGTGAGGCGTTACAAAAGCGAGTAACGGAAGAAGCTCAAAGTCGACTTCAGGTTCAAACTCAAACACATCAAGCACTGCAGTAAAACCATCGGCTTTTTGCAGGCGAGCTTTTAGCGCTTGGTTATCAACCACAGGACCTCGAGCTGCATTAATCAGGATTTGGTCAGCACGTAAGTTGTTCAGCACTTGCTCATTGATCAAGTGATGCGTTGGAAACTCACCCGTCTTAGTGATCGGTGTATGCAATGTAATAACGTCTGATTGCTCAAGCAGAGTCTCTAGCTCAGTAAATTCGCGAGTATCACCTTCTTGCTGTTTTAGAGGATCGTTCAGCAGAACTTTGATACCAATGCCTTCTAGGCACTTCGCTAAGTAACTGCCCACTTGACCACAGCCGATAATACCAACCGTTTTATCAAAAACAGAGAAGCCTTGTTGCTGCGCAAGCACCATCATCGCACTGAACGCGTACTCAGCAACACCCACCTTGTTACAGCCAGGCGCCGCAGTAAAGAAAATGCCACGCTCTTTCATCAATTCTTGGTCAACGTGATCCATACCAGCCGTCGCAGTACCGACAAACTTCAGCTTATTGGCTTTGCTGATCAATGACTCGTTTACCTTGGTAACAGAGCGAATCATCAATGCGTCTACGTCAACTAGGTCGTCAGCTGTTAATGTGCGACCAGACTTCATTCTCACTTCCCCTAGCTGGCTAAAAAGCGCTTCAGCGTAAGGCATATTTTCGTCGATTAAGATTTTCATTTGGCGAGTACTTTTGTTGGGGTCTATCGACCTAAATGTGAATTGAAATGATTGTGCAAAATTCCACACACGGTGTCGAGTAGCAATTGGAATACATTATAAATAAAGGGCCGAATCACCTAACCTTGGTAGACAAGAACCGAAACCAAAGTGAACACCCAAGATCGAAAGGCTAAAACGAAAAATGCCCGATTGAATAAACAATCGGGCAAACATCCAGAACAAAAGGATCCTATCTCGCTCTCCAGGAGACAGAGTCTTGCGTCTGTTCAACCAGTACTAACCAAGGTCAGGACTGGTCAAGCTCTGGAAACCTTTCAATTTCTAAACCCAGATTTAAAAACTATGTTTGAAAAACACGTTTACCAACCTACGTCTAAAAACTTTGTTCTGATGGTCATTATTACTGGGTGACCTGTGCGTGTTGAATCGGCACTAGCGCAACCCTTTAACGATTAACCTTGTCTCTGTAACTCAAGCTTAAGTTAAGCTTGGTACTTTTTGATTACTAGCGTTGCGTTCGTACCGCCGAAACCAAAGCTGTTAGACATAACCGTTGTTAGCTCTTGATCACGAGCTTCAGTTACGATGTCTAGGCCAGCAGCAGCTTCGTCTAGGTTAGAAACGTTAATGCTTGGAGCGATAAAGCCGTTGTCTAGCATTAGCGTTGAGTAAATTGCTTCGTGTACGCCAGCAGCGCCTAAAGCGTGACCTGTCATCGCTTTAGTTGCAGAAATTGCTGGGCTGTTGCCACCAAATACTTCTTGAATAGCGCCTAGCTCTTTCACGTCGCCAACTGGAGTTGAAGTACCGTGAGTGTTCACGTAGTCAACGCCATCAACGTTTTGCATTGCCATCTTCATACAACGAACCGCGCCTTCACCAGAAGGAGCAACCATGTCGTAGCCATCTGAAGTTGCGCCGTAACCTACGATCTCGCCGTAAATTTTCGCGCCACGAGCAACGGCGTGCTCAAGCTCTTCGATAACTAGCATGCCGCCGCCACCAGAGATAACGAAACCGTCACGGTCTGCATCGTAGGTACGAGAAGCCAGTTCTGGCGTGTCGTTGTACTTAGTAGAAAGTGCACCCATTGCGTCGAACATCATAGTCAGAGACCAATCCAGTTCTTCACCGCCACCAGCGAATACAACGTCTTGCTTACCAAGTTGGATAAGCTCCATTGCGTGACCAATACAGTGTGCAGATGTCGCACATGCAGAGCTCATAGAGTAGTTCACACCACGGATTTTGAAAGGAGTTGCTAGACAAGCAGAAACCGTAGAAGCCATTGTTCGTGGAACCATGTATGGACCAACGCGCTTCACGCCTTTCTCACGGATGATGTCTACCGCGTTTACTTGGTTTAGAGATGAAGCACCACCTGAACCCGCAACGATACCCGTGCGGTCATTAGATACTTGATCTTCAGTTAAACCAGAATCAGCAATTGCTTGCTCCATTGAAAGATAAGCGAATGCCGCTGCATCACCCATAAAGCGCATTTTTTTGCGATCGATATGGTCAGCAGGGTTCATTTTTAGGTTACCCCATACTTGAGAGCGCAAGCCATTTTCCTTGAACTGCTCTGAAGCGGTAATACCAGATTTACCCTCTTTCAGTGATGCTAAAACTTCTTCGACGTTGTTACCGATACTTGAAACAATACCCATACCGGTGATTACGACTCGTTTCATGTGACATTCCTATAATTCTAAATTCAGCTAGATGATAACTAAGAAGCCTAACAAAAGTGGTCAGCTTTCCTAGAAATTCGTACAATCCCTACCAACATATCGCTTCAAATCACAAAATGATAGATTTTATGACTTCAATTACTAATGCAGAACTGGAATGGAATGAGTCTGGCACGCCAGTTTCAGACCAATTTGACGACGTTTACTTCTCCAATGTTAACGGTTTAGAAGAAACTCGCTACGTCTTTTTAAAGCAAAACCACCTTCCAGAGCGTTGGCTTGAACATGAACAACGCCGCTTTGTGATTGCTGAAACCGGCTTTGGCACAGGTTTGAACTTTCTTGCCGTTTGGCAATGGTTCGATGCTTTTCTTAAAGATAACCCACAAGCGATGACCAAAGAGTTACATTTCATCAGTTTTGAAAAATATCCTTTAAATAAAGAGGATCTCATCAAAGCACACCAATCGTGGCCAGAATTAGCCGAGTATGCGACGCAACTCCAAGAACACTACCCTATCGCTCTACCTGAGTGTCACCGCATTGTGCTGGGCGACGGCGCAATCACGCTTGATTTGTGGTTTGGCGATATTAAAGATTGTATGCCTAACGTACCAACCCCACGTGAAGGCTTGGTTGATGCTTGGTTCTTAGATGGTTTTGCTCCGAGCAAGAACCCAGAGATGTGGAATCAAAACCTATTCAACGGCATGGCCAAGCTCGCTAAGCAAGATTGTAGTTGCGCCACTTTCACCGCTGCTGGCTTTGTTCGCCGTGGCTTAATTGAAGCTGGCTTTGAAATGAAAAAGGTTAAAGGCTTTGGTACTAAGCGAGAAATGATTGCCGGCCGACTTGGCGAAAAGCACGCTCATACCAACATCAAACCTTGGTATGGCCTTTCTAAACCCAGTGAATCACAAGACATTGCGATCATTGGTGGTGGCGTCGCCAGTGCTGCATTAGCCAAAACGCTAAGCCGTCGTGGTAAAAACATCACCCTTTATTGTGAACACCCACAAGCTGCGGGCAATGCCTCGGGTAACAACCAAGGAGCGATTTACCCGTTATTGAGTGAAGCGACCTCGAACGTGTCTCGCGTGTTTGGCCCAGGATTACTGTTTGCTCGTCAATTTATTAATCAAGCGGCTCAGTCTATCCAATTTGATCACAGCTGGTGTGGCGTGAACATCTTGATGTGGGATCAAGGCTCCACTAAAAAGCTCAACCGCATGTTGGAAGGCAACTTCCACACCGACCTAATTCAACGTTTATCACCAGAGCAAGCCAACGAAAAAATTGGCTTACCGGTCGATAAAGAGAGTGTTTACTTTCCGTTGGGCGGCTGGCTAAGCCCTCTTCAGCTTACTCAAGGCTTGATTGGCAAGTTAGAAGAGAGCAACCAAGTGAGCGCACACTATCAACATCAAGTAACGCAACTTGAATGGTTAGAAGCAGAGCAGCAATGGTTACTGACGATTGAGACACCTCAAGGTGAGGTTCAAACCAAGCACGACCAAGTGGTTGTCGCGAATGGACACAAGTTCACTCAGTTTGAACAAACTCAGCCGGTACCACTGACTCCGGTTAAAGGCCAAGTGAGCCATATTCCGACCACGGAAAATCTCAGCCAGCTAAAAACCGTGTTGTGCTTTGATGGCTACCTGACGCCACAGAATCCAAACAATGGTCATCACTGTATTGGTGCTAACTACGACAAAACCAATATCGATCAAGAATTTGATATTGAGGTTCAGCAGCACAATGGCGAGCGCCTACATGGGTCACTACCAGACCAAGCGTGGACAAAAGATGTCGATACCAGTGACAACTTAGCGCGCCAAGGTATCCGAAGCGTAAGCCGTGACCACCTTCCGTTTGTCGGAAACGTTGGTGACTTTGAAGCCATTAAGGAACAGTATCAAGATCTGCACAATTTCAACCCGCAGCGTGACTCGGTTGAGGATGTTCAAACGGTAACAAGCTTCCCTAATCTTTATTGCTTTATCGGACTGGGTTCGCGTGGTTTAAGCTCTGCACCATTATTAGCTGAAGTATTAGCATCACAGATCTGTGGCGATCCGCTGCCCTTGCCTGTTGATGTGCTTGAGGCGATTCACCCAAGTCGAATGTGGGTACGCAGACTGCGTAAAGGTAAGGCATTAACGGCTGGATGGGTTGCTGACAAGCACTCTAAATCAAAGCCGTAGTTTCTAGTTCAGCTATTCTGAACATCTGAAATATCTGAAACTAAAAAGCTAAAAAGCCCGAACGACATTATGTCGCTCGGGCTTTTTGTTGTTCGTGTTGCTCTAAACGAAGTAGTATTTACAGCTTAGCAACCGCGTCTTTAATCTGTAGAGCGATCTCTTCGTTGCTGATAGAGCCAGACTCAAAATCAAAGTTATCGTAGAAGCTTGGTACTGAAACTGACGCTTGCACGTTGCCACCGAAGTAAGGTGCAGAACCTGATGCTGCGCCCAGTACCGTTTGTGCGCCGCCAGGGCCCGGTGAAGTTGCTAGGTAAACCGCCGGCTTCTCACCAAATACTGAACGCTCAATGCGTGTCGCCCAATCAAATAGGTTTTTATACGCTGCTGGGTAGTGACCATTGTGTTCTGCGAACGAGATAACAAACGCATCAGCTTCAGCTAGGTCGCGCAAGAACGCTTGAGCGCCTTCCGCTTGGCCAATCTCTTTTTCAGTGTCTTCACTGAACATAGGAACATTGTAATCGTTGATGTCTAGGACTTTAACTTCAGCACCTTCAATCAAGTTTGCTGCGTAAGTTGCTAGTGTTTTGTTGATTGAGGTAGAACTTGTGCTTGCGCCAAATGCGATAACTTTCATGATGTGACCTTTTCTGTAATTCCGTTAAGTGGGATTAGAATAACGTAGTAAGAAAATGGAACCATCACAAGAAATGAACGGACTCATTCAAAAATTTCGAACGAGTCTCAAATAAACCAGTTCGCTCAGCAAAATGGAAAGGAAAGGACTGAGCGGATAGTATCAATGCATCGAGATTAAGCTTGGTTTTGTAGCTCAACCCAAAGGTCATTAACGATAGTGCGGTCTGCTGGTGTTAGTTCAGAGCGAGCGTCGTCTAGGCTCTGTTCAATACGAGCTTTTACTTCTGCCACATCTTCAATGCCTTCTTCTTCACATGAAGCCACAGAAAGAGAAATATGACCACGTAAGTAACCACCAGCAAACAGTTCATCGTCTGATGCGTTTTCAATGCGAGCATCAATTACTTCAAGTAGTTTTTCTTCAAATTCGATAATCATAATATTCTCTTATTTCACAATAAATTGGCTAGTACATAAAGGTTCTACATCGTAAAAGCTGCGTAATGCTTCAGAGAGCATTTTCACGCGAGGCGGAAGACCAGCTTCAAAGATACCCATGACTTCACTGTGTACTTTATTCATAAAGGCCAAACGATCTGGCTCAAAATCGCCGTGTAGATTGTCACAGCTGACATTAAAAGGAAAGCCCGCACTCATCGCAATGATCCATTCATACGCTTGTGGGCGAATTTCTACTTTTTCAAACTCAGCTTGAACCGCCTCAGTTCGACCATCAGGTTCATACCAATAGCCAAAATCTTCCAACAAACGACGTTCAGGTCCCGCGACACACCAGTGTGCTATTTCGTGAAGGGCAGACGCATAAAAGCCGCGAGCAAATACGATACGGTGGTGAGAAATCTGTTCATCAGCTGGCAGGTAAATAGGCTCGTCTGCACCCAATTCGAGCTTGGTATTGTAACTCTCGAAAAAGGTTTGATTGAAAATATCGATGATGTCTGGGTATTGGTGCGTCATAAAATCAAATTTAAGTAAAAATAACTGGGGCATTTTGCGTTTTTTTCAGCGCTCGGTAAAGCCCTATCACAAGCAATGGCATTGGGTTGACCACAATACTTTACCGTGACAATCGATTGCAGCTCCCAGATTACACTACTTTGAGGTGAATGATTAGTTTAGCTAATCTGAAATGCCTATTCACGGTACAAATATTCATTCGTCAATCAGCGTTTTTACTACTACACTCGCGCTTCATTTTTATATCCCTATGGCCTATAAGACTCCAATTTATAGACCTAAATTATAGAGCTACAGCAATGCTACTAAGTGTTTTGTATATCATTGGCATCACGGCAGAAGCCATGACCGGCGCTCTCAGTGCTGGCAAACAAAAAATGGATTGGTTTGGTGTAATGTTGGTTGCGAGTGCAACGGCAATTGGCGGCGGTACAGTACGAGATATCTTACTTGGCCATTACCCTTTAGGTTGGGTTGAAAACCCGCAGTATCTGGCGATCACCTGTATCGCAGGTGTTATTACAACCGGACTGGCTAAATGGGTAATCAAGCTAAAAGGCTTGTTCATTCGTTTAGATGCACTAGGGCTTATCGTGTTCAGTATTATTGGTACTAAGGTAGCGATGACCATGGGTCTGCACCCAATGATCTGTATGGTGTCTGCGCTAGTCACCGGTGTCTTTGGTGGTTTGCTGCGCGATCTTATCTGTCGTCAAACGCCATTGGTTCTGCATGAAGAGCTGTATGCATCTGTCGCACTTGTCGCTTCAGGTTTATACCTAGGTTTGCTTGAGCTTGGCATTAACGACGTAACTGCGACGATTGTTACGCTTGTGGTTGGTTACTTGCTGCGCATGGCGGCCGTACGATTCAAGTGGCGTTTACCTTCGTTCCAGCTTGATCCGGAAAGCTCGGTACATTAGGTAATATATTCTCAATTACGCACAATATAAAAAGGGTTGCTTCATTACGAAGCAACCCTTTTTGTTTTTATCAAATCAGTTTCAAATCTGTTCTGAATTAAACGAAGCAGAACTAGATTTTTGGCGTTTCAGTTGTCACACCAAAGTTTTGACCACGGTGACGTAGCAAGTGATCAAGCAATACAATCGCTAACATTGCTTCTGCGATTGGCACGGCACGAATACCCACACATGGATCATGACGACCTTTAGTGATTAGCTGCGTTGCTTCACCGTCTTTAGTGATCGTGTCACCAGGAACGGTAATGCTTGATGTTGGTTTAAGCGCAATGCTTGCCACAATATCTTGGCCAGTAGAAATACCACCTAAGATACCGCCAGCATGGTTGCTGCTGAAACCTTCTGGAGTTAATGGATCACGGTGTTCACTACCGCGTTGATTAACCACATCAAAGCCATCACCTATCTCAACACCTTTCACCGCGTTGATGCTCATTAGAGCGTGCGCGATGTCTGCATCTAGACGATCAAAGATTGGCTCACCAAGGCCTACAGGCACTTTAGTCGCAACCACTTGAATCTTCGCGCCGATCGAGTTGCCCTCTTTTAGCAAGTCACGAATCAGTTGGTCAAACTCAGGCACTTTGTCGGCATCTGGGCAGAAAAACGCGTTGTTTTCGATCTCATTCCAATCCACTTTATCAATTGAGATATCGCCCATTTGAGAAAGGTAAGCTTGGATTTCAACACCAAATTCTTGTTTCAGGTATTTCTTCGCAATTGCACCTGCCGCAACACGCATTGCAGTTTCACGAGCAGAAGAGCGACCGCCGCCACGGTAATCACGTACACCGTACTTTTGATGGTAGGTATAGTCAGCGTGACCTGGGCGGAACTTGTCTTTAATTTCGGAATAGTCTTTAGAGCGTTGGTCTGTATTTTCAATCAATAGACCAATAGAAGTGCCCGTAGTTTGGCCTTCAAACACACCTGATAAGATTTTCACTTCATCCGCTTCACGGCGAGCCGTTGTATAACGAGAAGTACCAGGGCGACGACGATCCAAATCTCTTTGAAGGTCTGCTTCGGTAATTTCTAATCCTGGTGGGCACCCATCTACGATACATCCTAGTGCGATACCGTGACTTTCTCCGAACGTGGTCACGCGGAAATGTTGTCCGATACTGTTTCCTGCCATTACTTCCTCTAAATCAGCTATTGAGCAGAAGGTTTGATTCCTAAACCGACTGGCTAATAACTTTACTTGTCTATTCTTCGTGAATTCATAGTGGCTTTATTACCAAATGATGTAAACCCCAAAAAACGAACAATTTTAACTTTCTATTACATGAGCCGAATGAAATGAATGACAAAGAGAAATGAGCGTCGCTTTGAAGTGGCTGTTTTCACCAGCAACATTGCCCAATTAACAAAGGTTAATGAAGTCACTTCAAATACTCTCTATGTTGTAGCCCACAATAATAAGGAGAAGAATAATGATTGAGTGGAGAGTTAAAAAGTTCGCAGATCTGTCTGTTCAAGAGCTCTATGATTTCTTGCAGCAAAGAGTTGATATTTTTATCGTGGATATGAACACGCCCTACAGCGATTTGGATGGCAAAGATAACCATCCAGAGACTTATCACGTCATGGGCTACGAGAACGGACACTTAGTGGCTTACAGTCGAATTATGGCTCAGAAACTTGGGTATCCAACCGATGTTCTTCCCCTGCTCGATTCAGACGCCAACGATGTTTGTATCGGACGAGTGATTGTCGCGAAGGACTATCGAGGCAAACAGATAGGTAACCAACTCATGCAGGTGAGTTTTGATGCAACTCGAAAGATTTATCCTGACTGCTCAATTTTTATTTCGGCACAAGCACACCTTAAAGACTACTATGGTAAATTCGGTTTCGACGTGGTGACGGATAGTTACTTAGAAGATGGGTGTACGATGTTAGGCCTTCGATACATTCCAGAGGTCGTGGCTGTATAACAGAAGCCAACAGATACACTGCTAAAGAAGGCCACTGAGACAAAGAAGATTAGATTGCCCTTAAATGCAAAAAACCCGACAACTCGGAGAGTTATCGGGTTTCTTTAAATAATGGCACGCCCTGAAGGATTCGAACCTTCGACCACCTCCTTAGAAGGGAGGTGCTCTATCCAGCTGAGCTAAGGGCGCGCTACAGGAACGAATTATACGAATTCGAATCAGTAAAGCAACGGCTTTATGTAACATTCTGATCTAAGTGGGTAAAAAAAGGCCAACAAACATATAAGTGTTGGAAAATAGACCAAAGCAAACGTTTGCTTGATGGTAATCAAAAAGATTTTCTGGAATAATGCGCCAAAAACATCAGCCACTAACTTGAATATCAATACTAAGGAAATTCATGACTGCTCAAAATATTGATGGAAAGCTAATTTCTCAAACGGTTCGCTCCGAAGTTGCTGCACGTGTAAAAGCTCGTACTGAAGCTGGATTACGCGCTCCGGGCCTAGCGGTTGTTTTAGTGGGTGAAGACCCTGCTTCTCAGGTTTACGTTGGAAGTAAGCGTAAAGCGTGTGAAGAAGTTGGCTTCGTATCTAAATCTTACGACTTGCCAGCCACTGCGACAGAAGACGAATTGTTAACACTGGTAGACCAACTGAACGACGATCCAGAGATCGACGGTATTCTTGTTCAACTGCCTCTACCAGCTGGCATTGATAGCACTCACGTACTTGAGCGTATCACGCCAGAAAAGGACGTTGATGGCTTCCACCCGTACAATGTCGGCCGTTTGGCTCAGCGCATGCCCAAGCTTCGCTCTTGTACGCCAAAAGGCATCATCACGCTGCTTGACCGTTACAACATCGACTTACGTGGTAAACACGCGGTTGTGGTTGGCGCATCAAACATCGTAGGTCGCCCAATGACGCTAGAACTTCTTCTAGCAGGTTGTACGACGACAACATGTCACCGCTTCACCAAAGACCTTGAAGGCCACGTACGTCAAGCAGACGTTGTTGTAGTTGCCGTAGGTAAACCAAACTTCATTCCTGGCGCTTGGATTAAGAAAGGCGCTGTTGTGGTCGATGTGGGTATCAACCGTTTGGAATCTGGCAAATTAGTGGGTGACGTTGAATACGACGTAGCGAAAGAAAGCGCAAGCTTCATCACACCAGTACCGGGTGGTGTTGGTCCAATGACGGTTGCGAGCCTAATCGAGAACACCATGATCGCTTGTGAGCAATTTCACTCGAAGTAGTCCGCAGCGCATATAAATAGAATTAGAAAGCCGCAACGTGATGAACGTTGCGGCTTTTTTGATACTTAGCTATTCGTTTTTGAAACAAGGCGACGCGCTTTTGATGAAGTGCTCATTGCTACTTATCTGGAGTCTCGACTTTTTCCACCTGTTCAGAAGGCGGTAATAAACTAATAAGCTCACACTCCGTTGATATAAGTTTTTCCAACTCAGCTCCTTGTGTAATTAAACGGAAATCACCGCCATTAATCACCCCAAGAGGGATAGCTTTAGGGTACAGCGCGTTAAACTCGTTTAAATCAAATGCCTCGGTCAAACCTGTACTTTTAATTTGGCTACCCTGAGCCATCAGTGAGTTAAGCTTAGAATAGGTAATCCCTTCCGAAAACAGACTTCTATTGCCATCGCGACTCACTTGGTGCCTTTCATGTTTATTCTCTGAAGATTCAAGCTCAAACACCTTATTTCCACCAAACTCATCTTGATAGTGCATGCTAACTAACGGGTTAGTTTGACGATAAGGCGACACGATCATCGCACGCCCTATTCCATCCAATTCCAGATTATTTTCAGCGTGGCTCGAAGCCGGGTTACCAAAATAAACATTCAAGTTTTCCATACGCGCCAAGCGAATACTTTCCCAGTTGGTATCCGCAAGCACACTGTTGATGTTGTGTGTGGCTAGCACTTTGGCAAACTGGCGTGAAAACTGAGTCGCACCAAAGAAGATAACACCTTGCGCCTTCTCTTGAGTCACACCTAGCCTTCTCGCCCACCAACTCGCGGTAAGGCTCTGAATCACAACCGTACCTATGATGACCAAGAACACCATTGGCACCAGTAAATCCGCGCCTTCGATTAATTGCTTCTCTTGAAGCTTGATTGCAAACAGAGAAGAAACCGCGGCTGCCACGATCCCGCGCGGTGCCATCCAGCTTAAAAACCATTTATCCGCAGAGGTAAGATCCGTGCCGATCCCGCTGATCCATACACTCAAAGGACGCGCCACCAACATCACTACCGCTAACAAGCCAACACCACCCCAACCTATCGAGAGGAAGGTTCCGGAATCGAGCCTGCTCGCTAACAGAATAAACAACGCTGAGATGAGCAACACGGTCAAGGTTTCTTTGAATTCGATGATGTCTTCGATATCCAAGCCCTTCACGTTGGCAAGCCAGATCCCCATTATGGTCACGGTTAATAAACCCGATTCTTCACTCAAGTCATTCGAGAAAGAAAACGCCGCCAACATTAGCGTCAGCACAGCCACATTACGTAAATAATGCGGTACCCAATGCCCTTGCAGCATCTTGGCAATCAAATGGCCACCGATGATCCCTAAGCCTAAACCTATTACTAGCGTCAGGCCCAGAGCAGACAGAACGTGTCCAGTAGGGTCGGCAGAAGAAACGATGTACTCGTAGACGAGAACCGCAAACAGAGCGCCAATCGGATCAATCACTATCCCTTCCCATCGCAAGATACTGCCTAAGGAAGATTTAGGCTGAATACTGCGAAGCATCGGTACGATTACAGTAGGGCCAGTTACCACGACTAATGCCCCAAATAGAGCGGCTAACGGCCAACTGAAGTCCACAAAGTAGTAAGCACCCACTACGATACACGCCCATGTTATCAACAGGCCGAAACTCACGAGATGAGTCACCATCCGGCCATGGCCTCTGATTTCTTTGAAATTTAGGGTCAATGCACCTTCAAACAGGATGATAGCAACCCCTAATGAAATCATAGGAAACAGCACATCACCGAAAATGGCATCGGGATTTAAGATATTCAGGCCGGGACCTAGCAACAGGCCGACGATAAGGAGAGGAAGAATAGCGGGAAGACGTAAACGCCAACCGAGCAGCTGACAAGCTAAAGACAAGAGTCCAATTAACGCCAAAGATGAAGTAATCGACAAATCCATTTGTGCCCCTAAAAGGTTTGCACCACACCCTGTGGTACAAACTATTCAATGAAATAAGAAAGCCTACGTTCTTACACTATAGGCTCTCTTTTTCACGCTAACCGAATATTATTGTGATTAATCAGTCACTTTACTATAGGGGGAGTAAAGTCATGATCCGTTAGCTATAGAGAAAGTACAACACCAGCAATAGCGGCACTCATTAAGTTAGCAAACACACCTGCACAAATTGCTTTGAAGCCATATTGTGAGATGAAAGAGCGACGCTCTGGAACTAAGCTGCCCAAACCACCGATAAGAATCGCCATGGTAGAGATGTTAGCAAAGCCACATAGAGCAAAAGTTACGATCGCTTGTGAGTGCTCACTTAGCGCCTCTTTAGCATCCATTAGTTGGATGAAAGCCACGAACTCGTTCACAACAATCTTGTTACCGATCAATGAGCCCGCAACCACAGCCTCAGACCACGGTACACCGATCAGCCATGCAACGGGTGCAAACACATAACCTAGGATAAGTTCGAAGCTTAGGTTTACGCCAAACCAGCCGCCAACGATACCTAGCAAGCCATTCAGCATTGCAATCACACTGATAAAGGCAAGAAGTGTTGCACCCACCGCAACGGCAATACGAAGTCCAGACATAGCCCCATCTGCCATTGCCTCAACTACGTTTGTTGCTCGTGGAATTTCTACATCAGACTCAATATTTTCTTGAGCGTCATCTGAGCTGCCAGGTACTAAGATTTTAGCCATCAATAGACCGGCTGGTGCAGACATGAATGCCGCAGCGATCAGGAAGTTTAGGTCAACGCCAAGCGATGCATAACCCACTAGCGTACCACCAGCTACAGACGCCAAACCACACACCATCACAGCAAACAGTTGTGAATCTGTCATGTGTTTTAAGTAAGGTTTAACCACCAATGGCGCTTCAATCATGCCGACAAAGATGTTGGCAGTCGCAGACAGTGACTCCGCACGACCTGTGCCCAAGAATTTCTGTAGCGCACCACCAATAAGGTTGATCACCTTTGGCATAAAGCCGATGTGGTACAAACCTGAAATCAGTGCAGAGAAAAAGATAATGATGCCGAGAACATTAATCGCGAAAACAAATCCGTTATTCGTTAGGCCACCAAATAGGAAGTTAATCCCCTCTTGACCGTAGTTGATCAAGCTAGATACCGCACCCGTGGCTGCATTCAACGCTTCTTTACCCATTGGTACATACAGAACCAATAGCGCGAATGAGATTTGTAATAAGAAAGCCAAAGAGACTGTTCTTAGTGGAATATTTTTTCTGTCCGTAGATAGTAACCAAGCGGCAACTAAAATAGTGATAATTCCAAGTAGGGAAGCCATGTGCGTCAACCTAAAAGTTGTAGATAGGAAAGGCGACGCATTCTATAGAGGAAATCGTTTGCGGCAAGCTGAGGTTGTTAACGTGATGTTGGGGTAATCACGATATAACCATGAATATAATTAAGTTATTGAATTTTAATAATTAACTTTGATTAAAAAGCATACTTTTTCCATATGGAAATTATATTTATAGATTAGGAAACAGTTAACGATGCAGTTCAACGCAAGTTTTGAGGTTTTTGTCCCAATACGTCGGCGACCCAATATGATCTTTGATGAACTCAATCACAGCTGAAAGCTTCTTCGGCATGTTCTTTCGACTCGGGTAAACGGCATAAAATGGCATCAACTGACTGGCTCTCCACTCTGGTAATACTTGAATCAACTTGCCCGTTCTAAACTCTTCTTTCACTAAGTAAGTCGCCAAATAAGCAACGCCCCACCCTGATACTGCCGCGTCTCGTACTGCCTCAGCCAAATCGACTGAGTAATCACCCGCAACTTTAACGCTAAGGTTTTCTTGCCCGTTATCAAACGCCCACGATGTGTAATCTCGTTCACGGCTGCGATAGATAAGGCAGTTATGGTCAATCAAATCGGAAGGTACATGTGGCGTCCCGGCCTTAATCAGATAATCCGGTGACGCAGCCACCACAAACTGGCTGTCTGCTAAACGCTGCGCAATGTAACCTTCAGGCAAGTCTTCATTGTTGGTGATCCAGAGATCCAATCGCTCTTCAATCATGTCCACCTTATAGTCGAACAAGTGGACCTCGATTCTCAATTGAGGATAAAGCTGTCTGAGTTGATCAATCGCCGGAATGATATGGAGTGTGCCAAATGACTGCGACAACCCGACGCGTAGTATTCCAGAGATATCATCGCGCTGGCTGTCCATATCCATCTGAGCTGCTTTCACCGTGTTAAACAGCTGCTCACAATGTTGATAGAACACGTCTCCCGCTTCGGTCAGCGTGAGGCTTCGTGTGGTTCGTTGCACCAGCTTGATGCCGATTGAGTCTTCAAGCAAAGCGACTTGCTTACTGATATGAGACACCGAAACGTTCAAGCTTTTTGCAGCACTGGTAAAGCCTTCGTGCTTGATTAGCGCATGGAATATCACCATCTGTGCAGCTCTATCTGTTAGCACAAGATCACCTTATTAAATCTCTGAAATATAAAATCAAAAAGGACTCCGAAGAGTCCTTTAGTTCGTTCTGCCTATGGTAGGCCAAATGCTATTCAAAGCGACTTAGGTCTGTTAATCAAACTTAATTCTGTCGGCTAGATGGCTTACAGCCAAAGCAAAGTAATAAGAACGGTTCCACTTCATTAACACATTGTAGTTGTTGTAAATGAGGTACGAACGACCCGCTTCGTCATCTGGCATTATCAACCAAGCTTTAATGTCTTCATCAAGCGTTGGCAGTGGGCGATCGTCATAGCGTTTAATACCGAGTTCAGACCACTCTTTTAAGTATTTCGCTTTGTCTGCGTCTCGACCTTGTAAGTCAATAGACACAGTTGACGGAACATGAACCTGACGACCCCAAGTATATTTGTCATCCCATCCTGATTGGCTGAGATAATTGGCCGCTGAAGCAAATACGTCTTCTTCAGTACCCCAAATGTCTTTCTTACCGTCGCCACTGCCATCAGCGGCATACGCTAAGAATGAACTTGGCATAAACTGAGGCTGACCCATCGCACCAGCCCAAGAGCCTTTCATCTCTTTTGGTGCAATATGGCCTTGATCAAGAATCTTCAATGCCGCCATCGCTTCGCTACGGAAGAAAGCTTCTCTGCGGCCTTCATAAGCCATGGTCGTTAGGGCGTCGATAACGCTGTAATTGCCCGTGAACTTACCAAAATTACTCTCAACACCCCATAGCGCGACAATGAACCTTGGTTGAACACCATATTCATCACCAATACGCTTTAACGCGGTGTAGTGTTCCTTATAGAGTGACCTTGCCTGCTTCACTTTCCAATCTGGAACCGCTCGTGGAATGTATTCATCCAGAGTCAGTTTTTTCTCAGGTTGGTTTTTGTCGGCTTTTACCGCACGTGGCTTAAACGTTACACCATCAAAGGCTTCATCAATGATCGCTTCAGAAATACCTTCTTCACGACCTTGTTGCTTTAGTTTTTCTACATATTGCTCAAAGCTAAGCTCTTCAGCTTGAACTGAGCCAATGGTCAGGCTATTACCCAATAGTAATGCCGACACAGCCAATATGGTTTTCGAAAATTTACTCAACGATCACTCCTCCTTGAATTGAGGTGGCTATCACTCTTCGTCTTGACCTTTATTTTGAGCTTTACGCTCTTTATGAAGCTCAAGTTCGTTAACTGGTGGTGGCGGAACCTGCAAAAAGAAACCATCGGTGTTCAGTGATTCTCTCACTTTATCGATGTTCACTTGAGCAAGTTTACGGCCGTCCATTTTAATTACCATTACAAAACTAGGTTTACCAAACATTTGCATCAATGCGTCAGGAACTTGTGAAAAATCATCCTTCTTAGGGATATAAAGGTATGTTCCTTCTTTCTTTGAACTTTTATATATAGAACACAGCATGACAAACCTTTTTTAAATGTTTATGACTACAAAACTCTCACTTGCGAGATCAATAGTTTATGTTAGGGAAATATTGGGAACAAAACGTTCATTTGACAACAAGATTACTTGCTGTGCTTGGTTTGGGAATATAACATGATAAACCTAGTTTCAGGCAATGCCCTTTATTTTATTGATAAAGAAATTGTACCAATCCGCTATTGAGGTCCTGTAGTTTTTCGATGTCTAGTAACCCAGATCTAAAAGGTAGCAGTTTCACGCTATCTGTTTTGCACTTATCCGATGATCAAGTCGAAAATGCAGTCTCTTTTCTTCAAGAGAAAGTAGACCAAGCACCTACGTTTTTCGCTGCCGCACCTGTTGTTATCAACATCAGCAAAGTCGCGGGCGATATCGATTTTGTGCAACTTAAAAATGGTATATCTCAAGCGGGCATGATCCCGGTTGGTGTGGCAGGCTGTTCTGATAAGCGAATGCAAAACCTCGCTAAAGAAGCCGGTTTTGCGGTGATGACGGCAAGCAAGTCGCCGTCTCAAGCTCCAGCGAAGATGGCACCAATCAAGGTGATTAGAACCCCGATTCGTTCTGGTCAGCAGGTTTATGCGAAAGATGGCGATCTATTGATACTCAGCCATGTGAGTGCAGGCGCGGAAGTGATTGCCGATGGCAGCATCCATATTCATGGCACTTTACGCGGCCGTGCGATTGCGGGTGCAAGTGGTCAAACTGAAGCAAAAATAATTTGTAATGACTTACAAGCCGAGCTGGTTTCCATTGCTGGAAATTACTGGCTCAGCGATCAAATTGAAAGCGAGTACTGGCAGAAGAAAACCATGTTCAGTATGGCAAACGATGTATTACACGTTGATGTCCTCGCAATATAAGAGAAATAAAAGGAAAACAGAATGGCACGCATTATCGTTGTAACGTCAGGTAAAGGCGGGGTAGGCAAAACGACCTCCAGTGCAGCTATTGCCTCGGGTCTGGCTTTAAAAGGAAAGAAAACCGCAGTTATCGACTTTGATATCGGTCTGCGTAACCTAGATTTAATTATGGGTTGTGAGCGTCGTGTTGTGTACGACTTCGTTAACGTTATCAATGGTGAAGCAACGCTGAACCAAGCGATGATCAAAGACAAGCGCACAGAGAACCTGTTCATTCTTCCTGCTTCTCAAACTCGTGATAAAGACGCACTAACAAAAGATGGTGTTCGTCGTGTATTTGGTGAACTGGATGAAATGGGCTTTGATTTCATCATCTGTGATTCTCCTGCGGGTATCGAACAAGGCGCTCTGATGGCGTTGTACTTCGCTGATGAAGCGATTGTAACCACGAACCCAGAAGTCTCTTCAGTACGCGATTCAGACCGTATTCTAGGTATTCTTGACTCTAAGTCTCGTCGTTCAGAAGATGGCTTAGAACCAGTGAAAACACACCTTCTATTGACTCGCTACAACCCAGCACGTGTTACTCAAGGTGAGATGCTCAGTGTTGAAGACGTTGAAGAAATCCTGCACATCTCTCTACTGGGTGTAATTCCAGAGAGCCAAGCGGTACTCAATGCATCGAACAAGGGTGTTCCAGTTATCTTTGACGAAGCAACCGACGCAGGTATGGCTTACAATGATACTGTAGAGCGACTACTGGGTAGCCAAGTTGACTTCCGCTTCTTAACGGAACAGAAGAAAGGCATCTTCAAACGACTGTTCGGGGGCTAATGCACAATGTCATTATTAGAGTTTTTTAGACCACAGAAAAAGACAACCGCAAATCTAGCCAAAGAACGTTTGCAGATCATTGTTGCCGAACGACGCAGCCATGACGACCCAGCGCCGTCTTACCTGCCGCAACTAAAAGAAGACATCTTGAAGTGTATAGCCAAGTACGTTGAGGTTGATCCATCAATGGTTGATCTGACTTTTGAACACAAAGATGACGACATCTCAGTGCTAGAGCTGAATGTTAAGCTTCCAGAAGAAGAGCGATAATCTTTCTGTACAAGATCGGCAGGTAATACACTTGCTTGTATTGATTGAATAAAAAAGAGAGCCTAGGCTCTCTTTTTTATATGTGCAGTTTATAGCTGTAACTAAGTTAGGCTTTAAAGCAGCAAACGGTTATTTGATCGCTTTACTCAGTTTTTCGCCAACCACATCTAAACGCCAACCGTGCATAACATCAGGCAGCTTCTCAGGGTTACGATCGTGCTTCCACACCCAGCTTAACACTTGGTTAAGTTGCTTCTTAGATGCCAAAAATTCCGTCGCTAAGCCACTGTGTTGTGACGCAGTTTTCACTTCATCTTTCAACACTTTGAACAGTTGCTTGTAACCAGGAAAGTCCATTAGACGTTCTACTGGTGCTGGGTACTCTTCTTCTGGTGTATGTTCAGCCAACTTAACGATTGAGCTGATCTTGGCACCATGGCGACGCACAGAGCGGTAATCAAAACCTTCTTGCTCCATGTGCTTGGGGTCTTTCATTGCAAATCGCGCTACAGCCCATAAATCTTGCTCTTTGAAGACAAAGTTCAGCGCTAAATCGCGCTTTATAGCTTCTTTTAGACGCCAAGTTGCTAGAGGTCGCAAGATCGCTAGCTGCTTAGGTTTAAGCTGCCATGCCCCTTTAATATCAAGGTAGGCTGTATCTGGGTTTACTTTACGGATGCGCTTGGCAACTTGTAAATCAGACTCCTGTTGAGCCGCTTCCCACCAACCTGCTTCCATCACTTTTTCTAGAAGCTTGTTGTACATTGGCATTAGGTAATGCACGTCTGCCGCTGCGTAGTCCAATTGCTTTTGAGAAAGCGGACGAGCTAGCCAGTCAGTGCGAGATTCACTCTTATCGAGATCAACACCGACAAACTCTGAAACAAGAGCAGCAAAGCCCGTTGATAAGCCATGACCTAAGAAAGCCGCCATGATCTGTGTATCGACCATTGGTGTTGGTGTGCAGCCAAATGCGTTTTGGAACACTTCCAAATCTTCACCGCAAGCGTGCAGCACTTTCAGAACAGAAGCATCTTTCAACAACCCAACAAATGGTGTCATTTCACCAAGAGCAATAGGGTCAATCAGTGATAGCGTTTCACCATCAAATAACTGAATCAAGCCTAATTGAGGGTAATAGGTTCTTGTACGAACAAACTCCGTATCAAGCATAACGACATCGGCTTCACGTGCTTGTTGGCAAACTCGCTCAAGGTCTTTCAATTGGGTAATGATTTGATAATCCACAAAAACTCTCACAGGTTTCTATTTGATCGCCGGATACAAAAATGCCGACATTAACTGTCGGCATTCTAACACCATTTTTCAGCGCTCGCTTAGATTAAGCGCCTCAAAGGTTTTAGTGCAGTGCTTTCTCGTAAACTGACTAATTATTCGCTAGCGCGTTTCGCAAGTTCTGCATCGTTTTCTTCACGTAGTACGCGGCGCAAGATCTTACCTACGTTAGTCTTTGGAAGATCATCTCTGAACTCAACTAGTTTAGGGATCTTGTAACCCGTTAGGTGTTCACGACAGTGCGCAATAATGTCTTCTTTGGTCAGGCTCGGATCACGCTTCACAACGTAAATCTTAACCAGCTCACCAGATACTTCATGAGGTTGACCGATAGCCGCTACTTCTAACACTTGGCCATGTAGCGCGACTACATCTTCAATCTCGTTCGGGTAAACGTTAAAACCAGACACAAGAATCATATCTTTCTTACGGTCAACAATATGCAGCAAGCCTTCGTCATCAAATTTAACGATGTCACCCGTAGATAACCAACCGTCTTGGTCAATCACTTCTTTGGTTGCTTCTGGGCGTTGCCAGTAGCCTTGCATCACTTGTGGACCGCGAACTTGTAGCTCACCTACTTGGTCATTAGCAACCACTTTGCCTTCATCATCAACAATACGTACATCTGTCGATGGTACAGGCAAACCAATAGCGCCCGTGTAATCTTTAAGGTCGTATGGGTTACCTGTTACCAATGGTGAACACTCGGTCAAGCCATAGCCTTCTAGCAAGTGAATACCTGTCGCTTTCTTCCATTGCTCTGCAACAGCGCGTTGAACGGCCATACCGCCACCAACAGATAAGCGCAGGTTACTGAAATCCAACTCGTGGAAGTCTTCATTATTCACTAACGCATTAAACAGGGTATTTACGCCCGTAATCGCGGTGAACGGAACCTTTTGCAGCTCTTTAATGAAACCAGGAATATCACGAGGGTTTGTGATCAGAAGGTTGCGACCACCCATCTCAACAAACAGCAAGCAGTTCACTGTCAGAGCAAATACGTGGTAAAGCGGTAATGCCGTTACAACCAACTCACGACCTTCTTGCAGAACAGGACCGTATGCCCCTTTCGCTTGAAGTACGTTTGCAATCATATTGCGGTGCGTTAGGATTGCGCCCTTCGCTACGCCCGTTGTACCACCCGTGTACTGTAGAAACGCAATATCATCGCCAGCCATAAACGGCTTCACGTATTGAAGACGACGGCCTTTGTGCAATGCTTTCCTGAATGAGATAGCACCCGGTAGGTCATACTTAGGCACCATACCTTTTACGTATTTCACTACGAAGTCGACAATAGTCCCTTTAGCGCGTGGCAACATTTGCCCAAGGCTAGTTAGGACAACGTGTTTAACCGGAGTGTTATCCACCACTTTCTCTAGCGTGCTCGCAAAGTTAGATACGATAACGATCGCCTTTGCACCAGAATCGTTCAGTTGATGTTCAAGCTCACGAGGTGTGTACAGTGGGTTGACGTTCACTGCAATCATACCGGCACGCAATACACCAAATAGTGCAATTGGGTATTGCAGTAGGTTTGGCATCATTAGCGCGACGCGATCGCCCTTCTTCAGTTTCAAGTCATTCTGTAGGTAAGCGGCAAAAGCACGGCTGCGCTCTTCAAGCTTACGGAATGTCATAATCGAGCCCATGTTCTCAAATGCAGGTTGATCCGCGTACTTCTGTACCGACTGTTCAAACATTTCTACAAGAGATGGGTACTGATCTGGGTTGATCGTTTCTGGTACGTCACTTGGATAACGTGAAAGCCAAGGTTTATCCACGATGTTACTCCTCGTTTATCAGCTGACGACTGCTTCGCCGCTTTTTATCATTGCGGTATTACAGCACAGCTTTAGTGCATGAGCACTAAAAGGCTCAAACACTTGTTTAAATTTTGTTAACTACACCAAGAATTAGCTCTGAAACTAGCTCTGGGCTCTCTAAATGACAATGATGTCCGCCAGGAACAGTCTCTATATTCAGAGGACTATGCACTGATTTGTAGCGATTATGCTGCAAATGTCGAAATCCATCATTCCCTAAAATTATTAATTGAGGGCATTCAATAGCCGCCATAATCGCTTCAGCGTGCGCCTGTGACATTCGATATAACGAGTCACATTTTAAGTTAGGGTCGCATCGCCATTGCCAAGAGTTCTCGAACTCGACAATACCTCGTTCAACAATAGGAGCGATTAATTCAGCATTAATTTGGTTGGCGTGAGCTCTCAGCTTAATAGCATCCTCAAGGCTTGCTAGAGGACGTGAAGGCTTTCTTCGCTGTCGAAGACGACTGAGTACCCCATCTCTCAAACGAGAAACCGTTTCTTGGGGAGCTTCGGAAAGAGGTCCGTGACCTTCAATTTGAATTAATCCCGACACCTTTTCAGGAAAGGCGGCACTATAACAACTTGCGATCAATGCACCAAGTGAATGTCCTACTAGCACCAGTCTGTTTGGCGATAATTTAGTCACCAACTGATGCAAATCATCAATATAGTCGTGAAATGGGTAGTAGCTTCCCGATTTGTGCGACGAAAAACCGTGTCCGAAAAGATCGATAGCAACAAGGTGAGCGCTAGAAGAACACTTGGCTAATTGCTGCATAACCTGATTAAAACTGGCTGAATTATCTAACCACCCATGAATAAAAACGACCGTCGTAGCGGTCGTTTCTAGGTTGCCCATCTGTTGTGTCGCAAGCGTACCGCTCGCAAGGGAATATGACTTTTCAATCATTGATTGTATAGTGCCCCTGTCGTTGAGAGTGTTGAGTTAAGGTTCGACTATTCCACATCTTGAATCACACGCCCTGACTTAGGCATGGTTTGAAAGCTGCGACAGTGCAAACTGCGGCAAGAATAATAAGTTGGCGCAAAGTCATTGATAACTACTCGCTCGGTGATCTGCCATAAGCGCTGGTTGTAGACATTCATGACTGGAAAGGTATAAGGGTAATCACCAATAGTGCTATCTTCAGTGCCATTTGATGTTCCAACTAAGGTGACTAAGCGGCCTTCAGCAAAGCTCAATGGTTCAACATAGCCATCGATGTAACCGACAAAGCGTCCCTTTGGCTCTGCATCAATATCCGGCTTACCGCTGCTAGAAATAGGTAAATTAACCACTTCAACGCGAGTCTTGTTCTCCAAGTTAGTCACTTTCGCAATCACGCCACCTAAACGAACATCCCCCGCATCAGGCACTGTATTAACCCACTCTTGGTAGTCTGTCACTACTTGTTCGGAATTTGCATTGAGTTCTTCAGGTAGAGATGAGCACCCCATCACTAACGATGAGAAGGCAACAAGGAAAAATAAGCGAGATTTAGACATGAGAGAAAACATAATGCTGGTCCTTAGAACAGGATAGATGAAAGTACAAAGCTAGATGTAAATATCGACCCCAATAAGCTTCGCAAGTTCCTCTTTTTTAGCTTGATTCATTACATCCATATACTCTTCCATCGCACGTCGTCCACGCCCTTCTGGAAGATCATATTGAACCTGAGCTTTATGAATTTCAGACTCTTTGACTTGACGAATAGAATGCGAGACAGCATTTGCGACCTTAGTTGGCTGGCCAACTGAGGTTTTTGCATCGCCTTTTTTTACCTCATTCTTTTTATTGGTTCGATTGGTTTTGGATGTATTACCTATCGAAGAAGGAGGTAAGCCGTTTATTGAAACCATGCTTAAGAAATTTTGTACCTAATTTAATGACTTTGTGTCTGGTTTTAATAGCGGCTCTGCAAAGTAAATGCAGAGCCAAAATAATACGTATTTACTCGCGACCAGGCAGTTTTTTCCAAGTCACTTTATCACGAAGATAAACAGGCTCAGACTCTTCTGCTGCAACCGCCTTGCCTTCTGCATAAGCGAATTGAGCAAGGAAAGCCATATCTTGAGCTTCTGGGAATAGCACTTCACATGCTTTGGTGTTGATCGCTAGCGTATCCATGTGTTCTGCGTACGCTTCCCAACCTGTACCTACTTTTGCCCATGTTTCAGAGTCCGCTTCAAGCTGCGCAGCCAATTCACTTGGTGGTGTAACACACTCTGCATCAACAGCATTCCAGCGGCCATCTTGTTCGCGGCTGTAGCGAGCCCAGTACACTTCACTCATACGCGCATCAATCGCTGTCGCAACATGAGTTTCACCAAATTTACGGTAGCTGCCTTGCGCCATCGCAGCCAGTGTAGAGACACCGATCATCGGTAAATCCGCACCAAAAGCCAAGCCTTGAGCAATACCAATACCAATACGTACACCCGTGAAACTGCCTGGGCCTTGGCCAAACGCGATAGCATCAATATCGGTTAAAGCGACATTCGCTTCTTTCAGTACTTCATCAACCATTGGTAGAATTTTTTTCGTATGGTCTCGAGGAGCCTCTTCGCTACGTGCGAACACCTGGTCACCAATTACTAGTGCAACTGAACAGTTTTCAGTTGCGGTATCTACTGCAAGAATTTTCGCGCTCATTTGTGTCTCAAATATCTGTTATCTAGTCTAAAAATAATGGCTAAGCTCAACAATGCCAATTACTCAGCAGCGGTTGAATGGTCTTTAGCTAAGAATTCTTTAATGATCCCTAAGTCACGGGTACGTGGGATAGGCGGTAAACTCGCCAAAAATATGCCACCGTAATCACGAGTCACCAATCGGTTATCGCAAATAATCAAAGCGCCATTATCGCGCTTGTCACGTATCAATCGGCCGACACCTTGTTTCAAGGTAATCACGGCGTCTGGCAACTGTACCTGTGCAAAAGGATCACCCCCTTTTAACTTACAGTCCTCGATGCGAGCCTTAAGTAAAGGGTCATCAGGGGCGGTAAAGGGCAATTTATCGATGATAACACAGCTTAATGCGTCGCCCCTAACATCTATCCCCTCCCAGAAAGCGCCAGTAGCCACCAGCAATGCGTTACCTAATTCCATGAATTCGGCTAAGGTTTTTTGCTTACTTGTCTCACCTTGCAGCAGCACTGGAACCGAGAGTGTTTCACGGAATCGCTCCCCCAACTCTTTCATCATGCTGTGTGAAGTACACAAAAAGAAACAGCGGCCTTGGTTTTGCTCAATCACGGGAGTCAGTATTCTTACTAGCTTATCCGCGAGGCCTGGGCTATTCGGTTCAGGAAGATAACGAGGTACACACAAACGCGCCTGATTTGGGTAATCAAACGGGCTTGGCAGTGAAAACTGTGCCGACGGTTTTAACCCGAGTCGAGAGGTAAAGTGATCGAAATCGTCCGACACCGCTAAGGTTGCTGAGGTAAATACCCAAGCGCCCGGTTTAAGCTCGATCTGTTCGTGGAATTTATCCGCGACCGACAATGGTGTGATGTGCAAAGCAAAGTGGCGTGGCGTGGTGTCATACCAATACGAATAGCCAGTAATCGACACATCGCACACACGTTCGATACGTGACTTAATCATGTTTGCACGTTCGAAAGCGGTATCTAACAGCTGGCTTCGCCCAAGAGCTAATTTCAATACATCAACAGCTAGTTGTAGAGCATCTTGCAAACGAACCAACTCTCGTGCAATCGATTCGGATTTTAAGGCCTCACGCCAGTTGCCGCGAAAGCCAGTATCACCGAGCACAATGCGCAGATCGGCTGCAGACTGAACGAGCCTATCCCCCACTTTCTGTAGCTGACGCATGTCTTTCGCTTCAGTGCGGTAAGCGATTTCAATGTCTTTGGCTAACTCTTGGATCTGTCGACTGGAAACCGATTGCCCGAAGTATTGGCTGGCAATATCGGGAAGTTGATGCGCTTCATCGAAAATAAACACATCGGCTTCAGGAATCAGCTCACCAAATCCGGTCTCTTTAATCGCTAAATCCGCTAAGAACAAGTGGTGGTTCACTACAACAACATCAGAATCCATCGCTTTTTTACGCGCTTTAAGCACGAAGCAATCGGTATAACTTGGGCACTCTTTGCCCAAGCAGTTGTCATTGGTCGAGGTAATAGTTGGGATAACCGGGCTGTCTTCAGCGATATCATCACAATCGCCCAAATCACCTGTTTGTGTTGATGATGACCAACTACGAACTTTCACTAACTGAGCCAGCAGTGTTGGATCGGTATGAGCGCCATGACTCTCGATCATTTGACGGCTGAGCCTGTCCAAACACAAATAGTTTGAACGCCCTTTGAGTAACGCAACCTGACCATAAAAGCCAAGCGCATCGACCATCAATGGTAAATCTCGGTGAAACAGCTGTTCTTGAAGGTTTTTAGACCCCGTACTAATGATGGTTTTCTTGCCACTAAGCAGCGCTGGCACTAAGTAAGCAAAGGTCTTACCGGTACCCGTTCCCGCTTCAACAACTAATTGGCTCTGTTGCTCAATAGCTTGTGAAACCGCTTCAGCCATGTCTAGCTGAGCTTGTCGTGGTTGAAACCCTGGGATCGCTTTACCCAGAGCACCATCAGCAGAAAACGTTTTAGATATCATAGAGTACGAAGTTTAGAAAAATAGAAGACGAATTATGGCAGGTTTAGTGAGCCGGCGCGAATCAAGAATGACTTCGCACCGGAGGTGTTTGGTTTGGTTTGACGTAACTTGAGTTACCTTAAAGGTAAGAACTGAAGAAGTAAGAATCAGAGAATCGTTTTTATTTTCGACTTAGATAACGTGACAACCAAGAGGCGCCTTCAAAATGGTTATCACAAGGTTGCATGGCCTTCACTGCATCGGTTGGCGAGGTCTTGCTTTCCCACATTTCATCTAGAACATTACCATCTAACGCAGTGCCACCCGCCAATGAATTCACTCGCTTGCAGTACAGTTTTTTGGCTAATAACTCTTTATCCATAAGTATCACCTCTATTTTTGGCCAAGGCGTAAATGCCTCGGTTGAAGTTCAAATGCGTACTACGGTCAAAACTTTAAAAAATGAAGCTTCTGCCTGTTTTTCTATCTAAAAACTGATATTTCTATATCAAACAATTTATCAAAGCGATAAATCAGCAGCAGAATTTGTTGAAACCAACTTGATAATAGATTAATTATAACGGTGATATTGCGGCTCAGTTCACCGTTCGACGGCCTGCATTTAATTTGAAGAATAAAAATATTTCATGGAAGTAAGATGCAAATGGAAAGAAAAACTTTACTAACACATTGTACTGATGCCCCGGGCCTCATCTCTAAGATCACCAACATTTGTTATAAGCACCAACTCAATATTATTCACAACAATGAGTTCGTAGATAACACAAGTGGCCACTTCTTTATGCGCACCGAGCTTGAAGGGTATTTCAATGATGAAACCTTGCTTGCCGATTTAGACCAAGCCCTGCCACAAAACACGAAACGTAAGCTTGTTGATTCATCTCGCAAGCGTGTTGTGATACTCGTGACCAAAGAAGCACACTGCCTTGGCGACATTCTAATGAAGAACTTCGATGGCAGTTTAGACGTTGAAATCGCGGCGGTTGTCGGTAACTACGACATTCTGCAAAGCCTAACTGAACGTTTTGACATCCCTTACCATCATGTTTCTCACGAAGGGCTAAACCGTGAAGAACATGAGAAGAAGATGCTAGAAGTGATTGACCAATACGAGGCTGATTACCTTGTTTTGGCTAAGTACATGCGAGTGCTGACTCCAGGGTTTGTTGAAAAATACAACCACAAGATCATCAATATCCACCACAGCTTTTTGCCAGCATTTATTGGCGCGAAGCCATATCAACAAGCGTATGAGCGCGGCGTAAAAATCATTGGTGCTACAGCGCACTTTGTGACTAATGATTTGGATGAAGGCCCAATCATTAAGCAAGATGTTATCCCTGTGGATCACAACTTCAGCGCGAAAGACATGGCACAAGCCGGTCGTGACGTAGAGAAGAACGTATTGAGTAAGGCGCTAAACAAGGTGATCAATGATCACGTCTTTGTTTACGGCAACAAGACTGTGATTCTGTAGGTTCAACAACTATTAGAACCCAATAAAAAAACGCGTAATAGGATTGCCCCATTACGCGTTTTTTGTACCTGATAATCAGACCAGCTTTATGAGATTCCCGACCACGCTCCTTCGTCGCTATCGGGAATGACGGTGTTCAACCATCGGATCTCTATCTAGATACTTTTATATTTTAAAAGCACTCGCGATAGTTAGCAGACCCACACAGCCACTGCAAACATCCGTCATTCCGACGAGCCTAAGCGAGATCAGGAATCTCGCCCCTTTAAACTATCGACTAAAACTAAGCTTGCTCTGATTCTACAATCTTCTTCAACGAATGTGGGTGCAGCTTGATGCAAATCCCTTGATGTTTAAAAGCCACTGTTGGGTTATTCAAACGTTCACCCTCGCCTTTCGGGCTAGAGAGTTTGATCTTAACGCCTTGTTCAGCCAGCGTTTCAAAGTTAGCAGCGAACTGCGGGTAAGTTTCTTTAAGATCCGCTAAGTACTCATCAGCCGTTTGGGCGTGAGAAGGAATCACAAACTCGACATGTTCCCAATCTTGGCTTGGATAAATCTTACCTTCTGCTGGATATGGCAACTCCAAGCATTCAATTTTCCAGCCAAGGCTTTGCAAGGGTTCATCGAAAGCCAACACCACAATTGGACGACCATTGATCATCGCCTCTGAAATTGTAGAGCCGTACTCAGACCATGCTTGATGCGCAGATTTGGCCAACTCAGTGTCATTGATTCGCAGCGCAATATGATCCGCTTGAGCAAAGCTTAAATCCAAACCTAATGTATTTCCTAGGTTCTCGATTTTTGCCATAAAGGTATCAAGGCGGGCGATCATTTGTTGTGGTTCTAGTTCAGCTTGCTTCAGGCTCATCATCATTGTCTGCGTTCTCCAAATAATGGCTGCATGTTATCAGTTTTGCCTTTTGCAACAAGCGTTGCTTTTACAAAAAAGACTCAATAAGTATGTTCTTTCCGATCCTTAAACATGCAAACGTGTCTTGGTAAAAGTCGATTGCCAAAAACCACTCAGGAAATGTTAATTTTCTATCAATTCGACCTATAAGAAACCCTACAAAATTGGTATGATTAACGCCATTTTTGTGAACTTAAACAGTGTCTGTTGTTCATTTCGGCATTAAATCGTTAACTAGACGCATAATTAACCAATTTAATGACCTCGAAATAACGGCCACTCTTATCATCCTTGAATTGAAGGAAACGCGTGTGAATATCCAAGCACTTATTAATGACAAAGTATCTCAGGCTCTAGAAGCCGCTGGCGCACCTGCAGGCTCTCCTGCCGCTGTTCGCCAATCTGCAAAACCACAATTTGGTGACTACCAAGCAAACGGCGTTATGGGCGTTGCTAAGCGACTAGGCACTAATCCTCGAGAGTTTGCTCAAAAAGTATTGGACGTTCTAAACCTAGACGGTATCGCTTCTAAAGTTGAAATCGCAGGCCCAGGTTTCCTTAACATCTTCCTAGATGAAGCTTTCCTAGCACAACAAGCAGACGCAGCATTAGCTGATTCTCGCCTTGGTGTAGCCGTTGCAGAAACACAAACAATTGTTGCAGATTACTCTGCACCAAACGTTGCGAAAGAGATGCACGTTGGTCACCTACGTTCAACGATCATCGGTGATGCGGTTGTTCGTACTCTTGAATTCCTAGGCCATAACGTTATCCGTGCTAACCACATCGGTGACTGGGGTACTCAATTCGGTATGCTTATCGCAAACCTTGAGCGCGTTCAAGCTGAGTCTGGCGAAGTTTCGATGGAACTTGCTGATCTTGAAGGCTTCTACCGTGAATCTAAAAAGCTTTACGACGAAGACGAAGAGTTTGCACTTAAAGCACGTGGCTACGTTGTTAAGCTGCAAAGCGGCGACGAGTTCTGCGCTGAGATGTGGAAGAAGCTTGTTGACGTAACAATGATTCAAAACCAACGCAACTACGATCGTCTAAACGTATCACTAACTCGTGATGACGTAATGGGCGAGAGCATGTACAACCACATGCTTCCTACCATCGTTGCAGACCTAAAAGAACAAGGTCTTGCTAAAGAAGATGACGGCGCACAAGTTGTATTCCTAGACGAATACAAAAACAAAGATGGCGACCCAATGGGCGTTATCATCCAGAAGCGCGACGGCGGTTTCCTTTACACAACAACTGATATTGCTTGTGCAAAATATCGTTTTGAAGAGTTAGGCGCAGACCGCGTACTTTACTTCATCGACTCACGTCAGCACCAACATCTAATGCAAGCTTGGACTATCGTTCGTAAAGCAGGTTACATCCCAGAATCTGTTTCTCTTGAGCACCACGCATTCGGCATGATGCTAGGTAAAGACGGCAAGCCATTCAAGACTCGTGCGGGTGGTACTGTTCGTCTTGCTGATCTTCTTGATGAAGCAGAAGTTCGTGCAGCACAGCTAATCGAATCTAAGAACCCAGAACTTGCAGAAGACGAGAAGAAAGCGATCGCTAATACAGTTGCTATGGCAGCGGTTAAGTACGCAGACCTTTCTAAGCACCGTACGACTGACTACGTGTTCGATTGGGACAACATGCTTGCATTCGAAGGTAACACAGCACCTTACATGCAGTACGCATACACTCGTGTTGCTTCTGTATTTGCTAAAGCTGGCATTTCTATGGACTCTCTTGAAGGTGAAATCAAAATCACTGAAGAGAAAGAGAAAGCGCTTATCGCGAAACTTCTACAATTCGAAGAAGCAGTACAGTCTGTTGCTCGTGAAGGTCAACCACACATCATGTGTAGCTACCTATTCGAACTAGCAGGTCAGTTCTCTAGCTTCTACGAAGCATGCCCAATCCTAGTTGCTGAAGACGAAACTGTTAAGCAGAGCCGTCTGAAGCTTGCAGCACTAACAGCGAAGACAATCAAACAAGGTCTATCGCTTCTAGGTATCGATACTCTAGAGCGCATGTAAACGATTCGAGATTCGAGATTCGAGAAAATTAGAAAGGTTGACGTGAAAGCGTCAACCTTTTGTTTTATCTGGAGGTTTCGTTTTACTCGGTTATTTATACTGCTAGCCGCCCTAGTCCGACTTAACAAGAGATCTCCTACTACGCTCCTTCGTCGCTCTAGGAGATGACGAGAATAGGTGTTGTGGACCCAAAACAGCATCAATAATGCGCCATCAAGTCACACCAAATCGTTATTACTTTCCCCAACCGTCACTTCCTTAGTGAAGAACCAACGTCATTGAGAACCCACCTCAAGCGAATAACACCAACAAAGCAATGCACCATCACTTTCCACGCCCGTCATTCCCTGCAGTGAGGCACGAACGTGATAGGGAGTCCCCTAACAACAGCAAACCAATTCGTTATCACTCCCCCCAATCGTCACTTCCTTTAGTGAAGAACCAACATCATTGAGAATCCACCTCTAGGCGCGTAACACTAGCAAAGCAATACACCATCACTTCCCCAAACGTCATTCCCTACAGTGAGGCACGAACGTGATAGGGAATCTGCTTATTGAGAACGTAAGCCCTAGCCACATTCAAACTCCGACCTTATACTCATGTAAAACAATTAATTGGAAAGAACATGAGCTTTGAACTTCACCCGCAACTTGCGAAAGACACCACACTTATCGGCGAATTTCCACTGAGCTTAGCCCTGCTACACAAAGATAACGCTGTGCCTTGGGTTATCTTGGTACCAAAACGTGCCAACCTAAAAGAGTTGCACCACTTACCAATGAAAGAGCAACAGCAGTTCCTACATGAATCTCAGGCGGTAAGCCAAGCACTAGAAGCCACGTTCCAACCAGACAAATTGAACCTTGGTGCGCTGGGTAATATGGTGCCACAACTGCACATCCACCATATTGCACGCTTCAAAGACGACATTGCTTGGCCTGGCCCAGTATGGGGAAATACAAAGGGCGAACAGCGCAGTGAAGAAGATCAAACCGCTATCCTGACTCGTATTCAAAACGTTCTGTCACTGAGCTCTATCTTCAAGAAAGCATAATTCGACTTGGTTTCGTTGAGCTTAAAAGCAAAACACTTCAGAAAAGACACATAACAAAAAGCCGCTCATCTTAGATAAGCGGCTTTTTAATTTTCTAATCTCGCCTTTTTTAACGAGATAATGAAGACCGAACTACATCATCACGTTAAGCGACAAACCATCTTGTTTGCTGATGGTGTAGCGAATACGCGTTGTATGACCATGCTTATTCGTATCGACCAAGCGAGAAACTTTCCCTTTCTTGACCCACACACTCAGCATCGCATCGACGCCATCTTCACTCATGCCAAACTTTGCAGCGAGCTCTTTACGAGCCGCAACGCCTTGGCTATCAATGTATTGATGAAGTTCAGTTAAAATCATACTACTTGCACCTCTAGTGCTTTCTGCTTACTACCCACTTTTTTGAAGACGCGATACGTCACCACAAAACCACCAGCAATCGCCACCATCCATACTGCACTTGTCACAGGATGCGCAGCAAAGTTTGCCGCTTGGTAGTAGAAAGTCGCACCAAAGTAACCAAGAGCCATCGTCCAAACCGCGATGAAGCGTGCAAACGTCTGACCAAATTCACGAACATAAGCACCCATCGCGGCCACACAAGGCGTGTAAAGCAGGATAAGAATCAAGTAAGCGAACGCCGCATGACCAGATACAAACTTGTCTTTCAAGTTACCAAAGATAGAGGTATCGACTTCTTGGTCAGCTGCTACAGAATTAGAATCAGACAAGTCGCCAACTTCAATACCTAATGGATCTGAGTAGCTCAAACCGGCTAGGTTTTCAGGGATTGTCATTACCGCTTCTTGCAGGCTTGCTGCTAAGTCAAACTCAGCCGCTTCTTCATCAGAAGGCGTTGTGTATAGGCTATTTAATGTACCTACAACAGCTTCTTTAGCGAAAATACCTGTGATGATACCAACCGTTGCAGGCCAGTTCTCTTCAGTAATACCAATTGGTTGGAATACAGGTGTTACAACCTGAGCCGCTTTAGACAGTACTGAGTTTTCGCTGTCTTCGTTACCAAAGCTACCGTCCATACCTAGAGAGTTTAGGAAGCTTAGAATAGCCACAACCATCACGATTGTTTTACCTGCGCCAAGTACGAAACGCTTCAGCTTCTGCCAAGTTTTCAGCATTACGTTTTGCACTGTCGGCAATTCGTAATCTGGCATTTCCATCACTAAGCTATCACTGCTACCTGGGTAGATCGTGTTTTTCAGGAACAAACCCGTAAACACAGAAGCAACGATACCCATGATGTACAGAGCGAATACTACGTTTTGTCCTGCACCAGGGAAGAACGCCGCTGCGAACAGTGCGTATACCGGTAAACGAGCACCACATGACATAAACGGCGCCATTGATGCTGCCAGTTTACGTTCGCGCTCTTGGTCAAGAGTACGAGTTGCCATGATTGAAGGCACGTTACAACCAAAGCCCAGTACAAGTGGGACAAATGCTTTACCCGGTAAACCAATCTTCTGCATCACTTTATCAAGTACGAATGCAGCACGAGCCATGTAGCCTGAGCTTTCTAGTACCGCTAAGAATAGATAAAGCGCAGCGATAACAGGAATAAAGGTCGCAACCGTTTGAATACCACCGCCAATACCATCAGCAAGTACAGTAACTAACCAAACTGGTAAATGGCCATCTAATAAGTGGTGTCCACCATCAACTAATATTGCCCCAACACCAATGTCAAAGAAGTCGATAAACGCACTGCCGATATTGATAGAGAACATGAACATTAGGTACATGATGACGAAGAAGAAAGGAATACCGACCCATTTGTTCAAAATGAATTGGTCTGCTTTCTCTGTAAAGTTACGGCTTAGTTTACCTTCGCTGCGACGAACACGTTTACAAAGGTCATGTAAGAAAGTGTATTTAGCGTCAGCAACAGCAAGGTCAATATCGAAATCGGCACCAAGACGCACGCTATCAATTTGAGTGCGAGTTTGTGGAGCCAGTCCATTCAATACCAAGTAATCATTCTCTAAAGCACGAATCGCGAGCGCTCGGTGAGATACGTCAGCATCATCAAATTGTGACTCAACAGAAGGGATAAGAGCTTCTAACGCGGCGTCGTAATCAATAGAGATAGGGTCAAGGCTCACACCTTGAACAAGCAGTTTATGCAGACGCTCTTTAAAGCGAACCACTTGACCTTTGTCGTTTGCAGACAAGCTTAGAACTGGGCAACCTAGCTCTTTCTCTAGTGCTTTAAGGTTAATCACCTGACGTTCGCGCTTTAATACATCCATTTTGTTCAGCACCACGATCATTGGACGACCCAACTCACGTAGTTGTAATGTCATGTATAAGCTTCGTTCTAGACAGCTAGCGTCGACAACATTGATGATCACATCTGCTGGGTGAGTTAAAACAGCGCGAGACGCGATAGACTCATCGATGCTGTTCGCATCATTACCACTGTCTAGTGCGTAGATACCCGGTAAATCCGTTAGTTGAAACTGATCACCTGCGTGCGAGTATAAACCCGTCTTCTTTTCAACAGTGACACCAACCCAGTTACCAACGTGCTGCTTGGCACCAGTCAGTGCGTTGAACAGTGTTGTTTTACCACTATTCGGGTTACCAACGGTAAGAACTTGATAATCCATTTAGATAACCTCGATTTGTTCTGCAATGCTTTCACGAATGGCGATAGAAACACCTCTCACTTCAACTTGAAGCGGGTCACCCATAGGTGCACGGCGGATAAGCGTTACCTCGGTTTTTGGCAACATACCCATGACCATAAGTTTTTTTCTTACGTCTGGTGTTAAACCTGTTAGTGCAACAATAGAAGCCGCCTTTCCTTGCTCTAGTTGTGAGAGTTTCATAAGTACCCAATTCGTGACTGATAATGAGAAAGATTGTTATTAACGCTATGATACACATACATGCCCACAATTCTATTGTGTGAAATCAATGTTTTCGAAAATACATACTCGTAAATTTCGTTAAAAACGTTTACGTCAAAAACGTTACTTTCAACAACTAGTGAGAACTACCTCACTAGTACAAACCCTCCCAGACAACAACAAATCATTAATTATCAATAATTTAGAATAATGTCGGTTTTCTCATAGGCATCTGTCGTTAATTTTATAAGTAAAATAAGTACCTGGACGTATAGTTACTCCGTCGAAGAGAAACTACTTCTCTTTAATTTTATTCCAGAGGTGATATGGCTTTGCTATATCACTCCGGCAGCAAGCGAAGGTGTCATTGGCACCCGTGGTATAGTCCCCCCGGCTATGCCACGATATTTTTTTTCTTCCCTTTTTTTTATCCCAACAACCTTTTAAACTCCCCCATTTATCTCGTATCTCGTATCTCGTATCTCGTATCTCGTATCTCGTATCTCGTATCTCGTATCTCGTATCTCGTATCTCGTAGAAGCATAAAAAAGCCCCAACACGAATGTCGAGGCTAAAGTATCTTTATTTATGTTCTAGCAGAGTATCCGCTGTACGCTACTCTTCGTTGTTTTCAGCAAACTTAGATGGTGACATGCCAAAGTGGTGCTTAAACCTTTGACTGAAATAGGAAGGGTCATTGAAGCCTGAATCAAACGCCACATCAGAGATCTTCTCTCCAGCGAGTAAGCGCTCACACGCATGCTCTAGACGTACTTCATTCAAGTGCTCTTTGAAGGTCTTGTTGTAAGCCGATTTAAAGCGTCTCTGTAAGCTTCTCTCAGACATAAACAAATACTTAGCGGCAGTTGCAGTACTGAACTCGGCATCAGCGTAGTTTTCACTCACAAGCTGCGACACTCTGTTCTTCCACTCTTGTTCCGCTGTCAGTTTTTGCTGCTCTGGCGTTGAAGCGGCCAGCTTAATGGTTTCAATCTGTTCAATTGTGCTGGCTTCCAGATTATCGAGCACTTGGTACTCAATTGGCCACGAAAGCTGAACCTTATTTTGAGACTCCGAAACAAAGGCATTAAGCTCGCCACCGCTCTGATTCATCAATAGCGGCAGCTTTTCGATGTTAAGGTCGGTCGACTTTCCGGTATTGTCACCCATGCTTGATGCCAGCTTAGGGAACGGCATGCCATGATCTCGAATGGTTACAACAAGATGCTCCTTAACCTCTTCAACCAGAACCACCATACTCTGCGACTTAAAGTTTCTCTTGATGATGCTCGCAACCAAGCTATTGAAGATAATATCGAGATTAAAATACAGCAACGAGACATATCGTTGTTTTGTTTCAACTTTAATATCCAGTTCAATACCGGCTTTGGCTAAATCATCCTGCCAGGCTTTGAGTACCGCTTCTAAGATTAAAATTATATCGTAACAAACTTGCCCTTTCCCTTGAGGAGTATTGCTCAATTGGGCTAAGCCATTTTTCAAGGTTAGAATTGGCGACTTCCCGTGCTCGTCATTCCAATTAGGAATCATCGCAGCAATATGATTCACTTCAGAAGAGAGTTCATTGGCAGTGTGAGACACAAGCGCATTCTTAACGGACAGCTGCTTTTTAAGCTGTTGATTAGTCGCGAGTAATATCCGGCTTTGGTGCCTCAATTGGTCTGTCTTCAGTGCAACTTGCGCTTTTAAGTGCCTGTTGGCAAAAGTGACATAACGCGAACGCCAAAAGACTAAGATAGTCACAACGCCAATCAGTAACATCAGAGAGCTTGCTGCAGCCCAATTGGTCAGATACCAAGGCTCTGCAATCGAGAAGCTTTGATTGGTTGACACAAAGCGATAATGGGAGTCCTTAACCGGCTTCACTTCAAGTGTGTAATCCCCCGGAAGAAGATGGTCGAGCGTTAACAAGCCCCCTTCAAACTCACTCCATGGTTCATCGTCGCTCAGTCGATATTCCATCGCTGGTGCGAACGTTGCTGGTAAGATGCCCAGCTTAAACCCCATCGATGAGCCATAAGGAATCTCATCCAGTTCAGCCGTTTTCCCGCCAAGTGACACCGTTTGTTGGTCGACACTTATCTTACTCAACAAGGCACGGTTATGAGGTGTTGTTGATACCAGTAACTCGTTAGACAACGCGCTGACTACACCATACTTTGAGCCGAAAACAAGCCTTGAAAGTTGGCTCTCTTCGCTATAAAACAGAGCACATGCACCCGCCGCCAATTCATTGGTGATCAAACCAAATGGCGAACCTATGTGTTTATGCAGCTGCCCATCCAATCCGTAATAACTGATGCCTTTCGAAGAGCCTAACCAAACACCATTGTCATCGCTGATCAGGCAGTTGGGGCTAATATTGTCTTCAACAAGAGTGATTTCTTGAATAACAGAGCTGTCATCCGGGATTCGATACACGCCATAACTGCTAGCAAACCACTGCGCTCCATCCTTCGCTTTTTCAATATCGACGACTTTACCAAACCGTTCGCTTGAACGACTAAAGCTAATTCGTTTATCAATGAACGAGTAGAAACCATGGTCTGTTCCTATATAGATGCGACCTAGCAAGCCGACATTGAGAGCGGTGATCTTCGCAGGCAAGAACTTGTCGACTAACCAGTCAGTGCCATAACTCGTCAGCTTCATGGTTTCGATAGATAACGAATACAGGTTTTGCCCCGAGGTCATCCAAAGAACGTTATCAGCTTGAAGTGCAAAGTTTTCAACGTGCACTCCCTTAATCGGCCTTGGTAAATCAAGGGCTTCGGGTTGTAGCGTTTCCGTATTTAGACTGATGATGCCTTGTTCGGTCGCCAACCAAATGGAAGAGCCAAAGATCTCAAAATCATTAACAGGGTTAGAGTAAACACGAATTGGGTTCTCTTCACTTTCAGAATCAACCAAGTAGAGCCCCATTGAGGACGCGACCCAAGATAACTGGTCACTGACAGGCAGTACTTTATTGATCACCACACTACTCGAATGCATGCCCATTCCAGTTAGGGGGGTTCTCGAGAAGGTCTTACTGAATAGTGAGAAATATCGGATACCGTTGTTTGTCGCAATCCACATGCCACCAGCATGATCGTTTATCAACGAATATATTTTCTCACCCGGTAGCGAGAAGTCTTGATTAGCGGCCTGTTCGAATCGAGTAATTTGTCCCGTAATAAAGTTGTAGCTAATAAGGCCGTGCTCTGTACCAATCCAATACTGGTCCGAAGTTTCGGCCAGCGAGAGAACATGCGACCCTTTAACGATGGTCTCTTTATCTGGGTTCGCGAGATCTACAATCACAGCACCATTTAAAGTACCGATCACTAACTCACGTCGAGCATTCGAAAAATAAACCGTCTCAATATGGTTTTTGTCGGATGCGGTGACATGGGTAAACTCTTGATTCTCTGAAAGGTAAACGCCAGAACTGGTCGCTAGCACCCACTTTGATAGCACCCACTCCGCGTCGTTAATCGTAATGTCACTGCTGTTATTGTATCGGTACAGTTTGAGTAGAGAGTAGGTGTTGAATTCTAAAGATTGAGTGTTGTAGGTATAGAAATTACTGCCGTCAGTGACCCAAATATAATCGCCCGATGCACCGATATTGGTTATTTCAGCTCCGGGACTTAGGCTAAACGCCAATTCGTTGCCAATTCCAGGGTTATGTCGATACACCTCGTTATCGAAAAATGTCCAAAACTCATCGTTCAGAAACGCGACTCTTTCCGAAGAAAATTGCAGTAAGCTCCCCTTACGAGGGAATAGAGTTCGACCATCGTAAAAGAGTACTTTTCCATGCACATCATGAACCCAGAGCCCACCTCCGGCACCTAAGTACAAGTTTTTAGCCGCAAGGAAATTCCCTTGCGCTTGAACGGGCAAAGGATAAAAAACGGAGGGTGAGGTATTTACCGCTAGAACGCTAAATGAAATGCTCATTAAGATGAACATTTTGAAGATAATTCGATACAACTCTTAATCCTGAACAGCAACAACGCATGAAATTTTGGGCACCACAACGTCTTATCGTTGCTTAACCAAAAACTGAGTTTTTTTGTGCTTATTATTATCTTTCTATTTTAGCGGAAATTAGAAAAGGAGAAAGGAGGTTTGCTATTTGTTGGGAGGTTTTATCTTAGCGGTCACGAAAATGCCGCAAAAAGCGGCATGATTCATAAATTAACGAGAGCAAAGTAGAGTAAAGAATACTCGTTATGAATTACTTCCCGCTTAAGCAACTTGTGTAGCTGTCTGTAAGTTGCTGAAGAAAATCGAAATAACTTCCACTCTTCACTTCAACCGTTGAACCGATAGGATCAAGCTGACCTTGCTTAGCGTTACTTCCGCGAGTCACTGATTCAATCACAGCGGGAGTAAATTGAGGCTCTGAGAATACACATTGAACATTGTCGCGTACTAGCGTTTTCTTAATAGCGATCAGGCTTTTTGCACCCGGTTTACGCTCTGGGCTCACCGTGAAATGGCCTAAGTTATTCAGTTCAAACTCTTGCTCAAAGTAACCATACGCATCGTGGAATACGTAGTAACCTTTGTCTTTCACTGGCGCAAGTTGTTCATGAATGGATTGCTGCTTTTCTTTCAAAGCAAGCAGAAAAGAATCTAGGTTTTCTTGATACGCCATTGCGTTATCAGGGTCAGATTCAATCAACTTTGCTGAGATATATTTTGCGGCTACTTCAACTTGATCGATACCTAACCAAAAATGCGGGTCATGGCTACCATGATTATGTCCTTCATGAGAATCGTGGTCATCATGTCCGAATTCTCGCAAGTTAATTCCTGGAATCTCGCTGATCTTGATAACGTTTTCTTTTGAACCAATCACCTTAGTCAAAAAGGCTTCTAGGTCAGGACCAAACCAGATAACCATATCGGCACTGTGAACTTTTTTGACATCAGATGGCTTAAGCGCATAATCGTGCGGCGAAGCATTACTGTTCATTAGCACATCCGGTTCACTAACGCCCTGCGTTAATTCCGTCACAATCATTTGAATTGGTTTAAAGCTTGTTAGAATAGTATTGGCACTTGCGACACTTGGCGCTAAAAGCAAAGTAGCAAGTATAAAAGATGAACGTGACATAATCCCTCGATAATAGAAAAGTAGCTTAGGCTTGAGGTAAATGTTACATTATAACATTAGCGAATTGCAAATGAGTTCTATTCATGGATAACTTAATCCAACTAGATTCTGTGAGCGTCGAATTTGACGGTCGAAAAGTTCTAGACAACATCTCTCTAAATTTAGAGCGCGGCAGAATCACCACCCTGATTGGGCCAAACGGTGCAGGAAAGTCGACATTAGTAAAAGTGGTACTGGGTCTACAGACCAAATTTTCAGGCACAATAACAAAAGCTAAAAAACTAAAAATTGGCTATGTACCACAAAAATTAAAGCTCAATGATTCACTACCGCTCAACGTAGAGCGTTTTCTAAAGCTCACTGGCAAGTTCAGTCAGCAAGAAATCCTTGAAGCATTGAAGCTCGTTGGTGCTGAACATCTGCAGAAGAGTAACATGCACCAGCTATCTGGCGGAGAAAACCAACGTGTGCTGATTGCTCGTTCATTGCTAAGAAGACCAGATCTACTGGTTCTCGATGAGCCGGCTCAAGGCGTTGATGTTCAAGGGCAAATAGACCTGTATGACTTGATTGACACCATTCGCCACCGCTTTGGTTGTGCCGTATTTATGGTTTCACACGATCTGCATTTAGTGATGGCAAAAACAGATGATGTTATCTGTTTACACCACCACATCTGTTGCTCAGGCGCACCTGCAGACATCAAACACCATCCTTCGTATATTGCGCTCTTTGGCACTGCGACCCAAGAGACACTAGCGTTTTATCATCACCAACACGAACATCACCATCATGACCTTGCAGGCCAACCAGTAACGGGCGGTGCACATGAATGTTCAAACCATAAACACGGACATCACTAATGCTTGAGTTTCTTCTTCCCTCTATTTTGGCGGGTTTGGGTATTGCACTAATTGCAGGCCCACTAGGTTCATTCGTGGTGTGGCGTAAGATGGCTTACTTTGGTGACACGCTTGCTCACGCTTCTTTGATGGGCTTAGCACTTGGTTTCCTGTTCAACATTAACTTGTATTTCGCGCTGCTGATTTGTTGTTTGATGCTGGCCGTGTTGCTAGTGACTTTACAAAAACAAAAGCTGGTCGCGACCGATACCCTACTCGGTATTTTGGCGCATAGCGCTCTGTCTTTGGGTCTTGTCGCCGTGAGTTTCTTAGATAACGTTCGTGTTGACCTAATGAGCTACCTATTTGGTGACTTGCTGGCAGTATCTCCAACGGATTTAGTGTTCATCTATGCGGGTGCTGCTGTGATTGGATTGGTGCTTGCTATCTTTTGGCGACCACTACTATCAACGACGGTTAACGAAGATCTCGCGGCGGTTGATGGCATCAACATTGATTTAATGCGTCTGATTCTGATGCTATTGGTCGGTATCGTGATCGCTGTCGGTATGAAGTTTGTTGGTGCGTTAATCATGACATCGCTACTGATCATCCCAGCAGCTACAGCAAGGAAATTCGCGAATACACCCGAGCAAATGGCCTTCCTCGCGTCGGTTATTGGCTCTATCGCAGTCTTCGGAGGGCTAAGCTTGTCTTGGTTCTATGATACGCCTGCTGGCCCGTCTGTTGTTATCAGTGCTGCTGCGATGTTTATGTTATCTCAAATGGTTAGAAGCCGAGCTTAGCACTTAGCAGGACGATTTCGAATCTCGTATCTCGTATCCCGAGAACATAAAAAAGGCTTGGTCAGTGACCAAGCCTTTTTAATATCGTTCAGTTAACTTCTATCTCAATCGATAAAAGCCAGCTGATTACCAACCCGTGATTTCACGTAGGCCTTTACCGATGTCAGCAAGAGACTTAACAGTCTTAACGCCTGCTGCTTCTAGTGCTGCAAATTTATCTTCAGCAGTACCTTTACCGCCAGAGATGATTGCGCCAGCGTGGCCCATACGTTTACCCGGAGGAGCAGTAACACCAGCAATGTAAGATACAACTGGCTTAGTCACGTTTGCTTTGATGAACTCAGCAGCTTCTTCTTCCGCAGTACCACCGATTTCACCAATCATTACGATTGCTTCAGTTTCTGGGTCTTCTTGGAAAAGTTTTAGGATATCAATGAAGTTTGAACCTGGGATAGGGTCACCACCGATACCAACACATGTAGACTGACCAAAGCCTTCATCTGTTGTTTGCTTAACTGCTTCGTAAGTAAGGGTACCTGAGCGAGATACGATACCTACTTTACCCTTCTTGTGGATGTGACCAGGCATGATACCAATCTTACACTCGTCTGGAGTGATAAGACCTGGACAGTTAGGACCGATCATGCGAACGCCAGTTTCTTCTAGCTTCACTTTAACGTCGATCATATCTGTTGTAGGGATACCTTCAGTGATCGTTACGATCAGTTCGATACCTGCATCAATCGCTTCTAGGATTGCATCTTTACAGAAAGGAGCTGGTACGTAGATAACTGTTGCTGTTGCGCCAGTTACTTCTACTGCTTCACGTACTGTGTTGAATACTGGAAGGCCTAGGTGAGTTTGACCACCTTTACCAGGTGAAACACCACCAACCATTTGCGTACCGTATGCGATAGCTTGGTCTGAGTGGAATGTACCTTGACCGCCAGTGAAACCCTGACAGATTACTTTAGTGTCTTTGTTAATTAATACAGACATTATTTAGCCTCCGCAGCAGCAACAACTTTCTGAGCAGCATCTGTTAGAGATTCAGCTGCAATGATATCAACATCAGAATTAGCAAGTACTTCGCGACCTAGGTCTGCGTTTGTACCTTCTAGACGAACAACTACTGGAACTGTTACGCCTACTTCTTTAACTGCACCGATAATACCTTCAGCGATCATGTCACAACGAACGATGCCACCGAAAATGTTTACGAGTACTGCTTTAACATTGTCATCAGAAAGGATGATCTTGAATGCTTCAGCTACACGTTCTTTTGTCGCGCCGCCGCCTACATCAAGGAAGTTTGCTGGCTTGCCGCCGTGTAGGTTTACGATATCCATCGTACCCATAGCAAGGCCTGCACCGTTAACCATACAGCCAACGTTGCCATCTAGTGCTACGTAGTTCAGTTCCCACTGTGCTGCGTGAGCTTCGCGCTCGTCTTCTTGTGAAGGATCGTGCATTTCACGAAGTTTTGGCTGACGGTACATCGCGTTTGAGTCGATGTTGATCTTGCCGTCAAGACAAAGCAGGTTGCCTTCGCCAGTAATTACAAGCGGGTTGATTTCTAGTAGAGCTAGGTCGTACTGAGAGAACATTTGGCCAAGACCCATGAAGATCTTAACGAACTGTTTGATTTGATCGCCAACTAGACCAAGTTTGAACGCCAGTTCACGGCCTTGGTAAGCTTGAGGGCCCACTAGAGGATCGATCGCAGATTGGTGAATCAACTCTGGAGTTTCTTCAGCGATTTTCTCAATGTCCACACCGCCTTCAGTTGACGCCATGAATACAATTTTACGCGTTGCACGGTCAACAACAGCACCTAGGTAAAGTTCATTAGCAATGTTTGATGCTTCTTCAACTAGGATCTTTGTTACAGGCTGACCATTAGCGTCTGTTTGGTAAGTCACTAGGTTTTTACCTAGCCACTTTTGTGCAAACTCTTTAACGCCTTCTTTGGTGTCATGTAGCTCTACGCCGCCCGCTTTACCGCGACCACCAGCGTGTACTTGACACTTAACGACTTTCTTGGCTGTACTGATACGACCTGCAGCTTCGAAAGCTTCTTGTGCAGTATCACATGCGAAACCTTCTGGTACAGGCAAACCGAATTCTGCAAACAGCTGTTTGGCTTGGTATTCATGCAAATTCATTTTGATATTCCGTTTATTTTCCCTTAAGGGATTATTATTTCCATAACGACACAGTTTCCTGTGTTACGTCTGTAGGGTCTTCTCAAATCAACTGCTGTCCATTTTCTAATGGCTTTACAGTTCAATTGAAGGCCAGACGTTGAGCAGCCTAGCCTTTGAAACTTTTTACGTCCAGCTAACGGGGTTAACTAGACGTTTTAGCGATACTAAACGTCTAATAGCAGACGTGCAGGATCTTCTAGAAGCTCTTTGATGGTCACTAGGAAGCCAACTGATTCACGGCCATCGATTAGACGGTGGTCGTAAGAAAGCGCTAGGTACATCATTGGTAGAATTTCTACCTTGCCATCAACAGCCATTGGGCGGTCTTGGATTTTGTGCATACCCAAAATTGCCGCTTGAGGCGGGTTAATGATTGGCGTAGACATTAGAGAACCAAATACACCACCGTTTGTGATAGTGAAGTTACCGCCCATCAGTTCATCAACAGTTAGCTTGCCGTCACGGCCTTTGATTGCTAGCTCTTTGATGCCTTTTTCGATATCAGCGAAACCTAGTGTGTCACAGTCTTTCAGTACTGGAGTCACTAGACCACGTGGCGTAGATACCGCCATGCTGATGTCGAAGTAGTTGTGGTAAACGATATCTGTACCATCGATAGAAGCGTTAACTTCAGGGAAACGCTTCAGTGCTTCTGTTACTGCTTTCACGTAGAAAGACATGAAACCAAGACGCGTATCGTGACGCTTCTCGAATTGGTCTTTGTACTGCTTACGAAGGTCCATGATTGGTTTCATGTTAACTTCGTTGAAAGTAGTCAGCATAGCTGTGCTGTTTTTCGCTTCTAGAAGACGGTTTGCAACTGTCTTACGTAGGCGAGTCATAGGCACGCGTTTTTGGCTGCGAGCCGCTGCTGGCGCTTCAACTGCTGGTGCAGATGCTGCTGCCGGAGCCGCTTTCGCAGCTACTAGGTGTGCGTCGATGTCTTCACGAGTAATACGACCACCAACACCAGTGCCTTTAACGTCAGCTGGTTGTAGGTTGTGCTCAGCAAGCAGGCGACGAACTGCTGGGCTTAGTGCGTCGTTGTTCTCTTCTGTTAGCGCAGCTTTATGACGCTTGTCAGGAGATGCTTCTGTATCTTCAGTGGTGTCTTTCGTTGGTTCACCAGCGACAGCACCCGGCTTGATTTTAGCCAGAAGCTGCTTAGAAAGTACCGTAGCACCCTCTTCTTCGATGATAGCTTCCAGAACACCCGCTTCAGGAGCCGGTACTTCTAGAACTACTTTATCTGTTTCGATATCTACAATGACTTCATCACGTGCAACCGCTTCACCCGGTTTTTTGTGCCAAGTAGCAACTGTTGCATCAGCCACAGATTCAGGTAAATCTGGAACCAGAATTTCAATTGTCATGTGCGTATTTTCCTTTTACTTCTAGTTCTTAAGTAGGGTCAAAGCGTCGTCAACTAACGCTTTTTGTTGTTTCAAGTGTACTGACATATAGCCAACAGCTGGTGATGCTGATGCAGGACGACCTGCGTATTGAATATCAGCACCTACTGGGATAGCAGCTCGGAAATTATGTTGGCTACTGTACCAAGCACCTTGGTTTTGTGGCTCTTCTTGACACCAAACGTAATCGACTACATTTGTGTACTGTGCGATGGCAGCTCTCACGTCCTCGTAAGGGAACGGGTAAAGTTGCTCAATACGTACAATAGCGACATCGTCTTGCTCGTTCTTACGCCTTTGGTCAAGCAGGTCAAAGTAAACCTTACCTGAACAGAACACGACGCGTTTTACGTTCTCAGGTGCCAGATCATCAATTTCTGCGATAGCTGGTTGGAACGTGCCTTCTGCCAAATCTTCAAGAGAAGAAGTACACAGAGGGTGACGAAGCAATGACTTAGGTGACATTACAATCAGTGGACGACGCATTGGTCGAACAACCTGACGGCGAATCATGTGGTAAACCTGTGCCGGTGTTGAAGGAACAACAACCTGCATATTTTGTTCAGCACATAACTGAAGGTAACGCTCAAGACGCGCAGAAGAGTGCTCAGGGCCTTGGCCTTCATAACCGTGAGGAAGCAGCATAGTTAGACCACATAGACGTGCCCACTTTTGCTCACCTGATGAAATGAATTGGTCGATAACAACTTGTGCACCGTTTGCGAAGTCACCAAATTGTGCTTCCCAAAGGGTTAGACCACTTGGCTCTGCTGTTGCATAACCATACTCAAATGCGAGTACCGCTTCTTCAGATAACACAGAGTCAAACACTTGGAATGGCCCTTGTTTATCATGAATGTTCGCAAGAGGAACATACGTGCTTGCATCTGATTGATTGTGCAGTACTGAGTGACGGTGGAAGAACGTACCACGACCTGAATCTTGGCCTGAGATACGAATACGCTTACCATCATCAACAAGTGTTGCGTAAGCCAGAGTTTCAGCCATACCCCAATCGACTTGTTTCTCACCATTCACCATGGCAGTACGATCGTTGTACAGTTTATTTACTCGGCTTTGCAGCTTGTGGCTGTCTGGGTATTGGCAAAGTTTGGTACCAAGCTCTTTCAGGCGCTCGATATCAATCTTGTTATCCCACTCGATGTTCCAGTCGTGACCTAGGTAAGGAGACCAGTCTACTGAGTGAAGAGCCATCGGACGCCACTCTTTAACCACAACTTCACCGTGATCAAGTGCATCACGATATTCGTTAACTAGCTGAGTTGCTGTATCAATACCAAACTCACCGCGCTCCATTAGCACGTCAGCGTAAAGCTTACGTGGTGTTGGGTGCTTCTTGATTTTTTGGTACATCAAAGGCTGTGTTGCATTCGGCTCATCGGCTTCATTGTGACCGTGGCGACGGTAACAAACCAAATCAATAACAACATCACGCTTAAACGTATTACGGTAATCCAATGCAAGACGCGCAACGAACGCAACCGCTTCTGGATCATCAGAGTTAACGTGGAAAATCGGAGCCTGAACCATCTTCGCGATATCGGTACAGTACATCGTAGAGCGTGTATCGCGAGGGTTAGACGTTGTAAAACCAACTTGGTTGTTTACAACGATACGAACCGTACCACCAACACAGAAACCACGAGCTTGAGACATGTTAAACGTCTCTTGTACTACACCCTGACCAGCGATAGCTGAGTCACCGTGGATAGTAATTGGAAGTACACGGCTACCATCATTATCACCAAGGCGATCTTGACGTGCACGTACTGAACCGATAACTACCGGGTTTACGATTTCTAAGTGAGATGGGTTAAATGCTAGTGCTAAGTGAACGTTGCCGCCTGGCGTTGCGAAGTCCGCAGAGAAGCCTTGGTGGTATTTCACATCACCCGTACCCCAGGTGTCATCGTGCTTGCCCGCAAACTCGTCAAACAGGTCTTGTGGCTTTTTACCAAGCACATTGACCAACATGTTTAGACGACCACGGTGAGCCATACCGACAACAACTTCACGCATGCCTTGTCCGCCAGCATGACGAATAATTTCTTTCGTCATTGGGATAAGAGCATCACCACCTTCCAACGAGAAGCGTTTTGCGCCTGGGAATTTCGCACCAAGATAGCGCTCAAGACCTTCAGCAGCAGTTAGCTCTTCTAGGAAAGCTTGCTTTTCTTCTTTGTTGAAAGAGGGTTGACCAGATACAGACTCTAAACGTTGTTGGATCCAACGCTTTTGCTCTGTATTTGTCATGTGCATGTATTCAGCACCAATAGAGCCACAATAAGTTTGCTTTAGAGATTTGTAGAGATCTTTAAGCACCATAGTCTCTTGGCCAATGGCGTAAGAGCCGACGTTAAACGTCTCATTGAGGTCATCTTCGGTAAGAGTGTGGAAAGAAGGGTCCAGTTCATCAACTGTCGCTCTTTTCCATAAACCTAGGGGGTCTAGATTTGCTGCTTGATGCCCTCGGAATCGATAGGCATTAATAAGTTGCAGAACCTTTACTTGTTTCGCATCGACATCTGGATCACTAACTTGGACACTGTAATGCTTTGTTTCTTGAGCGAGTCGACGGAAGTATTCACGAACACGAGAGTGTGGTTGCTCCACTGTCTCTGAAGCTTGCACAGGCAGTTCTTCAAAAACACTTCTCCATTCGTCACTTACCGAATCTGGGTCACTTAGATACAGTTCATAGAGTTCTTCTACGTACGTTGCATTGGCGCCAGCCAAGTGTGAAGACTCGAGCCATGCCTTCATCACGCCGTTGTGCATATTTTCCCTTAACCAGTAGTTTTCACGTTTGCTGCGGTCTATGCCGAGCTATTAAAAGGCCGCCCCAAAACTTCTAGGGCGGCAATTTTTATATAACTTAAACCGAACGATTCACTAGCATGGTCTTGATGTGACCAATCGCTTTCGTCGGATTTAATCCCTTAGGACAAACACTTACACAATTCATGATGCCATGGCAACGAAAAACGCTAAATGCATCATCAAGATCGGACAAACGTTCATCTGTCGCTGTATCTCGGCTATCAATTAGCCAACGGTACGCTGCAAGCAGGCCTGCTGGTCCGATGAATTTGTCAGGGTTCCACCAGAATGATGGGCATGACGTTGTACAACATGCACACATGATACATTCGTACAATCCATCTAAATGAGCACGCTCATCAGGGCTTTGTAAGTTTTCACGAGCCGGTGGCACATTGCCATCAGACACTAAGAATGGCTTCACTTTTTCGTAGTTATCGTAGAACTGAGTCATGTCTACAATCAGGTCACGAACAACAGGTAAGCCAGGCAGTGGGCGAATCACAATCTTGTCTTGGCCAGAAAGCGCAGACAATGGCGTGATACACGCTAGGCCATTTTTACCGTTCATGTTCAAACCATCCGAGCCACATACACCTTCACGGCATGAGCGACGGAATGAGATTGTTGGATCTTGCTCTTTCAACAGAATAAGCGCGTCCAAAAGCATCATGTCTGAACCTTCATCCACTTCTAGAGTGTATTCCTTCATATAAGGCTTCTGGTCGACATCTGGATTGTAACGGTATAAAGAGAAATTCAGTTTCATGGTCATATCTCCTTAGTACGTACGTGCTTTTGGTGGGAACGCTTCACGATGGATAGGTTCCATGTTTACACCACGCTTAGTCATGCTCTCTGACTCTGGGTTGTAAAGTGAGTGGCATAGCCATTGCTCATCATCACGGTCAGGGAAATCGAATCGAGCGTGTGCGCCACGGCTCTCTGTACGGAAGTTTGCAGCAACAGCGGTTGCGAATGCCGTTTCCATCAAGTTTTCAAGCTCTAGACACTCAATACGTTGAGTGTTGAACTCTGTAGACTTATCAGATAGGTGTGCATTCTTCAGACGCTCGCGAATCGCTTTTAGCTCTTCTAGGCCTTCAGCCATTGCTTTGCCTTCACGGAATACCGAGAAGTTGTTCTGCATACATTGCTGAAGATCTTTACGGATTTGCGCTGGATCTTCGCCGTCTGTGCTGTTTTCCCAACGGTTGTAACGCTCTAGTGAACGCTCAATGTCAGCTTCAGTTGCAGGTTTCGCTTCGTCTTGCTTCTTCAGTGTCTCACCTAGGTGTAGACCTGTCGCACGACCAAATACCACTAAATCAAGCAGTGAGTTACCACCTAGACGGTTGGCACCATGTACTGATACTGATGCGATTTCACCACAAGCAAATAGGCCTTGGATTTCAACATCGCTGCCGTCTTCAGTTTGCTTAATAGCTTGACCAGAAACTTGTGTTGGAACACCACCCATCATGTAGTGACATGTCGGGATTACTGGGATTGGCTCTTTCACTGGATCAACGTGAGCAAAGGTACGAGAAAGTTCACATACACCAGGAAGACGAGATTCAAGTGTCTCTTTACCTAGGTGATCAAGCTTAAGCTTGATGTGTGGACCCCAAGGGCCATCGCAACCGCGACCTTCACGAATTTCAACCATCATTGAACGAGCAACAACATCACGACCCGCTAAGTCTTTAGCGTTTGGTGCGTAGCGTTCCATGAAGCGTTCGCCGTCTTTATTGAGAAGGTAACCACCTTCACCACGACAACCTTCCGTTACCAATACACCTGCACCAGCGATACCCGTTGGGTGGAACTGCCACATTTCGATGTCTTGCATAGGAACGCCAGCACGAATCGCCATACCAACACCGTCACCAGTATTAATGTGTGCATTGGTTGTTGATGCGTAGATACGACCAGCACCACCAGTAGCAAGGATTGTTGCCTTCGCTTTGAAGTAGCAAACCTCACCGGTTTCCATACAAAGCGCAGTAGTACCTAAGATTGCACCATCTTCGTTCTTAACAAGATCCAGTGCATACCACTCAGAGAAAACGGTCGTTTTGTGTTTAATGTTTTGTTGGTAAAGCGTGTGTAGCAGAGCGTGACCAGTACGGTCGGCTGCAGCTGCGGTACGAGCCGCTTGCTCACCACCAAAGTTTTTAGATTGACCACCGAAAGGACGCTGGTAAATAGTACCGTTCTCAAAACGAGAGAAAGGTAGGCCCATTTTTTCAAGTTCGATTACCGACTCAGGACCGTTTTTACACATGTACTCGATAGCGTCTTGGTCACCGATGTAATCAGAACCTTTTACTGTGTCATACATGTGTTGTTCCCAATGGTCTTCATGCGCGTTACCAAGAGCAACAGTGATGCCGCCTTGCGCTGAAACCGTATGAGAACGAGTAGGGAAAACTTTAGAAAGCAATGCACAAGAAAGGCCTTGCTCAGAAATTTGCAGTGCGGCACGCATACCTGCACCACCAGCGCCGATAACTACGGCATCAAACTCACGAACAGGAATAGTCACTTACGCACCCCACAAAATAAACAGACCAGAGAAGAAATATCCAAGAAGAACTGCAACAACACCGACTTGAAGACCAACACGCAGTTTTGCGCATTTGATGTAGTCAGTTAGTACTTGCCATAGGCCGATCCACGCGTGAACCAAAACAGAAGTAAGCGCTAACATAGTGAAGACTTTAGTGAAGGTTCCACCAAAGAATTGCGTCCAAGATGCGTAAGAGATATCACCAGAGAAAGCACAGAAGCTAACTAGGTAGATAGTATAAAGCGTCATAATGATGGCAGTAGCACGAATCAATAGATAATCGTGGACACCATTACGACCAAAAGTAGAAACGTTGTTTACCATACTAAGATCCCCGCTAGTAGAGACAATACCGCTGTTGCTGCGAATGCAACCTTAGCGCTCTTAGCGCCAGATTCCAGCTCTTCAAAGTGACCAAGGTCCATAAGAAGGTGACGAATACCACCAGCAATGTGGTAAGCCAAAGCGGTTAAAATGCCCCACAGAATAAACTTCACGAAGAAACCATCGACAATGTCGCTAGCTTCGGCAAAGCCTACTGGGGATGAGAGGGAAATGGATAGTAACCAAAGCAAAATTCCAATCGCGACAAAAGTTATCACCCCAGACACACGGTGTAGGATGGAAGCTATTGCTGTGATTGGAAAGTGGATGGTCTGTAAATCTAAATTAACAGGTCTTGTCTTTCTTTCTTTCACGGGCTTGCTCACTCAGCTCCATTGAGCATTATGGTCATTAAATAACCTTATGATATTGTTATGGACAAAATTTGATTGCAAACCTTCAAAATTTAACATTAAGTTAACAAATAACTGAAGTTGAGCCTTAGATAATTGTAAAATAATTGTTAACTGCTCGATTAAGAAAGACACCTCACATTTCTTCTTAGCCTTGCATTTATAAGGTTTTAACCAAACTTTTCAGCGCCACTATACGACTGGCAACATTCTAATACAATTGATGTAACAAATAATGCTACACAGACCAGATTTTTAACGAATTTAATGTAAAAAACACTAACAAGTGCACACAAAGCTTCAGAAAAATTGACTTTCCCACGTAAGACCAGTAAAAAAATGGCACATAAACATCCTGGACGGATTAAATAATAAACAAAGGAGATTGTTATGGCGGATAAGAAAGCTACCCTTCACATTGAAGGTCAAGCGCCAATCGAGCTGCCGATTACAGAAGGTGTACTTGGTACTCCAGTGATCGATGTTCGTACACTAGGTTCTAATGGTTTTTTCACTTTTGACCCTGGTTTTCTTGCCACTGCATCCTGTGAGTCTCAAATCACTTTTATTGACGGTGGAAAAGGCATTCTTTTACATCGTGGTTATCCAATTGACCAACTTGCCAATAACGCTGATTACTTAGAAGTATGTTACATACTTCTTTACGGTGAAGCCCCATCTCGAACTGAGTACGAAAAGTTCAAGACTACCGTGACACGTCACACTATGGTGCATGAGCAAATCGCTAGTTTCTTCCACGGCTTCCGTCGTGACGCTCACCCTATGGCTGTAATGTGTGGTGTTGTAGGCGCTCTAGCGGCGTTCTACCACGACTCACTTGATGTCAACAACGATACACACCGTGAAATTGCGGCATACCGCCTGATTTCAAAAATGCCAACACTGGCTGCAATGTGTTACAAATATTCAATCGGTCAGCCGTTTATCTACCCACGTAACGACCTAGGCTACGCAGAAAACTTCTTACACATGATGTTTGCAAACCCATGTGAAGAGTATGAAGTGAACCCTATCGTTGCTCGTGCAATGGATAAAATCTTTACTCTACACGCTGACCACGAACAGAACGCTTCTACGTCTACAGTGCGTCTTGCTGGTTCATCTGGTGCTAACCCGTTTGCGTGTATCGCAGCAGGTATCGCATCACTTTGGGGCCCAGCTCACGGCGGTGCAAACGAAGCTTGTCTGCGCATGCTTGAAGAGATCGGTAGCGTAGATAACATTGAAGAATACGTTGCGAAAGCAAAAGACAAAGATGACCCATTCCGTTTGATGGGCTTCGGTCACCGTGTTTACAAGAACTACGATCCACGTGCAACAGTAATGCGCGAAGCGTGTCACGAAGTACTGAAAGAGCTAAACATCCAAGATCCACTACTAGACGTGGCAATGGAACTTGAGCGTATCGCTCTTTCTGATGAGTACTTTGTTTCTAAGAAACTATACCCGAACGTAGATTTCTACTCAGGTATCATTCTGAAGGCAATCGGTATTCCAGTATCTATGTTTACTGTAATCTTCGCGATGTCTCGTACCATCGGTTGGATTGCTCACTGGAACGAAATGCACAGCGATCCGACGAACCGTATCGGTCGTCCTCGTCAGCTGTATACTGGTGAAGAACAACGTGACTTTAAAGCACTTCACGAACGTGAATAGTTTCTATAAATCATAATGTTAAAAGGGGTTGATGTGAGAACATCAACCCCTTTTCTTTTGTAAGCTCTCAACCCCGTCATCCTCAAGAATGCGAAGTGAACGAATAAAATAATATCGTCATCCCCAAGAACGAGGGACGAGTGAGTTGGGGATCTCAATCAGTTTATAGAGAACCTTGAGAGATTCCCTACTCCTTCCTCCGTCAGTCTAGGGAATGACGAATTACTTATGAACTCTCTAAGTTGAGTCCATTAGAGTTCTAATTAGCCCGCCTAATCGAAGGATACAAATTTATAGTTACTCGTCATCCTCAAGAACGAGGGACGAGTGACTTGGGGATCTCATTTAATTTATAGAGAACCTTAAGAGATTCCCTACTCCTTCCTTCGTCAGTCTAGGGAATGACGGTACTTATAGAGCGAAACAATGTCGTCATCCTCAAGAGCGAGGAACGAGCGAGTTGGGGATCTCATTTAGTTTATAAAGAAACTTAAGAGATTCCCTATTCCTTCCTCCGTCAGCCTAGGGAATGACGGAGCCTATAAAACGAAACAATGTCGTCATCCTCAAGAGCGAGGAACGAGCGAGTTGGGGATCTCCTTAAGCGAGCAGATAAACTCTACAGGTTTCCTGCTCAATTCTAGAGAATGACGCATACACTCGACTCACATCACATCACATCACATCCCTCATCCCGAATCTGCTCTTATACCGGATTATCGATATCAATAAACTCAACATCCAAGCCATGCTCTCTCGCTAACCATTCACCTAGCGCTTTTACACCGTAGCGCTCAGTCGCGTGGTGACCAGCAGCAAAATAATGAATGTCTTGCTCGCGTGCTGAATAAGTGGTGCGCTCTGAAACTTCACCAGAGATGAACGCATCAATACCTTGAGAAGCTGCAAGTTCAATGTAATCTTGGCCGCCACCAGTACACCAACCGACGGTCGTAATCATTTTGTCTTGGTTTTCTGGAGCGATATGCAATGGCTTACGATTCAAAACTTTATCGATTTTTGCTGCAAATTCAGTACCTGTCATTGGTGTTTTTAATTTACCAAACATAGCAACCGATTGTGGATGGCCTTCCAAGCCGCCTTCAACTTCTATCTCAAGTAACTCCGCCAGTTTCGCGTTATTACCAAGCTCAGGATGAATATCAAGCGGCAAGTGATAACCTAAAAGGTTGATGTCATTTTTAATCAGAGTACGAATGCGCTTGCCCTTCATGCCACGAATGGCTTCTGACTCGCCTTTCCAGAAAAAACCATGATGGACTAACAAAGCGTCTGCGTTCAGTTCTACCGCTTTATCAATTAAGGCTTGAGAAGCTGTCACACCGGTAACAATTCGCTTCACTTCTGTTGCGCCTTCAACTTGAAGACCATTAGGACAGTAATCTTTAATCTGCTGTGGCTGCAGTTTTTCGTTAAGTAGCTTTTCTAATTGTAAGTTATTCATTTTTCTTTCCAGCTTACCTTTATAATAACGTCGTTATATCAATTTACGGGTAGAATGTCGAAAGCCCCACGATGAGTTTATGAGGAAGAGATGACAGCACTGCAACGTTTTTACCAATGGGTCATCGACTCACCGCCATTACTAGAAATCAAGCCACCAGTTTCGGATCTCAGTGCATTCTCTAGCCACCATGCCATCGACTCATCACATACTTATGATGGTAATCCTAGATTAGGTTTCCTCTACCAATATCTATGCGAGCAAGTGATCGCTGCCTCACCGAATTACTCGATAAAGCACGACGAGATTCAGATCAATGTGGAAGGCAGAACTCTTGGTGCAATCGACTTTATTCTTGAAGAAGAGAGCAGCCAAAAGCTGGAACATTGGGAAGTGGCGATTAAGTTTTATCTGCTCCACGAACAAACATGGTTTGGACCCAACTCTCACGACCAATTGGATAAGAAACTCGACAGGATGTTCAGCCACCAGTTGGCAATGTCCTCTTCTTCAGCGTTTATTGAGCAATATCCAGAGATCGATGTCGACTCAAAGCACTTACTGATGCAAGGTCGTCTGTACACCAACCCATTCTTAGAACAAAACGTACCTACTGCATGTTTGGGCTACGACATTAACCCAAGCCAAATAAACGGCTTTTGGTGCTATCAAGATCAGGCTCATTTAATCAGTGAACCACTGTATCCACTCACCAAAGAGCAATGGGCAGCTGGCACTGATGACTTCACCTGTGAACCTATCACCGAATTTGGTGATCGCTTCGTCCATGGGCAAACAAAGTCGGGGCAATTCTGGTTTGTGATGCCACAAAGTTGGCCACACGGTTAGTCGTTTGAGCTAACTCAGTTACCTTTCCCGCTTATACAAAATCAACACAAATAAAAAGGGCTGATGCTTTCACATCAACCCTTCTTCTATTTACGTAGCAACTCTAGTAATCGAGATTCGATTATAGGCCAGCCGCTGCAAATACTTGGTTCACAATCTCTTGAGCTTCTGCTTCAATTGCTTTCAGGTGCTCTTCACCTTTAAAGCTTTCACAGTAGATCTTGTAGATGTCTTCAGTACCTGATGGACGCGCAGCAAACCAACCGTTTTCAGTTGTCACTTTCAGGCCACCAATCGCAGCGCCATTACCTGGAGCGTGTGTTAGGCGTGCAGTAATTGCATCACCAGCCAACGTCTCAGCAGAAACCATCTCTGGAGATAGTTTCTTCAGCACGTCTTTCTGTGCACCATTTGCTACCGCTTGAATACGGTTGTACTTAGATTCACCGTGTTTAGCGGCAAGTTCTTCGTAGTATTCTTGTGGGTTCTTACCTGTTACAGCAGTGATCTCAGCCGCAAGTAGACAAAGAATCAGGCCATCTTTATCTGTTGACCAAGGCGTACCGTCTTTACGTAGGAAAGAAGCACCTGCGCTCTCTTCGCCACCAAAACCAAACTGGCCGTTGTATAAGCCATCAACGAACCATTTGAAACCAACTGGCACTTCACAAAGTTCGCGACCTAAGTCAGAAACTACGCGATCGATTAATGCACTTGATACTAGTGTCTTACCAACAGCAACGTCTTTACCCCAACCTTCACGGTTACGGTATAGGTAATCAATACAAACCGCTAAGAAGTGGTTTGGATTCATCAAACCTTTAGGTGTCACGATACCGTGGCGATCGTAATCTGGGTCGTTACCAAATGCTAGAGCGTACTCGTCTTTAAGCGCCAGTAAGCCTGCCATTGCGTATGGAGAAGAACAGTCCATACGAACTACGCCATCTTTATCTAGAGACATGAATTGGAATGAAGGGTCAACCGCTTCACTTACCAGAGTAAGATCTAGATTGTACGCTTTACCAATTTGACGCCAGTAATCAATACCGCTGCCACCCAGTGGATCAACACCAATCTTAATGTTTGCTTTCTGGATCGCTTCCATATCCACGACGTTAACCAAATCAGCGACGTATGGCGCGACTAGGTCAACTTCTTTTACTAGCTCAGACTGTTTAGCCTGTGCGATAGGCGTACGCTTAACACCTTGCATTTGCTCAGCAATGATCACGTTCGCACGGTCTTCAATCGCTTGAGTCAGTTCAGCTTCAGCTGGGCCACCGTGTGTCGGGTTGTATTTAATACCGCCGTCTTGAGGTGGGTTATGTGAAGGCGTGATAACAATGCCGTCGGCTTTTTTGTCATTCACTAGGTTGTGCGTAAGAATCGCGTGCGAGATACCAGGTGTTGGAGTAAAGCCGTTGTTTTCTTGAATAATAACTTCAACACCGTTCGCTACAAGCACTTCGATAACCGTAGAGAACGCAGGCTCAGATAGAGCGTGAGTATCTTTCCCTAAGAAAAGAGGGCCAGTTGTACCTTGCTCGGCACGAACTTCAGCAACCGCTTGTGCAATTGCTAGAATGTGGTTTTCGTTAAATGTTGATTTGTCTGCTGTACCGCGGTGACCTGAAGTACCGAAAAGTACTTTATGATCTGGGTTCGTAGCATCCGGTTGCTGTAAGAAATAGTTAGCAACTAAAGCCGGGATATTATGAAGATCTTCCTGCTGAGCTTTCTGCCCAGCACGAGGGTGCATAGCCATTTTTCGACATCCTTATATATAAAATTTAAAAACAAAAAAACCTCATAATATCTTCTTATCCATGGATATTATGAGGTTTAAATCAGATTTCGTTAAATTGAACCTGTTACTTTTTCTATCAATTCTGCTTGGAAATTCATGCGGCTCATAAGCTGCTCAACCATCTGTCTTTTTCGGCTTGTATTGTTATTAGTAATAACCCAAAAAGGACTTTGTGGAATAGCTTTAGGCTTAGTCGTGTTGCCGTTTGCTAGCAACGTCGCTTCGTTATCTGCAAAGTAAACGCGCTTACGGCCTTTTACTTGAGTTGCTTCTGAAAAGCTTAAAGGGTCGATTTTATGCAGTGTTGATAACACAAGCATGAAACGATCAATGGCTTTCTTTAGTGATGCAAACTCATCTGATATTAGTAGTGAGCGCATTTCTTTAACGCCATCGAACTTCTCTGGAGTAAAGCCTACCTCTTTGCTAACAACGATACCTTTTGGCTCAACGATCTCTTCGATCGGAGCCATGCCTTGGCTATCAACCTGTAACAAGCGGCGCAGAATATCTGAAGCGCTTTCGCCAATACGTTCTGTCTGACCCGCAATAAAACGGTATAGGTCCTCATCAACCTCAATTGTTTTCATTCGCTTTTCACAATCTCAATGTTTAAACTCTGGGGGATTATAGCGAGATCCGCGCGGATACTCTACGTCAAACCCACCATGAATAAGATAAAAATGTCAGTACAGCTCAACTATAAAATTGAAGGTGAGGGTCACACCATTGTTTTGATCCATGGATTATTCGGTAATCTGGACAACCTTGGCTTGCTCGCTAGGGATCTAAAAGCCGATCATCAGGTACTTAGTATCGATCTCCGCAACCACGGTCAATCTTTCCATAGTGACACTCATAACTATCAAGCGATGGCACAAGACGTGGCTCAACTGCTGCATGATCTTAAGTTAGAAGGCGTCACTGTGATTGGTCACTCGATGGGTGGCAAAGTAGCGATGGCACTGACACAGCATCTTGCGCTGCATAAATTGATTGTCTTGGATATGGCGCCAGTCGCGTACACTCAAAGTCGCCACGACAACGTATTCGCAGGCCTACAAGCCGTGATAGAAGAAAAACCGACTTCACGCTCAGACGCACTCAAGGTTCTCGCAAAACATATCGAGATCGATGGCGTTCGCCAGTTTTTGACCAAATCTTTGTTCAAAACAGAGCAAGGCATTATGGAGTGGCGCTTTAACGTCGCATCACTGCTAGCTAATTACGCGCACATCATTGGCTGGGAACCGTTCGAGAAAACCTCGGTCAAAACCTTATTCATAAAAGGTGGGGATTCTGATTACCTCACCGCAGAACATCAAGCAGCCGTTCAACAGCAATTTTCTAATGCAAAAGCGCACGTCATTGCCAACACCGGTCACTGGCTGCATGCTGAAAAACCAGCAGAAGTACTTCGAGCAATTAGAAAATTCATCGCTTAACTGCACTTTTTCGTGCAGATAAATGAGAGCTGTGTAATTACTGCAGATTAACTTTATCTCACAACAGTGATATAGTGCGCCCAAGCAAAATTGGTATATAAGGTTCCCATGCTTTACGACTACATGAACATCATCGAATCTGTTGGTTTAGATCTCCTGTTTGCCGCGATTTTCTTTTTAATCGGTATGGCAATTAAGGACGTTCTCAAGCAGGGAAATGTTCCTCCATTTGGTCGTCGCATCGTATGGTTAGTACTTTTCCTTGGCTGTGCGGGTTTTATCGCCAAAGGGATAATCCAACTAAGCTGGGAAGGAACTGGGATCTAACGATTCTCTTCCGAACTTTATTACACCGACAACAGACAAAATGAAAGGTAATGATTCTATGGCAAGTGTAGGTCTCTTCTTTGGTAGCGATACAGGTAACACTGAAGCTGTTGCTAAGATGATTCAAAAGCAATTGAGCAAACAGCTCGTTCACGTTCAAGACATTGCAAAAAGCAGCAAAGAAGATATCGATAACTTCGATCTACTGCTGCTTGGTATCCCTACGTGGTACTACGGCGAAGCACAATGTGATTGGGATGACTTTTTCCCAGAGCTAGAAGCTATTGATTTCTCAACTAAGCTTGTTGCTATCTTTGGTTGTGGCGACCAAGAAGATTACGCAGAATACTTCTGTGATGCTATGGGTACTATCCGTGACATCGTTGAAGCGAAAGGCGGTACTATCCTAGGTCACACATCAACTGAAGGCTACGAATTCGAAGCATCGAAAGGTTTAGTTGAAGGCGATGACAGCCAATTCGTTGGTCTATGTATCGATGAAGACCGTCAACCTGAGCTAACTGATGAGCGAGTATCTAACTGGGTTAAACAAATCCACGAAGAGATGTGCCTAGCAGAGCTAGAAGACTAATTCTCTAGTGGTTGTTAATTGTTACAATTAATAACCATTATGTAGATATGAAAAAACCTCCTTATGGGAGGTTTTTTGCTATTTAAAATCTATTAATTAGCACTCAGCTTCTAATGCTTCATCGTCATCTCTAAATTGCGGCTTCTTTCTTACATAGAGGGTGCGTTGAATTTCAGAAACCACATTACCCTGCTTATCTTTCACGTGGATAATAAATTCGGGGAAACACTTTTCACCGAGCTGTGTCTGACGATAGATATCATCAAGCTGCCCTTGGCTTATCTCAAAATCTGCATACAAGTCCGATTGCCCCGGCTTGATGAAGTTAATGCTCGCTTCTTTATCCCAAACATAATATCGCTCACCTAAAATTCCCATTAACATCAATGAGTAAACGGGATCGGTAAGAGAAAAGATACTGCCGCCATATTGAGTACGATTGGCGTTCTTATTCCACCAGCGTAGTTTAAGTACTGTCTTAACAACCCTAAAGTCAGCGCTAATGTGGGCTATTCGAATACCCGCTCCCCAAAAGGGAGGCCAAATATTAAGAGCAAATTTTACAATGTTGGGTTTATATATTTTTGCGAGTTGCTTATTCATAACAACATTCCATGTTCATATCAGAAACACCGTCACCTTGACTGGTCGTACCTCCACTATAAGTGAGATACTTCCAATTTACAAAACAGATTGTGATGTCAGTAAGTAACCCTTTGAAGTTCGTGGTTTATTGTTATGCCTGACTAAACTATAATGGTATTAATATTGAATTCTGTTAATTGCTGCAGATCATCAACAGGAAAGTATATGTCAGACAATAATCAAGCGCTAAAAGATGCAGGTCTTAAAGTGACCCTTCCACGGCTCAAAATTTTAGAAGTATTACAACAGCCAGACTGCCAACATATTAGTGCTGAAGATTTATATAAGAAGCTGATCGACCTAGGTGAAGAAATCGGTCTTGCAACCGTTTATCGAGTACTTAACCAATTCGATGACGCTGGCATTGTAACTCGTCACCACTTCGAAGGCGGCAAGTCTGTATTTGAACTTTCTACACAGCACCACCACGACCACCTTGTATGTTTAGATTGTGGCGAAGTGATCGAATTCTCTGATGATCTTATCGAAGAAAGACAGAAAGAGATTGCTCAGCGTTACAACGTGCAACTAACAAACCACAGTTTGTACTTGTACGGAAAAAGCATTAGCGGAGATTGCAAAGGCAATCCAGACGCGCATAAAGCGAAGAAGTAATACAGAACGCTGGCTTAGGCCGGCGTTTTTTATATGGCCCTACATAAGTACGATCTCCGATACTTATCCCATATTATTCAGACACAAAAAAACCGGCTCTAAGCCGGTTTTTTATTGGGTCGCTTTTAACAAACTAAGCACTCAAGCATTAAGCTTCAGTTTTACCCCAAGTGTCACGTAGACCAACCGTACGGTTGAAGACTAGTGCGTCTGCTTTAGAGTCTTTCGAATCCACACAGAAGTAACCTGTACGTTCAAATTGGTACGCTTGTTCTGCCACACCTTCTGCTAAGCTAGGTTCAACAAAACCATTTAGCGTAACAAGTGATTCAGGGTTTAGCGTTGCAGCGAAGTCATCAGCAGCGGCTGGGTTTGGCACTGTGAATAGACGATCGTACAAACGAATCTCAGCAGGTAATGCTTTATCAGCAGATACCCAGTGGATAACGCCTTTCACTTTGCGGCCATCTGCAGGGTTCTTACCCAATGTTTCATTGTCGTAAGAACAGAAGATAGTCGTAATGTTGCCTTCTGCATCTTTTTCGATACGTTCAGCTTTGATCACGTAAGCACCACGCAGGCGAACTTCTTTACCTAGAACCAAACGCTTGTACTTCTTGTTTGCTTCTTCACGGAAGTCGTCACGTTCAATCCAAACTTCGCGTGTAAATGGAACTTCACGAGTACCCATTTCTGGCTTGTTCGGGTGGTTTGCAACCGTTAGCGTTTCTACTGTATCTGCTTCGTAGTTTTCGATAACGATCTTAACTGGATCCAGAACAGCCATTGCACGAGGTGCATTTTCGTTCAGATCATCACGGATGCAAGATTCAAGTGAACCGAACTCAATCATGTTCTCTTGCTTAGTCACACCAATACGCTTACAGAATTCACGAATCGAGCTTGAAGTAAAACCACGACGACGTAGGCCAGAAATAGTAGGCATACGTGGGTCATCCCAACCTTGAACTAGGTTTTCAACCACAAGTTGGTTCAGCTTACGCTTAGACATCACTGTGTATTCAAGATTTAGGCGGCTAAACTCGTACTGACGAGGTTGGCAATCAATCGTGATGTTATCTAGAACCCAATCGTACAAACGACGGTTATCTTGGAACTCAAGCGTACAGATAGAGTGCGTAATACCTTCCAGCGCATCAGAGATACAGTGAGTAAAGTCGTACATTGGGTAAATGCACCACTTGTCAGCCGTTTGATGGTGGTGAGCAAAACGAACACGGTAGATAACAGGATCGCGCATAACCATGAACGAAGAGCTCATGTCGATCTTAGCACGTAGACACGCTTTACCTTCTTCGAAGCCACCGTCACGCATTTTTTCAAACAACGCAAGGTTCTCTTCAGGGCTGCGGTCACGGTATGGGCTCGCTTTACCTGGCTCTTTTAGTGTGCCACGGTACTCACGGATTTGATCAGGACTTAGCTCGTCAACATACGCTAAGCCTTTATTAATTAATTCCACAGCATAAGCGTAAAGCGTATCGAAGTAGTTTGATGAGTAACAAATATCACCAGACCATTCGAAGCCTAACCAGCTTACATCATTCTTAATTGACTCAACGTATTCAACGTCTTCTTTTTCAGGGTTTGTATCATCGAAACGAAGATTACATTGTCCCTGGTAGTCCTGAGCAATACCAAAGTTCAAGCAAATAGATTTAGCGTGACCAATGTGCAGGTAGCCATTTGGCTCCGGCGGGAAACGAGTATGCACGCTACTGTGTGTACCATCCGCTAAATCTTTATCAATAATTTGGCGAATGAAATTCGATGGACGAGCCTCAGCTTCACTCATCTATAGCACCTCTATGTATTTAGTATTGTCAGAGAAAGTTATCTTTCGTCCCCAAGAAAACGGTCGCTTATAGCGCCAGTCAAAGATAGAAAGATCATTGTTGCTAATCATCCACAATTCTTAGCCTTTGCACAATAAGAACCGTCCGTTAATTGCGATTATTTCTGCTATTCGATGAAGAATAGAACGAACCGTGTTCGCTGGTCTTAAACTGCAGGCACAAAAAAGCCTCCCATGTGGGAGGCTTTCAATTTGACACTTACTTAAGAGTAACTTTACATCTTAATTAAGTACTTCCCTTACTATGGAAGTTTTACATCAGATAGGTCTTCACCTGCACCGATAGCTTTCATTTCGCCAGCTACGATTTCAGCTAGTGGGCCTAGGATAACCTGTAGGTTGTTTTCACCTAGTTTAACCACACCTTTAGCACCTAGTTTCTTAAGAACAACTTCATCTGCAACAGAGCGGTCTTTAAGAGTTAGACGTAGACGAGTGATACAAGCGTCGATTGAAGTTAGGTTGTCGTGACCACCTAGAGCTTTCAGGTATTGACGTGCAAGGTCGCCCTTTGGTGCGTCGCCAGCAGGAGCAGCAACAGCTTCGTCATCATCTTCACGACCTGGCGATTTCAAGTTGAAAGCGCGGATTGCGAAAGAGAAAGTGAAGAAGTATAGAGCACCGAAGCCAAGACCGATTAGTAGTAGTACGAATGGTTTAGTTGCTAGACCCCAGTTCAATACGAAGTCGATAAGACCAGCAGAGAAACCGAAACCGTGCAGAGTACCAAACATGTTAGCAACTACTAGAGACAGACCTGTAAATACAGCGTGCATTGCGTATAGAGCAGGAGCTAGGAATACGAACATGAATTCTAGCGGCTCTGTGATACCTGTTAGGAATGAACAGAATGCAACTGAGAATAGTGCGCCACCAACTTGGCTACGTTTTTCAGCAGGAGCAGCTAGGTACATTGCAAGTGCAGCACCTGGTAGACCGAACATCATTACTGGGAAGAAACCGTTCATGAATACGCCAGCGCCTTTATCGCCGCCGAAGAAACGGTGTAGGTCACCAGATTTAACAGTTTCAGTCACTTCTTTAACTACAGTAGTGATTTCTGGAGTTACAGAGTTAGCGAATGTGAATGTGTGCTCTTGGCCAACAACTAGAGTTTTAGCAAGTGCTGGGTCAACACAAAGTTGAGTGATGTTAGCGAATGCGCCTTGACCAGCAACGATGATTTCTTGACATGTACCCATACCGAACCAGAAGTATGAGTTCAATACGTGGTGTAGACCTACAGGGATAAGTGCACGGTTAAGAGTACCGTAAACGAATTGGCCGATAGCGCCAGACGTTGATACTGCATGAGCAAGTGCGTCTAGACCAGATTGAACACCAGGCCATACCACACCAGACACAGCACCTGCAACAAGTGCGAATAGACCGGCCATGATAGGTACTAAACGTTTACCCGCAAAGAAAGCCAGCCATTCAGGAAGGCGTGTCGCGTGGAAAGCGTTGTAAGAGTGACCTGCGATGATACCTGCGAAGATACCGCCGAAGAATGACATGTTAACGTCTGCGTTAATTGTCGTTGCTGTAGCAGTTAGTACGAAGTAAGCAACTGCACCAGCAAGACCTGCTGCGCCGTTACCGTCTTTAGAAAGACCAATCGCGATACCTAGACCAAAGAGCAATGGTAGGTTACCGAAGATAGCACCACCAGCTTGCGCCATGAATGGAATATCAAGTAGATCGCCTTGACCTAAACGTAAAAGAAGCGCCGCAATCGGAAGCGTTGCGATTGGTAGCATTAACGCCTTACCAAGCTTCTGTGCATATCCTAGAATATTCACCAGTTGTTTCCCCCTATAGGATTTTTTAGAATTCGTTTGAGAAACTTATTTTAGTCGCTCAATTTAGTCCTATTCAGTGTATTCAATTAATTTTGCTCCGCAAATTAAAACCTTACCATTTGTGATCCTAATCACCAGTTTTTACCAAATCCAGAGGTTTTTGCTAGCGAGATCATAAAACTTATTTTATCATTCAAAAAAATGAACATTTATGGATAAAATCCAAATCTAATCATTAGGCAAAAAGATGGTATCTCCGGGCTTATAGAGCACCGTGAATAATCATTATCGATGAACCTAAATGTATAATAACAATCAATTGTTCATATATTTTTCAACAACTTAAATCGATTCCCGTTTTGAAGCCGTTTGCCCATAAAAGATAAATCGTTACGTAAATGATGCTCGCAAACTAAGTCCACATTTAGGTAACGAACGAATTTAAAAGATCTCACGAAATAAGGATTAGCTGACTATGTACGCGCTAAGTAACTGTAAAATTTACACTGGTAGTGATGTTCTAACCGATCATGCTGTTGTAATCGAAAACGAACTGATCAAAAAAGTCTGTCCTATCTCTGAATTGCCAGAGGGAATCGAGGTTCGCGACCTAGACGGAGCAAACCTAAGTCCAGGTTTCATTGACCTACAACTGAACGGTTGTGGCGGTGTAATGCTTAACGATGAGATCACTGCAGAAACCATGCAGATCATGCACAAAGCAAATCTGAAATCTGGCTGTACTAGCTTCTTACCAACGCTTATCACCTCTTCAGACGAAGATATGCGTGCGGTTATTACGGCAGCTCGTGAGTACCACAACCAGTACCAAAACCAATCTTTAGGTCTGCACCTAGAAGGTCCGTACTTGAACGTTGCGAAAAAAGGCATCCATAGCGTCGATCACATTCGTAAGTCTGACAACGAAATGATTGAGCTTATCTGTGGCAACAGTGACCTTGTTGCAAAAGTTACATTAGCTCCAGAGTTAAACGACCCTGAACACATTGAACGCCTGCACAAAGCTGGCGTTGTGGTTTCTATCGGCCACACCAACGCAACTTACGCAGAAGCACGCCAAGGTTTTGAATCTGGTATCACGTTCGCTACTCACCTATTCAATGCAATGACCCCTATGGTCGGTCGTGAACCGGGCGTTGTAGGCGCGATTTACGACACACCAGAGGTTTACGCTGGGATCATTGCCGACGGTTTCCACGTTGATTACGCAAACATCAGAATTGCGCATAAAATCAAGGGAGAAAAGTTGGTATTAGTGACGGATGCCACAGCTCCTGCAGGTGCTGACATGGAATACTTTATTTTTGTCGGTAAGAAAGTATATTACCGTGATGGTAAGTGTGTTGATGAAAACGGCACACTGGGCGGCTCAGCTCTGACTATGATTGAAGCAGTTCAGAATACAGTTGAGCACGCTGGTATCGCTTTAGACGAAGCTCTTCGCATGGCTACGCTATACCCAGCTACGGCTATCGGTGTAGAAAGCAAGCTAGGTCGAATCAAAAAAGGCATGGTTGCAAACCTAGCTGTATTTGACCGAGACTTTAACGTTAAAGCGACTGTTGTTAACGGACAATACGAGCACAATTAAGTATGAATGGCGGACAAATAGGTAACGTAGACTTAGTTAAACAACTAAACAGTGCGGCGGTATACCGACTTATAGACCAACAAGGGCCTATCAGTCGTATACAAGTGGCTGATGTAAGCCAACTCGCACCGGCAAGTGTTACAAAAATTACCCGCCAACTTTTAGAGCGCGGCCTAATTAAAGAGGTTGCGCAGCAAGCGTCTACTGGCGGTAGACGCGCTATCTCCCTAACCACAGAAGTAGAACCTTTTCATTCTGTCGCTGTGCGTTTAGGTCGAGACTACATTCAAATAAGCCTTCATGACCTTGGCGGTCGTGAGTTGGCTTTCCAACAGCAAGACCTGAATTATTCAGACCAGTCAGACCTTACCCAAGGCTTGGTTAATAATTTGAAGGCTTTCATTGCTGAACACCAACCAAAGATCGATCAGCTGATTGCTATTGGTGTCACACTTCCAGGCTTGGTTAACCCAACGACTGGTGTTGTTGAGTACATGCCAAACACGGATATTGATAACCTGGCTTTAAGTGACATTATTCGCGACACATTCCATGTCGCTTGTTTTGTGGGTAACGATGTTCGCGGAATGGCGCTTGCAGAGCACTACTTCGGTGCAAGTAAAGACAGCCAAGATTCTATTTTGGTCAGTGTTCACCGTGGTACAGGTGCAGGTATTATCGTTAATGGCCAGGTGTTCCTAGGTCATAACCGTAATGTGGGTGAAATTGGTCATATCCAAATTGATCCGCTAGGCGAGCAATGCCAATGTGGTAACTTCGGCTGTCTTGAAACCGTAGCGGCAAACCCAGCTATCGTTGAACGCGTGCAGAAGCTGATTAAACAAGGCTATGAGTCTTCTTTAACAGAGCTTGAGCATATTACGATTCAAGATGTTTGTGACCACGCGATTAATGGTGATGAGCTAGCCAAGCAAAGCTTAGTTCGAGTAGGAAACCAGTTAGGTAAGGCTATCGCGATGACGATTAACTTATTTAACCCTCAAAAAGTGATCATTGCTGGTGATATTACCAAGGCACAAGAGATTGTTTTCCCTGCAATTAAGCGCAATGTAGAGAATCAGTCGTTAACGACTTTCCATAGCGGCTTGCCTATTGTAGCATCACAGATCGATAAACATCCTACGATGGGAGCTTTTGCCATGATTAAGCGCGCTATGCTCAACGGCGTGTTACTGCAGAAGCTTCTCGAAGACTAGAGAAAAACAATTCTGATTTTCCGCGGGCCGTGTTTGTATAAACACGGCCCGTTTTTTTAAGCTAGGGAACTACAACAACAAGTTATGGAACTTATATTAATATCCACTGCGTTTATCGCAGGATTTATTGCTTTAAAGTGTCACCTTCCCCCATTAGTTGGTTTTTTGGTTGCAGGCTTTGGGCTTTTTGCCTTTGGCTTTGAAACCAATGACACCATCATTACTTTAGCTGACCTTGGTGTCACGCTGCTTCTATTTACTATCGGCTTAAAGCTCGATATCAAAACCCTACTCTCTAAAGAGATCTGGGCTGGCGCGACAATCCACAACCTTTTATCCACTCTGTTTTTCGCCGTCGCCCTGTTTGGCTTTAAGTTCTTAGGTATTTCATCGCTAGCTGCCATGTCGGTAGAACAGATCGTTCTGCTCGGTTTTGCTCTTTCATTCTCTAGTACCGTATTTGCGGTTAAGACTCTGCAAGAGAAAGGCGAAATGAATGCGACCTACGGAACGTTAGCGATTGGTATCTTGGTCATGCAGGATATCTTCGCCGTAGTATTCTTAACGGCTTCTACGGGCAAAATACCTGAGTGGTATGCGATTGCTCTGTTTGCCCTACCCTTATTACGCCCACTGTTCTACAAAGTGCTCGATTGGGTTGGTCACGGTGAGATGCTGGTTCTTTCCGGCATCTTCTTCGCATTAGTCGTCGGTGCTGGTTTATTCCATTTGGTTGGTGTGAAACCAGACTTGGGGGCTCTTGTTTTAGGTATGTTACTTGCTGGCCACCCAAAAGCCTCAGAATTATCAAAGTCGCTGTTTAACCTTAAAGAACTTTTCCTTGTCTGTTTCTTCTTGAACATTGGTTTGTCAGAGCAACCAACCATTCAAGGCTTTATGCTCGCAATCTTGTTCTTGCTGATGCTGCCAGTGAAAGGTGTTCTCTACTTCTTGGTACTCAACCGCTTCAAGTTCCGTGTTCGAACGTCTCTACTTGCCTCGCTATCACTGTTTAACTATAGCGAGTTTGGCCTCATCGTTGGTGGTCTCGCCTTCAAGATGGGCTGGATGTCAGGTGACATCTTGGTGGCTGTGGCAATTGCTGTTTCACTGTCGTTCTTAATCGCAGCACCTTTAAACCGAGCTGGTCACAAGCTTTATCAGCAGTCAGGTAAATGGCTAAAAGAGCATGCGTCAGAAAAGCTTCACCGACGTGATAAGCGAATTGACCCAGGTCGGGCCCAAGTGCTGATTCTTGGTATGGGACGAATTGGTACTGGTGCTTATGACGAATTACGCACTCGCTATGGCAAAGTCAGCCTAGGTGTTGAAGTTCGCGAAGAAGCCGCGCACAATCACAGAAGCCATGGCAGGAACGTGATCTCTGGTGACGCGACTGACCCGGATTTCTGGGAACGAATTCTAGATACAGCAAACGTAAAGCTAGTGATCCTGGCTATGCCTCACCACCAAGGTAATCAAACCGCTTTAGAGCAATTGAAGTCACGTAACTTTAAAGGCCAAATTGCGGCTATTGCTGAATATCCAGATCAACTCGAAACACTGAAAGAGAATGGCGTTGATGCGGCATTTAACATTTACAGCGAGGCTGGTAGTGGTTTTGCTCGCCACGTTTGCGAACAGTTAAATCCAAATATCAATAAAATCTAGTATTAGACCGTGTTCAACTAAACCTCTCAAAACTGACTATTTTTCGCACTTTTGAGAGGTTTTTGTTTAAAAAACCAACCGCAATTAAACATCACACACCAAAAGCACATAAAAATTAGATATTTTCTAACAGAACACCCTTTATATTATTTTTTTGCTCACATCCGGTTGCTTTTTTTAGCCAGAATGGCAAATTGAATGCAGTTGATTTGGAAATTATTTAAAAGGAAGTTCTATGTGTTCAGTATTTGGCATTCTCGACATTAAAAGTGATGCCGCAGCACTTCGCCCTATTGCTTTAGAAATGTCTAAGAAGCTTCGTCACCGTGGTCCGGACTGGTCTGGTATCTATGCTGGTGAAAAAGCAATCCTTGCTCATGAACGTCTTGCTATTGTTGGCTTGAACAGTGGTGCTCAACCACTATACAGCCAAGACAAAAAGCACATTCTTGCAGTGAACGGTGAAATTTATAACCACAAAGAACTTCGCGCACGCTATGAAGATAAGTACCAGTTCCAGACTGATTCTGACTGTGAAGTTATCCTAGCGCTATACCAAGAGATGGGTGCAGACCTTCTAGAAGAGCTTAACGGTATTTTCGCCTTCGTTTTATACGATGAAGAGAAAGACGAATACCTAGTGGGCCGCGACCATATTGGTATCATCCCGCTTTACCAAGGTTACGATGAGCACGGTAACTACTACGTTGCTTCAGAGATGAAAGCATTGGTTGAAGTATGTAAGACGATCAGTGAATTCCCTCCTGGTAGCTTCTACTCTTCGAAAGATGCGGAACCTCAACGCTACTACATCCGCGATTGGAACGAGTACGCTGCGGTACAAGGCAACAGCACAAGCAAAGAAGAACTGACTGAAGCACTAGAAGCAGCTGTTAAACGCCAACTAATGACTGACGTTCCTTACGGTGTACTTCTATCTGGTGGCCTTGATTCATCAATTACTTCAGCGGTCGCTAAACGCTTTGCGGCAATGCGTATCGAAGATGATGAGCAATCTGAAGCTTGGTGGCCACAACTGCACTCATTCGCTGTTGGCCTTGAAGGCGCACCAGATCTTATCGCTGCTCGTGAAGTTGCGGACAAGATCGGTACCGTGCACCACGAGATGACTTACACTATTCAGGAAGGCTTAGATGCCATCCGCGATGTTATCTACCACATCGAGACTTACGATGTAACGACGATTCGTGCATCAACGCCAATGTACTTGCTTGCTCGTAAGATCAAAGCAATGGGTATCAAAATGGTATTGTCTGGCGAAGGTGCTGATGAGATCTTTGGTGGTTACCTGTACTTCCATAAAGCTCCAAACGCGAAAGAGTTCCACGAAGAGACAGTACGTAAGCTACTTGCTCTAAGCATGTTCGACTGTGCTCGTGCAAACAAATCACTAGCGGCATGGGGTGTTGAAGGCCGTGTACCATTCTTGGATAAAGAGTTCATCGATGTCGCAATGCGTCTAAACCCTGAAGATAAGATGTGTGGTAACGGTAAAATGGAGAAACACATCCTGCGTGAGTGTTTTGAAGACTACCTACCAGATTCAATCGCATGGCGTCAAAAAGAGCAGTTCTCTGATGGTGTTGGCTACGATTGGATTGATACATTGAAAGCAACGGCTGAAGCAAAAGTAACGGATCAACAAATGGAAGCTGCTAAGTTCCGTTTCCCTTACAACACGCCCACAACCAAAGAAGGTTATGCTTACCGTGAAATCTTTGAGGAGCTATTCCCTCTAGAATCTGCGGCAGAGTGTGTACCTGGTGGTCCTTCAGTTGCTTGTTCATCAGCGAAAGCGATTGAGTGGGATGAGTCATTCAAAAACTGTGTCGACCCATCAGGCCGTGCAGTACAAGCCGTTCACAACGATGCTTACAACGCTTAGAGCGTTTTGAACAAATCCTAAAGACTAAAAAAGGCGCATTATGCGCCTTTTGTTTTAAGCCTATTTTTATTACTGCAGTTATGCGCGAGCTTGTAGTGCTTTGTTCTCAATACTGATTGGAACGACTTGGCTGATCATTTTCACCAGCATAATCGATCGAGCCTCACCGTCTTTCTGATCGAAAATAGCTTCAACCCCAGCAAATTGGCCACTCTGAATCTTAACTACCTGTCCAGATTCAAACTCAACACAACAATCTTCCACTTCGTTACTGCAGCACTTCTCAAACTCTTTAAGTTCAAACACCAAGTCTCCTTGGACCTCGTGCGGCAGTGAACCGAACTTAATAAAGTCCACAACGCCACGTGTTGAACGAACGGTCGTGAAGCTAGGACCTTGCTCATAATCGAAGCGAACAAAGATGTAAGACGGAAACAGCGGTTCTTTGACCTGCTTTTCTTTCCCTCTCACCACCTTTTTGACTTCTATTTGAGGGTAAAAGCACTCTACCCCCTGATTCTCTAAGTGCTGCTGAGCGCGTTTTTGATCACCACGCTTACAGTAAAGCAAATACCAACGTTTCATTTAACTAGCCATTTTATATTTTTAGATATTTTACCACATGCCTAAAACGGTTAAATCACCATTAATAAAATGAATCGTTGCTAACGAAAAATAATGCGTAGCAGACCAATTTATCAACAAAAAGTTATAGGTGTCGGAGTGGTTAAGCATTGTACAGAGATCATTTAGAGATCAAAAGACTCATTGTTGTAAGCATATGTATGTCCCACACAATAAGTATAGCATCCTATTTAATATCAAAACAATTCACCAAAGTAATGTGTCTAAAGATTTTCATTCGACACAGATTTAATAAAGGTTATTAACCAACCAGCTCAAATCTGGAAAATTAGTTTGCAGCACATCTAAAATGGGCAACATTAAAAGCAAATCTCTTTAATATCAACATCTTACACAAACCAAGTTGTCGTGACCATAAAATACGTCTATTGCAGACTTTTATCCCACTGTGTATACATGAATGACTATAAAATCTTTTAATACCTAAAATTAGTAAAACTTATGCCAAGCAACCACAACATCTTTGGCCACCCTAGAGGCCTATTTCTACTTTTTAGCACAGAGCTATGGGAACGTTTCTCGTACTATGCGATGCGTGCCATCCTTGTCTTATTTTTGACTGACACTACCCTCAACGGTGGACTGGGTTGGTCAACGAAAGACGCACTCGATCTCTACGGTATTTACACCGGCTTAGTCTACATCACACCATTAATTGGTGGCTGGATTGCCGATAACTACCTGGGTCAGCGTAAATCAATTCTGATTGGCGGTGTATTAATGGCACTTGGCCAATTTACACTGGCTCTACCTAACGGCTTCATCGGTTTAGACCAAGTGAACGCGCTGTACCTTGGTTTAGCACTGCTAATCAGTGGTAACGGTATGTTTAAACCGAACATCTCAACCATGGTTGGCGACCTGTACCAAGAAGGCGATAACCGCCGCGACGGTGCTTTCACCATTTTCTACATGGGCATCAACTTAGGTGCACTTCTTGGTGGCTTAATTTCAGGCGCTGCTGTCGACTCATTTGGTTGGAAAGCAGGTTTCCTAGCCGCTGGTATTGGTATGGTTATTAGCTTGATCATGCAAGTGACAATGGCTCAGTCTTGGTTAGGCAACATCGGTTCTGTGCCTGCTGCTGCTCGAGCGAAAGCACTGAACAAATCTAAAGAAAAAGCGCCACTGACCAAAGAAGAGTTCGACAGACTAAAAGTGATTCTTATCATGGGTCTGTTCGTGATTGTATTCTGGGCGGGCTTTGAACAAGCTGGCGGCCTAATGAACATCTACACTCAACAATATACTGACCGTATGATTGGTGGCTTTGAAGTTCCTGCTGCGTGGTTCCAATCTTTGAACCCATTCTTCATCATTACACTTGCTCCAATCATTGCCGCGTTTTGGGTGAAATTGGGTAAGCGTGAACCCAACTCTCCTGTTAAGTTTGCAATGGCATTGTTCTTCTTAGCACTTGGCTTTGTATGCATGATGGGCGCGGTAATGGAACAAGGCGGCGACCTAACAGTGAAAACATCAATGCTATGGTTAGTCGGTGCTTTCTTCTTCCATACCCTTGGTGAGCTTTGTCTATCTCCTATTGGCCTGTCGTTGGTCACTAAGCTAGCTCCACTTCGTTTAGCATCACTAATGATGGGTGCTTGGTTTGGCTTCAATGCGGTTGCAAACTACGTAGCAGGCCTAGTGGGTTCTCACGTTGGTGAGCTTGGCGCGATGTCTATCTTTGGTGGTATCGCGATTACAGCAACAATTAGTGGCGTATTATTGCTTCTTTGTGCTGGTAAGCTTGTATCCTGGATGCATGGTGTAGAAACCAACATGACGCTTGAAGCAGAGCCAAAAGCTGAGACAGCAGAAACGTCTGTTGCTTAATATCTAGAGCTATTTCAAGAAGAAACTTCAAGTTCAAAAAGGGCTGCTCAATGAGCAGCCCTTTTGTTATTTATGCGATAAGACGTAATCAAGGCTCAGCAGCTGTTAGCGATATAGAGCGACTAACTCTGCCATCATATCGATGTGCGAGTCTCTGTCGTTCAAACACATAATGTAGCTAAAGTCCGAACCACCAGCGTCAATGAAAGTCTCTTTACACTGGTCTGAAATCTCTTCCAACGTTTCCAAACAGTCAACCGAAAATGCAGGTGCCATGATGTCGATCTTCTTGATACCTTTGCTTGGCAGTGATTCAAGTGTCTCGTCAGTGTATGGCTTCAACCACTCTTCTCGACCAAATCGCGATTGGTAGGTCATGGTGATGTCTTCTTCAGATAAACCTAGCTCTGATGCAAGCAGTTTTGTCGTTGCTTCACAGTGCTGTGGGTAGATATCGCCTTCATCAGCTAAGCGCTTCGGAATGCCGTGGAACGAACAAACCAAGTGATCGGCTCTGCCATTTTGATCCCAATGACTGCGAACGCTTTCAGCCAGTGCTTTGGCATAGCTCGGATGTGAGTAGTAATCACGAATAAAGCGATAGCTTGGAATTACAGGCATCTGCTTAAAAGCTTTGGTTAAGCCATCAGAAACAGCCGCTGTCGTTGTGCCTGAGTACTGAGGGTACAAAGGCAGTACAATGATATCTTCTACGCCCTGGTCCATCAGTTTCTCGACGCCCATCTTAAGGCTTGGGTTACCATAGGTCATTCCCAACGCAACCGGCATATCTAATTTTTTCTCTAGCTTTTCCGCTTGTCTCTGCGAGTAAACGAGCAAAGGTGAGCCATCATCCATCCAAACCGACTGATATAGCTTCGCGACCTTAGGCGAACGAATAGGAAGAATCACCCCATGCAGAATCGGACACCAAAGCCAACGAGTTAGGTTCACTACTCGTTTGTCGTGCAAGAACTCACTCAAAAATCGACGAACGCCAGCTGGGGTCGCAGAATCTGGCGTACCTAAGTTCACCAATAAAACGCCCTGCTTTTTATTATTTTCCATAGATACCTGAGACCAATATTTGATTTTCTGGAAAGTAATATACTAATCTGCATAAGTTTAAGATCATTGCTTCCCACTAAATGTCTGAATAATCATTCTTTAAATGGGATATCGCAACATCTACACTCGATTGTGAGCCACCTTCATCAAAAACGGTTTCATCTTGAATGGTGTGTAATCGAATTATCTAGATTGGTATCGTACTAAAAATTGAAACAAAAAAAGCGACCCTTAAGGTCGCTTCCAATATATCAAATTCTAAAACTGGCTGTTAGCCAATTATGCTAGTGCTTTCTCAAGTTCTGCACTAACTTCAGCAACTTGCTTAGTACCGTCAAACTTAAGGTACTGAGTGTTGCCTGCTTCAGCTTCTTTACCGTAGTAAGAGATCAGCGGAGCTGTTTGATCGTGGTATACGCCTAGACGTGCACGAACGGTTTCTTCTTTGTCGTCATCACGTACAACTAGCTCTTCGCCAGTTACGTCATCTTTACCTTCTTCTTTAGGCGGGTTGTACACAGTGTGGTATGTACGGCCTGAAGGAAGGTGAGCACGACGACCAGCCATACGCTCAACAATCACATCGTCAGCTACGTCGAATTCAACAACGTAATCAACAGCGATGCCCATTTCTTTTAGGCCATCAGCTTGTGGGATTGTGCGTGGGAAACCGTCTAGTAGGAAACCTTTCTCACAGTCATCTTGAGCGATACGCTCTTTGATAAGACCAAGGATAATTTCATCAGAAACTAGCTGACCAGCGTCGATTACTGATTTTGCTTGCTTACCAAGCTCAGTACCCGCTTTGATAGCAGCACGTAGCATGTCACCAGTTGAAATTTGAGGGATACCAAATTTGTTCATGATGAAGTTAGCTTGAGTACCTTTACCCGCGCCAGGAGCACCTAGAAGAATGATGCGCATGTTTAATCCTCTTATAAAATTATGATTTATACCGAAGCTCACTATCCCACCTTCCTCGTTCATATTTAAGATAAACAGGAAAAGTTAGGTAACAGCTGAGGTTAAGCAAAACTGTAAACAGAAGCAAAACGGTAAGTTTCGGTATAACGTTTAAAAATCATACAACTGGAAGGAATTAGTTCCTAGCTCCAGCTGATTAGGTCGAGCATTCTATCACATTAATATTCAATTAGGCTGAATTTACGACTAAAGAATGTATCGACAACATTTGTTGTGACGATAACGGTGACGTTGACCACGTTTAATAGATTTTCAGCGACGTTCATAAAAAAAGCCCGCATTTGCGAGCTTTTTATTACAATTTTTGGCTTAACCTAAAGTCGAAAGACTAACGCTTTGTCAGTAGCTCGTTGATTGCACCCAAGAATTGTGACGGATCTTCCATTGAGCCCTTTTCAGCCAGCATCGCTTGTCCAAGTAGCAACTCAACCCAGCGACCAAACGCTTGCTCGTCTGCTTCATCGGCCATCTGTTTAACCAGAGCGTGCTCAGGGTTGATCTCAAAGATGTACTTCACTTCAGGTGCAGCTTGACCCGCAGCTTCAAGAAGCTTAGCCATTTGCGTACCCATTTCAAAGTCGTCAGTTACAACAACAGCCGGTGTTGTTGCTAACTTGAATGTCGTGCGAACTTCTTTAACACGACCACCTAGGTAAGATTGAGTACGCTCAACAACAGATTTGAACTCTTCTTCTGTCTCTTTCTGCTTCTCTTTCTCTTCTTCACCTTCAAACTTGCTTAGGTCTAAGCCCGCTTTAGTGATCGATTGGAACTGTTTACCGTCGAAGTCAGTCAGGTAATTCATCACGTATTCATCAATACGATCGTACATTAGAACCACTTCAATACCTTTAGCTTTGAACTGCTCCAAGTGTGGGCTGTTCTTAGCGGCAGCGTAGCTATCTGCTGTTAGGTAGTAAATCTTATCTTGGCCTTCTTTCATACGCTCAACGTAAGATTCTAGGCTGATGGTTTGTTCAGCAGAATCCACTTCCGTTGACGAGAAACGAAGTAGACCAGCGATCTTCTCTTTGTTCGCTATGTCTTCAGCTGGGCCTTCTTTCAATACTAGGCCGAACTCTTTCCAAAACTCTAGGTACTTATCATTGTCATTCTTTGCCATGCGCTCAAGCATAGTCAGTACACGCTTGGTACATGCGCCACGAAGAGACTGAGTTACCTTGTTGTCTTGCAGGATTTCACGAGACACGTTCAATGGCAGATCGTTTGAGTCAATCAGACCGCGAACGAAACGCATGTAAGATGGCATAAACTGCTCTGCGTCATCCATGATGAATACACGCTGCACGTAAAGTTTCAAGCCACTCTTGTGGTCACGGTTCATCATGTCCCAAGGTGCTTTCGCTGGGATGTAAAGCAGGCTTGTGTAATCGTTCTTACCTTCAACCTTGTTGTGGCTCCAGGTTAGTGGATCAGCAAAGTCGTGAGATACGTGTTTGTAAAACTCTTGGTACTCTTCTTTCTCGATATCAGACTTGTTACGAGTCCAAAGCGCTTGCGCCTTGTTGATCTGTTCCCAATGCTTCTCTTCGGTGTCTTTACCTTCGTCATCTTTCACTGCTGTGAAGATAGAAACAGGAATGCCGATGTGGTCAGAATATTTACCAATCACTTCACGCAGACGCCACTCATTTAAGAACTCTTTACCGTCTTCACGCATATGAAGAATAATGTCAGTACCACGAGACTCTTTAGTGATGTCTTCGATTGTGTAATCGCCTTCACCTGCAGAGTGCCACTGAACGGCTTCATTGTTCGGCAGGCCAGCTGCACGTGTGCGAACCGTTACCGCGTCTGCGACGATGAATGCAGAATAGAAACCCACACCAAATTGACCAATCAGTTGAGAATCTTTGCTTTGGTCTTCAGACAGCTTTGAGAAAAAGTCGGCAGTGCCTGACTTAGCAATTGTACCTAAATGCTCAATAACGTTGTCGCGGCTCATGCCGATACCGTTATCAGAAATGGTTAACGTGTTTGCTTCCGCGTTGAATGAAAGTTTTACACCTAGATCTGCATCACCTTGGTAAAGGTCACCGTTCGATAGAGCTTGAAAACGAAGCTTATCAGCCGCGTCAGATGCGTTAGAGATCAGCTCACGTAGAAAGATTTCTTTATTTGAATACAGTGAGTGAATCATTAGATGAAGTAGTTGTTTTACTTCAGATTGAAAGCCACGAGTCTCTTTATTTTGCGTTGCCGTTTCGCTCATTTTTACTCCAAAACATCTATACTTTATGTTGAATAACCATAGGGGCGTAACACTTGATGCCACTCTTCTGTTCATTAACATGAGGATGACAAATGTAAATTCAAGGTCAAAAATCATAAAAACACTGTTTTTTTGATCTGTTTTTATTATCCTTGAGTCTGATAAATATAAAAGAACATAAAAGAAGCCATGATTTGGTGAAGAATTAACGGAACTTCACCTGAGATTTGTCTATTTCGCACCCAAAACAACCCAAAATAGAAGAATTCAATGAGCAATATCGGCACAAAGTTTATTCTCGCACAGCGGTTCGTATTCGACCCAAACAGCAATTCACTTGTTGATCAAATGAGCGACGGTGAAGTCGTACGTCTTGGTAGCAATGAAAGCCGCATTCTCCTGATGCTGTCAGAAAGACCCAATGAAGTTATCACTCGCAATGAGTTGCACGAGTATGTTTGGCGAGACCAAGGTTTTGAGGTGGATGACTCAAGCTTGACGCAAGCCGTATCGACGCTGAGAAAAATGCTCAAAGACTCGACTAAATCTCCTGAATTCGTAAAGACAGTACCTAAGCGCGGTTACCAATTTATTGCGACCGTTGAGCGCTCTGCCCCACTATCATCAAATGATCAGCCAGTAGCCGCTGAAATTGCAGAAAATGACGTAGAGCCTATCCTAACGTTTGCAACGCCTGCAGCGACTGAAGATGCGATCACTGAAACGGTTGAACCTGAGCCAATTGCAAAAGTTCAAGAGAACAAGGTAGAAGTAGAACCAGTAACAGCGCCTGTTGTGGCTCCGACTAAAAGCACCAATAAATGGCTAACATTTTGGTTGCTGCTTGCCGCTTTCATCATGCCGATTCTCGTTTTAACGTTTACCAACCCAGCAGAGTCTGAGTTCAAAACATTGGCTGAAGTCGATGGCGTAAAGGTTCAATCACCGGTTAACCACCCAGACCTCAGCAGTTGGCTGCCAGCGATAGAAAAGTGTGTATTACGTTACAACACGAATCACACTGGCATGCTAAAGCCGACTGAAGTGATTGCAACAGGTGGACAAACTAACAACCTTGCCCTCAACTACATTCATCCGCAAGATTACTCGAGCGAAAATGTAACTCTAAGAATTTACGCAAATCAGTCGGATCTAAACGACATTTGTAACGGTGGTCAGTAACATGAAATTAAAAGTATCGATTATTTTACTGGTTCTATCTGCATTCTTGAGTGGTTGGTTATATTGGGGCAGCGATGCAAAAGTAGAGCGCTTGCTCACTCAGCATGAATGGCAATCGAAAATGGTGACGCTGATTAGTGATAACAAGCAAGCTGACTCAATCGGCCCACTTCGTAGAGTTGAACTATCATCGAATGCGAAATACCTACCAAATGGTACATATTTAAGAATGTCAGTGGTTAGACTTTACGGTAATCAAACTGAGCCTGCGAATGTCATCAACATCTCTGAAACGGGTCAGTGGGATATTAACGATAACTACTTACTGGTTTCGCCAACGGAGTTTAAAGATGTGACTTCGGCTCAGCGCCAAGACTTTTCAGAAGAACAGCTAGAGCTTATCACTCAAGTCATTAAGATGGACGCAGAGCAAAGCCGCCGCATAGACATCGTTAACCCGAAGGCACTGCTACTGACTAGCTTAAATCATGGCTCTACCGTATTGTTTTCAAACTAAGATTGGACCGCTATTTACTGTTTATGAATAGCTGAATACCATGACACGGAAAACCAATAGAAAAAGGGGCATGAAGCCCCTTTTTTGTTAGCCGTTGGTATCAAATTACGGATGTAGCATTTTAAGGATTAACCATGAAGACGGAACAACCCAATCTAGCGCCAGCGAAAGAAACAACAGCAAAAGCCACAATCGCCATACACTATTGCCGTCAATGCAACTGGATGCTTCGCTCTAGTTGGTTATGCCAAGAGCTACTGCATACCTTCAGCGAAGAAGTTGAACAAGTGAGCTTACACCCAGACACCGGAGGCAGGTTCGAAATCTTTTGTAATGGTGTGCAGATTTGGGAAAGAAAAGCAGATAACGGTTTTCCAGAGGCGAAAGTTCTGAAGCAAAGAGTGCGAAACATCATTGCTCCAGACAGAGATCTCGGCCACGTAGACTCAAAATAAGCCTTTCACAGCCGATCCAATGATTTAAAGCTGACCACTCACGAGAACATCACCTTCAAGGCTAATGACTTTGAAGGTATTGTTTTCATAGATGCCATAGCTCGCCGCGTGTCCCTCTCGTGGGAATGTCACCGAGCTAGGATTAAAGATAAAGATGTCATCTTGGTATTCGGCGACAGGAATATGGGTATGACCGTGTGCAATGATATCGCCCGCCTTCAGCGCAGGGCGTTTATTGGTGTTGTACAAATGGCCATGCGTTAGGAAGATACGTTGACCTGATTCTAATAGCACCCACGAGTAATCCATCATCATTGGAAAAGACAACAGCATCTGATCCACTTCGCTATCGCAGTTACCGCGAACGGCAATGATCTCTTGAGAAAACGCATTCAACTTATCTGCAACCGCCGGCGGATTGTATCCTTCTGGAATCGGATTTCTTGGTCCATGATTCAGAATGTCACCCAATAGAACTAAATATTGCGCACCAGACGCTTGGTAGAGTTCTAATACCTTTTCTGTTGCTGGCAGCGAACCGTGTAGGTCTGAAGCAAAAAATAATTTCACACGTACTTCTCCATAAAATTTATGAGCCTATTGTACGTATCTAAATGCTACACGTCATCTCTCACCATACCGTTGATCACGATATTATTGTAACTAACCATACCGACTATCTTGTTATCATGAACTACTGGCGCACGACTGATACCAAAGCGTTCAAACAGGCGAGCGCAATACTTTACGTTCATCTCAGCAGACACGCTTAGCGCTGGCTTGGTCATGATCTCATAAACATTAGTTCGCTTCGGAGATCGGTTCTTAGCCAGTACTTTCTTGGCAATGTCATTCATCAATACGATGCCGTATTCGTCATCTTCGTGGCGCTTATCGACAATAATTGCTTTCACTTTGTGCTTCTTCGCCATCTCTATCGCTTCTAACACAGTGGTTAGCCCATCGATAATCACGTACGTATTGGCCATGACATCACCTACTCGGATTTTTTCACTGGTACTCATAACTCATCCTCCACAACCTTAGTTAATGTCTCGACTTGATGCGCTACCCCGACTGCGTCTTCGATATCGATCTGCACCGCTATACCTTGTCCTGACTCTTGGTCAAACTCACCGACCTCACCAATAGTTTCAAGAATATGCCTAGCTAAGTGTTCCTCAACCACAAACAGCAACACATCTTTTTGCACCTCTAACGTTAAGCCGAAGAAGGTGGTTTTTTGGTTTAAACCCTGCCCTCTGGCATTGTTAATCACCGTTGCTCCAGTCGCGCCCGCATCACGCGCGGCATCGAGCACAGTGTCGGTCTTGCTCTCTTCTACAAACGCTAAGATAAGTTTAAAGCGCATCTTTGCTCTCCTTAGAGGTGTGTAAACGGTTTAACCATTGTGTTATTTGGGCATAACCCATCACTGAAATGATGGGAAATAAGCTGGCAAAGGCAATCAACCCAAAGCCATCAATGACAGGGTTTCTTCCTGGTACGGTTGAAGCGAGTCCAAGCCCGAGCGCCGTCACTAAAGGGACTGTCACCGTTGATGTAGTTACGCCACCCGAATCGTAGGCCAATGGAATAATGAGTTTTGGGGCGTAAAAGGTTTGAATGACCACAACGACATAACCAAAAATGATGTAGTAATGGATCGGGTCACCCGCAACGATACGGTAGCTACCCAGTGAGATACCGATAGCAACGCCCAATGCCACGGCGATCCTCAGCCCATTGACGCTAATACTGCCACCGGAAACTTGGTTCGCCTTAATCGCCACTGCGATCAAAGAAGGCTCGGCTATCGTGGTGCTGAAACCAATACAAAACGCAAAAAGGTAAACCCAATAATAATCAAACCAAGCCAAAGCAAGACCAGAACTGATCTTAAACTCAGTCAAAAAGCTTGGTTCGGTGAGTTGCATTGCCATCGTCTCCCCCAAAGGAAACAACGCGAGCTCCAACCCCATCAAGAATAGAGATAAACCTAGGATGACGTAGAAGAAACCGATGAGCACTTTGGCTAGGTTATTGACTGGCTTTCGTAATACCGCCAACTGAAAACCGAATATGATGACCGCAATCGGGATCACATCCATCACAGTGCCGAGAAAGGTGTCGATAAATTGTTGAACACTGATCATGTCACCACCATCCCGTACACCATGACAAACATCATCGGCAGCAACGAAGCAAACGCGATCAACCCAAAACCATCTATCATCGGATTACGCCCTTTAATTGCCGAGGCTAAACCCACCCCTAATGCAGTCACTAATGGGACGGTGATCGTCGATGTCGTTACTCCACCAGAGTCATACGCAATTCCAATGATGTTTTCCGGAGCAAATGCAGTGAGCACCACCACTCCAATATATCCACCGATGATCATGTACTGGATTGGCCAGCCTTTTAAGATTCTCAGCACACCGAGTAAAATAGCGATACCGACTGACAGTGCCACAGTAAAGCGCAGGCCATCGGCATACTGCTCCATTTCATCTAACGTATTGGGGATTACACCTCCCTCAGCTGCCACTTCTGCGGCTTCGGCAGCGACTGCGGTTAACGCTGGCTCGGCTATGGTGGTACCAAAACCCAAACAAAAAGCGAAGATCAATAACCAAAACACACTCCCCTTTCTGGCAAATGCTTGAGCCATCGATTCGCCAATTGGAAACAGCCCCATTTCAAGGCCAAAGATAAAGAAGGTGAGTCCAAAAACGACGAGCACTAATCCGGTTAGAATAGATAAAAGATGAGGAAGTGGCTCTTGTAAGACAGCAAGCTGGAAGAAAGCGATTACCGCCACGATTGGCAATAGATCCCTCAGGCTACCTAACATGGATCGAAACAAAGCAAGCACCGCCGTCATCGCAATTCCTTGTCGCTGGTTATGAATTAATAATAATCATGGCAAATCCTTATCATTGCTTATGTGACAAATATTACGCAGTTGGTAACATATCCGAGTAAAGTGCATAAGTGTGATAACGGTACACATCCTGACTTGATGAATTTAATTTCACTCCTTTGTAAATTGAAAAAGGCGTAATTTGGGCATCACACGATTGAAACCTTATGATCGTTATAGTGATTTTTTCGTATTGATTGGCGACTAAAAACAAGCCATGTCTATAATTATGTTTAATAGGGAGATTGGTATGAAGATATTGTTAACAGGTGGTACTGGATTTATTGGCTCTGAATTGGTCAAGAGTTGGAACACTGACGACGTGACACTGCTGACGCGGAGTCCTGAAAATGCGAAGCAAAACCTAAATCACCTCAACCAGAACAACCTTCATTACATTCAATCCCTTGATGAGCTCAGTGATCTCAATGACTTTGATGTGGTGGTCAACCTTGCAGGTGAACCGATTGCCGATAAGCGTTGGAGTACAGAGCAAAAAGAGAGGATCTGTAACAGTCGCTGGCACATCACTGAAAAGCTGGTCGAATTAATTCATGCCAGTAGCAACCCGCCACACGCTTTTATTAGCGGTTCAGCCGTGGGTTACTATGGCGATCAACAACAGCATCCGTTTGACGAGTCGCTGCAAGTAGAAGATGAAAGCTTTCCTCATAAAGTCTGTGCCCACTGGGAAGAGATAGCCAAAAGAGCACAATCAGAAAGCACACGCGTGATACTACTACGAACAGGGGTTGTACTTGGCGAGAATGGCGGCGCACTCAAGAAGATGTTATTGCCCTATAAACTCGGCGTCGGTGGCCCACTAGGTTCAGGTGAGCAGTACATGCCATGGATTCACATTCTCGATATGGTGAGAGCCATCAACCACTTATTGTCTATCCCTCACGCTCAAGGGGAATTCAATATGTGTGCACCTCACCCTGTGACCAACAAACTGTTCAGCAGCACGTTAGCTAAACAATTAGGCCGACCGCATTTCTTATTCACGCCGAAATGGGCAATGTCGATTCTCATGGGGGAATCATCTTGTTTGCTATTTGACAGCATTCGCTCCAAGCCGAAGAAACTCACTGAGATGGGATTCATCTTTAGTTACTCAAGAATCGAGCCAGCACTAAAAAACTTGTTACAACATCAAGACTAATTCTTTACCCTAGAGCGATAGAGACTCTAATAAAGGATTAAGTGTGAACAAGTCGATTCTTATTACCGGTTGCTCAACAGGTATTGGCTATACATGTGCTCATGCACTTCAAAAGCGTGGTTTTCATGTCATTGCATCTTGTCGTGATCCACAAGACGTTCAACGCCTTCAAGATGAAGGCCTCACCTGTATTCAATTAGACCTTTCCAACCAAGAAAGTATTGAGCATGGCGCCAAGCTTGCTATTGATCTCGCACCTAATGGATTGTATGGATTATTCAATAACGGTGCTTACGGTCAAGCAGGTGCGCTAGAAGACTTACCAACCCAAGGACTCAGAGAACAATTCGAAACCAACTTCTTTGGTTGGCATCATCTCGTCTGCCAGATCCTTCCGCACATGCGCGAGCGTGGCGAAGGTCGAATCATACAAAACAGTTCCGTATTAGGTTTTGCAGCCATGAAGTATCGTGGTGCTTATAATGCTTCTAAATTCGCGATTGAGGGTTGGACGGATACCTTACGATTAGAACTGCATGGCAGCGGTATACAGATCTCATTACTGCAACCAGGGCCAATTGAGACTCAATTTAGAACCAATGCCTTGAAAGCTTTCAATAAATGGATCAACATTTCTGGCAGCGCTCACCAAGACGCGTACCAACAACAAAAAGATCGACTCGAAAAAGAATCATCGAATAACGCTTTTGTTCTGCCTCCAGAAAGTTGTATTGAGCCGGTATTCCATGCTCTCACCGCCGACAAACCCAAGCTAAGATACCGAGTTACCACCCCAACTAAAGTGTTCGCGGTATTGAAAAGGATCCTACCGAGTCGCTTGCTAGACCCTATTTTGAGAAAAGCTGCATAAATTACTAACTTTGAATGCAGAGTCGCAAACTTTAATGTAACGATGTAATTTTTCCGTAACATTAAGATGTCATGATTATCCTATCCCATCAATTATTCCCAATTGATGGTTCTACTCTGGAAATCTCATGACTTTAAACCGCCTTAATTGGGTAGGTGTGGGTCTGGCTATTACGTTGTTTATTCTGTTTTGAGTATCTCACGCAACGCCTCACTGACTACCTCGATGATAACGCTATGCCTTCCATGTTGAGATAACAACTCTATCAACATCGAAGCATAGCGTTTTTCTATTTTTGGTTCTTTTTATCTGAGATAACCGAGTTAGATCTTGAAGTTACCGACTAATCCCCCCATATTTGCAACGTATCCACAAAACAAACCTCAAGGAACGTAAATGCAATCTCCGCATATTGTTGAACTTAATGAGCAGAACTTTCGTCAAGTATTAGAAGGTTCGATGCAGACCCCTGTACTCATCCATTTTTGGGCACCAATGAGCCAAGAGAGCGCCCAAGTCATTCCTGAACTTCAAACTTTAACTCAGCAATACAACGGTGCCTTCACCTTAGCCCTGCTCAATTGCGAACAAGAGCAAGCTATTGCTAGCCAGTTTGGTGTTCAAGCACTGCCCACTATTGCACTGTTTGTTAATGGTCAGCCAGTCGATGGGCTCGGTGGCCCTCAAAGCATAGAAGCGATTGTCGATATGCTAAGCAAGCACCTTCCTAGCCAAGATGAACTTGCTTTGCGCCAAGCGCTTGAGCAAATGCAAGCTGGCGAGCACACACAAGCGCTAGCAGCAATGCAGCAACTCCCAGCAGAGCTGACGAATAAAGGTGAAGTAAAACTCGCGATCGCAGAGTGTTTGTTAGAAACGCAACAATTTGACCTTGCTGAAGCTCAGCTAGCAACCATCCCTCTTGAGTACCATGACAATTACTACAAAGGCTTAGTTGCAAAGCTTGAGCTTCACAAGCAGGCAGCCGACAGCCCTGAAATACAAGCCTTAGAAGCCGCTCTTCAGCAAAACCCGAGCGACGCTAAAACGGCATCTGAATTAGCATTGCAATATCACCAAGTGAACCGCAGTGAAGAAGCAATGGATCTATTGTGGTCTTTCCTAGCCAAAGATCTTAATGTTCTCGATGGTGACATGAAAAAAGAGTTCATGGATATTTTGAGTGCGCTTGGACAAGGTAACCCAGTAGCCAGTAAGTACCGCCGACAGCTGTACTCTCTGCTTTACTAGTTAAACCTAAAAAGCGGTAGATTAAACATCGAAAATTGACCATTCAATCAATTAGTTTATCGCATAATAGAATGTAAAATGGGCCATGAAATCAATGTTTTATGGCCCATTTCTCGTTTATAAATTTGCTCAGAATTTAAATATGAGCCAGTATCAATACTGAACTATCAAAAACTTAAACTTGCAAAGGATTTTGTATGCCTATTGATACCTTGATTACTATCGGCGTCTTTACTGCCGTCGCACTGTTATTTATCTTCGCTGGCGTAAAAACCGTTCCACAAGGCAACAACTGGACCGTAGAACGCTTCGGGCGATACACACACACCCTTAAACCGGGTCTTAATTTAATCATTCCATTTATTGATAAAGTTGGACAGCGCATCAGCATGATGGAGCGTGTTCTCGACATCCCAGCACAAGAAGTCATCTCCAAAGATAATGCAAATGTAGTTATCGATGCGGTTTGTTTTGTTCAAGTTATCGACGCGCCTAAAGCAGCTTATGAAGTGAATGACCTTGAACATGCGATCCGTAACTTAACCCTCACCAATATCCGTACTGTGCTTGGCTCGATGGAACTGGATGAGATGCTGAGCCAGCGTGACATGATAAATACCAAGCTACTAAATATCGTTGATGAAGCGACAAACCCTTGGGGCGTAAAAGTCACCCGTATCGAAATTAAAGACGTACAGCCACCAGCAGACCTTACTGCTGCGATGAATGCCCAGATGAAAGCCGAGCGTAATAAACGTGCTGATATCCTAGAAGCAGAAGGTGTACGACAAGCTGAGATCTTGAAAGCAGAAGGTCACAAGCAATCAGAGATCCTGAAAGCCGAAGGTGAGAAGCAAGCGGCAATATTGCAAGCAGAAGCCCGTGAGCGTGCTGCAGAAGCAGAAGCTAAAGCAACAGAAATGGTATCAACGGCGATTGCTCAAGGAGACATGCAAGCGGTCAATTACTTTATCGCACAAGGTTACACTGACGCATTGAAATCTATAGGCCAAGCTGAAAACGGCAAGATCATCATGCTACCACTCGAAGCAACTGGCCTTATGGGTTCTGTAGCGGGTATCGCGGAGATGTTTGCACATAAGAATGACAAAGGTAGTAAGGACTAACTTATGGTCGAATTACTAGAACAAGTAAACCACTGGCATTGGTTGGCGTTTGGTCTAGCATTGTTAGCGCTTGAGCTAATTGGAACCGCTGGTTACTTTTTGTGGATAGGCATATCTGCCATGCTGGTTGGTGCTCTATTAGGCGCGTTACCAATCGGTTGGCAGATGCAATGGCTGTCCTTCGCTAGCTTCTCTCTGATTACCACTTGGTTGTGGTGGAGAAGACAACTGTCTAATGACAAGCAGTCAGATGCAAGGCGAGAGTTAAACCAAAGAGAAAAACAAATGGTAGGTCAAACCGTTATTTTAAGTGAAGACATAAAGAAAGGTAGCTGTCGAATTAAGTTCGGTGACTCTTCTTGGTCAGCAAAGGCCAGTCAAGATATTCCATCTGGAACCGAAATTAAGATTGTCGCTTTAGACGGAATCGTTCTAATAATAGAACCTTTATAAACAAGAGCTATATGAAGCCTGCATTTTCAATAAATGCAGGCTTTTTCTATTTTTGAACCTTAATAATATTCGAATTATCATTACGATAGATTGAATTGAAAAAAAAATAAGTTCTTATTTCGTAAAGATAAAAAGTTTGATTGAGCTAAAAAGGTATAAGAAAGCCAGATTTCTTACCCAAGATATATATGAATAGTTAACCTTACTCTCGCTTATTTATAATCATTAAAAATGTTAAGTCCGTCCAATTTTTGAAATTTTATTTTCCTTGTCCATACTTTCAATTATCTCATTTAGAGATAAACCTAATGGAGTTTGTATGAGACATTTTTTAATAATTCTAACGGCTATTTTCAGCTTGTCATTTGGAAGCGCTCTAGCGAGCAGTCAGTCTCCTGGTAACGGAAACATGGGGCCAATTGTTAAGTGTTCAGATGGTAACGCAGTCACTCATGTACCACTGTTGATCTGTAAACATTACGGCGGAAAGGTGCTGTGATAGGTGATTAAAGTCAGGCTAGTAATGTAATTGCTGCCTGACGATTATTTAGAACTGGAATAACCTAACTGCGGCCAGATAGATTATTCAAGATAGGGCATTCCGTTGAAGTATCTCCAGGACAGTCATGTACCCAAGATTGTAGCTGCGCCTTCATCTTGTTTAACTCCGCAAGCTTCAACTCTATTTCATCTAACTTCTGAGTGGCCTTCTTCTTTACTTCGTAGCTTTCTCTGTTAGGATTCATTGCCAACTCGACAAGTGACTTACACTCTTCGAGAGTGAAACCAACCATTTTAGCTCTCAATACGAACTCTAACTGTTCGATATGTATCTCGCCATATTGCCTGTAACCATTTTCTGATCGGTGCGGTGGGCTCATCATGCCTTTACTTTCGTAAAAACGAATGGATTTCGCTGTTGTACCAACACGTTTAGCTACTTCACCAATGTTCACAATATTACCTGTAAGCTTAAAATGAAAAACCGCAGTACTGCTGTTATACAATACTGCGGTTGAAAAACATAGTTTGAGACTTAGGTTAAAGGCTTATTCTTGCTCTAACAACCAAATCATTGTCTGAGATTTTTCTTCGCTGTCGAGTTTATTGAACCAGTATGAAACCATTTCGATCTCTTTTGAGCCTTCCAGTGATGTTGGGTTAGCGTTTTTACGGTTTTGGAATGTCCAATCAGTCACAGCAGCTTGCTCTTCTTTTGTCGCTTGACCATACCAGTAATTAACCATCTCTTGAGCTTGAGACGCTTTTGGTTCTTGAGCAACAACAGCTGCTGCTGCTGCAGGCACGACTACTGGAGCAACCGCGATAGCAGTATGATTATTTGCACCGTTATAAATTGTGTCGATATACGCTTTCGGCACAATGAAAGTTGTACTCATTACTGAGTTTTGTCCATCAAGCGTAAATTCTAAGTTCTTCTCTCTTGCTTGTTGGATATCAGCGTCGCTCAACGGAAATTTAATATATTGAGTCTTTGTGCAGTGTTCACTGCAACTCTCTCTTGGAACCTGTCTCTCTTCAAGGTCTATCGTCTTTCCAAGAAAGCTTACAGTTTCGTATTCTTTATAGCTCTGGAAGTAACTCACATCCATGATAATTGAAGATTCTGGCGCTGAATTCTGCGTTACTTCTTTGTTGTATGTAAAGTAAAGTGACGATTTCAGGATATCAGCACCGACGTTCGCTTTACTTTCCGCTACATAAGATTGTCCAGTCACTTGAATGTAACCACCTTTTGGCTGTACATCTGCGACTGAGTCTGCAAAATTACTTTGTGAATCGAGTGAACTACAAGCTCCCAAAAATAATGATAATACAACTACACTAACTTTATTCATTATGACTAATTCCTTATGTTCACTATGGAAAAACGCTGGCAAACAAAATTTACCAGCGTTTTGATTTTTATCTAACTGTTTAAGCTAAAGATTCTAGCTTAGAAACCGTACTCAAGACCAACGCGAGTTACGATATCTGTATCAGCATCACCAACAGTACGACCCGCTACACGTAGGTAAGGTACGAAACCGTTATGAACAGCCATTAGCTGACCAGAAATAGTGTTGCTGTCAGAGTTAGCATCTTTAGAACCATTTGTTTCAGACTCAAGGTTAGCTGCGTAACCTAGTTTGAAACCGATTGGACCATTCCAGTATTGACCAATGATTGAGTAAGAATCTTGAGTCACTTTACGGATGCCGTTGTCTAGCTCTTCGCCTTTATATGCTGCAGCGAAACCGAAACCAGCTGGTAGGCTAGCTTCAAAACCAACGATGTATGCGAATGTGTCGTCATCGTAACCAGCTACAGCATCAGTTTGGTAAATTTCACCTTTAGGCGTAGTTACGTTGCCGTTTGCATCTTTAATGTCTTCTTGAGCTACAACATACTCACCACCAGAAGCCGCAACTACACGAGTACCAGATTCAACCGCACCCATGAATGTGATTTTCTCAAAGCTGTATTTAGCACTTGCGCCAACGAAGTTTGCATCACGAGTCGCTGCGCCACCACCGTTGTCGTTATCATCACGACCAACAGAAGCTGCAAAAGAGAAACCGCCAAATTTAGCTGAATCGTAACGTACTTGGTTAGATTGACGATCGTAGTGACCGTTGATGCCGCCCCAATCGAATACAGAACCTAAACCAGGGTTAGAGAATGGCCAGTCGACGATTTCGTATAGTGGTGTAAGAACACGACCCACACGAAGGTTACCCCAAGAGCCAGAAGCACCAACGAACGTATCACGGAAACCTAGAACACCACCTGAAACGCCACCGTGAGACCAGTCTGTGCTATCTACGTAGCCAGATTCGATCTGCATTGTGATAGTAACGTCTTCAAACATATCTTTGTGAGCACGGAAGCCGATACGAGATTCGTTCTCTACTGCGTAACCAGAGCTAGAGTCATTGTTGTCAGTTGTGTTGTAGTTCACTAGAGAGATAGCTGCAACACCGTAAACGTCAACGTTGAAGTCAGAGTTGATACCAACTTCTTTCGCCATTACGCCTGTCGATAAAAGTGCAACAGATGCACCTAGTAGAGTACGTTTGAAAATTTTGTTTTCCATGGAATAAAACTCCTAAAAATGGATATAGCTGTTTGAATATTCCCCGCCTAAAGTTGGCCGCCGTAGAGAGAAATACCTTTTCTTGTTTGAGAACCCTAAACTCTGAATTCTCTATTTCCTTTCTGGTTATACACATCGTGTGCATCCATGGCATTAAGACTAACTTCGCCCTCAAAAAGATCAATGAGAACTTAATTTTCATCTAAAAAAATATGAGTTGGTGCAAATTTAGTAGGTACTTAGTGATCCAGATCGATAAATTGTAAAGCTCACAACCAAAAACAATAAAAACAATAAATATCAACCACTTGAATGGAGTGCACTCTTGTAAAAATAGAAGTGACTCGCATTTTTGATACAACTACAATGGTATTTCATTAATGTTGAGCAGCGTCACTGTCCTGATTTTAGAGTTCGTATAGGAACAAAATTCTCAACAATTAAAAAGCCCTCATTTTTATATCAGAAACAAAAAAGGCACTCCCTTGAAAGAAGTGCCTTTGAGCTTTTTTTATCTGTATTTACTTACGAAATAAGGGCTATTAGATCTTCTTCGGTTCTTATTTCGATACCTAAATCTTGTGCTTTGGTTAATTTAGAACCCGCAGCTTCTCCGGCAAACAAGATGTCCGTTTTCTTCGATACGCTACCCGTCACTTTCGCACCTAATGCTTGTAACGCAGCTTTAGCTTCACTTCGACCTAATTGCGACAATGAACCTGTTAACACAACGACTTTACCTTCCAAAGGCAGTTCTTGGTCATCAGGAGCTTCTTCGATCACAGGCCAGTTCACACCAAGCTCGATTAACTGATCAACAACCGCTCTGTTTTTCTCTTGTGAGAAGAAACTGGTGATATGGCTAGCAACGATGTCACCAATATCTGACACTTCCACTAGCTGTTCATGAGTTGCAGCTTGAACCAGTTCCAACGTCTTAAAGTGTTGCGCTAGGTTCATCGCTGTCGCTTCACCGACTTCACGAATACCGAGTGAATAGAGGAAACGCGCTAATGTCGTGTCTTTGGCTTTATTCAGCGCGCTCACGACGTTCTGTGCCGATTTAGGCCCCATTCGGTCAAGAACAGTAATCACGCCAGCACTTAGCTTAAATAAATCAGCAGGTGTTTCGACCATTTCACGGTCCACAAGCTGCTCAATTACTTTCACGCCCAGTCCATCAACGTCTAGCGCCTTTCTAGAAACAAAGTGTTTAAGGGCTTCTTTACGCTGCGCCTGACACACTAAACCGCCGGTACAACGCGCTACCGCTTCGCCTTCTACACGCTCAACCGCAGAGCTACATACTGGGCAAGCATCAGGGAAAACAATGTCTCTAGCCGTTTCAGGGCGACGATCTAGTACAACAGCCACTATTTGTGGAATGACGTCACCTGCACGGCGAATAATAACACTGTCTCCTACCTTCACGCCTAAACGCGCAATCTCATCGGCATTGTGTAAAGTGGCATTGCTGACTGTCACGCCGCCAACGAAGATAGGTTCCAGTTTAGCAACCGGCGTAATAGCGCCAGTACGGCCCACCTGGAACTCAACATCGTTAAGCAGAGTGATTTCTTCTTGCGCTGGGAATTTGTAAGCAATCGCCCAACGAGGAGCCCTAGCAACAAAGCCAAGTACTTCTTGAGCCGCGATATCATCGACTTTAATCACCACGCCGTCGATTTCATAAGCTAGTGCATCACGACGAGTCATAATATCTTGGTAATAGGCTTTCACGTCTTCGAGAGAGCTCAGTTGCTTAGTCTCGGGACACATAGGTAAGCCCCAACCTTTAAGCTGTAAGAAGCGTTGGTAGTGACTATTTGATAGCTCAGCGCCTTGTACAACACCGACACTGTATGCGTAGAAAGCCAATGGACGTTTCGCTGTAATACGAGAATCAAGCTGACGTAGGCTACCTGCAGCGGCATTACGTGGGTTAACAAAGACTTTCTCGCCTTTCTTCAACGCCAACTCATTCAACTTATCGAAACCCGCTTTAGGCATAAACACTTCGCCACGAACTTCAATACGCTCTGGCCAGCCTTCACCTTGCAACTTAAGTGGGATAGAGCTGATAGTACGCACGTTTTCAGTGATGTTTTCACCCGTCGCACCGTCACCACGTGTCGCAGCCTGAACTAAGGTACCATTCACATAGAGCAAGCTAACTGCAAGGCCATCAAGCTTAGGCTCACAACAGAAAGTTTTGAGATTCGCGGTTGGCGCTCTATCAGACATTCGCTTATTAAACGCATCTAAGTCTTCGTCAGAGAATGCATTGTCTAGAGAAAGCATTGGGATTTCGTGAGTCACTTGCGTAAAGCCATCTAAAGGCTGACCGCCAACACGCTGGCTTGGTGAATCCACCGTCACAAGCTCAGGATTCTCTTCTTCGATCTTTAGCAATTGCTGCATTAATCGATCGTACTCGACATCAGGGATCTCAGGGCTATCTTCTACGTAATAACGAACGGCGTGATAATGCAGAGTTTCTCTTAACTGCTCTAAGGTAACTTGAATCGATTCTTTCATATCATTCTCTGTCGTGATTGAAATATCAAAAAGGGCTCCCTTGGGAGCCCTTTTCTATAAATATAGATTATTTACAAGGCTAAACAATACGGCTAGGCATTCGATGCCGTCATAAAGTCTCTGATTTGCTTGCGGTAATCAGATAAACGGTTTGGTGTCATTAAGTTGCGTGACTCATCCAACACGTTTCCGCCCATATCGTCGGCAATTTTCTGCGCCGCACTCAGCATCACATTGAAGTTTTGATCAGCTTGACCATAACAAGGCAACGTCATAAATAACGAAATGCCTTTAGTCGTGAAGTCAGCAGGATCATCGTGTTCTAGTGTTCCTGGCTGCATCATGTTTGCTACGCTGAAAATAACCTTTGGTGCGTCTGTAGATTGTGCAAAGCAGTGGTAGATAGACATCTCACCATAAGTTAAACCGTTGTTCTCCATGCTGCGGAAAAGTTCAGTACCAACGAATGGGATCTCTCCAGCACAGTGAACATTAAGAACGATCACTTCTAAACCAAGCTCTTCATCTGGTTTTGCTTCTTCAACAGGTACGCTTTGCGGAGTCACGACTTCTTTCGCAACAACTGGCTCTCGTTGAGTAAGCGTTTCGTTTGGAACGAGTGGCTCATCAACTGTCTCAGAAGATTCTTCAAACGAACCGTACTGCTCTTTAAAGCCGGCGTGGTTTTCTTTTTGCTCGTCAGTCAACTCAAAGCTTGGAACTTCAGGCTCAACGACCTTCTCTTCCTCAATCACTTCAGGTTCACTTTCAACCTTAATTGGGTCTTCTACGCTGAAAGAAGGAAGATCATTCAATTCGATGTCATCTTCGTAAGCTTCTTTCGCTTGTGGCGCTGTTAGCGGATCTGAGTCGATCAGCGGGTCAGTCTCAGAGGGTGAAACAGCAAAATCCGGCTCTTTACGTTCTTTTCGGATTATCTCAAAATCATCTTCTGGGGCGAATGAACGGTTTGGAATAGTTTCTGCTTCATCTAAGCTGTCATTATCAAGCTTACCGAGCGGCTTATCTCCAAACTTTGCTTTCCCTTCTTTTTTACTCGTCCATAGACCATGGAACAATAATGCGGCGATAGCTAATGCGCCAACAATAATGAGTACAAATCGCAATTCCTGCATTTTTCGCTCTCAGCTTTCTTAGTCAACTAGCTATAAACACGCTGTCACTAAGTTGGGTTAATTTGGCTAATCTCACTACTCTATCAAAAGTAGCCACTGTTTTAGAACAACTTAATACAATTAGTTCCTTACATGGTGTGATTTTCACCACGCTTTTTTTCTTAATTTCGGTCGAGTACACTAGACATGTTTGCTATTTAACCAAATTCACATGTGACCTAATTTAAATATGACTATTGAATCTGTTCCCCGCTCCGGCTTTGGCTATTTTATTTTCGGAATAAAAATCGCTTTATCACCGAGCATTCGTAAGTTTGTACTAATGCCACTTATCGCGAACGTGTTACTCGTTGGTGGTGCCTTGTTTTATATCTTCTCCAACCTAAATACTTGGATTGAAGGTTGGATTGGTGCATTGCCAAGCTTCTTGTCGTGGTTGTCATACATTTTATGGCCACTGCTTGTGTTAACCGTCTTGGCCACGTTCTCGTATTTCTTTAGTACGCTCGCTAACTTCATTGCCGCACCGTTCAACGGCTTACTCGCGGAAAAAGTTGAAGAGTTGTTGAGTGGTAAAAAAGTTAATGACGATGGTTTACTTGATGTCCTCAAAGATACCCCACGTATATTAGCGAGAGAATGGCGCAAGCTTGTCTACATTCTGCCAAAAGCGATCGGTTTATTCCTGCTTTTGTTAATTCCAGCACTAGGACAAACCGTTGCACCGTTTTTATGGTTCATTTTCACAGCATGGATGTTAGCGATTCAATACGCCGACTACCCGTTCGATAACCATAAAATCAAGTTTGATGACATGAGAAACAATTTGAAACAAAAACAAGGCAAGAGCTACAGCTTTGGTGCGCTTGTTTCTGTGTTCACCACAATTCCAATTCTAAACCTGATCGTAATGCCCGTTGCCGTTTGCGGCGCGACGGCAATGTGGGTTGCTGAGTTTAAAGACCAAGCTCTGCGTTCTCGTCTATAACCCTTCCTACACGCCTTAGTCTCGCCTATCTTTTTGAAGTTCTGATTTCAATAAAGATAGGCGTGAATTCTGCTACATATCTATATGATATAACTTTTTAATCCTTTTACCTTTTTTTCAACTTGTTTAATCTAAATTCAAGCTGAATAAACATCGTAAGACACTAGACGGTAAAGTGATTGATATACTACGTTTAGTTCTGTCATTAAATGAAGGAATATCGCATGAGCAAGATCTACGAAGACAACACCCTAACGATTGGTAACACACCTCTAGTCCGCCTTAACAAAGTAAGCAAAGGTAACGTCCTAGCTAAGATCGAAGCTCGTAACCCAAGCTTCAGTGTTAAGTGTCGTATCGGTTCAAACATGATCTGGGAAGCAGAAAAAGCGGGTACGCTTAAGCCAGGTATCGAACTTGTTGAGCCGACCAGTGGTAACACAGGTGTTGCACTTGCATTCGTAGCAGCAGCACGCGGTTACAAGCTAACGCTAACTATGCCTGAATCAATGAGCCTAGAACGTCGTAAGCTGCTTAAAGCGCTTGGCGCAAACCTAGTGCTGACTGAAGCACCAAAAGGCATGAACGGCGCGATTGCTAAAGCAGAAGAAATTGTCGCTTCAGACCCAGACAAGTACCTACTACTGCAACAGTTCAACAACCCAGCTAACCCACAGATTCACGAGCAGACGACTGGTCCTGAAATTTGGGAAGCAACAGACGGCGAAATCGACGTGTTTGTAGCGGGTGTTGGTACGGGCGGTACTATCACTGGTACAAGTCGTTACATTAAAGGTGAAAAAGGCAAAGCGATTACTTCAGTAGCGGTTGAGCCAGCTGAGTCTCCAGTCATTGCACAAGCGCTTGCAGGTGAAGAAATCAAGCCAGCTCCGCACAAAATTCAAGGTATTGGTGCAGGTTTCATCCCTGGAAACCTAGATTTAGAGATTATTGACCGTGTTGAATCGGTAACTTCTGAAGAAGCGATTGAAATGGCTCAACGCCTAATGAAAGAAGAAGGTATTCTTGCAGGTATCTCATCTGGCGCGGCAGTTGTAGCAGCAAACAGAATCGCCGAACTACCTGAATTTGCAGGAAAAACTATCGTTACTGTACTGCCAAGCTCTGGTGAGCGTTACCTAAGCACAGCCCTATTTGCTGGCATCTTTACGGAAAAAGAGAACCAACAATAATATGTGGTCAAATCAATTTTTCGTCCAAAAAAGCCCCGTTTAGGGGCTTTTTTGTTGATCCCTGCCCCACCTTTGGTAATATCGGGTCTGTTTTATTTTTCGCTTCAAAATAAAAGAAGCAATAAACAAATTCTGAAAGTCATGAGTACTCAGCAAAAGACGACCATGGCTGGATAAAAATTTATAACCAGTCTAAGTTCTAACACGAACATGGCGTACTAGCCTCTAGCGCATTTGGGCTAAAGCAGTTAAGCTAATCTGGTTACAAACTTACAAAAAATAAATTAATTGGGGTATATAAAATGTACGAGAAGCAAGTAGAAATCACAGCAGAAAACGGTCTTCACACTCGTCCAGCTGCACAGTTCGTTAAAGAAGCAAAATCTTTCGACGCTGACATCACAGTGACTTCTAACGGCAAAAGCGCTAGCGCGAAAAGCCTGTTCAAACTACAAACTTTAGGCCTAGTAAAAGGTACTAACGTTACTATTTCAGCTGAAGGTCCTCAAGCTCAGCAAGCAGTAGACCACCTAGTTGCTCTTATGGATCAACTACACTAATACGGTCTCCTTCTTTCAAAGCCATTTTGCATAGCAAAGTGGCTTTGTTCGAAATAGATAGGAATAAGCGCGACATTAGTCGACGACTTAAAGTCACACACTCTCCCGTTTACAGTTGAACAACTAAGGTAAGGCTATGATTTCAGGCATCCTAGCATCTCCTGGTATTGCTTTCGGTAAAGCACTACTACTTCAAGAAGATGAAATTGTCCTAAACACTCAATCTATCTCTGACGACCAAGTTGAAGCAGAAGTACAGCGTTTCTTTGACGCTCGTAACAAATCTTCTCAACAACTTGAAGTTGTTAAGCAAAAAGCACTTGAAACTTTTGGCGAAGAAAAAGAAGCAATCTTTGAAGGCCACATCATGCTGCTTGAAGATGAAGAGCTAGAAGAAGAGATTTTAGCACTCATCAAGAAAGACAAGATGCACGCAGACAACGCGATCCACACTGTGATCGAAGAGCAAGCTGTTGCACTAGAGTCTCTTGATGATGAGTACCTAAAAGAACGTGCAACTGATATCCGTGATATCGGTACTCGTTTCGTTAAAAATGCACTAGGCATCAACATTGTTTCTCTAGCAGACATCAATGAAGAAGTTATCCTAGTTGCTTACGACCTAACGCCATCTGAAACTGCACAAATCAACCTAGACTACGTTCTTGGTTTTGCTTGTGACATCGGCGGTCGTACATCTCATACTTCAATCATGGCACGTTCTCTTGAGCTTCCTGCTATCGTTGGTACTAACGATATCACTAAGCAAGTTAAGAACGGCGACATGCTTGTGCTAGACGCGATGAACAACAAGATCATCATCAACCCTTCTGAAGCTGAATTAGCAGAAGCTAAGAAAATCAAAGCAGATTTCGAAGCAGAAGCGGCTGAACTAGCAAAACTAAAAGATTTACATGCTGAAACTCTAGACGGTCACCGTGTAGAAGTTTGCGGTAACATCGGTACAGTAAAAGACTGTGACGGTATCCTGCGTAACGGCGGTGAAGGCGTTGGTCTGTACCGTACTGAATTCCTATTTATGGACCGTGACGCGCTTCCTACTGAAGAAGAGCAATACGTTGCTTACAAAGAAGTAGCAGAAGCAATGGAAGGCGAGTCAGTGATTATCCGTACTATGGATATCGGTGGCGACAAAGACCTACCATACATGGACCTTCCACAAGAGATGAACCCTTTCCTAGGCTGGCGTGCAGTACGTATCAGCTTGGATCGTCGTGAAATCCTACGTGACCAACTACGTGGCATCCTACGTGCATCTGCACACGGTAAACTACGTATCATGTTCCCAATGATCATTTCTGTTGAAGAGATCCGTGAACTGAAAAAAGCAATCGAAGAGTACAAAGTTGAACTTCGCGCTGAAGGCCTAGCTTTTGATGAAGAAATCGAAATCGGCGTAATGGTTGAGACTCCAGCTGCTGCTGCAATCGCACACCACCTAGCGAAAGAAGTATCTTTCTTCTCTATCGGTACTAACGACCTAACGCAATACACTCTTGCGGTAGACCGTGGTAACGAAATGATTTCTCACCTATACAACCCACTATCTCCTGCTGTTCTTACAGTAATCAAGCAAGTGATCGACGCATCACACGCTGAAGGTAAGTGGACTGGTATGTGTGGTGAGCTTGCTGGTGATGAGCGTGCTACGCTACTTCTTCTTGGTATGGGTCTAGACGAGTTCTCTATGAGCGGCATCTCTATCCCTAAAGTTAAGAAAGTAATCCGTAACTCTAACTTCGCTGAAGTTAAAGCTATGGCTGACGAAGCACTATCTCTACCAACAGCTGCTGAAATTGAAGCTTGCGTAGAAAAGTTCATCGCTGAGAAAACTCAGTAATCGCCAATCGCTTAATAACGTTAGACGGCTAAAAATAGTCGTCTAATTTGTTAGATTGGTATAGTATATTCTACAGAATAAAACTAAACGTTAGGAGCATGACACAATGGGTCTGTTTGACAAACTGAAAAAGCTTGTATCTGATGACAGCGCTGATGCTGGTGCAATCGAAATCATCGCACCTCTTTCTGGTGAAATCGTAAACATCGAAGACGTGCCAGATGTAGTTTTCGCTGAAAAAATCGTTGGTGACGGCATCGCTATCAAACCAGCTGGCGACAAAATGGTAGCTCCAGTTAACGGTACTATCGGTAAGATCTTCGAAACTAACCACGCATTCTCTATCGAGTCTGACGACGGTGTTGAGCTTTTCGTTCACTTCGGTATCGATACTGTTGAACTTAAAGGCGAAGGCTTCACTCGTGTTGCTGAAGAAGGTCAATCTGTTAAAGCTGGTGACACTATCATCACTTTCGACCTAGCGCTTCTAGAAGAGAAAGCGAAATCTACGCTTACTCCAGTTGTTATCTCTAACATGGACGAAATCAAGGAGCTGAACAAGCTTTCTGGTTCTGTAACTGTTGGCGAAACTCCAGTTCTTAAAGTAACTAAGTAATCTCGATTACTTATCTGCTTTAATTAAAACGCTACCTAAGGGTGGCGTTTTTTGTGCCTGTTATATTTGCTCAAGTTCCTTATAAGACAGTTCTGATTACTACTCCTCGCCTTGCTGCAAACAATCCCTCAATAAGCCACACTAATACCCAATTCTAAATTCCCAACATAACCCTACTTTGTTATTAAACCATGTTAAACGCCACCATAAGCACCGGTTCTTTGGTATCTAATTCCGTCCGATTCTGAGATGGCAATCATCATTGATTCCTCATCTATGCTCTAGGTTATCAGCTTTATCTAGCTTATTGTCTGTCGACCACAACAAGATCACTGACATCTAATTCGAATCAAGTCTCCACAAAAAAAGATCCCTGATATCTCGTTCTACTCGATTCTGGGATGACGGCATGTGGACTTGTCGACTTATAGTTAACCCGTAATTCCCCCCAGTCGCAAACAAGAACTAAAGGTACCTTCTTGTTAGAAACTAGACTCCTGATGCCTCCTTCCACTCGGTTCTGGAATGACGATTGAAAACTATTGTTTGAATCTGCGTGATTGTTTACTCGATCCAACCTTGCCAAATCAGCGATAAAGTCTCCACAACCCAATCCCGTCATTCCCTACAGTGAGGAACGAACGCGATAGGGAATCTCGCTTTTGCTCCTACCTACCAACATTGCACCTTTCCAAATACGCCTTCACCAAATAACAGGCAATAAAAAACCCAGCCGAAGCTGGGTCTGTTTAGCGCTCATCTCTCACCACGAGCTAATTTGTGGAGGCCTTACGTTAACGCCTATGATGATCAACAACATATAGTCAACGTGGTTTTTTAATCGATTAACCTAGTAGGCTAAGTGCCGAGTTCGGCGCTTGCTTCGCTTGAGCAAGAATCGAGCTTGAAGCTTGAGAAAGGATCTGAGACTTAGTCATCTGAGTCGTTTCTTTCGCGAAATCGGTATCTTTAATACGGCTCTTAGATGCGTTAACGTTCTCGTTAATGTTGTCTAAGTTGCTAATAGCGTGGTCGAAACGGTTTTGGAAAGCACCTAGCTCAGCGCGGTGGCTGTCTACGTACTTAAGTGCCGCATCGATAACCGCTACAGACTCTTGTGCGCCGCCAACAGACGTTACGTCGATAGTATCAACCGTTACGTCTTTGCCAGGTTGCATGCCTAGTTCGCCAGCAAGGCTACCAGAGAATGCCACTTCGCCTTCAACTTTGTTGTTACCAGTAAACATTTGTAGCTTACCATCTTCAGTTACAGACGCTTTCACAGAGTCTTGTTGACCGTTGATGTACGTTGCTAGCTCTTCGATGTCGTCACCCGCTTTTGCGCTGATGTCGATTTCTTGGGCTTGACCGAAGTTGTCAGTGAAAGACAATTTTAGGTCGTTAGAACCAGCTTGAACGTTCCAATCTTTATCTTTCGCGTTCTCAGTTTGGTAGCTCTTACCACCCATCTGAGCGTTATCAGAGCGCATGTCTTTCAGTTGAAGCATTACCGCTTCACCGTTGTCCGCACCGATTTGGAATGATTTAGTACCGTGAGTACCGTTAAGCAGCTTGTTACCACCAAAAGACGTCGTTTCCGCGATACGGTTTAGTTCGTCGTTTAGTGCTGTTACTTCTTCTTGAATCGCTACACGCTCAGATTTTGAGTTTGAGCCGTTTGAAGATTGTAGAGACAAATCACGCATACGTTGCAGGATGTTAGTCGTCTCGTTCATTGCACCTTCAGCAGTTTGTGCAATGGAGATACCGTCGTTCGCGTTACGTACAGCAACATCAAGACCACGACTTTGAACGTTCAAACGGTTCGATATTTGTAGGCCCGCAGCGTCATCTTTTGCGCTGTTGATTTTTGAGCCTGAAGCTAGACGCTCCATTGATGTTTGTTGTGCGCTGTTTGCGTTGTTTAGGTAACGTTGCGCTGTCATCGCTGAAACGTTTGTATTTACATTCACTGCCATGGTGACTTCTCCAATTGATTTTCCGGTATAGCGGTTTCCGACGTCTCGGAAAACCAAGTAGTTATCTCTAAGTTACTTTTAATAACGGCGTGATTGGCGAAACCTTTAGGAAAAAAACAACAAAATTAAAGGAATAGCGGTAAAACAGAAGAAAGCGTGACTGGTCGTAAAATTATCGAAAAAAGATGAGAAAATAGCTAAAGTTGTCGGAAATTCAGTCGAGTGGGGAATTGTATTTTTATTCGCCAAAAAGCACTGGCTAAGCTGAAATGCCTTTATAAGATTGTAGGTAATTCATTAACCTAATAACGTTAAAGCTAGATTCGGCGCTTGCTTGGCTTGAGCGAGTATCGTTGTGCTCACTTGCTGCAGTATTTGTTGCTTGAGCATTTGAGTGGTTTCTTTAGCGTAGTCGGTATCTTTGATTCGACTGTTTGATGTCGCCAAATTCTCGTGAACGTTTTCAAGATTATTAATGGCATGATCAAAGCGGTTTTGCATTGCCCCTAATTCAGAGCGATGGCTATCGACATACTTCATCGCCGTATCCAAAATAGAGACAGCGCGCTGAGCGCCACCTACATCAGTGACATTGATGTCATCGACTGATTCGTAATAACCCGCCGACATCGAAAGCTCACTGGCTAACGAACCTGAGAAAGAGATCGTGCCTGCAGTATCTTCACCAGACATATAAATCTGAAGCTGCCCGTCATCATTGACAGAAGCTGATACGAGATCGGTTTGACCATTAATGTAAGTCGCTAACTCTTCAATATCATCACCCGCTTTCGCGTTGATGGTGATCTCTTGTGGCTGACCAAAACGATCAGTAAACGACATCGTCATATCATTCTGGTTTGATTTCACTTCCCATGAATCACTGGCCTTGCCATTAGCAACGTAGCTAAAGCCGCCCATGTTGATGTCATCAGTACGCATGCTTTTCAAACCAATCTGCACAGCTTCGCCCGAACTGCCGCCGATTTGAAAAGAGGTGTGCCCAAAACTGCCGTTAAGGAGCTTTTTACCACCAAATGAAGTGGTTTCGGCAATTCGATTCAGCTCGTCATTTAAGGCGGTGACTTCTTCTTGAATAGCGATTTGTTCCGATGAACTATTCGAGCCGTTACTCGCTTGTAGGGATAAGTCTCGCATACGCTGCATAATATTAGTGGTTTCATTCATCGCTCCTTCTGCAGTCTGCATAATGGAGATACCGTCGTTAGCATTTCGAACGGCAACATCAATGCCACTCATCTGTGCTTCTAATCGATTCGAGATCTGTAAGCCAGCAGCGTCGTCTTTTGCGCTATTAATACGGCTCCCTGAAGCTAAGCGCTCCAAAGATTGATTCAGCATGTTATTAGCGTTAGAGAGGTTTCTCTGAGCCACTAACGCCGAGACATTCGTATTAACAGTGATAGCCATAGACCTTCGCTTACAAAAAGATGAATAAAACCCACGATTGCTCTTATATCGACCAGTTCATATAAAGCTTTAATAAAAAAGGAGCCCTGAGGCTCCCTTTCTTTACTGCAGATGAGGTGATTTACTTAATCGTTAATGCGCTCAACATGTCAGTTGAAGGTGCAAAGTAGTAAGCGCCAGTCACTGCTTTGGTAAAGCGAAGCAGTTGGTCTGTTTTACCATCTGTTGCGCCGTACATGCTCTCTAACATCGCATCGAAGTTATGACGAACATTACAGTAAGCAATGAACAATAAGCCGTGATCGCCCGTAGCAGTACCGTAAGGTAGGCTGTGGCGAACAATCTTAAGCCCCTTGCCTTCTTCTTTGATATCCACACGGCCAACGTGAGACGCCGCAGGAACATCATCTAACTCAATTGAATCAGGTTTAGTTCGACCAATCACTTTCTCTTGTGCCGATACATTCAAACGATTCCAAGCTGGCAGGTTGTGCACAAAACGCTGCACCATCACATAACTACCACCAGCGAATTCACCCTCAGGCACAATAGCGACTTCAGCACGTTGTGCATCTTTCGGGTTTTCAGTGCCATCAACAAAGTCTGTCATGTCACGAGAGTCTAGGAAGCGGTAACCATAAGTTTCATCAACCACTTCAACATCAGCCGCTACTTCAGATAGCAATTTACGCAAGATAAAGAAGTGCAGATCATGTCGGTTTGAATGACAGTGAATCAGAACGTCAGACAGGGTGCTCGGCGCGGTGATATCACCTTCACCCAGCGCAGGGAAGTCAATCAAATCAGCGGGCGCTGCTTGCTCGAACTTATCCCAAAAAGCTTTTGAGAACGCAACCGATGCCGTTAAGTTCGCATCAGGTTGAGTTTGGTTTAGTTCGTCGATTAAACTCGGAAGCTTTTGAAGTTCCGCTAAAACATTAGCAGCGTTAGCATTCACTTTCAGTTGAACATAAAGAGCGAAAGGCCCAGCTTCTGGCAAGATAGCGCTTTGAATTTTAGGCTGCTCATTTGAGATGTTAAGCATAGATTAATCCTTTCATTTTTTAGCTTCTAAGTATAATTGGGAATGGGACAAATGTTTTGATGAGAATCAGTCTTCGTGCTCAACCACTTTAAAGCAGTCCCTAGCAGCATGGCTATTGGTAAGGTAAAGCGATAACCATAAAAGCAGCAATAAAGTGATGCCATTGGACCAGCGAAACCATCCATTATCCAAATAGATTAAATAAATCGTATGTGAGCCCTGCGCCAAGATAGCCGTCATGGTGACCCAACGCCCCCAAGACACGACTTTATTGAGGCGTTTTCTATCTGGCGATCTTAGTCCAAATAACCACATAAGTAGCAAACTAGGCACACTCAACGCGATCCCGACATAAAACATTTGATGATCTGGATAGATAATTTCGAGTATGTCAGTGCCCGACTCTCGGCTTGCTCCTGCGACAATGAAAACAACCAAAGCTTTCGCCAGAAACAGCCAACCTAACCATAATAGGATTGGGGCTTTTAAAAAGCCGTGCTTATCGTATTGTTCTATGGAGTACCGCACAAATCTCACTTTCAGTTATTTTCAAACCAACACTTTAACGCAAATCATTCATACTTAACTAGCTTTGCGTTATCTTAGTAGCCAATCCGTTTTAATTATCGAACTCAGTATGAAAAAGAAAACTAATACGCCGTCTGTTGAATCTCAACAAGAAGCACTGAAGATAGCCAAAGCGACTCAAAAGCCAGCTCAAACCAAAGAACAAACCAAGTTGATTGCTCAAGGTATCGAGAAAGGCATCGCACTGTACAAGAAACAGCAAAAAGAGCGCAGTCGCCAAGCCGACAAAGCAAAAAAGCGTGTACAGAAAGAGAAACAAACTCAACAGACTAATCAAGACCAAGAACAGAATGTCGACACGAGTGTTAAAACAGCATCAAATCACGGCAACAAATTACCGTGGCTACTACTGATCGCTAGCTGGATAGGCTTCGCGATTTATTTGATGAAATAACAGGGTAATCGTATGAAAAAGGAATTAATCGCTTTAGCTATGAGTGGTGCATTGTTAGGTTGCACGACACCAACATCAATACCTCATAGCGAAGCTGACAAAGTGCAAATGGATTACCACGGTGTGATTAATATCGAGCAATGCGAGTATAAAGGGGAAGTCACAGGCAGCGAAGGCCATTGGTACAGCTACCTGTTTTACCCGAATGACACATTGATTCAAGGCGCCATGAATGAACTCAAGTCGAATACGATTGAGCTAGGCGCAGATACCGTGATATTCACACTTCCCCAAGATTTTTCCACATCCGTGACTATGCTGGGAACTGCCTATCTGTGTAAGTAAATAGAAACGTAATGAGGTAGATCACCACTCAAATGAGCGAGATACTCCCTACTATTTCTATTCTAAAAAAAGAAAGCCAGCTTTCGCTGGCTTATGCACTAAATCCAAGGCTTGTTGCTATATCGCCTTTACGCTGGATAACCCATTGACTGTCAAATGGCCCCCAGTCGGATAACTGGTAATAGCCATCATTATGACGTCGCCCATCTTGAACAAACATAAGTTCGATACCGATCCCCGGTAACGCCTTGAGTACATCTTGAATAGTACGACGAGGCCACCCCGTTTTTTCGATGAGTTTAGGCACATTTGGCCTATCAAGGCTTTCCACTAACAATGCTAAATATAGCCGCCTTGCAAAAACAGGACTCAACTCCATTGACACCTCCTATATATGTGCAGCTCAATTATTTCTTTTTTCGCTGACAACATGTTGAGGCTGATCAATAAGTCTCCAATAGTGACATTTTCTTACGCTTTTTTTTCACTCTATGAAATATTCATCACTCTATTTTGTCTGAGTTGCTGCTTCCTGATAGGATTCAACTCATAACAATGAAATAAAATCACTCAAAGGAAGAATAATGACTATCACCATGTTTGGTATCCCAAATTGCGACACCATTAAAAAAGCAAAGAAATGGCTCGAAGCTGAAGGTATCGAGTTCGAATTTCACGATTATCGCAAACAAGGCATCACAGAAGAGCTAGTAACAGGCTTCTGCTCTGAGCTAGGTTGGGAACTTGTGCTAAACAAACGTGGTACGACTTATCGCCAACTTTCTCAAGAACAGAAAGACACCCTAACAGAAGAAAAAGCGGTAACTTTGCTTGTTGAACAGCCAGCAATGATCAAGCGCCCAATCTTAAAAGTTGAGGGCAAGCTTCACATCGGATTTAAAGCCGACCAATACGCGGCTATTTTTGCTTAGATCGTTGTATTGACATAGACAGACAACAGGACGTTGATCAGTGAATCAGCGCCTAAAAATTAATGACTAGACGTTTTATTTAAACAAGGAATTCAAGGATGACAGATAGCCCAACTTTGGCTCTGGCAAAAGACCTAATCAGCCGTCAATCGGTAACACCAGAAGATGCAGGCTGCCAAGACCTGATGATTGAACGCTTAAAAGCACTCGGTTTTGAAATCGAAGTGATGGTATTTGAAGATACGACCAACTTCTGGGCTCGCCGTGGTACTGAAGCGCCTCTGTTTGCTTTTGCTGGTCACACTGATGTAGTGCCTGCTGGCCCAATCGAACAGTGGAATACCAAGCCATTCGAACCGACTATCGTAGACGGTTTCCTACATGGCCGTGGCGCTGCGGATATGAAAGGCTCTCTGGCTTCAATGATTGTTGCTGTCGAGCAATTCATTGCCAAACACCCAGACCACACAGGCTCAATCGGTTTCTTGATCACTTCAGATGAAGAAGGCCCTTTCATCAACGGTACAGTACGTGTTGTTGAAGCTCTGATGGCGCGCGGTGAAAACATCGATATGTGTATCGTTGGTGAACCATCAAGCACTGAGTTCGTGGGTGATGTCGTGAAGAATGGCCGTCGTGGCTCTATCACTGGCGACCTAACGATTAAAGGTACACAAGGTCATGTGGCCTACCCTCACCTTGCGAACAACCCGGTACACAGCTCGCTGCTTGCAATCAACGAGTTGGCAACGACTGAGTGGGACAAAGGTAATGATTACTTCCCACCAACCAGTTTCCAAATCCCAAATGTAAGCGCAGGTACGGGGGCTTCAAATGTGATTCCTGGTGAGTTTAATGTTCAGTTTAACCTGCGTTTTAGCACAGAGTTAAGCAACGACATCATCGTTGAACGAATCACAACGACGCTCGATAAGTACGACTTCGAATACGATCTGAAATGGACCTTCAATGGCGACCCGTTCTTAACAGACGCTGGTTCATTGCTTGATGCTATTGTCGATGCTGTCGGTCACGTGAATGATGTTAAGCCTGCACTGCTTACCACAGGGGGTACATCTGACGGTCGCTTTATTGCGCGCATGAAAGGACAAGTGGTAGAACTAGGTCCTGTGAACGCGACGATTCACAAGGTTAACGAATGCGTGAAAGTGGCTGATTTAGAGAAGCTAACTGACATGTACGAAAGAACATTAGTGAACCTGTTCGCTAAGTAGTTCTTTGATCAGCGATTCATAGCATCTAATTATTGTGAGACACGTTATGACACCAGAGCAGCTAACCGGACAATCAGATTCTCATCTAGAACCTAGCCTCATTGGCAGCAAAACCTTCTTGGTTCACAGTGAGGTCAAAGATGACCTAAACAATTTGATTGAAGCTGCTCAACTTGCTGGTTTCAAAATGGAGATTGCCAGTGGCTTTCGCGATTACGCAAGGCAGTCTCTGATTTGGAACCGTAAGTTTTCTGGTGAAGCGCCAATATTGGATTCAGAGAGCCAACCCCTTGATGCTTCAACACTCAGTGAACATCAGAAATTGTCGGCAATCCTGAGATGGTCTGCCCTTCCTGGAGCGAGCCGTCACCATTGGGGTTGTGACTTTGATGTCTTTGCTCGAAACGACTTACCTGAAGGCACACAGCTGCAATTAGAGCCATGGGAATACCTTACTGGCCACCAGCAAGCGTTTTACCAATGGTTATCTGTTCACGCTTCGCAATTTGGGTTCTTTTTCCCTTATAGCGAAGACCTCGGCGGTGTGGCGGTCGAACCATGGCATATCAGCCATCGCAAAGTATCGGAGTCGTGTTTATCACAGTTATCTCCGACTTTACTTGGCAAGCAACTCCAATCTAAGCCAATATTAGGGTATGAGATTATTATGGAGCAGCTAGACGAGATCTATGCGCGCTTCGTAGCGAATATCAGTCATTAGGAGCGCTTATGTTGGAGTGGCTTACAAACCCTTGGGTTATCATCATCATCGTGGTTAGCGTTGTGGTGGGTAACATCGCAGCGCTCAAACAGACCGCCAATATGGATCTGACGGGACGTGGTAAAACTGAGCGAGACTTAGATAAGCTCAATCGCTTGGATAAACTTAACCAAGAGAAAGCTGAAAAAGAAGAATCCAAAGACAATAAAGACGCATAGTTTTTTTCTTTGGCTAATCAGCTTGATTGACTAATATAGCCTGATGACAACGAATACAAAAAAAGAGGACACAGTGTGTCCTCTTTTTTATTTGCTTGAGCTAATCACAAGGCTGATTTAACTCAGCTCTGTGACGGCTTAAGTGCAACTACTCAGCTTTCGCTTCTTTGTCATCTTTGGTTTGGTCAGCAATATGCGCCAGTACCGGAACCATTGATTTAAGCAGCTCTTCTTCTACTGGCTTACCTGATGCATCCGTTACGTTGATTGACGTACGGTTGCCAAGATCACCAAATAGGAAGTTGTAAGTGCCTGGCGCTAAGTCGATAGGCTGTAGGCCAATTTCTTCCCAGAACTCATCATCTGGTGCTGCGTACTTCGCCTTCACCGTACCCTGAGATTGATTGCGTTCTTCAAGCTCAAAGCCCATTTCAGGCAACAAGCTAGGCAGACGCTGCCAGAATACATTGTATGGCGTACGAGCAATAATCACAGGGAAACCACTGCGGTCAGCACCCATTGAGATTGGGATGCGCTTCACCAACTCTTGCGCTTTCAGCTCCGCTTCAGCACGAAGGTTTTCATCGTACTTAGCCATAACTAGGTTAGTCAGGAACGCGTTGTAACGCTCTTTATTAGTTGCCGTTACTGGTTTCTCTTCAGTACCTTCACGCCAATCAATCAGGTTAATCTTGAAGCCATGACGGTTGTTTGCTTGGAAACGAGAGATAGAGTAGCGGCTGCCAATCTCTACGTCTTCATCTTCAGAAACCCAAGTTACCCAATCGGTCTCAATCTCATTCTCTGATTGCTCACGAATACCAATGCCACGTTGAGCCAGCATATCTACAGCCGTTTGCCACACGCGGTCAGCCTCTTCAGCACGAAGAAGCCATAGTGTCACTTCACCGTTTTGACGCTCAGCACGAGCACCCGGGATCAGTTCAAGAACCTGTTGCGGTGGACGAATATCCACTTCACGACCTGTACCACCACTGAATTCACCGCTTGGGATGTCAAAATTTGGGTAGAACTGAGGCTGAGCATCTTCAGGCAATTGCCATTGTGAAAACTCAGGTGTTTCTAAGTATTCGAAATCATCTTTGGCTTGGCGACGTTGAGTCGGGCTGCCAGAACATGCTGTAAGAACGAAAACAGCCAGTGACCCAATCACTAGCTGGTGAGAATACTTCATTTATACTCCTAAATGCCGAAGGTTCGCTTCGGCATCACTTCATACGTTTTAGTAAATGCACGCTTCAGTCATTGCTTGAGCAACAACAGGTTGAGCTGGCTCTGACAGTTCAGTCAGCGGTAGACGTAAGCCACCTTCAGCAATCAGACCCATTTTATGAACCGCCCATTTTACGGGAATAGGGTTAGACTCAACGAACAAATTCTTATGTAGAGGCATCAAACGCTCATTGATCGCTTCTGCTTCCTCAAACTTACCTTCTTTCGCTAGCTTGAACATGGTTGCCATATCAGCGGCTGCAACATTGTTCGTTACAGAGATCACGCCATCGCCACCACGCTTAACAAATTCTAGACCTGTTAAGTCATCACCACTTAGTAAGATAAAGTCTTCGCCACAAAGTTCACGGTGAATTGCAATTCTGTCGAGATCACCCGTCGCATCTTTCAGTGCAACGATGTTTTCGATCTCAGCAAGACGAGCAACCGTTTCTGGCAGCAAGTCTACAGCGGTACGACCAGGAACATTGTATAGGATTTGTGGAACGTCACTGACTTCAGCAATCGCTTTGTAGTGTTGGTACAAACCTTCTTGAGTCGGTTTGTTGTAGTAAGGCGTTACACTCAGGCAACCAGCAATACCAGAACCATTCAACAAACGGCTGAATAGAACAGATTCGTGAGTTGCATTTGCACCTGTACCAGCGATAACGGGAATACGACCATCAGCAAATTCAACGATCTTATTGACGACTTTGACATGCTCTTCAATAGTGAGTGTTGAAGACTCACCTGTTGTGCCAACCGCAACCAGACCATCACTACCTGCAGCAATATGGTGCTCAACTAACTTTTTAAGGCTGTCGAAATCCACTTCACCATCTGTATTAAATGGCGTAACTAGCGCAACGATACTTCCTGAAAACATGTCTATCTCCCTTAATTTATTCTTTTTGCATGTTACTGTAAGCCAATCAATAAACACAAGACATTAAAGTGGCTTACCGGCAACATCTGCATTAAATATTGTCGTATGTTTGAGGTAAAACGACTTCTAACGGCGTTCTACCTAGAATTTGGGTAACCTGCGCTCAATCTAGCGGATAGCACATCACTGGATGTCAGTAACAAGTAAGCTGTGCTCTCATCGCTCTATCTCATTTTTTAACGCGCTCAATATTTTTATCATTGGTTAGATGTTAGAAGCAAGGTGGCTTATAAAAAGCCCCTTACGCACGCTTATTCCACGAGCTAACTGTGCTAACATGCATGAATCAATGGAATATAAAGAGACGTGATTTTATGACTCAACATCTAGTAATCACAGCTGTGGGCACTGATCGCCCAGGTGTATGCAACCAAGTGGTTCATTTAGTCACCCAATCAGGCTGTAACATTATTGATAGCCGTATCGCCCTGTTTGGCGAAGAATTTACGCTTATCATGCTGCTGTCTGGAAAGGCAAACAACATTACCCGCGTTGAAACCACCTTGCCCTTGCTTGGACAAGAGCACGACTTGATTACGATTATGAAGCGAACCTCAACTCATGATGTTATTGAGAACTCTTACACAGTAGAGGTGTTCGTTGAGTCAGACGATAAAATCGGACTTACTGAGCAGTTTACCCAGTTCTTCGCAGACCGAAACATCGGCCTCGATTCGTTAAGTGCACGAACCATCAATAAATCTAAGGTTCAACTCGACAACGACCAATTCCATATCTCTATTACCGCTTCTGTGCAATCAGAATGTAACTTGATGCAGCTACAAGAAGAATTCGATTCGCTGTGTCAGAGCCTATCAGTCCAAGGCTCGCTCAACTTTATCAAAAACAGTCTTTAAAAAGGAAATGTCATGAATACGCTAACGGCTGGTGTTCCAGCACCTGCTTTTTCTCTTCCAGATCAAGATGGCAATATCGTATCTCTTGGTGACTTCAAAGGTAAAAAAGTACTTTTCTATTTTTACCCAAAAGCAATGACTCCAGGTTGTATTGTGCAAGCGGAAGGCCTGCGTGATATCAAAGCACAGCTTGATGAACTAAACGTGGTTGTTCTAGGTGTGAGTGTTGACCCAGTAAAACGTCTACCAAACTTCGTTGAAAAGAAATCTCTAAACTTCACCCTGCTATCTGATGAAGACCACAGCGTTGCTGAACAGTTTGGCGTTTGGGGCGAGAAGAAATTCATGGGTAAGGTATACGATGGTCTGCACCGTATTAGCTTCCTAATTGATGAAGAAGGTCAGATTGAACATGTCTTCAACAAGTTCAAGACTAAGACTCACCACGAAGTGGTTCTAGATTACTTCAATCAAGAAGCTTAAGGGCGATTTGAGTGAGTTAATGACTTAGATTCACCACTCTCTAAGGCAGAGCAACACTCATTAAGCCAATAGTTAAGCTAAGATCAAAAAGGCCGAACATCATGGATGTTCGGCCTTTTTCTATAACAAGGTCAATTACTTTTGATGTTCGGGGTCATCGTCTAATGCGTGACTCGGCAAGGCATTCCAAACCGCCTTAACTAACGTCGCCAACGGGATAGCAAAGAACACACCCCAGAATCCCCACAGTCCACCAAACACTAACACGGCAACAATAATGGCCACAGGGTGCAGGTTCACCGCTTCAGAGAAAAGAACCGGAACGAGCACGTTGCCATCTAGCGCTTGGATAATACCGTAAGCGAGAAGCAACCAGTAAAACTGAGGCTCTAATCCCCACTGGAACAAGCCAACAATCGCTACTGGAACAGTCACAGCTGCCGCGCCGATATAAGGGATCAGCACCGAGAAGCCAACCGCGACAGCCAACAAGACTGAATAACGCAGGTCCAGAATCGCGAAGGTTACGTAGCTGACACCACCAACGATTAAAATCTCTAAGACTTTACCGCGAATATAGTTCGAGATTTGCTGGTTCATCTCTTCCCATACTTTGGTCGCTAAACGACGATTTCGAGGAAGTACACCACTCGCCATTCTGATCATCTCTTCTTTGTCTTTTAACAAGAAGAAGATAAGCAGTGGTACAAGAATCAAGTAAACCGCCAAGGTCGCTAAGCTCACAAGAGAAGCAAGAGAGCCTTTGACAACACTTTCACCAAAACCTAACGCTTTGTTCTTGGCGTTAGACATAATGGACTCAACGATCTGCAGGTTGGCTAATTCTGGATAGCGTTCAGGAATCGTCGCGATGAAATTTTGTAAACTGCCATACATGCTTGGGATGTCATTGATTAGGTTACCCACTTGTTCCCAAATGGTTGGTACCAAGCCAAAGATCGCAAGTAGCATCACGCTAAAGAACATCATGATCACCAACATCACCGAAGGCGTTCTTGGAACACCGAGTCTTTGAAGTTGGGTAACAGGCCACTCAAGCAAATAAGCCAACACAATTGCAACCAAGAGTGGCGCAATTAGGTGACCAAAGAAGTAGATCGTAATAAAGCCGAAGAGAATGATGGCAACCAAACTGACAGCATGGGGATCAGAGAAACGTCGTTTATACCAACGATTGACCATTTCAAGCATCTGACTGCAATTCCTTTTTAGTGACGAGGAGGTGATGGTAATTAGAGCAAACCTCAGTGATGACGTCATAGGCTTGCTTAGATAAATAAGTAACAATATCTTTCATTGAGCTGTTATCAGACACATAAATTGACAATGACTGCCCTACTTCTAACTTTACACTGTGACGCTTGGCTAATAATAGCGCCATTGGACAGCGCTCTTGGCGTAAATCTAGAATATTAGGTGTCATTCTTGAGCTCGATGCTTATTATAAGGGTCGTATTGTAATCTGTTTTTGAAAACGCGCCATCATTCATTCATCTTCCTTCATGATAGCGCACGCACTTGGCAAAGGTTAAATCAGATAAAGAACCAATTTGCATTGCACTTGTCTTACTGTCAGAAGAAACGGAGTATTACTGACTAATATGTTTAAACGCGCTCGCTCAATTGCTTGCTTATGCATCGCAGCCACATTAAGCACCCCAACTATGGCAAATACCAATAGTTTGGAGCTACCAGATATCGGTACCGCTGCTGGCGGCACACTCACTATCGACCAAGAGCTTATCTATGGTGATGCCTACATGCGCATCATCAGAAGCAGCCAGCCTATCGTAAACGACCCAGTTCTAAACCTGTATATTGATACGCTTGGCCATCGTTTGGTCGCGAACGCAAATGATGTAAAGACACCCTTCCAGTTCTTTATGATCCGTGACCGCAACATCAACGCCTTTGCTTTCTTTGGTGGTTACGTTGCTTTGCACTCAGGTCTGTTCCTGCATGCACAATCTGAAAGTGAATTGGCTTCAGTATTAGCGCACGAAATCGCGCACGTAACCCAACGTCACTTAGCACGTAGTATGGAAGATCAAGCGCGCCGTTCTCCTGCAACCATTGCAGCCCTTGCGGCCTCAGTATTACTCGCAATTGCAGCTCCTGAAGCCGGCATTGCAGCCCTAACGGCAACGACTGCGGGTAATATGCAAAGCCAAATCAACTACACACGTAGTAATGAAAAAGAAGCCGACCGCTTTGGTATCAACACGCTGGCAAAAGCTGGGTTTGATGTGAATGCTATGCCACGTTTCTTTGGCCGTTTAGCTGATGAATACCGCTATGCAAGTACACCACCGCCAATGCTACTGACTCACCCATTACCAGAAGACCGAATCACCGATTCACGTGCTCGTGCTCGTAGTTACCCGCCACTGAAACTGGCTCCGTCTCTGGACTACCACCTAGCAAGAGCCCGCATTGTTGCGCGCTATGCTGGCATTAATAATGATGCTGCTCTTGATTGGTTTGAGCGTCAGCTGAAGAAAGCCCCTAAAGCTTTGGTCCCGTCATTAGAATATGGCCAAGCACTGGTTTACCTAGACTTTAAAAAATTAGACAAAGCAGAGCCGATTCTGAACAAGCTGATTAACAGCGACCCAACTAACCTATTTTATCTAGATGCTATTTCTGATTTGCACATCGAGAAGAAACAGCCTGAGGTTGCAATTAAAGAACTTAAATCGGCACTGGTTCGTCAACCAAACAACCCAGTTCTGACTATTAACTACGCCAACGCACTGATTGAAAATGAAGATCTACAGGAAGCGGTTCGCGTATTGCAACGTTACACGCACGATAATCCGAACGACACCAATGGCTGGCACTTACTTTCAAAAGTAAATACGAGCCTTGGTAATAGCGACGAAGAACTGGCTGCTCGTGCAGAAATTTTGGCTCTGCAAGCCAACTGGAACAAAGCGATTCAGTACTACACGCAAGCAAGCCAAATCGCAGAATTAGGAAGCCTAAAACAAGCACGCTACGACGCTCGAATTGATCAGCTGATGATTCAACGAGAACGCTTCTTGTCGCTACAATAATATGTTTACTGGTAACAGCTCGTTGCCAGAATAAAAAGAAAGCTCAACGTTACACAAAAAAGAAGTCACCTCTGGTGGCTTCAGCTAAACAACTAAATCAAAAATAATAATGAGGAAGAACCATGTCTGTCGTGATTTATCATAACCCACGCTGCTCAAAGAGCCGTCAAACTCTAGAAGTGCTTCAGGAAAACGGCGTACAGCCAGAGGTCATCAAATACCTGGAGACTCCGTTAACAGTTGAACAGCTGAAAGTACTGTTCACTCAGCTTGGTTTTGACAGTGTTCGCGACATGATGCGCACCAAAGAAGCGGACTACAAAGAAGCAAACCTTGGCGATGCTTCAGTTACTGATGAAGATCTTTTCGCCGCGATGGCAACCAATCCAAAACTGTTTGAGCGCCCAATGGTTGTAGCAAACAACAAAGCGAAGATTGGTCGCCCACCAGAGCAAGTGCTAGAGATTCTGTAATCCAATATGAGCATTAACATTCTTGTTCTTTACTACAGTCGTCACGGCAATACACAAGCTTTAGCAAGGCAGATTGCACGAGGGGTTGAATCCATCCCGAACTGCGAAGCTATGCTAAGAACGGTGAACGACGTGTACACAGTAGAAGAGCAGCCTGATTCGCGTTATCAACCAACCGATCCTATTGCCTCGTTACAAGAGCTTCGATCTTGTGATGGTTTGGCGCTAGGCAGTCCGGTTTGGTTTGGCAACATGGCCGGGCCAATGAAGCACTTTTGGGATAGCACGACATCAATGTGGATCAATGGTGATCTCATCGATAAGCCAGCTTGTGTCTTTACCTCTTCTTCTTCACTGCATGGTGGTCAAGAGACGACACAACAAAGCATGATGTTGCCCCTGCTTCATCACGGCATGTTAGTCGTGGGCATCCCCTACTCAGAGCCTGCACTGCACACCACGCAAACCGGTGGTACGCCTTATGGTGCAAGCAGTACTGGAGAGAGCGCTTCGCTTAGCAAAGAAGAGATTGAGTTGGCGCAAAACCTAGGTAAACGCCTAGCGCGCATAGCGTTAAACCAAAAGGGAATTTATCAATGATGTATATGCCAGAGAAGGCCATGTCTCCCAAAACCAAGCTATTTCGCTACCTTGCTTTAGCGGGCAACTTGTCACTTTTATTCTGGGTGGTGGCTTGGCAGATGACGCTTTCACCGCACCCTCATCTCAGTAATGTCACACTGGCGATTGCTTGGGCTATCCCACTGTTACTGCCACTGCCGGGCATTTTAGCAGGAAAACCTTATACGCACGCATGGGCGAATTTCGTCTTGATGCTCTATTTCCTACACGCATTAACTATCTTGTATGTAGACGATGGTGAACGTTTATTAGCGGCTGTAGAACTGCTTCTGACGACTCTAGGTTTCGCGGGCAATATCTTATTTACTCGCTTTAGAGCCAAAGAGTTAGGCATCAAGTTGAAGCGTCTTTCTGAAGTAGAAAAGAGAGAGAAAGCTAAGTTCGAGCAATAATATTGAACCCATGCTTTTAAACTGACCGCTTACAAACAAAAAGCCCTGCGAGATTGCTCTTGCAGGGCTTTTTTCATGTTTTCATTTCAATCAGTCATGTCAGCTGACAATTATGAGCGAACCCACTCGTAGACCAAGCTTGGCTTAGCATGTACTGGCGCAGTGATGGTTAGATCTTCTGTACTAGAATCCTCTAACGTTGTGTCAGGCGTTAGCTCAGCATCCTCAGATACCTCGTTGCCCTTAATCACTTGTACGCCTGAGTCAGTTTCGTCACCAACGACTTCAGCAGCGTCTGTTGAATCATCACCGACAGACATTGTGTTGTCTTGAGTTTCAAATTCAGGACTCACTTCAGGCTCAATGTAAGATTCTTCAACCTTCGCAACTTGGCGGATACTTGCCACTTCTTGCTCAAACTCTTGTTGAGTCGACAATAAGTGAATTCGGAAAGTGACTTCGTTGTTCTGAATCTTCAGGATATCTAGGCTTGCCACCGAGTTTAGACGCTTAAGTGCGTTTTCCAACTGGAAGAAGTCTTGAGCATTATTCAGGCTAATAAACTGCGTTAAAATCGATTCTGATGACTCACTCGCTACCGTCACGGCACTTTTGCCTGCGTAGTAGTTACTGATTTGGTCGACTAACTTCTTAGAGGTCGTTGCACTGTTACCTGATAAAGAACCACTTACAGGCGATGTTGGTGCGCTCGTCAATTGACTTGGCTTTTGATCGTATAGAGCCCAACGTAGGCCCGAAGATTGAGCCTTTATCACCAACACAGCATCAACAGGATAACGCTGACTCGCTTTACTAATTGGCGTAACAAAGCTACCCCATAAATCAGAAGTCGCAATACCTGTAATATCGTCAAAGTCACCCACAGGCAGCGTTAGAGGCAAGCCACGCTCTTTTGCGTTCGCTTGTAAGCCAGCGGCCAACTGTGAGTTAGAGTGTTCCCATACGATGTTCTTGTCGTAGTTGTCCTCTTCCACCAGCCAAACAAGGATGTTTGAACGCGTATCAGGCCAGTAAGGTAACTGTGCTTGAGTCAGTAGAGAACGGATTTGAGCACCGTTAAAACGCATACGCAATGTTGATTGGTCATTGCTTTCGCCAAAACTCATTTGAGACATGTACTGCGAACTCTTGCGCATCGCCTTTTGAATCGTCTCATTCGAAGCGACATCAGTTTGGCCAGTCGCACGTATCAATACCTGCTCCATACCTGTATTTCTTGCCACTTGTTCTGGCTGTTTGTCTTCAGCGTTAATCGCAACTTCAGCACTAAAAATATCTACTTGAGTTAAGGCATAACTCGGAGAGGTTAATAGTCCCATCAACAACAATGCTATGTAGCGCATACTGATCCTAATATTCAAATCTTGTGCCTAGATGATAAGCAACTATGGATTGAGGGGCAAGGTCGTTAGCGCCCACTGTGTTTAATAACCACAAAATATCACCTGGCCATGATAAATCGCTCACTTATAAACTGAATTTCTAGGGCTTAGATGGATATAAAACATCACTAAGATAAATAAATTTGATCTATCTGGTGTAGCAATCGATTGCTAAGTGATAGAATCCCGCGAATTTTATTTTTCACTTTTCATATAACGACCATTTTTAAGGACATATCATGAAAAATGCTTTGCAAGGTGCGCAAATGCTGTTCGTAGCTTTTGGTGCGCTTGTACTCGTGCCGCTACTAACAGGACTTGATCCTAACGTTGCACTCTTTGGCGCAGGTATCGGTACCCTTTTATTCCAACTTATTACACGCCGTTCAGTGCCAATCTTCTTAGCGTCTTCTTTCGCATTCATCGCGCCTATCATGTTTGGTATTCAAACTTGGGGTGTAGGTGCAACCATGGGTGGCCTTATGGCGGCGGGTGTTGTGTATGTACTAATGGGCGCGTTAATTAAAGTTCGTGGCGTTGGCTTCATCCATAAACTGCTTCCACCGGTCGTGGTTGGCCCTGTGATCATGGTTATCGGTTTAGGCCTTGCGCCTGTTGCGGTTAACATGGCGTTAGGTAAGACAGGCGATGGCGCAGTTCAGCTTGTTGATGCAGACGCTGCACTGTGGATCTCTTCGATTTCACTATTGGTGACCATTGTCATCAGTGTGTTCTCTAAAGGCTTCCTTAAGCTACTACCAATCTTCGGTGGTATTGTCGCGGGTTACATCACTAGCTTGGTTTATGGCGCAGTCGACTTCACACCAGTAGCGCAAGCATCTTGGTTAGCACTGCCAAACTTCACAGCGCCAGAGTTCAACATCAATGCGATCTTCTTTATGGTATTTGTTGCGATTGCACCGGCTGTTGAACACGTAGGCGACATGCTTGCTATCTCTAACGTGACCGGTAAAGACTACCTCAAGAAGCCAGGCCTACACCGCACAATTACTGGCGACGGTGTGGCAACAATTGCTGCTTCTATGCTGGGCGCGCCACCAAACACGACCTACAGCGAAGTAACAGGTGCTGTAATGCTAACCAAAGCATTCAACCCAGTGATCATGACTTGGGCCGCGGTAACAGCTATCGTTCTTGCATTGGTCGGTAAGCTAGGCGCACTACTTCAAACGATTCCGGTTCCTGTAATGGGCGGCATCATGATTCTACTGTTTGGTTCTATCGCAACCGTAGGCTTGAATACTCTAATTCAAAACAAAGTTGACCTGCACAAATCACGCAACCTTGTGATTGTGGGCATTACCTTAGTATTTGGTATTGGCGGCATGGCATTTGGCATCGGCGACTTTAGCCTACAGGGCGTAAGCTTATGTGGCATCGTAGCGATTCTACTCAACCTAGTACTTCCAGATGAGCTAGGTGACAACACTGTGGTAGATAAAGCTCAAATCGATTAATGAATCGATAAGGCTAGATTCAAAAGAATCACAACCTAACAAGATCAAAAAAGGGAGAGCATCGAATGCTCTCCCTTTTTATTAATACGGTTAATTCAGCAAGTTAAGGAACTGTTTAGAGTCACTTAAGCTGAAACCGAATTACTTAGTACCGAAGATCTTATCACCAGCATCGCCAAGACCAGGAACAATGTAGCCCTTGTCGTTTAGCTTCTCATCGATTGCAGCCGTGTAAAGCTCAACATCTGGGTGCGCTTTTTCTAGAGCAGCGATACCTTCAGGAGCAGCAACAAGCACAAGAATCTTAAAGTGCTTACAACCTTTCTCTTTCATCAGGTCGATAGTTGCGATCATAGAACCACCTGTCGCAAGCATTGGGTCTACCACTAGAGCAATACGCTCATCGATGTTAGACGCAAGCTTGTTGAAGTATGGTACTGGCTCAAGTGTTTCTTCGTCACGGTAGATACCAACAACGCTGATACGTGCACTTGGGATGTGCTCAAGAACGCCGTCCATCATGCCTAGACCAGCACGTAGGATTGGCACTACCGTTACTTTTTTACCTTTAATTTGGTCAACTTCTACTGGACCGTTCCAACCGTTAATCGTCACACGCTCAGTTTCAAAGTCTGATGTCGCTTCGTATGTTAGAAGGCTACCCACTTCTGTCGCTAGCTCACGAAAACGCTTAGTGCTAATCTCACCTTCACGCATCAGGCCAATTTTATGTTTTACTAGCGGGTGTTTCACTTCAACAACTTTCATTTCCAACTCCGGCAATATTTAAACAAACCTGTAGATTATACACGAACTCTAAGGTTATTTCAGAATCTTTATTCTAATAAAAAAAACCGCGCAAACGTTTGCTCTTGGTAATCAAGCCCTGTTAGAATAGCGCCGTTTTCACATCCAACTTAAGTTCGAGGACTATCCCGTGAGTGGTAATACTTCTTCTCTAAGCTACAAAGACGCTGGTGTTGATATCGACGCAGGTAATGCACTAGTAGACCGTATCAAAGGTGCTGTTAAACGCACTCGTCGCCCTGAAGTAATGGGCGGTATTGGTGGCTTTGGCGCCCTATGTGAACTTCCAACGAAATACAAAGAGCCGGTACTTGTTTCAGGTACTGATGGTGTTGGTACTAAACTTCGCCTTGCTTTGGATCTGAAAAAACACGACACCATTGGTATCGACCTAGTGGCAATGTGTGTGAACGACTTAATCGTTCAAGGTGGTGAGCCGCTATTCTTCCTAGACTACTACGCAACAGGTAAGCTAGATGTAGATACAGCAGCAGACGTTGTTTCTGGTATTGCTGAAGGCTGTGTTCAAGCTGGCTGTGCACTAATCGGTGGTGAAACTGCTGAAATGCCAGGCATGTACGAAGGCGACGACTACGATGTAGCTGGCTTCTGTGTTGGTGTTGTAGAAAAAGCTGACATCATTGACGGCACTAAAGTAGCAGCAGGCGACGCACTTATCGCTGTTGGTTCAAGTGGTCCACACTCAAACGGTTACTCTTTAATTCGTAAAGTCCTAGAAGTTTCTGGTGCTGACAAGAGTGAAGAACTAGAAGGTCGCACTATCGGTGAGCACCTACTAGAACCAACTAAGATTTACATCAAATCGGCACTTAAGATGATTGCTGAGCATGACATTCATGCTATCTCGCACATCACAGGTGGTGGTTTCTGGGAAAACATCCCACGCGTACTTCCTGAAGGTACTAAAGCCGTCATTGATGGCAAGAGCTGGGAATGGCCTGCTATCTTCAACTGGCTACAAGAGAAAGGTAACGTGGAGACATTTGAAATGTACCGCACTTTCAACTGTGGTGTAGGCCTAGTTGTTGCTCTACCTAAAGATCAAGCAGACGCTGCTGTTGAACTACTGAAAGCTGAAGGCGAAAACGCTTGGGTTATCGGTGAGATCGCAAACGCTGAAGCTGGCGAAGAGCAAGTTGAAATCAAATAAGTGATACGCTCACTTACTTAGTTAATCAATGAGGACCTAATGGTCCTCATTTTGCTATTTAGCCCGCAGAAAACCTTAGTTTATGTAGGTACATTGTAAACAGTTCAGTTAATCAATCGTATGACCCACTCTATGAAAAACAATCACTCAAATAAAACCAGTCACTCTAATAAAAACATCGTTGTGTTAGTTTCAGGAAGCGGAAGTAACTTACAGGCAATTTTGGATGCCTGTGATAACAATATGATTGATGCTTCAGTTAAGGCTGTCTTCTCAAACAAAGCAGAGGCTTTTGGATTAGAACGAGCGAAAACCGCAGGTGTTGACGCACATTCAGTGAATCCAAAAGACTTTGGTTCACGTGAAGAGTTCGATCATGAATTGATGATTCAGATTGATGCATACCAACCCGATTTAATCGTACTTGCGGGATACATGCGTATCCTGAGTTCAGAGTTTGTTCGTCACTATGCGGGAAAAATGGTCAACATCCACCCTTCCCTGTTACCTAAATACCCAGGCCTACACACCCACCAGCGTGCCATTGATGCACAAGATAAAGAGCACGGAACTAGCGTCCACTTTGTTACCGAAGAGCTTGATGGTGGCCCTGTGATCTTACAAGCTAAGGTTCCGGTATTTGAAGATGACGATGCTGATACGCTGGCAAGCCGAGTGCTTACTCAAGAACACTGCATTTACCCTATGGTCTGCAAATGGTTCGCCGAAGGTCGTTTATCAATGCTAAATGGGCAGGCTGTCTTAGACGGTAAGGCATTAGGCAAACACGGTTACGCAGAAGAGTAATTCGTCAGAAACTAAATCAAATAAAAAAAGCCGCTTACTGATTCATTAGTTCAGTAAGCGGCTTTTTTGTAGGGTTCAAATAATACTATTCGGGATACTTAGCTCAGCTCAATGGTTCAGTTGGCGCTTGGCTTGCTACCTTCTTCGGCGCATAAGCGACATCTTCCAATGCTTTATGATTGTTGCCAATCAGCTCACCAAAATGAAACAGCGCATATTCGCCCGGCTTCATTCTAAACCACTCTTCATTGTCTGTTAGAGGCTGAGTTGCCACCACTGTAACCACATCATTAGGCGTAGTTTCTTCTTGGAAGTTAATCTCAACATCTTCATCAATCAGGCTCGCTTTACCAAAAGGTGCGCGCCTTGTAATCCAGTACAAATGATTGGTGCAGTACGTCATCACATACTCACCATCACTGAGTAACATGTTAAATACGCCTTTCTCTCGCAACTGGTCACAACATTCCGCTACGAAGCGAAACATACCTTCCATATCTTGAGGTGGCTCAGGGAAACGCTCTTCAAGTTGTTTGAGTAGCCAACAGAAGGAGAGCTCACTGTCTGTCTCGCCAACCGGTCTGAAACGACCACTAATCAGATCGTCGTAATCCGTTAATTGACCATTGTGAGCAAAGGTCCAGTATCGCCCCCAAAGCTCACGAGTAAAAGGGTGTGTATTCTCTAGATTAACACCACCACGGTTCGCTTGACGGATATGACTGACAACGGCTTGGCTTTTAATTGGGTAGTTTTGAACCAACTCAGCGATCTTAGATTCACAGCTAGGGTTAGGATCTTTAAATGTACGAAAACCCTTTCCCTCATAGAAGGTAATACCCCAGCCATCGCGGTGCGGGCCAGTATTGCCTCCACGCTGCATAAGACCAGTAAAGCTAAAACAAATATCAGTTGGCACATTCGCGCTCATACCGAGCAATTCACACATGGTTTAATCTACTCCCTATTAAAACCAATGGAGCCACAAACCTGGGTTCCAAATGTCTGTAAAACTATTATTCCATCTCTTTTTCAACAAGCTGAATCACAATATGGATGATCTTAATGTGAATCTCTTGGATGCGATCTGCGTAACCAAAGTGTGGCACTCGGATTTCAATATCGGCGCAACCCGCCATTTTGCCGCCATCTTTACCCGTCAATGCAATCGTCTTCATGCCTTTAGCTTGAGCAGCTTCAATCGCTTTTAGAATATTGGCAGAGTTACCTGAAGTCGACAGACCGAGCAACACATCACCTTTACGACCTACCGCTTCTACATAACGAGAAAATACGTGGTCGTAGCCAAAATCATTACTCACGCAAGACAGGTGGCTTGGATCTGAAATCGCAATGCCAGCGTAACCTGGACGGTTTTCACGGTATCGGCCTGTAAGCTCTTCCGCAAAGTGCATTGCATCACAGTGTGAACCACCGTTGCCACAAGAAAGCACTTTGCCCTCTTGCTTGAATGAGTCAGCAATCAGTTTTGCCGCCGCTTCAATTTGAGCGATGTTATGGTCATCACTCAGGAACTTATTCAGAACGTCAGCAGCTTCGTTCAATTCACTTTTGATTAGGTCATGGTACATAAGGCTTATCTCTTATATTTTTTTACGCAACTTAAAGTACGTGAAATGAGAGCTGAGGGTTTTCCCCTCTTTTACCTGAGTTTACCCACAAACATGAAATAGTGTCGACACTTAAGCCCAAAGATTGCCACCTTTATTAGGGTCTCACTGCCGATCCGTCCAAATATTCGCCACCAACCTCTCACAATTAGAACTTTAACTCTATTGAGATCACTTTTTATTCACTTTGGAGTTTTACAAATATTTAATATTTTGTTTACACTTGACTGGTTAGACCTCTTACCTAAAACTTAATAACAATAAGTGATCTCTGAAAAGGAAATCGATCATGAACATATTGCTCTCCCTACTCGGCATGACCGTCATCTTAGGCGTCTGTCTTTACCATAGAGTTAGTCTGGTACGTGCATTAGTTGTATTAACCGGCGCAATGGTAGCATTAACTCTGTTTGGCGACGTGGCTGTTACTGGCTGGCTTTGCTATTTATTAGCCGTTGCGATCTTTGCTGTACCGACCATTCGTCAGACACTGATCAGCCAAAAAGCACTTTCTTTATTTAAGAAAGTTCTACCAGCAATGTCTCAGACAGAAAAAGAAGCACTAGAAGCTGGCACAGTATGGTGGGAAGCAGAGCTGTTCAAAGGCAAACCTGAATGGAAGAAGCTTCAGAACATTGCTGACCCTAAGCTCTCTGAAGCTGAGCAAGCGTTTTTAGATGGCCCTGTGAATACCGTGTGTGAAATGGTCAATGATTACCAAGTGACACATGAGCTTGCTGATTTGCCACCAGAAGTATGGCAATACCTGAAAGACCATAAATTCTTCGCCATGATCATCAAGAAAAAATACGGCGGCTTAGAGTTCTCAGCTTACGCTCAATCTTTGGTTCTACAGAAGCTAACGGGCGTTTCTAGTGTATTGTCATCGACCGTTGGCGTACCTAACTCATTAGGCCCTGGTGAGCTTTTACAACACTACGGTACAGAAGAACAAAGAAACCACTACCTGCCTCGCCTAGCGGAAGGTAAAGAGATCCCTTGTTTTGCTCTGACTAGCCCAGAAGCCGGTTCAGATGCAGGTTCAATCCCAGATTACGGTGTGGTTTGTAAAGGCGACTGGCAAGGCGAAGAAGTACTTGGCATGCGCCTAACTTGGAACAAGCGTTACATCACTCTCGCGCCTGTCGCGACCGTTCTAGGCTTGGCTTTTAAACTTCGTGACCCAGACGGTCTGCTTGGTGACCAAAAAGATCTTGGTATCACTTGTGCGCTTATCCCAACAGATTTAAAAGGCGTAGAGATTGGCAACCGCCACTTCCCACTAAACGTACCTTTCCAGAATGGTCCAACGCAAGGCGACGATATCTTCGTGCCTATCGATTTCATCATTGGTGGCCAGAAAATGGCAGGTCAAGGCTGGCGCATGCTGGTTGAGTGTCTGTCGGTTGGTCGTGGTATCACACTGCCTTCAAACTCAACCGGTGGCATTAAGTCTGCTGCGCTCGCAACAGGCGCTTACGCTCGTATCCGCCGTCAGTTCAAACAGCCTATTGGCCGCATGGAAGGGGTTGAAGAGCCACTTGCACGCCTAGCGGGTAACGCTTATGTAATGGACGCTGCAAGTAACCTAACCGTCGCAGGTATTGACCTTGGTGAAAAGCCTTCGGTTATCTCTGCAATCGTTAAGTACCACTGTACTCACCGAGGCCAACGCAGCATCATTGATGCGATGGATATCGTCGGCGGTAAAGGTATTTGCTTAGGCCCATCGAACTTCCTAGCTCGTGGCTACCAAGGCTCACCTATCGCGATAACGGTTGAAGGCGCAAACATCCTGACTCGTTCAATGATCATCTATGGTCAAGGTGCGATTCGTTGTCACCCTTACGTACTGAACGAAATGGAAGCCGCTTATTCTGAAAGCAGCGATGCGCTTGATAAGTTTGATTCAGCGTTAGCTGGACACGTTAGCTTTACGATGAGTAACCTAGTCCGCAGCTTGTGGTTTGGTTTAACCGATGGTCGTGGTTCTGATGCGCCAACACCTTCAAATAAAACGGATAAACAGACACAGCGTTACTACCAACAGCTAAACCGCTACAGTGCAAACCTAGCGCTACTGTCTGATATTTCAATGGCAGTTCTAGGCGGATCACTGAAGCGTAGAGAACGTTTATCAGCAAGACTGGGGGATATCTTAAGTCAACTTTACCTCGGTTCAGCAACGTTGAAGCGCTTTGAAAGCGAAGGCAGCCACGCTGAAGATCTACCGTTAGTACATTGGGGTATGCAAGATAGCTTACGTCAGACTGAAGTGGCGATTGATGAGTTCTTAGCGAACTTCCCTAACCCTGTGATTGGTCGTCTGCTTCGTGTTGTGCTAATGCCATTTGGTCGTATCCGTCGTGCTCCAAACGACAAGCTCGATAGCAAAGTTGCGCACATTCTACAAACACCAAGCGAAACACGCTCTCGTATAGGTCGCGGCCAATACCTAGAAGCGACGGAATACAACCCAGTAGGTAAAATTGAAAAAGCGCTAGAAGTGATTCTTCAAGCTGAACCTCTGTTCGACAAAGTCTGCAAAGAGACACATCAAAAACGTGCCTTCTTACGACTTGATCTTGTTGCTCAGTTGGGACTTGAGAAAGGTATCTTAACGCAAGACGAAGCAAATCTTCTGATTAGCGCTGAGGAACATAGACTGTACACGATTAACGTGGATGACTTCTCACCAGAGGAGCTTGCAGCAAAGTCTCAGTACCCAGACCAATCGATTGATAACGTCGCTTAAGGCCAGAAAAAGAAACAAAAACGGGACTCCTATGAGTCCCGTTTTTTTGTTCATGATTTCGTTGCCACAAATTCCAATGCTTTATCTAGCGGCTTATTCTCTCTAGACAATCTAATCATCTAAGCAAATTACTTCGGCGCCTTGAGCTGCATCTCAGGTAACGCTTTTTTCTTCGCTTTAACCTTACGAACCACAAACCAAATCAATAAGCCCAATAGAATCGCGACCACATTACCCACCGCAATAATGATCATACTGCGCTGTCTGTCATCTTCACGTTTTTGAAGGATCATCAACTCTGTTGCGATACGCTTCTGTTCAGCAAGTGCTTCTTCTTGAAGACGTCGTGACTCTGATAAGTCGATATCTTCAACAACGCTGTACGACTGCTCGGTAATAGGAAAGATCAGTGGGCGCTGACTTGAAGCGTCAGTGGCGTAAACCATCCCAGACCAATTATAAATCCCCAAATCGCCATTGTAAGGCACCTCTAGAGCGACTTTCATTGCGTCGACATCCGCTTGCCCCTGCTTGTACATCACATATTCATCAGGAGCCTTGTGCTCAACATGAACCGCTAACGAGCTCGGCGCGATCATCCCCTGCTCACCAGACACCACAATACTATGAGGTAAGCCCTCTTTTCGTGACTGAATGAAGGTGTTAGTGATCGGTGTTGGATAAACCAAGACTTCTTGCTCTTGCGCTCGCAGGAACACACCATTACCAGAGGTAATACGCGCTCGGTATTTACCGGGCTCGATATCAATTGGCAAAGAGACCGTGAACACACCATCTCCAGCCTTTTCATCAAGATCAGCGCCATCATCGGCAAACTCGCCCATCACAACCGGCACCGGGCGCGCTTCTCTCACCAAAGACTCTTCGTTTTCAACAAACTTAGTAAAGGTGACCTTAAGCTTCACGCGATCGAGAAAATCGCGCAGCACCAGCGGCTTGCTATCAGAAGTCAGCCGAGCGGTAAATTTGATGCGTTCTGTTTGATACAACTTATCTGGGAACTCATTAGCATCCAAAACAAGATGAGACAGCAGCTTGATATTGTTCTTAGGGGAAACTTTACCTATCGCTTGCCAAGGGCCTGGCATCGGATTGTCGATAGAGATAATGTCCATGGACGATTCTTCGTACCAACGGACATTATCAGCATTGCGCCAAGAGTAGTATTTCTTGCCATCAGGGCGAACCAAAACGACAGGTTTAGAGTTATCGGCTCGATAAATCACAAAGGTGACTTGTTCAATACTGGGATCAACTCGAAAACGGTTGTCCAATAAACTCATTACGGATTCTGTTGCTGCATGTAAGCCAAAGCTTAACAGCAATAAGCAACCGGTAGCCAATACCCTTAACATACTTTCTCCCTACTGACGCCAGAGGCAGCTTCCGCTTTTCTCGACGAGATCTAAACGACTTTGATGCGCTTCTACTTCATCGGCCGTAGCTCGTAAAACCTTTAGGGATTTTCGACCACTTTCTACTCTTCGTATGCTTTCGGCTTCGCCTTCCTGTTGACCAGCGTTAAATTGCAGCGAAGTTTGACCACCCGTCATCAATAAGTAGACGTCGGCTAGGATCTCCGCATCGAGCAATGCGCCATGGAGAGTACGGTGCGAGTTATCAATACCGTAACGATCACATAAGATATCTAGGTTGTTTCTTTTACCCGGGAATATCTTCTTCGCCATTGCCAAGGTATCGGTAACTTTACAGTAGTCATCCGTTTTACCTATCGCAGGGTTGAGCTTCTCAAACTCATAGTCCATAAAGCCCGTATCGAAGGGCGCGTTATGAGCCACTAGCTCAGCCCCTTTGATAAAATCGAGAAACTCTTTATGTATGTCTTGGTACTCGGGCTTATCAATCAAGAATTCATCGGTAATACCGTGAACGCCAATCGCCTCTTCTTGAATCGCACGATCGGGCTTGATGTAGACGTGGAAATGACGCCCGGTCAACCTACGGTTGATGATCTCGACTGCACCAATTTCAACGATGCGGTGACCCATATAGTGAGGACCACCTTCTGTATTCATACCGGTGGTTTCGGTATCGAGTACAACAATGCGCTTATTTTCGTTCGAACTGTTTTTTTCGTTCGTGCTTTGTTCTGGAGTGCTACTGGTATTCATAAGGATAACTGTGTCAGACTATGCCGATAATGTGCTTGAGGTAATAGTATCAAATCATGACGAAACAAGTTGAAATTTTCACTGATGGTTCTTGTTTAGGCAACCCTGGTCCCGGTGGCTATGGCATCGTACTTCGCTACAAGAAAGTCGAGAAGACGCTAGCAGAAGGCTTCACGCTAACAACCAATAACCGTATGGAAATGCTCGCCGCTGTCGTTGCTCTCCAAGCCCTCAAAGAGCCTTGCTCTGTGATTCTGACCACAGATAGCCAATACGTGCGTCAAGGCATCACACAGTGGATTCATAACTGGAAAAAGCGTGACTGGAAAACAGCCGACAAGAAACCGGTTAAAAATGCCGACCTGTGGCAAAGGCTCGATAAAGAAACCGCTCGCCATAGCGTAGATTGGCGCTGGGTAAAAGGACACGCAGGGCACAGAGAAAACGAGATGTGTGATGATTTAGCAAGAAACGCAGCGGAAAATCCGACTCAAGAAGATACGGGCTATCAACCAAGCTAATCGTCTTTTTAATTAGACGCACATTTCAGAAAGCGATTTATAATTTCTTAAACTGACCAATCGATAAAAAGCCGACAACTAGTCGGCTTTTTCTGTTTTTAGCGGATATGACGCTTTGGTTGAATCCATTGTACGGCGCGTATTGGTTCTAAAACTGGCTCCAACAGGCGAGAAACGTCGCTTAAGGTGCCAATGTGGTTTGATGGGTTTTAGCGGGTACGTACGTTTACGAGCAACAATAAAGTATTGGCTTCCGGCGAAGGACGCACAACCACCTAAACTGTTCTCCAACCACGTCCACATCGCTTGATACTTACTCATCGGAAACAGCGCGTAGGTGTCACAATGAATCACTTCATAATTAAGTACACCTAACCAGTCTTTAATTCGACTTGGCGTGTACATACGCCCACTCCAGGGTAAGCTGTTCTTTCGCCAAGGCATCAAACTGGCAAGTCCTGTGACACTGATTGGGTTGAAGCCAGTGATAATGATATAGCCATCGTCCATCATCACTCGATCGACTTCTCTCAATAATCGATGCGGGTCATTGCTATAATCTAGCTGATGACTCAGTACTACAACATCAAAGCTTTTTTCCAAAAAGGGTAAATTATAGCCATCCGCTATCACATTATGTAATGGGTTCTGGATATCTAGGTTTACTTGATGTTGAATGTTGCATGTGCAGCTAGAAATCTCACTACTGAGGCCGCCGAGCTTGAGCATATGGTAACCAAATAGCTTTGGGCACCACTCATCGAGTCGAGTTTGAATAGATTCTCTCAACCAGTCCCCATTGTGCAATTGCGCCCAAGTGTAAGGACGTTCAAACTTCTTTCTGCTACGTGCTGGCTTCATCAATAATCTGTCTCACTTATTCTGTCGCACTAAAAGTGACTGGAGAACCAATAATGTTACATATCAAAAGCATACCTGCATTTAACGACAATTACATCTGGCTGATTCAAAATAGCGATCGCCGTTGTGCTGTCGTCGACCCTGGTGATGCGGCTCCAGTATTAGAGTACTTGGCACACCATGAGCTAACTTTAGATGCAATCTTGATTACACACCACCACCACGATCACATTGGTGGCGTTCCAGAACTCGTTAGACAATTTCCCGGCGTGGATGTCGTGGGTCCAAGGAATGAACCTATCCCTACCTTAACTCATCCGGTCGATGATGGTGATCAATTAGAACTGTTTGGCGAAGTATTTCTCGTCCTAGGGCTCAGTGGCCACACAGCGGGTCATATTGGTTATGTGGGTGATGCCAAACTGTTTTGTGGCGATGTGCTGTTCTCTGCGGGTTGTGGCCGAATCATGGAAGGCACACCACAACAGATGTTCGATGCACTGAATAAGATCACGGCGCTGCCTCAAGAAACCGAAGTTTATTGTGCACATGAGTACACTGCAGCCAATATCGCTTTCGCATTAGCAGTTGAGCCTGATAACCAACATTTGCAGCAATATCGAGACCAAGTGAACCGACTTCGCGCTCAAAATAAGTCGACCATCCCCACAAATTTGAGACAAGAGAAGTTTGTGAACCCCTTCCTGCGCTATACCGAGCCAAGTGTAGTGAAATCAGTGTCTAATCGCACCGAGCAGACCGATCCTTTATCGGTATTCACCGCTTTACGTGCGTGGAAGAACGAATTTTAACAAATACAGACTTGTCACTCATAGGGGGTGGCAAGTATTATCATCGGCCGTTAATTAAAAAGGCTGTAACATGCGAGTTAAGTACAGCTGGGCTTTGGTATTACTACTTTCTGGTTGCCAATTAACTCAGTCAGAGAATCCAGACCAAGCTTCCGAGCAAACCAACACATCTCCTACTAAAGAAGTTTCTCAAGCGAACGTTTCATCAGAAGCAACAGCCAAAGAAGATCAAAAAGTTGAAGCACCTGTCGTTACTCCACAAACACAAGAAGATGTATGGAAACGCATTGCGATGCAACTTGAAATGGAAGTGCCAGACCAAAAGAAGGTCGACTACTACCGAACTTGGTATCTCAAGCACCCGAGTCATCTAAAAACCGTATCAAAGCGTGCTGAACCTTTCCTATATTTGATCACCACTAAGATTGAAGAAAAAGGCTTACCACTAGAACTAGCACTATTGCCCGTTGTAGAAAGCTCTTTCGATGCGTTTGCCTATTCTCATGGCAGTGCTGCAGGTCTATGGCAGTTCATTTCAGGCACAGGCAAAGACTACGGTCTTGAACAGAACTTTTGGTATGACGGCCGCCGCGATGTTGCCGCCTCTACCGACGCCGCATTGGACTTCCTCTCAGATCTTAACCGACGTTTCGATGGCGACTGGAACCATGCGATTGCTGCCTATAACAGTGGTGGTGGTCGAGTAAACAGTGCAATCCGCAAGAACAAGAAACTGGGCAAGCCAATCGACTTTTTCTCTTTGGACTTACCAAAAGAGACCAGCAGCTATGTACCTAAACTGCTTGCGCTAGCTGATGTCATTGCCAACCAAGAAAAGTATGGCATCGATATTCCGGCGATCCCGAACAAGCCAGTGCTGACTCTGGTTAACCCTGAAGAACAGCTTGATTTAGCCATTGCTGCGAACTACGCAGGCATTCCAGTAAAAGAGCTTCAAGGCTATAACCCGGCTTACAACCAATGGGCGACAGCGCCAGAGAAACACCAACAACTATTACTTCCTTTAGACTCAGTTGAGAAATTCAACAAAGAAGTCGCTGCCAATAAAGGCAAAGGCATGAAGTTGGTGCGTTACAAGGTTCAATCTGGTGACAGCATTAGCGTACTGGCAAGCAAATATAACACCACCAGCAAAGTGATCCGCTCTGCAAACGGTTTGAGCAACAACAATATTCGTATCGGCCAGCACTTACTTATCCCAACATCCACCAAAGACGACAAGACATACGCCCTAAGCGCCTCAAATCGCCTAGCAAGCACACAGTCGAAGAGTCGTGGTCAATATAAGCTCAGCCATACTGTAAGAAGTGGTGACAGCCTATGGACGATTGCACGCGCAAATAAGGTCTCTCACCAATCACTGGCTAAGTGGAATGGCATGGGACCACGCGACACGCTTAGAGTTGGTCAAGAACTGGTCATTTGGAAGAATGGTTCAGACGGCGCCATCATCCGTACGATATTTTATAACGTGAGATCAGGTGACACAGTCAGCGGTATTGCATCAAAGTTCAAAGTAAAAAGTGCAGATGTTGTAAAATGGAACACTTTGCAGAACAAGAAATACTTACAGCCAGGACAAAAACTGAAGCTGTATGTTGATGTAACTAAGGTAAGTGTATGAACCCGTCAAGTAACCCACTCGTCATGCTGTTGGATATATTCCGTTCGCCAACAGCTTGTTTCTTAGCGCTTTATCAGCGAAGTGCTTGGGGATGGCAACCCTACGTCGTATTAATGCTCAGCCCATTTTTATTTTGGGGTGCTTATTTTTCGAATGTAGATTTTGCATGGTTAAGTGCAGAGCTCTCGCAGCAACTGGCTCAAACGAACCCTGACCAATTAGCGTTACTTGACAGCAATACCTTACTCGCAAGTGAAATCATCAGCGACGTATTTGGCCGAACATTAACCATCGTTCTATTGGCATTCTGGTTTAACCTAGCAACCAAGCCAAGCCAACATCAGCACAGCTTTTGGCGATGGTTTGCAGCGGCATCGGTTGTTATATTCCCAGCTGTTTTAGGTGATGTAGCAAGCTACGCAAGCCTGATACTCAAGCATGGACATGTGATGAACTACGCTGCCGACTTGAACAGCTTAAATGGCTTGATCAAGTTACCGTTAACCAATGATTGGTCGCAGTTTGCTAGCTCATTACCACTGCTTCTGCCATGGTACATCGTGCTAGGTTATGCTGCTGTATTAACGTGGACTGAGTTTGAACGCGGGCAAGCACTTGTGATTTCAGGCTTACCATGGGTTGGCTACTACCTAATCTGGGCGCTCTACATTTTAATCTTTTAAGTTGAAGAAATAAGGCTAGCGAAAACTCTCTAGCTTATTGTTCCGTTAGATTTCCCAAGGTAACCACCGTGCGAATGGTTAAGCTCCAATGACTAATAGCTAATCACTATTTAGCCTTAAAGGTCACTCGCATAGGGTTATGATCAGAAGCGTCCGTAATAGGCGCTTTTGCTTTTTCTACCTCTAGCCCTCGATAGAATACGTGGTCGAGTACCAGTCCTGTAATGAACTGAGTTCTGTTATCTGGCTCAAAGGCAACTTCCGTCAAACCAACCTTCTCCAACGCATCTTTCAATACAGCAAAGCGAGCTTCACTCCAGCTATTAAAATCCCCAGCAAAAATAACCGGCCCACGATACTTTTGCAGATTGTCAGTTAAGCTCTTGAGCTGAGCTTCATAATCTTCCGTACCAAAGGTAAAGTTCACAGCGTGGATATTAATCACAGCCAACTCTTCGCCATTGCTTAGTTGGTAACGCGACCAAAGCGCGGATTTAGGCAATTGAAGCCAAGGTTCTTCATGAGTATAAGCACAAGCTTCAATCGGCAAATGAGTTGCTAGGTTGAGTACCCCTGCACTTTGCTCAAAGGCCTCAAACGCATTCACACGAGTACTTCCCCACTGGCCGCTCGTTACCCATTGGCGAAGTCCTTCTGTCATACTCGCTTCTTGCAGCAAGACTAAATCGCTACCTGCCGAAAGCTTATTTAACTCACTCTGCCAATTATTTCGGTTTTGCTTGTAGATATTCCACACCGTAATGTCTAAGCCATCAGACACATCAATCGCTTTCGGTGCAGAGTTTTGGTAGCAACTGTAGATGTCGTTACTGGTACTTTGAGAGGAAGTGATCAGGTTGGGTTTATTCGGGATCACGAAGATAAAATGAAAACTAACGACAGCAAGCGTTATCAATAACGTGATAACAATGATGGTTTTCTTAAACATACAGCACCCTACCAGAAATGAAAAAGGAGCGATAAACGCTCCTTTTAGGGTAATAGTTTTTTTATACGGCGTCTTCGTCTTCTTCGCCAGTACGAATACGTACCACACGTTCAACTTCAGTAATGAAGATCTTACCGTCACCAATTTTACCTGTTTGAGCCGTCTCGATGATGGTATCAACACATTGGTCAGCCACTTCGTCGGTCACAACGATTTCTAGTTTCACTTTAGGTAAAAAGTCGACCATGTACTCTGCGCCGCGGTATAGCTCAGTATGACCTTTTTGACGTCCAAAGCCTTTAACTTCAGATACTGTCATACCCGTAATACCCACTTCTGCAAGTGCTTCACGTACATCATCAAGTTTGAATGGCTTGATAATGGCTTCAATCTTTTTCATGTTCATCCCTTAAACTGTGCGAATGGCTCATTATCGGTTAGCTATAGTAAACATTCAATGAAAAAAGCCAGAGCTTTAAAGCTCTGGCTCGAAATTTATCATCTTGTTTAATCAGCGCTTTGAGAAGGTTTTACTTAAGGCTTGCGTAGTAAGCGGCTAGATTCGCGATGTCTTCATCACTCAGCATTGAAGCTTGAGCCTGCATTACAGCGGCCAAACCGCCGGTGCGCTGGCCGTTCTTATAGGCCTTAATTGATGAAGCGATGTATTGCTCGTTTTGACCTTTAAGGTTTGGATAGCCAGGGATCACTGCGATACCGTCTGCACCATGACATGCCGCACAGATTGCTGCTTTAGCTTGACCCGCAGCAACATCAGCCGCCAGTGCGTTACCACTCAATAGTCCAAATCCAAGAACTAATCCTAGTGTAATTTTCTTCATTGCATATTCCATTAATTATTTTTATTAAAGTGACGTCGAATTGTGACACAAACTTTTTCTACTTGCTCCAAAGCGCTTCACAATCTTGACCTTCGTAGTTTTTATCTACGAATAAGCCTAAAACAGCGATCACTTGATCGCCATCCATTAATATCGGTGTTCTGCGTCGTAACCAACTGGGTACTTGGTACTCTTGAAACAACTTCTTCAGCTTCCTGCTATGACCGCGCCCAACAGGGTGTGCTGACAATCCCTCAGGGTTAAAGATCACTCGCAATGTTCTGCTCGCTGTGTTGAGACTAAAATGTTGCGCATCACGGTGGTTAGATACACCATCACTCGCCGCTGAAGTTAAGTGTAGTTCCCCTAAACCATCAGGCAGAACTAAGCTCTCTTCCATCGAGATATCGCTTTGCCAGTTCGACAAGTCTTTGGTCTCTTTGACGACATAGAGCTGATGATCAAAACGTCTAACTTCAACCTCATTCAACACCAGCTTAGGATTAGCGTCCGCCTGAGCGCATGCCACCTCATCCCATATAAGTTTGAGCTGTTTTTGGCTCGGCATCGGTTGATTACAGCGGCTCAGCCACATTCTTAATAGGCGTGCACGCAGTAAATCAGAGTGCTGAGATAATACCTCAATACTTAAGCTGTGCTTCTCAGTTAAAGCTTGCTGTAAGTGAGATTCTAACAACTCATCCAACAGTAACTCTTGCTCTGCACATAGCTGAGCGCTGCGACTGACCGACTCTCGGAAACTAGGCCAACGCTCGGTCAGTGTCGGAGTGACTTGATGACGAATAAAATTGCGGTCAAAGCGAACGTCTTGATTACTCTCATCTTCTACCCAAGTTAAAGCCATATCGCGCGCCGCCCCTTCAATATCCGTTCTCGTCACCGACAGCAGTGGGCGAACGATATGAGCATTAGCAAACGGCATCATTTTCGCCATTGAAGAGAGCCCTTTCGGACCACTGCCACGCTTCAACGCTAACAAAAAAGTCTCGACTTGGTCATCAATGTGTTGACCTGTAACTAATACATCGCCTTGTCTAATATGCTTTTTAAAGGCTTGGTATCGCGCGTCTCGAGCCAGTTTTTCAACGCTTTCTCCACTATTGATATCTAGCGAAACTCGTTCAATGAACAAGGATATCGACAAAGCATCACACCATGTTTGGCACTGCTCTGCCCAGTGATCAGCATTGGTGCTTAAGCCATGATGAACATGTACCGCGCAGCACTCGATGTGATGGGACTTAGCGAATTGGGCAGCCAACTCCAACAAAACTCGTGAATCGACACCACCACTGAAAGCGACGAGCAACCGACAAGGCTTAAGCGCGCTGTGATCAAGTACAGATGTGAAGGTATCAATTAAGTGTGTCATTAGGCTAATAAACCAAGAGATCGCGTGTGGAGGGATAATGTTTTAATAATAAAAAAGGGTTGGCACTGAGTCCAACCCTTTCATCATTTGTTCGTATAGCTAGCCTTATCGCTAAGGCAAGTTATCAGCAGTAGCCGTAGCTCATTAGACGCTGGTAACGACGCTCAAGCAGCGTTTCGTTATCAAACTGCTCTAGCTCTTCTAGTTGTTTAACTAACATGTCTTTCATGTTCTGAGCCGTTTGTACAGGGTCGCGGTGCGCGCCACCTAGAGGCTCAGGAATGATTTCGTCGATAAGCTCAAGCTCTTTAAGACGAGGAGCAATCAGGCCCATCGCTTCAGCAGCTTGTGGTGCTTTATCTGAATCGCGCCATAGGATTGAAGCACAACCTTCTGGAGAGATTACTGAGTACGTAGAGTACTGAAGCATGTTCACGTAGTCACCAACACCAATCGCTAGTGCACCACCAGAACCGCCTTCACCCACAACGTTACAGATAACAGGAACTGAAAGGCCAGCCATCACTTTTAGGTTTTTAGCGATAGCTTCAGATTGACCACGCTCTTCAGCACCAACACCTGGGTATGCACCCGCTGTGTCGATGAAAGTGATGATAGGCATGTTGAAACGCTCAGCGGTTTCCATTAGACGTAGTGCCTTACGGTAACCTTCTGGCTTTGGCATACCAAAGTTACGGATCACTTTCTCTTTAGTCTCACGACCTTTCTGGTGACCAATAACCATAACAGGACGGCCATTTAGACGAGCCATACCACCCACAATAGCTTTGTCGTCAGCGTAAGCGCGATCGCCCGCCATTTCTTCAAACTCTGTGAATGCATGCTCCAGGTAATCTTTGGTGTAAGGACGTTGAGGGTGACGAGCAAGTTGAGCTACCTGCCATGCACCTAAGTCACTAAAGATTTTCTGTTTAAGCTCTAAGCTTTTTTTCTCTAGTTGTTCGATTTCTTTGTCTAGATCTACCGCTGTGTCACCACCGTGACGCGAAACGTCACGTAGCGCTTCGATTTTTGCTTCAAGTTCAGCGATAGGCTTTTCAAATTCTAGAAAGTTCAGGCTCATCTATGAATCCTTGTTGATTCAGCTCCGCATTCGCGAAGCTAAATTTTAGTTAAATTCGAGTTCTACTTGGCTATTTCCAAGCAGCTGTTTTAATTCGTCTAGCAATGTATCACTTGGCGTCACACGCCATTCTGTGCCCAATGTTAACCGCGCTCTAGCGTCGGCACGCTGGTAGTATACATTGACTGGGACCGTTCCGGCTCTATAAGGTTCTAAGATTTGACTAAAGCGTTCAAAAAATTGACCGTTAATTTGGGATTGGTCGATAGATATCGACACCCCACGAGCATATTTCTCACGGGCGCTTCCTAAGTCCATGACCTCGCGCGCGGACATTTTAAGCCCGCCATTGAAATCATCAAAGCTGACCTGTCCGGAAACGACCACAATTTTGTCTTTTTCGAGCAATTCTGCGTAGCGATCGAGCGCATCCGAGAACAACATCACTTCCATTCGGCCCGATCGGTCATCAAGTGTCATCAAACCGATTCGCGTACCGCGCTTAGTCGTCATCACTCTCGCCGCAATCACCAAGCCAGCAATCGTTAATGATTGGTCACGACGCGTTGGCGTAGCATCTTTCAAACGACAGCTGGTGTATTTCGCTAACTCTTTGATGTAAGCGTTAACCGGGTGACCCGTTAAATACAAGCCAAGCGTTTCACGTTCACCTTCAAGCCAAACCTTCTCAGGCCATTTAGGCACTTGGGTATACTTGTGCTCAACCTCTTCCGGAGCATCGGTCAACACACCAAACATATCAGATTGACCAAAAGACTCAGCATGGTGATGTTGGCTCGCCGCCTTCACCGCATCTTTCAAAGATGCCATCATCGCCGCTCGGTGAGGACCTAATCTATCTAAGGCTCCGGATAGAATCAACTTTTCGATAACACGTTTATTAACCTTCTTTAGATCAAGACGCGCACAGAAGTCGAATAAGTCTTTAAAGTAACCGCCTTTATTTCGCGCTTCAATGATCGCTTCAATAGGGCCTTCACCGACCCCTTTGATCGCACCGATGCCATAAACAATCGCGCCATCTTCATCGACGTTAAAGCGATAGAGACCCGAGTTGATATCTGGTGGTAAAAGCTTGAGCTTCATACGGAAACATTCATCAACAAGGCCGATAACCTTCTCGGTGTTATCCATATCTGCCGTCATTACCGCAGCCATAAATTCCGCTGGGTAGTGCGTTTTCAGCCATAGCGTTTGATAAGAAACCAGTGCGTATGCTGCGGAGTGAGATTTGTTAAAGCCGTAGCCCGCAAATTTCTCTACCAAGTCAAAGATCTTCATGGCCAGCTCGCCATCAACACCATTGGCTTCAGCACCCTCTTTAAAGGTACCACGCTGCTTTGCCATCTCTTCTGGTTTTTTCTTACCCATCGCACGACGCAACATATCCGCTCCACCAAGCGTATAGCCAGCAAGGATCTGTGCGATTTGCATTACCTGCTCTTGATACAGGATGATGCCGTACGTAGGTTCTAGCGTCTCTTTCAGCGATTCGTGTTGCCACGTTTCATCAGGGTAAGAAACCGCTTCACGGCCGTGTTTACGGTCGATAAAGTTATCTACCATGCCTGATTGCAGAGGACCCGGACGGAACAGGGCTACCAATGCGATAATATCTTCAAAACAGTCCGGTTGTAGACGTTTGATCAGGTCTTTCATACCACGCGATTCCAGCTGGAATACCGCGGTGGTTTCAGAATTTTGTAATAGGTTAAACGACGCTTGGTCATCAAGAGGAATCGACTCGATACGAACCGGCTCTTTGCCTTCTTTATTCAGGCGAGGGTTTACAAGGCCTAACGCCCAATCGATGATGGTCAGAGTACGTAGACCCAAGAAGTCGAACTTAACCAAACCGGCGGTTTCAACGTCATTCTTATCGAATTGCGTTACTGGGAAGTTACCTTCTGCATCGGCATAGATTGGCGCAAAATCGGTGATCGTGGTGGGTGAGATAACAACACCACCCGCGTGTTTACCGGCATTTCGCGTACAACCTTCAAGGATGCGACACTTATCAATCAGCTCACGAACTTCTTCATCGCCATCGTAAAGCTCTGGCAATGCAGGTTCAGCAAGGAATGCTTTCTCTAGCGTCATACCCGGATCTGGCGGCACAAGCTTTGAAATTCGATCGACGAAACCAAACGGGTGACCCAGTACACGGCCTACATCGCGGATTACCGCTTTTGCCGCCATGGTACCAAAGGTGATGATCTGAGAAACGGCATCACGACCGTACATTTCAGCCACGTGATCAATAACTTGGTCACGCTTATCCATACAGAAGTCGATATCGAAATCGGGCATGGAGACACGTTCTGGGTTCAAGAAACGTTCGAAAAGGAGGTCGTATTCAAGTGGATCAAGGTCGGTGATATCAAGCGCGTAAGCCACCAAAGAACCAGCACCAGAACCACGCCCTGGACCTACGGGCACATCGTTGTCTTTTGACCACTGGATGAACTCCATTACGATCAAGAAGTAACCTGGGAAACCCATGTTGTTGACAACTTCGAGCTCGATCTTGAGTCGCTCATCGTATTCAGGCCTGCGCTCAGCACGAACTTTTTCGTCAGGGAACAGGAACGCCAAACGTCGTTCAAGACCTTCTTCAGATTTCTTGATCAGGAAGTCTTCAATCGCCAAACCTTCCGTAGGGAAGTTAGGCAGGAAGTATTCACCCAAACGAACGGTCACGTTACAACGCTTGGCAATCTCAACACTGTTCTCTAGCGCTTCTGGAATGTCTGAGAACAGCTCACACATCTCTTCTTCACTACGTAAGTATTGCTGCGCGCTGTAGTTCTTAGGGCGACGAGGATCGACCATAGTGAAACCATCATGGATCGCCACGCGGATTTCATGAGCATCAAACAGGTCTTCAGTTAGGAAAACCACTTCGTTGGTTGCGACAACAGGCAAGTCTTCTTGTTCAGCAAGCTCTAACGCAAAGTGTAAGTATGACTCTTCATCTGGTCGTCCGGTACGAATCAGTTCCAAGTAAAAACGGTCGGCGAAGTACGTTTTGTAAAACTCGACGCTGCTTGCAACCAAATCACGGTTACCTTTCAGTAACGCCTTACCAATCTCACCTTCTTTGGCGCCCGATAGAATGATTAGGCCCTCTGCATTCTCAATTAGCCACTCTTTATCAATTACAGGCTGATGTTGAACATGACCACGAAGGTAAGCTTTCGAGATAAGTAGCGTTAGGTTGTTATAACCTTTATTGTCCGTTGCGATAACGGTGAGCTTGGTCAACTCGTCACCGAATTCCGGAGACTGCATCAAGAAGTCAGCACCAATAATAGGTTTAACCCCACACCCATGGGCAGTACCGTAAAACTTCACCAAACCACACAGGTTGGTAAAGTCGGTCAATGCTAGAGCAGGCATACCCATTTCAGCGACTTTTTTAACTAATGGTGGCACCTTGGATAGGCCATCCACCATCGAAAAGTCACTGTGTACGCGTAGGTGAACAAATTTTGGATCTGACATTATTTTTCCTGAGTTCTAGGTTTGAGCCTAGGATTACAACTGTGTGTATTCTATTTTTTTCTAATACAAGTTAGCAACTTTATTCGATGCCAAGCTCTAGTAAACTAAAGCTCTAGTCTATGCCAAGAATACGTTTTACTGGCTTAAAGCTCTTGCGGTAATGCTCGGTTACACCATGTTTTTCAATCGCTTCGAAATGCGCTTTGGTCGGGTAACCTTTATGCTTAGCAAAACCAAACTCTGGATGAAGTTTATCAAGCTCTTCCATCTCTTGGTCACGAACGACTTTAGCGATAATAGACGCCGCACTGATTTCAGCCACTCGCAAGTCCCCCTTCACAATCGCAAGACCGTCCATCGGCAGTTCTGGGACACGGTTTCCATCTATCAACGCCATATCAGGTTGAACGCTCAAACCTGCGATAGCTCGCTGCATAGCTACCATCGTCGCTTGCAGAATATTCAACTCATCAATTTCTTGTGGAGAACAACGACCGACAGACCACGCTAAAGCTTTCTCTTTGATTTCTGGAAGCAGCGCAAGACGCTTTTTCTCAGATAATTTCTTTGAGTCGTTCAAGCCTTCGATTGGGTTGTTTGGATCGAGGATAACCGCAGCAGTCACCACGTCGCCAACCAAAGGGCCACGTCCTACTTCATCCACGCCAGCAAACAGCTGGTAGCCTTGCGGGTATTCAAATGGAGGAAGCTCTTTTTTCTCTTTTACTGCCATAACTAATCTCTTAATGTTCTGTAAGTAAGCGCTTTATGCTTCAACAAAAGGTCGGTCAATCAATTTCAATACTGCGTTAGCGGCTTGTTTGTCTGCGTCTTTACGGATCCAGTGATGCATCTCGGTAAAGCGTTCGATCAAGGCACTATTATCGGTTGATAGCATCTTATCGACAGACGGGAACAAAAAGTCTGGGTGGCACTCTTCAAGAATATGCTCTTTCACGATCTCTTCACCGGCCAAAATGTTCGGCAGTGACACAAACTCAGTGATCGCCAACTTCTTAACAATGTAACCCGTCAGCTTATTTACTTTGTAACCAACCACCATAGGGCGTTTAAGCAACATACATTCAAGAGCCACGGTACCTGAAGCCAAGAGCACAGAATCAGCGGCGGTAATCACGTTGGTTGCCGTATCTTCGACTAACGTGAATTCAAGCTCAGGTGCGGTCGATTGCCAGATATCAGTAAACTGCTTTTTACGTTGCTCGTTAACGAGCGCAACAACAAAATTGATATCCGGATACTTCTGCTTGATACGTTGGCAAGTTTCGATAAATGGCTGAGCAATCAAACCCATCTCACCACCACGACTACCCGGTAATACGGCTAACCACTGCTTGTCTTGATCAAGACCTAACAGCTCTCGAGCATCTTGTTTACTAGGCTCTAAAGGAATCGCGTCTGCCAACGTGTGACCAACAAACTCACAGGCAACGTTATATTTATCGTAGAACGCTTTTTCGAACGGCAAGAAAGCCAATACTAAGTCGGTTGCTTTGTCGATTTTAAAGATACGCTTTGGACGCCAAGCCCACACTGAAGGGCTCACGTAATGCACCGTTTTGATGCCAGCGTTCTTAAGATCTAACTCAAGCCTTAGGTTGAAATCGGGCGCGTCGATACCGACAAAGACATCGGGTGGATTTTGAGTGAAATACTTAACCAGCTCCGCTTTTAATTTTAACAAGCGAGGTAAACGGCCAAGCACTTCAACTAAGCCCATAACGGCCAGCTCTTCCATCTCGAAAAGAGACTCACAACCCAGGGCTTTCATTTTCGGCCCGCCAATGCCAACGAACTCAGCATTCGGGTATTGTGATTTGATCGCTTTGATAAAGCCTTCACCAAGCGTATCGCCAGACAGTTCGCCGACAACAATGCCTACGCGCAATGGTTCATTCGAAACGAAGTCCGAGCTATTGGTTGCTGCTTCTTGCTGTGCCATAGTTTTTCAATTCCCTTGTTACCTAAAACAAAAAAGACCGCCTAACGAGTAGCGATCTTTTTGTTATACCATTCTGATGAAGTAATTATTGTCATACTCACATTGATTGGTACATAACCACATCGAGTATTAACGAATAATACCGCGCTCAGAGTTCTCTAGCATTTCAAGCATAGGCGCTACCGAAGTAAACTCTTTTGCCATTTCAACTAAAGCCGCTTTCGCTTCTTCAAGTGTTTTACCTGAACGGTATAACTCTTTGTACGCCTTCTGTAGTGCACGAATTTCAGGTTTCTCAAATCCGTTACGCTTCAAACCTACTAGGTTAAGACCGAATGGAGCCGCGTGGTTACCCTGTGCAAGCACGTACGGCAGTACATCTTGAACAACTGCAGAACAGCCACCAATGTAAGCGTAAGCACCAATCGAACAGAACGGGTGAATCGCTGAAAGTGCCATTACACCAGCGTAGTCGCCAACCGTTACGTGACCGCCAAGAATAGCGTTGTTACCAATGTGAGTGTGGTTACCAACAATAACATCGTGCGCTACGTGAGCATTAACACAAAGTAAGTTGTCATCACCAATCACGGTGGTTGCTTTATCTTGAACCGTACCACGATGGATTTGAACCGCTTCACGGATCACGTTGCGATCACCGATCACAACTGTCGTCTCTTCACCGCCGTATTTCTTGTCTTGGTTTTCTTCACCAATAACAGCGTGTGGGAATATGCGGTTTTCTTTGCCTATGGTTGTGTGACCTTTGATCACAACGTGCGACATCACTTCAGTGTCGTCACCGATTGTCACGTTACCAGCAATGTAAGTGAAAGGCCCAACCGTCACGTTAGCACCGATAGTTACATCACCTTCGATTACTGCTGCCGGGTGAATTTTCGCTGTTTCATGAATCATATTAAAACTCTCTACGAGCACATTTAAGTTCAGCTGAACATACAACTACGCCGTCAACTTTAGCAACACCATTAAACGATGCGATGCCACGACGCTCTTTTAAGAATTCAACTTCGATAACCAGTTGGTCACCTGGTACTACTGGCTTACGGAATTTAGCTTTATCTACGCTAGCAAAGTAGTACAACTCGTTGCCAGAAGGCGCACCGAAAGATTTGAATGCTAGAAGGCCTGTTGCTTGTGCCATTGCTTCTAAGATCAACACGCCTGGGAATACAGGAAGCTGAGGGAAGTGGCCTGTGAACTGAGGTTCGTTAACAGAGACATTCTTAATTGCGGTCAGTGTTTTTTCTTTTTCAAAGCTAGTCACACGATCAACCATTAAGAATGGGTAGCGATGAGGTAATAGTTCCTGAATTTCAGTAATGTTCATCGTTGTCTGTTCAGTAGTCAAAGTCGTATTCCTATGTATATTCTTTATTTAATTAATTAGAAGGATTATAAACGAAAAAGACTCGCTGTACGCGAGCCTTTTATTAGAAATGCTGGAATTATGATTCCGCGCTCTTCTCAATAAGTTTTTCAACGGTTTTCAAACGCTTGTTCATTTCATCAATACGATGAACGCGCGTTGCTGTTTTACGCCAATCTTTGTTTGGCTGTAAAGGAATACCCGAAGAGTACATGCCTTTCTCAGTGATGCTGCGCATTACCATTCCCATTCCGGTAATCGTAACGCCGTCAGTAATTTCAATGTGACCATTAATCACACTACCACCACCAATAATACAGTACTTACCTATCGTCGTGCTGCCTGCAATGATAGTACCACCTGCAAGAGCTGAACCATATCCGATGTGAACATTGTGAGCAATCTGAAGTTGGTTATCTAGGATAACGTTGTCTTCAATGATTGTGTCATCTAATGCGCCGCGGTCGATGGTAGTACACGCGCCAATTTCTACGCGGTTACCGATGCGAACCGAGCCGACTTGCGGGATCTTCACCCATTCGCCTTTCTCGTTCGCATAACCAAAGCCATCAGAGCCAATAACAGTACTTGATTGGATCAGACATGCTTCTCCAATCACCACTTCATGGTAAACACTTACGTTAGCCCACAGCTTAGTGCCTGCGCCAATTTTTGCATTTTTACCAATAAAGCAACCAGCACCGATGATCACATCATCACTAAGTACCACACCAGACTCAATCACAGCGTTCGCACCAATAGACACATTTTGTCCAATAGTTGCATCGCTAGAGATTGAAGCAGAATCAGCAATAGCCGCTGCGGGTGCAGGAGTAGTATCAAGCGCTTGAGCAACCTTAGCAAAAGCAACGTAAGGGTCACTAACCACAATAACGTTGGTCTTACACAGTTCGCGCTCACTCTCTTTAACCATAATAGCGGATGCTTTACAGTCACCTAGGTGCTTGCTGTACTTCACGTTAGAAAGGAACGTAATGTTACCTTCTTGCGCTTTATCCATAGGAGCGACTGCTGAGACGGTAATCGTACCGTCTCCGTGTAGCTCTCCCCCAGTAATCGTTGCCAATTCGGCTAAAGTCAGGTTCTTCATAAAACTTATTTCAGTGATTTAATTACTTGCTCAGAGATGTTGTATTCAGGCTTACCGTATTGTAGAGCTTGAATATCAACGATCATGTCGTAGCCTTCTTTCTCTGCAACTTTAGTTACAGCATCTTGAATCACTTTGAACAGCTTCTGCTTCTCTTGTGCTTCACGACGTTGACTTGCTTTTTCTAGTGCTTGAGCTTTGATTTTGTACTTGCTGTCCAGTTGGCCTACTTCGATACGAAGCTTCTCAACTTCTTCAGGGCCTAGTAGCTCGCCATCACGCTTAAGCTTTTCAATCTTTGTTTTCGCTTCAGCTTGAATGCTCTGTAGCTCAGCCGCTTTATCTTTGAACTCTTCCTGCATCTTTTGAAGAACAACTTCACGCTGAGGTAGAGCCTGGAATACTTGTGCAGTGTTTACATAACCCACTTTTTGCGCAGCTTCAGCAGCTGTTGCAAAGAAAGAAGAGCTAAGAACTACAAGGCCTAAACCTGCTGCTTTAATCATATTTTTCAAAATATTGTCCTTTAAATATTAGAAAGTTCTACCAATGGTAAATGTGAAGAATTCCTCATCATCACCTTCGTAAATTTTAACTGGTTTCGCTAGAGAGAAAACCAGCGGGCCCATCGGTGACATCCATTGAAGAGCGGCACCATAAGATGAACGGTAATTTGTTGGATCAGAGTAATCGTAGTAGTACTGGCTGCCACTGTTAGGTGCGCCGCGGTCTACGAATTCGGTATCCCATACACTCGCCATGTCAAAGAATACACTGGTACGAATCTGGCTACGCGCTTCATCAGAAGCAAACGGCGTTGGTACAATTAACTCTAAACTTGCCAAAGCAACTGCGTTACCACCTACTGAGTCATCAGTAGCTGAATCGTAAGTAGGGTTGTTACCCGTGCTGTTCCCGTAAACGGCTTTCGGGCCTGCCGAGTTAGAACCAAAACCACGTAGGGTTGTAAAACCACCTGCGTAGTAGTTCTCGTAGAATGGGAACAAGTTATCGTTACCATCCGTTTGACCATAACCATTACCATAGCCTAATCGGCCACGCATCAATAGTGTGAACTCATGCTTTTTGGTCAGCGGGATGTAATGTTTTACATCGTACTGCATTTTAAAGTACTGAGCATCAGAACCGGGTACAGTCACCTTAGCAAAAGCACGTTGATGGTTACCTTCGGTTGGGAAGAAACCACGGTTAAGATTGTTACGAGTCCAAGAGATATTGATGTCGAAATCATCGGTTAGAATGTGTTCGTCACCATATTGGTCAATACTTCTCGCGAACTGTTCAACTTGGATATAGGTCGGAACGTTACCGATCTTGTTGTGCGTATAGCCAACACCAAACTCGAGACGGTTCAGCTCATCCATAGGGAAACCCCATGTTAGGCTGGTACCATAACTTTGGTTGGTATAGTCGACGATACCCGCTTCAGAGGCTTCAAATTCGTTGTAGAAGATCTTACCGCCCAAGCTCACGCCATCAAGGTTCCAGTATGGGTCACGGTAGTCTAAGCTCACGTTCTTTTGGTAATCGTTCATCATGGCACTTACGCCAACACGGTTACCAGAGCCCGCAAAGTTATCTTGTTGTAAACCAACTTGGAAACTAACACCTGATTCAGTACCGTAGCCAACACCAAAGTTGATGCTGCCTGAGTTCGCTTCCTTAACGTTGTAAACCAAATCAACTTGGTCTTCACTGCCAGGAACACGCACTGTTTGTACATCAACCGTTTCAAAGAAACCTAAACGGTTAAGACGGCTCTTACCAGTATCAATTGACTTAGAGTTAAGCCAGCTGCCTTCCATTTGGCGCATTTCACGACGCAGTACTTCGTCTTTCGTTGAGTTGTTACCCGTGAATCGAATATCACGAACGTAGATACGGCTGCCCGCTTCTACATTGATAACCAACGACACTTCTTTGGTCTCATCGTCAAATTCAGGAATCGTGCGAACTTGTGGGTACGCATAACCAGATTCACCAAGAATTCGTTTTACGTTCTCTTCCAAAGACGTTACCGAAGAACCGTTATAAGTATCGCCGTCTTCAAATGGCACTAACGCTTCGAAGTCAGCCTCACGACCGATTAATTCACCACGGAAAGAGACATCTTTAACCGTATAAGCTTCGCCTTCATCAAGGCCAAGTGTGATGTAAACACCTTTCTTGTCTGGAGAGATCGCTACCTGTGTAGAGTCGACCTTAAACTTAAGGTAACCACGGTCAAGGTAGTAAGATTTCAGCGCTTCGATATCACCGGCTAAGACCTGCTTCTGGTATTTTTCATCCGCAAGGAAATTCCACCATGCAACATCAACGTTCAGGTTGAAACGACTGAGCAGTTCAGAATCTGAGAAGACTTCATTACCGATAAAGTTGATTTGCTGAATCTTAGCGGATACGCCCTCAGTAAACACAAACTTAAGGTCAGAACGGTTACGTGGCAGAGGTGTCACAACCGCTTTTACTGTCGCGTTGTACTTACCCACGCTGTAGTAAAAATCTTCAAGGCCTTTCTCAATGTTACTCAGCGTAGTACGGTCAAGAGCTTCACCTTCACGAACGCCAGATGCATCTAGGTTCTGCTGAAGTTGCTCTTCTTTGATCGCTTTGTTACCCGAGAATGAAATGCTCGCGATGGTCGGTCGTTCTTTTACTTGAACAACTAAAACACCTTCATCGCGAAGAACTTTAACGTCCTCGAAGTTACCTGAAGCATACAGTGCACGAATGATCTCAGATACATCGCTTTCATCCACTTCATCGCCAATACGCACTGGCATTTTCAGTAGAGCTGCACCAAGTGCAACACGCTGTAAACCTTCGATCTTGATATCTTGAACCACAAAGTTTTGTGCTCCGTTCGCAGCCACACTAGTGGCCAATAGACTTGCGAACAGAATTTGCTTAATCGCCATACTTATTCTAATTATTCCTTGCTACTACCAATGCCTGTGAGAAACCATTCACAGACGAGTAAAATCATTAAATATTGCCAGAGCCATCAAAGAGAAGAGGATTGCACCTCCCACTCTGTATCCCATTTCCTGAACTTTTTCAGGGACTGGTTTACGAGTAACGGCCTCAATAGCGAAAAAGAGCAAATGTCCGCCATCAAGCATAGGCAGCGGAACCAAATTAATAATTCCCAAGTTAACACTAATCAGAGCCAAAAAGCCTAAGAAGTAAACCAAACCGTAATCGGCGGTTGTCCCTGCACCTTTGGCTATTGAAATCGGGCCACTCAAGTTATTTAAGCCAACATCACCAACGATGAGCTTCTTAAGCATTGTCAGCGTCAAACCAATGATTTGACCTGTTTTATCAAATGCTTTTCCTACAGACTCAATTACACCAAATTGTAACTCAAAGCGATAATCTTCTGGCCATTCTGCGACTTCTGGAGCAATACCTGCATAGCCGATTGTGGAACCATCAGAAAGCTCGCGGCTTTTTGGCGTCATAACTAATGACTGTTCAGTACCATTTCGTAGGACTACAAGGTCCAAGGGTGTCATCGGGTTTGAACGGATTAACTCAACAACCGATTGCCACTGTTCAATAGGCTGCCCATTAATCTCAACAATTTTGTCGCCAGCTTCTACCCCTGCATCGTATGCCGCACCGTCATCAATGACTTGAGCGAGCACTGTCGATATCTCTGGAGAATACGGTCTAAAGCCCAGCGTTGTCATTGCAGATTCAGTTTCTGGATTGAATGACCAGTCTGAAATATCCAATGTCATCTGTTGTTCAAAGCCGATATCGTCTTGAGAAGCAACCGTTACAGTCATGGACTGATCACCAATATGCGATATCAAACCCATATTGACTGATTCCCAATCTGCGGTTTTGATTCCCGAAATAGATTTAAGTTCCATTCCAGTTTCAATTCCGGCTTGTGCAGCAATAGATTGCGGAGTAACTTCACCAATTACGGGTTTAACCGCCGGCACGCCAATCAAAAATACAAGCCAATACGCAAAGACGGCAAAGATAAAGTTAAACGCAGGACCTGCACCAACTATCGCCGTTCTTTTCCACAATGGCTTCTTATCAAAAGCGTATTGTTGTTCGTCTTCAGAAAGGTCGTCTACACGACCATCAAGCATCTTAACGTAACCGCCCAATGGAATGACAGACAAGCTGTACTCTGTGCCATCACGGCCAACTTTGCTCCAGATTGATTGACCAAAACCAATCGAGAATTTCTCAACTTTCACACCACAACGACGAGCAACCCAGAAGTGTCCAAACTCATGAACAGCGACCAGAATACCAAGCGCTACAATAAAGGATGCGAAGTTCCACAGAATTCCACTCATGCTAGCTGCTCTTTAATAAATTGATTGGCTAATTGACGAGACATATTATCGAGCTCGAGGAGGCTTTCCAAGCTATCTAAGCCCTCAGAGTTATGTTGTTCACATACTTTGCTCATAACATGCTCGTTAATGACGGCAATATCGGTAAATTTCACTCGATTGTTCAAGAAAGCATCGACTGCAATTTCGTTTGCTGCGTTAATTGCGGTTGTTGCATGCTGACCTAGGTAGCAAGCTTCAATCGCTAATCTTAAACATGGGTAACGGCTAAAATCGGGTTCTAGGAAAGTAAGCTCGCCCACTTTGGTGAAATCCAGAGGCTTAACACCCGCTTCAGTACGCTCAGGATAAGACATCGTCAAAGCGATTGGCGTCGCCATATCAGGTTCACCCATTTGAGCAAGCACAGAGCCATCCTTGTATTGGACCATAGAATGAATCACAGACTGAGGATGAATAATCACTTTTAACTGCTCTTGAGAGGCATTAAATAACCATTTCGCCTCAATGTACTCTAAGCCCTTATTCATCATAGTCGCTGAATCGACCGAGATCTTAGGACCCATAGACCAGTTAGGGTGTGCGATAGCTCGTTCTGGTGTTACCGACTCCAGCTCAGCAACGTCCGTATAACGGAAAGGACCACCCGAACCAGTCAAAAGAATATGGTTGATACCGTTCTCTTCTAAATCACAACGGCCTAGGTTAGTTTGTACGTTTTGAGGCAAGCATTGAAAGATAGCATTATGTTCACTATCAACCGGAAGTAGTTCTGCGTCGTACTTTGCTACCGCATCAATAAACAACTGCCCAGACATTACCAAGGCTTCTTTATTAGCAAGCAAGATACGCTTGCCGGCCTTAACCGCAGACATAGTAGGAAGTAAACCAGCGGCACCTACAATCGCAGCCATTACCGTATCCACGTCCTCTAGAGAAGCAACCTGGCACATGCCTTCAGTGCCTGAAAGCACTTTTACGTTAGGGTAACTCGCGGACAACACTTCAGTCAGTTGAGACGCTGCATCAGAGCAAGCCATAGCAACATAGCTTGGTTGCCACTTTTCAACTAGCGCCAGCATCTTTTCAACATTCGAGCCTGCAGCCAGTGCAACCACTGAGTAGAGATCTGGGTTTTGCTCAACGACTTTTAGTGTACTTGCACCAATTGAGCCGGTGGCGCCAAGGATAGTTAGATTTCGCATCACATATGACCGTAGAAATGTAATAAAGGGCAGAATCACTGCCCTTTTTTATTAGAATGCTAAATAAAGCAGAGCAAAGACAGGGAATGCAGCCGTTAAGCTATCTATTCTATCTAGTATACCACCATGACCAGGAATCAGATTACTGCTGTCTTTCACCCCAGAAACACGCTTAAACATGCTTTCAACAAGGTCACCTAGAACAGAAATAACAACGGTCACAAGGGTAATAACAATCATGTGAAGTGGGCTTGTGAATTGGATGTCAAACAAGTCAGCAAAGATCCAAGCCACGATCACCGCAGTAATAATGCCACCAATAAGACCTTCAATCGTCTTATTCGGGCTTACCGCTGGTGCCATTTTACGCTTACCAAAACTCTTTCCTGAAAAATAAGCACCGCTGTCCGCCGCCCAAACAAGCAAGCAAACAAACATCACCAGTTTTGCACCGTGGTAAGGATCAGCATCGATACCGTTAGCACGCAGGATAACCACACTCCAGAAGAATGGCAGCAGAGTCAGCACACCAAAGGCGTGACGAAGAAGAGAAGAGTCTTTCCATGCAGGCATAGACTTAGGATAAGTCACCGCCATGCCGCTCGCGATTACCCACCAAATCGAGCCAATCGTTAGAATGGCGTAGTGAGCAGTAGACAAGTTATTAAGGCTAAATGCATCAAAAGGGATAAAAGCAAAACTTGCAGCACTAACCACAACCGTTGGAATCAACGCTAAATAACGCGATTTGCTTTCAACAAACTGAGTCCACTCCCAAAAACCCAATAGCGAGATTACCGCTAGTGAAAGAATAAATGTAGGAAGTGATAACTCGAAAATACCTAGAATAACTAGGGGAGCTAAAATCAACGCCGTAATAATTCGTTGTTTCAAACCAAAAAATCCTTATTAACTGTCCATCAGAGCTTTAATTTGCTCACCGGTGCATCCAAAACGACGCTCACGGTTTACAAACCAAGTCACAGCTTCTACTAAGCTGTCTTCATTAAAGTCTGGCCAGAATTGTTCAGTGAAATACATTTCGGCGTAAGCCAACTGCCAAAGCATAAAATTACTAATGCGGCATTCGCCACTGGTACGGATAAGTAGATCGACTTCAGGAATATCTGCCATTGTCAGGTGCTGTGTAATCATAGCTTCATCAATGTCATCTACATTAATATCGCCAGACTTTACCTGTTGAGCAATAGAGGTCATTGCTTGCTGAATATCCCACTTACCGCCGTAGTTAGCTGCAATATTAATAACCATACCCGTATTGGTGCTAGTCAAAGCTTCCGCTTCTTCTATCTTCTTTTGTAGTCGATCATTGAAACGACTTTTATCACCAATAACACGAAGTTGTAGATTATTTTTATGAAGCTTTTTAACTTCACTCGACAGCACTGAAATAAACAGTTCCATCAAGATACCGACTTCTTCTTCAGGACGACGCCAGTTTTCGCTACTAAATGCAAAAAGAGTAACGGCTTTAATGCCAAGTCTGGCTGCAGAAGAGATAGTTTTACGAACGGCTTGAACACCGTTTTTATGGCCAAAGACGCGAGGCTTGCCCTGAGCTTTTGCCCAGCGACCATTACCATCCATAATGATAGCAATGTGTTTAGGAAGAGAGTCTGTGAACGCTTGAGAATTATGCATAAAAGAGTGAATCAAATTCTAATAGTCGAACAGAGTAGCATAAAAAAACGCTGCACCGTGAGTACAGCGTTTTTCCGGAAAGAAAAGAATATGGAAAATTAAACTTCCATCAACTCTTTTTCTTTAACAGCTAGAACTTCGTCTACGTTCTTAACCGCAGCGTCAGTTAGCTTTTGAATTTCGTCTTGTGCTTTACGATCTTCATCTTCCGAGATTTCTTTATCTTTAAGAAGTGCTTTTAGATCGCCATTCGCGTCACGACGGATGTTACGGATAGCAACACGGCCACCTTCAGCTTCGCCACGAACGATTTTAACTAGGTCTTTACGACGCTCTTCCGTTAGCGGTGGAAGTGGAACACGGATAACTGTACCCGCAGACATAGGGTTTAGACCTAGGTCAGATGTCAGGATAGCTTTTTCAACTAGAGGAGTCAGTGTTTTATCAAACACTGTAATAGCTAGTGTACGTGCATCTTCAGCGATAACGTTAGCTACTTGAGTCAAAGGCGTTGGAGCACCGTAGTACTCAACAGTAAGACCAGAAAGTAGGCTCGGGTGCGCACGGCCTGTACGAATCTTTTGTAGGCTGTTTTTTAGTGCATCAACACTTTTTACCATGCGCTCTTGAGCGTCTTTTTTGATTTCGTTAATCACAATTTCACCTTGATTATGTTCTTTCTTCAAGAAAGCTTTTTATTTGGAGTGATAAGGATAAGCTTACCAAGGTACAACACCTCAGTAAGCCCGAAAAATTAGTCAGCGTCGCTGATTAATGTACCTTCAGTTTCACCCATAACCACGCGACGTAGTGCGCCTGGTTTATTCATGTTAAATACACGGATTGGCATTTTGTGATCACGTGCTAGCGTAAATGCAGCCAAGTCCATTACTTTAAGTTCTTTATCAAGAACCGTGTTGTAAGACAACGTATCATACAACTCTGCGTCTGGGTTTGCTACAGGGTCAGAAGTAAATACACCATCTACTTTTGTCGCTTTTAGAACTACGTCAGCTTCGATTTCGATACCACGTAGACATGCAGCAGAATCCGTAGTGAAGAATGGGTTACCAGTACCAGCAGAGAAGATCACAACGCGACCTTGACGTAATTGGCTGATTGCGTCTGCCCAGTTGTAGTCGTCACACACACCTTTAAGAGGGATTGCAGACATTACACGTGCGTTTACGTAAGCACGGTGAAGAGCGTCACGCATTGCAAGGCCGTTCATTACCGTTGCAAGCATACCCATGTGGTCACCAACAACGCGGTTCATACCTGCTTCAGCAAGGCCTGCACCACGGAAAAGGTTACCGCCACCGATAACAACGCCTACTTGAACACCTAGTTCAACCAATTCTTTCACTTCTTGAGCCATACGATCAAGGATCGTCGGGTCAATACCAAAACCTTCTTCGCCTTGTAATGCTTCACCGCTAAGTTTTAACAGAATACGTTGATACGCCGGTTTAGGGTTCGTAGTCATGGAGTTTACCTTCCAAAGAGTTGATGATTAACAGTCATGGATAAAAACTGAATAGCTCAGTTTGCATTCATAACAGCTAAAAAATAATTCACTATTCATAAAAAGACCGCAGCATTTGCCACGGTCTCTTTTCAAACAATACGCTAAGGATTAACCTTTTTGTACCGCTGCAACTTCGTCAGCAAAGCTCATTTCAGCTGCTTTCTCGATGCCTTCACCAACTTCTAGACGTACGAAGTTAGATACTGAAGCGCCTTTCTCTTTAAGGATAGCGCCAACAGTTTGCTTAGGCTCCATGATGAAAGCTTGACCAGTTAGAGAGATTTCGCCCGTGAATTTCTTCATACGGCCAACAACCATTTTCTCTGCGATTTCAGCTGGCTTGCCTTCGTTCATAGCGATTTCAACTTGAACTGCTTTTTCTTTCTCAACTACGTCTGCAGGTACGTCTTCTGGGTTTAGGAACTCAGGACGTGATGCAGCAACGTGCATTGCAACGTGCTTAAGAGTTTCAGCTTCGCCTTCACCAGCAACAACAACACCGATTTTCTCGCCGTGACGGTAAGAAGCTAGTGCAACACCTTCAACGAATTGTACGCGACGGATGTTGATATTTTCACCGATTTTAGTTACTAGTGCGATACGCGCTTCTTCAAATTTAGCTTGAAGATCAGCGATTTCTAGACGTTCTGCTAGAGCAACTTCAGCAACTTCGTTAGCGAATGCAAGGAAACCTGCATCTTTAGCTACGAAATCAGTTTGGCAGTTAACTTCAAGAAGAGCAGCTGCGCCGTTTGCTTCTTTGATGATGATTGCGCCTTCAGCAGCAACGTTACCAGCTTTCTTAGCTGCTTTTGCTGCGCCAGATTTACGCATGTTTTCAATTGCTAGCTCGATGTCGCCTTCAGCAGCAACAAGCGCTTTTTTACATTCCATCATGCCCGCAGCTGTGCGTTCACGAAGTTCTTTAACTAGAGCTGCAGTTACAGTTGCCATTCTCTATTCCTCAGTAAATTCTAAAAAAGATAAAAAACAGGGGCCTAATTAATTGGCCCCTGATATTGACTGTATTCAGTCCGTTAAGCCATCGATTATGACCGCTTAATGTGAACTAAATATGGCTCAGAGCCGCTATTATTCAGCTTCTACAAAACCGTCTTTTTCAGCAGCTACAGCAGCAACATCTTTGTTGCGACCTTCTTTAACCGCGTCTGCAGCAGCGTTTAGGTAAAGCTGTACTGCACGGATTGCATCATCGTTACCTGGGATAACGAAGTCAACGCCGTCTGGGTTAGAGTTAGTATCAACTACAGCGTAAACTGGGATACCTAGGTTGTTTGCTTCTTTAACTGCGATGTGTTCGTGATCAGCATCGATTACGAATAGAGCGTCTGGAAGGCCGCCCATGTTCTTGATACCACCAAGAGATTTCTCTAGCTTCTCCATTTCACGAGTACGCATTAGAGCTTCTTTCTTAGTAAGCTTGTCGAAAGTACCGTCTTGAGCTTGCGCTTCAAGTTCTTTCAGACGCTTGATAGACTGACGAACAGTTTTGTAGTTCGTTAGCATACCGCCTAACCAGCGGTTGTTAACGTAGAACTGGTTGCTGTTGATAGCAGCTTCTTTAACAGCTTCAGATGCAGCGCGCTTAGTACCAACAAAAAGAACTTTACCTTTCTTCTCGCCAACTTTAGCGATTTCAGCTAGAGCTTCGTTGAACATTGGTACAGTTTTTTCTAGGTTGATGATATGTACTTTGTTACGAGCACCAAAGATGAATGGCTTCATTTTTGGGTTCCAGTAACGAGTTTGGTGACCGAAGTGAACACCAGCTTTAAGCATATCGCGCATTGATACAGTTGCCATTTTAAAATCCTCTATGGGGTTAGGCCTCCACATCCCCCATGAATCCGACCCCTAACAACTAACCACTTTTCAGCCGTTATCTGTGTTGTTGAGGCACCCCGGAACATGTGTCGGAATGTGTGTGATTTAAAGAAATAAGTTAGTGAACATAAAGCTTGTTTCGCCAATTGGAGAAAACAGTCCTGATGTCCGGCGCGCTTTATACCATATTTTGTCTATCTATGGCTAGAAAAAATTCTAAAAATGGCGACTGCTATACTGATCCCTATCGGCGAATTTCACCTATAAATAGTGTCGCTATTCATTCACTTCTGTCTCAATAAATCGCTCACGATTCACTCACGTTGAGCAGTATCCACCAGCAATGTATGGACATGGGAATGTTGCGCTAAAATGCTGCACTGATAGAATAGCCCCAATATGCACACTTAGGTGCTACCAAATTAAGAGATATGCAATGGCTGTAAAAATTAAAACTGCTGAAGAAATTGAAAAAATGCGCGTCGCCGGCAAGCTGGCTTCTGAAATTCTAGAGATGATTGAACCTCACATCCAAGTAGGTACAACGACAGAAGAGCTAAACCAAATCTGTCACGAGTACGCTCTAGAAAGAGGCGCATACTCAGCACCACTTGATTACCACGGTTTCCCTAAGTCAATCTGTACGTCTATCAACCACATTGTGTGCCACGGCATTCCAGCATCACAAGATGAGACTGGCAGCACAGGTCAATTCAAACCGGCGGTACTAAAAGATGGCGACATTCTTAACGTTGATATCACGGTAATCATTCCTGATGACGAAAACGCTGATCTAAGCGTTCGTCCACAAGGCTACCACGGTGACACCTCTAAGATGTTCCTAGTGGGTGAGGTTTCACCAGCAAACAAGCGTCTGTGCATGGTTGCTCAAGAAGCACTTTACGAAGGCATGCGCCAAGTCAAGCCAGGTGTTCAACTTGGTCAAATCGGTACTGCTATCGAGAAGTACATCAAAACAAACAACAAGAACAACCCACGCGCTAAGTTCTCTATTGTTAAAGATTACTGTGGTCACGGCATTGGTTCTGAATTCCACGAAGATCCACAAGTGGTTCACTACAAGAACAGCGATCGCACCGTGCTAAAAGCAGGCATGTGTTTCACTATCGAGCCAATGATCAACGCGGGTAAGTTTGGCTGTCGTCTTGATGACGAAGATAGCTGGACAGTATACACAGCAGACAGCAAGAACTCGGCTCAATGGGAGCACACCCTGGTTGTAACTGATACTGGTTGTGAAGTACTAACACTGCGCAGCGATGATACAATCCCACGTATCATGAAGAACGCTTAGTTCACCGAACTGAACGCATCAGCCTTTTAAAAATATCCTCGCATTGTCGAGGATATTTTTTTATCCGCTCAATTTCGATTTTCCATCAGCTTCTGTTAAATTGTTTACTATTCTCATTTGCTTGCACGGATAGCAGACTATGCCTTATCAATGCCCTCTTACGTTCAATGACGAACAAATTGAAATCTGCGAATTAAAAAATCAGCTCGAAATCTTCACGCAGTATCAAAAAAATGAATTTCTGAACCACCACCCCGTCACCGATTTGGTTCTACTGCGCTCCGAATACATGGATTTGCTTCTCAATCGTTTGTGGGAGAATTTCGGATTTAACAAACTGCCTCATATTTCACTTGTCGCAGTGGGCGGCTATGGTCGTGGCGAACTGCATCCTTTGTCTGACATTGATATTCTCATCGTCTCTCAAAAAACATTGCCACCAGCGCTCGGCGAGAAAGTCAGCCAGTTCATCACCCTACTCTGGGATCTAAGATTAGAAGTCGGCCACGCCGTGCGCACCATTGCCGAATGTCTTGAGATCGGCATTGATGATTTAACCGTTGCGACCAACCTTCAAGAGTCGCGATTGTTATGTGGCAGTGAAGACACCTTCCAAGAGCTAAAACTGAAGATTCATTCCGATTCATTTTGGCCAAGTGAAACCTTCTACAAGGCTAAGATTCAAGAACAGAGAGAGCGTCACGCTCGTTATCACGACACCACTTACAACCTAGAGCCGGACATTAAATCGACTCCAGGCGGACTCAGAGACATCCATACCCTGAGCTGGGTTGCGCGTCGCCACTTCGGCGCGACCTCTTTGTTAGAGATGAGCAAATACGGCTTTCTAACCGATGCGGAGTATCGTGAATTAGTTGAGTGCCAAGATTTCCTGTGGCGCGTCCGTTTTGCACTGCACATTGAACTGCGCCGTTATGACAACCGCCTCACCTTTGCTCATCAAGCTCAAGTCGCTGAACATCTGGGTTACAGTGGTGAAGGCAACCGCGGTGTTGAGATGATGATGAAGGAGTTCTACCGAACCCTTCGTCGTGTTGCTGAACTGAATAAGATGCTGCTTAAACTGTTCGATCAAGCGATCATCAATGGCGGTCAGACCCAGGACGCAGAGATTCTCGACGATGACTTCCAACGCCGAGGTTCATTGATCGAAGCGCGTAAGCCTGCACTATTCCAAGCAAGACCAGAAACCATTCTCGATATGTTTATCCATATAGCCAATGACTCGACTATAGAAGGGGTTAGTCCCCCAACATTGCGACAACTGCGAACGGCACGTCGCCGATTGAACCGATTTCTGCATACCATTCCTGAAGCGCGTGACAAGTTTATGGATCTAGTTCGCCACCCTAATGCTCTGCACAAAGCCTTTAGCTTAATGCACAAATTGGGCGTACTCTCGGCGTACTTACCACAATGGAGCCAGATCGTTGGTCAGATGCAGTTTGACCTATTCCATGTTTACACCGTGGATGAGCACAGTATCCGCCTGCTCAAGCACATCAACCGCTTTGGTCAAATCGAGAACCACGATAAACACCCTATCTGTTGTGAAGTGTACCCGCGCGTACAGAAGAAAGAGTTGCTGATCCTTGCCGCTATCTTCCATGACATCGGCAAAGGCCGCGGCGGAGACCACTCTGAGATAGGTGCAGTTGAGGCTTACTCTTTCTGTATTGAACACGGGCTATCGAAGCCTGAAGCCAAACAAGTGGCGTGGCTAGTTCAAAATCACCTGCTGATGTCAGTAACAGCTCAACGTCGTGACATCTACGATCCAGATGTGATCACCGAATTCGCCAAAAAAGTGCGTGATGAAGAATCACTCGAGCTACTGGTTTGCTTAACCGTTGCCGATATCTGTGCGACTAACCCTGAATTATGGAACAGTTGGAAACGAACCCTGTTAGCTGAGCTATTCCACTCAACGCAGCGCGCACTGCGCCGGGGCTTGGAAAACCCTGTCGATGTCAGAGATCGTATTCGCCACAATCAACAAATGGCATCAGCACTGCTGCGTAAAGAAGGCTTCACCGCTCGTGAGATTGAAGTGCTGTGGCAACGCTTTAAGGCCGATTATTTCTTGCGTCACACACATAAACAAATCGCTTGGCACTGTGAGCACTTACTTCGCCTAGAAGACCCAAGCCAACCGTTAGTGCTGATCAGTAAGAAAGCGACACGTGGTGGCACAGAGGTGTTCGTTTACTGTAAAGACCAAGCAGCACTGTTTGCGACCGTGGTTGCCGAACTCGACAGACGTAACTTTAACGTTCATGACGCGCAGGTCATGGTTAGCAAAGATGGTCATGTTTTGGATACCTTTATCGTACTAGACCAGCACGGCGAAGCGATTGATGAAGCAAGACACAAAGCCGTTGCTAAGCATCTGACTCATGTATTGGCTGATGGCCGCCCGACTAAGATTAAGACGCGTCGCACGCCACGTAACTTGCAACACTTTAAGGTCAAAACCTTAGTTGAGTTCCTACCAACCAAGAGCAAGAAACGCACCTTGATGGAGTTAAGAGCTCTTGATACGCCGGGGTTATTGGCTCAAGTCGGTGCAACCTTTGCGGAGCTAGACATCAACTTGCACGGTGCCAAAATCACCACCATAGGTGAGCGAGCAGAAGATCTGTTTATTCTGACCAGTGAAGCCGGTGGAAGACTGTCTGAAGAACAAGAACAGGCGCTAAGAGAACGATTAACCGAACACGTTTCGGAACTCGCACCTTAGAAAGCGAATTCAGTCTAAAAGCAGGTTTAATAACCAAATAAGTGTGGGCAAAGATAGAGAGCGATCTTGCCCACAACTTACAATCAATTCACAGATATCAACTATCTAGCTCGTCGTTAGGCTGCTACATTGATCAAGTCAATTACATAAAAGTATTACATTCATAACCTAGAGGTCGCTTATGTATCCAAACCTCACTGGCTTAGGTATCCACGAACCTAAACAGATTGAACGTTACTCCCTTCGCCAAGAAGCGCACAAAGATATCCTGAAGATTTACTTTCGTAAGCAGAAAGGTGAACTGTTCGCGAAAAGCGTTAAGTTTAAGTACCCACGACAAGTAAAAAGTGTGCTTGTTAGCGGTGGCAATAATCAATACAAAGAAGTGACAGAGATTAACCGCAACCTCACTCTTGTGATTGATGAGCTCAACAAGATCACCAAACCGACGCCAACGGCTGAGGTGGATGTGAAGCAGAAGATCCTTACCGACTTACGCCATCTAGAGAAAGTGGTATCAAGCAAGATCGCTGAGATCGAAGCCGATCTAGAAAAGCTAAAATGATCCCGCGACTAACTATTAACTATTAACTATTAACTAACCCACATTAGTTATGCCGTTAAGGTTATACAGATAAAAAAAGGGCTGATATCACTATCAGCCCTTTGTTTTTTTATTCTATTTGCTCTATTCACTTAGACTCGCAATTGCTTAAACACGCGTGACTTACTTAGACAAGCAAGTTTGAGCATCGATTAAGTTGGTATCCCACTCAAAGGTTTCAAACAACCTTAGCCAAGTTTCATCCAGGTTGGCTTTCATCACCAACTCTTCTTTTGTGAAAGGGTGAATAAAGCGAAGCTCAGAAGCGTGCAACAACAAACGATGCGAATCTAAATCATCACGGAACAGTCGATTGTGCTTACCATCACCATGTGAGGTATCACCGACAATCGGATGTCTTAGGTGAGCCATGTGACGACGCAACTGATGTTTGCGACCAGTCTTTGGCATCATCTCAACCAAGCAGTAGCGACTCGTAGGAAAGCGTCCTGTTGAATATGGCACTTCTACTTTTGCTAGCGGTTCATAGACTGTCACCGCCTCTTGCGCTTCTTTGTCTTCTTTCGCGAACTTATCTGCGATCTTATCCAGCTCAACCTTAAGTGCATAATCAAGCGTATCGCCCTCTTCTATCCAACCACGGACAATCGCATGATAGGTTTTTTGCATCTCATGATTAGCGAACATTGGCATCACCTGTGAAGCAACCTCACTCGACAACGCAAACACCAACACACCCGATGTCGGTCTGTCTAAACGATGCAATGGAAATACATGCTGACCAATTTGATCACGCAGTGTCTGCATAACAAATTGCGTTTCGTGTTTATCCAGCCATGAGCGATGCACTAACATGCCAGCGGGCTTATTCACCGCGACAAAATACTCATCTTGATAAATGATCTCTAACATTACGCGCATACCTCATCAATGCTCTGAATTGTCACTAGCAGTTCGACTTTGTCTGCCTCATTTTTCCACACTTCACCAAAATAAGGATGGATAGCAAAGCCCTTCGGTAGCGGCATTTTCGCATCCATCATTGCGTTGATCTTAACGATAAAGATCCACTGCAACCACTCTTCTGGCTGTAGAGAATCAATAGCAAAAGGTTCTACGCTCGCCAGAGCTTCATCCGAAGGCGGAAGCGCGCTCCATAGGGAACATTGGCGCATTTGTTGTTCTAATTGTTGAAGTAAAAGAGGTAACTTTGTGGCTGCTGTCATTTTTCACCAAGTTATTTATCTAGTGACCTTGAAATTGGGGCATAGAGTACCATCTATTTAGGAAAGAAAGTTAGGAGCTTTATTACTATGGAAACGATTCACACGCTCACTCAGTTACTAAAGAATAGCGGTTGCCAATACGATATCTACGACCTAGGTCGCCGTATTCAGAAGATCGACAACACCTTATTCTCTGATGTTGAGCAAGGGAAACAGCCGTACCCATTTCCACTTCAGAAACAAGCTCACTTAGCGATTAGTTACTGGAACGAACACAAACAACCGTGGATCTGGTTCCTAAAATTCAAACTGGACGAAAGAGGCCTATTACATCAAGGTGATGTCGGCAATTTCCTTAAGTTTGTTATCGAAGCGATGGGCACACGTTTGAACGGTGAGATCAGCGAAGAGCAACAACAAAAGCTGTCTAACAACCCATATACTTTCAAGCCTTCAGAAGACAAAATGGCCGTGTTCCATAGCCAAGTAAGAGCAGGTTTAGACCTTGCAACGAGCCAATACTACGAACACGCTCAACACTACTTCACCGGCGAACTCGGTTGGGACAACTGGAAAACCGTTGGCCTACAAGGCATCACTGATATGTGTGCTCGCTTAGGCAGCCAACAAAATGGTGTCGCGATTCGCAAAGCATTGAACAAACTGCCATCAGAACCTCTATACGCAACACTAGGGGCGCTTGAGCACACGCAAATCAATGACAAGCTGGCTCAACGCTTACAAGAGATGGCAGAGAATGAGATTAGCAGTCAAGAGCCGGATCTGTTCTTACTGTCAGCACTAGTACGTGCCCTTTCTGGCGCAGAGCAAACCACTACTAACGCCGTGATTCATCAAGTATTGGCTAGCCCACGCTTAAGTCACCAAGAGGTGTTAATTGGTTTAGCTGGTCGCAGCTGGCACGCACTGCAAGATCCAGCGATTGCTGAGCAGTTCTTGCTGCGTCTCGCACAAACGGGCAACCAAAACTTGTTCAATCAATTATTTGCAGATTTAGTGATGATTCCAACTCTGAGAATGGTATTTTTACCGCTACTGAACTCAAACCCATCACCAGAACTTGCCAATGCACTTGTTGAATTACAGCAAGCGGCTAAGTCGCAATAGATACCAGACAGCTCAACTCAGTAGCTCATAAGAAAAAGCTCAAATCACGAACGGAATAGAGAGATAAAAGGAAGTATGGATTAAATGATAGATAACTTATTGGCTATTTTGATGCTGTGCTTCTTTTGCTTTCTGTTTTGGCAGCAGCGCAGGCAATCCGAGCTTGCGAAAGCTGCCATTGCGAGAAAATGTAAAGAGCTCGACCTACAGCTATTAAGTGTTGCCTTTAGTGGTCATAAACTTAAGATGCGCTATGAGCTCACCACCATTTGGCGCTGGCACACCGTGTATCAATTTGAGTTTTCAGCGTTGGGTGATGACCTATACCAAGGGAAACTGACCATGGTGGGTTTCCGTTCTATGCGGTTTGAGCTACAGCCTCATAGAATGTAACGTCGCAATACTCGGTATAACGATATTCATGATAAGGGCCAAACTGATCTTGTTTGGTCTCTTTAAATGCAAAGCCTAATTTTTCTAATAGCTTAATCGATGGGTTGTGGCCGACATTCACAGTCGCAACAACATTCGTTAGACGCTCTTCAAAACGTACTAAACTGAAGAAAGGCTTTAGTACCTCACTGGCAAAACCTTGATTCCAGTATTCTTTATCCAAAATAAAGCCAAGTTCATGCTTACCCTTTTCCGATGAAACAAAGACATGTCCAAGATATTCACGGGTTTGGTTGTGGATGATCGCGCGGCAAAAGCCTACGTTATCTTGCAGTATTTCTTGAAAAAGATGCTTCGCAGAGGCGACAGAGTGAGGCCCATTCATTTCAGCACGATTAATGGGGCAGCAATTTAACTTGATAAAGTCGAGTTCTAGCTGTTCAGTATAAGGTACCAACAGCGTTCTTGAGGTTGCTATCGTCATAAAACACTCCTTGTGTTGACCATTAGCAGAAAAGCAGGTGTTGCGCTCTTAGATGAAAAAGCTCTCTATTAAAAAGAGCCGTCTAGATAGAGAGAAGCTTCAGGAAAAGAAAAGCCCCGACACCGAAGTGTCAGGGCTAGGGTCTTACTCGCAGCAGTCCGGCTACTAATTAATGCTCCATGCATCATCCATAATAGTGGCTGTAATCCTTCAGCTCTTTCCTTTACTTCGCCGTCCTAGCGGTGTCCAATCATCCTGAAAGCTAACAATCCTAGTTAGCGCACATCACTTGTTCCGTGAGCGGTGTCCTTTACATCGTCCTGATGCTAATCCAACCCTTTAATCCTAAAGGTGTCCATTGTCATTCCGTTGCAGCTAACTTCCTGTTAACTGACTGTATCCCTACAATGTCCTTACGCTCCATGCTTGATCACTCAATCCTAAGTAACCAAATCTTCATCCTGAAGATAACCAAATCCTTGGTGCTTTCCTGTTCCGTGTCAGAATCCTTCCGACAAGGTTTAATTTACGCGATTTAGGATTTCGGACAATAGATTTGCATCACACTTTGAATTCAAGAAAGTTGTTAATTATATAAAACAATTAAAATTCAACACCTTAACCATATGCACATCAATCTCTCTAGCGATGTATTCGTGTTATCTCACAGCCTTTGTAAGAGATCTCTCACAAGCCATGGGCGGTTTTATGATTCGCTATCATTCACTAGAGCGAGTAAAATGACTGAAGACTAAAAATGGAGGTCAACATGCTGACAAAAGATGTTTCTGAAGAGTTGAAATCAGTGCTTGAAGGACTGCAAGCGCAAGGGAAAGAGCCGACAGTTGCTTTAGTTAAGGCTCGTATGAGCACATCCGTTCCGATGCCCGCTTTAATCACGACTATCAAGAGCTGGAAAAGCGCAAATCGCGTTCCTAAAGTTGAAGTCGCGACACAAGAAGAGCCGGCACTTGATCGTGTTAGCCAGCTAGAAAAGCAAATCCTTGAACTCACCGCTCGCGTTGCTACGCTTGAAGCCAAGTTAACTGAACAATAAGTTAACTGAACAATAAGTTGAACGATAAATAAGCTAACAGAGAAATAGAACACTATGAAGATATGGGTTGATGCGGACGCTTGTCCAAAGGTTATCCGAGAAACAATCGTACGCGCAGCTGAGCGCACAGGGGTTGAATGTACCTTTGTGGCAAACCATCTGGTTCCCGTTCCTAAACGCAATAACATTCACTCGATTCAAGTGCCAAGCGGATTTGATATTGCTGATGATGAAATCGTAAAACGCACTGAACCTGGCGATCTGGTGATTACATCCGATATCCCTCTGGCTGACGAAGTGATCACCAAAGGTGGGCAAGCCCTCAGCTCTCGTGGTGAGCTTTACACCAAAGAGACCATCAAAGCGCGTCTGAACATTCGTGACTTTATGGATACCATGCGCTCAAGTGGCATCCAAACGGGTGGACCAAGTGCCCTTTCTCAAACCGACCGTCGTGAGTTTGCCAACCACCTCGATCGCCTGTTAGCCAAACGTTAACCACAGCCTTCCTAACGACGACACCTTTGATCGTCGTTTCTTAATAGCTGTAGCCCCGATGAAATTTTAATCGACATACTCCGTTCTTGATATTTATTTCAATAACGGAGTATTGCTTATGATTCGTCGAATTGCCCTCTCGCTATCCATTCTTTTTTGCAGCACTCAACCTTCCTTTGCCGATGAAAACTTTGCTGATGAAGACCTTGCGAATAAAGAGTTCGGAATCATCGGAGGCAGCATCACCTATGGTGAAAGTGTTTTCTCCACTAAAAGTACCCCTCAATTTGGCGCGACACCCAACCTATTCTATTCCGGCCCGAAAGGCTTTATTGATGGCAGCTTAGCCAATTGGCAACTGCTCCCTTACGTAGGACTATCTGGAAACTGGCGCTTTGCTGAGGTGTCAGACACTTTTGTGGACCTACCTAACGGCATTCAAGACAGAGATGGTAATGGGGAGCTGGGAATAACGTTAGGTACGGTAGGCGCACGCCTCACCTACTTACACGATGTGACTTCAGAACATAGCGGCTACGAAGTTCAGCTTCACTTAGGCAGAACATTAGAAACCTGGACGCAGCCATTCACCATTACGCCCTACCTAGAGATCGATTATCGTGACAAGAAACTGTCCAATCACCTTTATGGTATTTCTAACACCGAAGCTTCTGCCTCAGGGTTAAACCAGTTTGATGCAGGCTCAACGTTTGTTTATCAAGCGGGGTTAATCGGGCTCTATGAGTTCACGCCAACTTGGATTGGTATTGCTCGAGCAGACTTAATTCATCACGACAGCGACAGCGCTTTGATACAACGAGACTTAGGCTGGTCAATTGAATTTGGGGTTACCTATCGTTTCGCCGGATTATGAGTTTATTCGTCCAAATAAAAAGAGCCAGCCTATTTTACATGCACCATTTTGAAATCGGTCAAGATGGTGCTCCAAGCCTGATTCCTACAACGATATACACTTAACACATATCAGATATTGAAACGGATCATTACCTCCTCGTAGCGCAGACATGGATACTCCCTCTTTTAGTGAACACATGAGTGCACCATGCTACGTAAAACAACGACTATTTTTGGCTCGTTGCAATGGATCTGGCCCCTGCTTCTTGGATTCTCTTCTACTTCTTTAGCACAAGAAGATACCGTTCTCCCCTCAACACCAGACAACAAAGATAGCGGATTATTTTCACTGCTTGGGGGCCCGGCTTACATGCCAGAAACTGGCTTTATGCTAGCCATCGGTGGATTGTACTCATTTAACACGACACCTGAACAGCCGAGTAAAACTCAACGGTCTTCCATCACATTAGTGGGTATCGCTAATGAGATGGATAGCGGCGTCGGTTTTGGTGTTCGTTCTAAACAAAAAATATTTTCTCCACAGAATAAACTGCGCTACTTCGGCCAATTATCGATGGGTAAACAAAGCTTGTACTATTTCGGTACTGGTTATCAGTCAGGGGTCAATAACGGTAAAGATGAAGAGAACTTAGTCGACTATGACTTCGTCACCTACAACGCTGATCTCGGAATGCACTTGGGTAACAACATTTACCTAGGGCCAATACTTCGCCTGCAGTATAAAAAGGCGATTGAAGAATCTATTTCATCAAACGTCGCTCAAGATACCGATTTTATCTACGGTCAAAATAACCCCTTCACGCTCGGGGTAGGTGTAGCCTTACAATGGGATACCCGCGACATCGCAGTAAATGCTCGTCAAGGTCAGTTTCTGAGCCTTGAATATGCGAGCTACCAAGACAACTTTGGCAGTGATTCCAATTTTGAAAAAGCTGAAGCTGATTACCGTCTTTACTGGACACCAATCAAAGGCTCCACCTTGGCTTTTCTCAATACTGCAAACTTCAGCGCAGGCGATGTTCCCTATTACGAACTGCCAACCTTTGGCGGCCAAGATTCCATGCGTGGCATCTATTACGGACGCTACCGTGATATGCACAGCGTCGAGCACACCATGGAGTATCGCCAGTCATTTATGAGCAATGGTGATTACACCAAACACGGCTTTACGATGTGGGCCGGTCTCGCAACAACGGCTGAAAACATCAATGACCTGTATCAGGATAAAATTTACAGCTACGGCGTTGGCTATCGTTATGAACTCCAACCTCGTATGAACGTTCGTGTCGACCTCGGCTTTGGCTCCAATGATGCACAAGGCCTTTACCTGTCGATCAACGAAGCGTTTTAAGAGGTCAGCATGACAAAGTTAATAACGTTAAGTGCGGTTGTCGCATTGGCTATCGGCGCAACATCAAGTTGGGCAGAAGAAAGTGCACGAGTCGATTTTCCTGATGCCGAAACACAGCAGAAGCTCAATAAGAAGTGGGAACACGCTTTACCTTTTCATGCCCAAAAGGCCATTGATCTCGGTTATGCCCTGCCTCTACCGTTTTCTCTTTCATTCATCGGTAACGCTTCTGCGCAAAATATCGAAATGTATGATTTGGGCGTTCAAGTTGGCGACGTAGATTTAGGAGACAGATACGACCTTTCGCAGGTGTCATTTGGCGATCCTGAAATCGAGAGCAAAAGCATGCAGCTGCGCGCTGCGGCTTGGGTGTTTCCCTTCCTACAAATGGGCGTGCATGTTGGGCGTTTCTCGGGTGGTACTCAATTAACAGCCGAAATACCGACCTCACTCTTTAAAGCTTGCGATAATCACCCAAGGTTGCCCACTTGCGCTAAAGAATCCGTCAGTACCCCAGAGTTTTACCCGGATGTGGAAGGCACAAACTGGGGATTTTCGATGAATATTGTCGGTCAGGTTGGGGATTTCACTTATGTACTTCCGGCCAGTATGACGCACTCTCGCACCGACGATGAGCGTACCAATACCAAAACCATGCTGTTCAGCCCTCGAGTTGGCCAACTAATTCAAACTGAAAACTGGGGTAACATTTTCCCCTATGTGGGTGCCGCTTACATGCACAGCGAAGGGTTAACGCAAGAAAACAACGCGTTAGGTGTAGACGGGTTGTCGTATCAATTATCTCAACAAAGCGCAGAAGACTACTCTGCGATAATCGGAGCAAATTGGAATATCACAAAAACTTACGGAGCAAACCTTGAATTCATTGGTGGCCCGGGCAGAAAAATCGTCAATGTCATCATGACCTATTCCTACTAGTTCCCGGCGGCATAACGAAAAAAAACCTGCGATAAACGCAGGTTTTTTTGTTCTCTATAAGAGAGCTATCTGTCAGCAAGATTTGTCTATAGGAACAAGTCATCTACAGACAAATCTAAAGACTAAGGCGTGTAGTACGTTGCCGCACCTGGACCTACTGGTAGGCCAAATACGAATACCCAAACGTAGAACATTAAGCTCCAACCAACCAAGAATACGATTGAATATGGAAGCATAGTTGCAATCAGAGTACCGATACCTAGGTTCTTCATGTAACGCGTCGCGACAGCAAGGATAAGACCGAAGTAGCTCATCATTGGCGTAATGATGTTGGTTGTTGAATCACCGATACGGTAAGCCGCTTGAATCGTTTCAGGCGCGTAACCTACTAGCATTAGCATTGGAACGAAGATTGGCGCTGTTACTGCCCACTGAGCAGAAGCTGAACCGATCATCAGGTTAATGAAGCCACACATTAGGATGAATGCGAAGAACAACATTGGACCCGTTAGGCCGATATCTTGTAGGAAAGTAGCACCTGCAACTGCGAATACTTGACCGAAGTTAGTCCACTTGAAGAAAGCAACAAACTGAGCAGCGAAGAACACAAGTACAATGTACATGCCCATTGAAGACATAGACTTAGACATTGCATTGATTACATCACGGTCTGTTTTCATTGTGCCGGTAACTTTACCGTAAACAAAACCAGGAACTGCGAAGAATACGAAGATGAACGCTACGATACTTTTCAGGAATGGAGAACCTGAAACCGTACCTGCTGCTGAACGTAGAACACCATCAGCTGGAACAATCGTCCAAGCAAGAAGCGCTGAAACCGCTAGCACTGCGATACCCGCAAGCTTAAGGCCTTTCTTCTCAACGTCTGTTAGCTTGCCCATTGAATCATTTGATAAATCTTCAGACGCTTCTTCGTCATTGTATTTACCCAGTTTTGGTTCAACAATCTTCTCAGTTACAAATGCACCTGTAATCGCGATGAAGAAAGTAGAAACAAACATGAAGTACCAGTTTGATTCAGGACCAACGCTGTAAGTCGGGTCGATCATTTGTGCTGCTGTTTCTGTGATACCAGAAAGCAGTGGGTCAACCGTACCGATTAGAAGGTTTGCAGAGTAACCACCAGATACACCAGCAAATGCTGCCGCTAGACCTGCTAATGGGTGACGACCCAAAGAGTGGAAAAGCATTGCTGCAAGCGGGATAAGTACTACATAACCAAGCTCTGAAGCCGTGTTAGAGATAATACCGGCAAAAACTACGGTTACCGTAACCATGCGCTTAGATGCGCCCATTACCATGCCACGCATCGCCGCAGATAATAGACCTGAGTGCTCAGCAATCGCTACACCTAGCATTGCAACAAGCACGGTACCTAATGGCGCAAAGCCAACAAAGTTTGTCACTAGATTAGTAACAATGAGCTGTAAGCCTTCAGCATTAAGTAAGCTTACAACGTAGATCATGCCGTCAGCAGCACGACCTGGAGCACCTTCTGGACGAGGGTCCATAACAGACACATCAAAATATCCTGCGATACCTGAAGTAACTAGAATAGCGACACAGAAGATTGCGAAAAGAGTGATCGGGTGGGGTAATAGGTTCCCCAAATATTCAACACCATCGAGAAAACGGGTAAAAATAGGTTTCTTTGGCGAGTTGTTTTTTATTGAAGCTGATGAACTCATCAGTTCCCTCCTTGTAGTGATTCCTATGCAATTGTGACAAAAATGTTCAAATTGCCAGCGAAGGGTACGCGACAAAATTATCAATTAGAAATTCAAAATGTTACAAAATGTGTAACAAACGACGATTTTTAACTCTATTTGAACAATTAATTAGCAAATAAATCTACATTAAATACAAAATCTAGATTTATAATTCACAAATACACATTCACTACAAATATAACTGATAATATAACCCATTGATTCACTTGAAAATAAAACACGCCATACTCTAAGTTAATACGCAATATTCTGTCAGGTTCTTCTCGAGGGAAAAGAAAAACAGACAAATGAATGAAGTTTGACTTTCCCCTCGTTTTTACACTCGCGTCACATCAATTTGACTGACTATTTCTGAACCGCTTTGAATCTCGGATTGGTTTTGCAGATAACATAATGACGACCTCTGCGCTTTACTATCTGGCAATCAGGATGGCGACTTTTCGCACTTTTAAGTGATTTCACAACTTTCATTCTATTTCGCTCCCTTACCTAATTGACCAAAACGACGAGTGAAGTTCGCAACACGTCCTTCTTTATGTAGCACTCGTTGTTTACCCGTATAGAAAGGATGCGACTTTGACGACACCTCAATCGTGAAGTAAGGATAAGTATTGCCGTCTTCCCATTCGATAGTACGGTCTGTTTTTAGCGTTGAGCCGATTAAGAAGTACTCATCGACACTGGTGTCATGAAAAACCACGGGACGGTAATCTGGATGGATATTCGGTTTCATTGTATTTCCCTTAAACAACTAATTTGATATGTTATAACATTTCAAATGATAATTATTATCAAAAGAAAAACAAGCGATTTTATGATATTTTTCCGTCTTAATCGTAATCAGAGAACACCCAACTATGTACACCATTGAACCTGTTGGCTTTATTGAGTCTCCTTATAAAGAGAAGTTCGCTGTGCCAAGACAGCCTAGGTTGGTACCCACATCCATCTCAAGAGTCAGGTTGGTTGATGCAGCAAACTGCCTTGAGTCTGTTCGTGATATCGAGCAATTTAGCCATGTTTGGTTACTATTTCTGTTCGACAAGAACCTTGAAGCAGGCTGGAAACCAACTGTGAGGCCACCTCGCCTTGGCGGGAATGAACGTATTGGTGTATTCGCGTCTCGTGCCACATTCAGACCGAATGGAATTGGCATGTCTGCGGTTGAACTAAAAGGTGTGTCTCAAGAAAAAGGACAAACTTGGTTGGATCTCGGCAGCGTCGACTTAGTAGACGGTACACCGATCATCGACATCAAGCCTTATATCCCCTACTCAGATTCGATTCCGGATGCATTGGGAGGGTTCGCCGCCGACGAACCAGAGGTGCTCGACGTTAACTTTTCGCAGCAAGCGCAAAGTAAGCTCGCAAGCCATCCACAAGCGCGCCATATCATTCAGGTGATCAAAGAAGTATTAGGCCAAGACCCTCGCCCTGCCTATAAGAAAGGTAAGCCTGACAACAAAGAATATGCGGTAAATTTGTTCGATCTTAACGTGAAATTCGTGGTTGAAACGCTTTTCATCAATGTAACTGACATTGAACGCTTTTGAGATCCCAAATAGGCTGATATTATATGCGGCTATATCAGATTTGCTGTGGTCACGAACGACAGCAAGTTTTCTTTTATCAATGATGAAACGGATACCATAGAATGCGTACCAGTAACTACCTTCTTTCTACTCTGAAAGAGACTCCAAACGACGCAGAAGTTATCAGCCACCAGCTGATGCTACGTGCAGGTATGATCCGTAAGCTAGCTTCAGGTTTATATACTTGGCTACCTACTGGTCTACGTGTACTGCGTAAAGTCGAAAATATCGTTCGCCAAGAGATCGATAATGCAGGTGCCGTTGAAATCTTGATGCCCGTAGTTCAACCGTTTGAGCTTTGGGAAGAGACTGGCCGTTCTGAAAAGATGGGTCCTGAGCTACTTCGTTTCACAGACCGTCACTCTCGCCCGTTTGTTCTTAGCCCAACAGCTGAAGAAGTGGTAACGAGCCTAGTACGTAACGAGATCAGCTCTTACAAACAGCTACCTCTAAACTTGTACCAAATCCAGACTAAATTCCGTGATGAGCGCCGCCCTCGTTTTGGCGTAATGCGTGCACGTGAATTCTCTATGATGGATGCGTACAGCTTTGATATCGATAAAGAAGGCTTAGAAAAGTCTTACCAAGCGATGCACGATGCTTACTGTAAAGCATTCGACCGCATGGGCCTTGAATACCGTCCAGTATTGGCAGACTCTGGCGCAATCGGCGGCAGCGGCTCTCAAGAATTCCACGTTCTTGCTGAAAGCGGCGAAGACCTAATCGCATTCTCTTCAGAATCTGATTATGCAGCGAACATCGAGAAAGCAGAAGCACTAGCTCCAACGACTGAAGCGGCAGCGCCAACTCAAGAGATGGAACTGGTTGATACGCCAAACGCAAAAACAATCGCAGAATTGGTAGAGCAACACGGTCTAGCAATCGAGAAGACTGTTAAGACTCTATTCGTTAAAGCTTCTGATGAAGTAGACGCTGATATCATCGCGCTAATCATCCGTGGCGACCACGAACTGAACGAAGTGAAAGCAGAGAACCTTCCACAGGTTGCTTCTCCACTAGAGATGGCTTCTGAAGAAGAAATCCGTGCACTTGTTGGTGCTGGTCCTGGTTCACTTGGCCCTGTTGGTCTAGAGCTACCATTCATCGTTGACCGTTCTGTTGCTGTAATGAGTGACTTCGGCGCTGGCGCAAACGTAGACGGTAAGCACTACTTCGGCATCAACTGGGGTCGTGACGTTGAGCTTGCTCAAGTTGAAGACCTACGCAACGTTGTTGAAGGCGACCTTAGCCCATGTGGTCAAGGTACTATTCAGCTTAAGCGTGGTATCGAAGTTGGTCACATCTTCCAACTAGGTAATACTTACTCTAAAGCAATGAACTGTAACGTGCTTGGTCCTGATGGTAAGAGCGTAATCCTAGAAATGGGTTGTTACGGTATCGGTGTTTCACGTGTTGTTGCATCTGCTATCGAGCAAAACCACGATAAATTTGGTATCACTTGGCCAGACGCACTAGCACCATTCCAAGTTGCTATCGTACCAATGAACATGCACAAATCTGAGCGTGTTAAAGAAGCAGCTGAGAAGCTATACGCTGAATTAACGGCTATGGGTATCGAAGTTTTATTCGATGACCGTAAAGAGCGCCCAGGTGTTATGTTTAAAGATATCGAGCTAGTGGGTATCCCTCACACTATCGTTATCGGCGATCGCAGCATGGACGAAGGCAACTTCGAATACAAAAACCGTCGTACTGGTGATAAAGAAGCTATCGCAATGGACACGGTTATCGAGCACCTTAAGGCTCAACTAGCTTAGTAATCCGATTACTGACTAGATAAACATTGAAAGGCTACCATCAGGTGGCCTTTTTTGTGCCTGTCGTTTCCCTTCAAACTCCCTTCTATTTATCAGTAGAGTAAATAACGTAAGTTAATCCCCTGTTCATCTTCAAATCCGTATATTGGTCTCATCAACTTTTTGGACATGCTCACCATTGGAGGTATCGATGGATATCAAAAGCTTACTGAACCAAGCCCTTAAATCAGATCTCGTTAAACAAGGCACTCAGAAACTTTCACAAGGGTCTTCAAGTTTAAGTAGCCTTTCTCAAGGCAGCAATGGCAAGAGTAGCAGTAAAAATACGCTCGGAGCCTTCGGTGCAGGCGCAGTTGGCGGCGGACTGTTAGGTGCGTTAATGGGCTCTAAGAAAACCAAGAAAATGGGTAAGAAAGCCGCTGGCATTGGTGGCGCAGCAGCACTTGGTGCTCTTGCTTACAAGGTCTATAACGACTACCAGTCTAAACAAGGCCAAACACCGAATGCCGAACAAGCTCAATTTGATGAGAACGACTCAAACCATAGCGTGCTGATTCTCAGATCGATGATTGCAGCGTCCAAAGCGGATGGTCATGTTGATGAAGAAGAGATGGCTAAGATCGAACAAGCCGTTGAAAATATGGGTGCCGATTATCAACTGACGAAATTGGTCTCTGAAGAGCTGCACAAACCGCTCGATCCAAGCGAAATCGCTCAGCTCGCGACCTCACCTCAACAAGCGAGTGAGATCTATTTAGCGTCTTTGATTGTAGCGGATGAACAAAATTTCATGGAGAAGGCCTACCTCAAAGAGTTAGCCAAGCAACTCAACCTTGCTGATGAAGTTACTTATCAACTTGAACAGAAAATCTCTGGTTAAGCCGTCAATATCCGGCTAATCGGCAAGCTAGCAAAGTGATACATTGAACATCAACAGAATGAGATATTGAGCAAGAACAAACTAACTCTGAACTTAATCAGATCCACTTTGTTTTTGCTTATCTCTATGTGTATATTGAGATCAGTTATCATTTGGTTAGGTATAAAAATGAAAGTATACGATTGTTGTGATTTGGTGCGTGAACTGTATTCTCAAATTGGCAGTGGCGACCAAGGCTATATCCCTAAAGCGATCACCTGCGCGGTAAAAACATTGAACGACCTTGCTGCAGATGAATCTCTTCCTAAAGAAGCGCGTGAGCGTGCAGCATTTGCCGCTGCAAACCTGCTGATCTCAGATTTCGAGGACTAATATGAACCTCGCTAATTTTGAAAAAATGGATCCTGTAATGTTGATGAGTATCGTCAACATGAAGCTACGTGACGACTTCGGTGGTGATTTGGATCGAGTGGTCAACTTCTACGAGATCGACAAGGCAGCATTGATCGCTAAACTTGCGTCTGCTGGTTTTGAATTCCTTCCAGAAGCCAAACAGTTTCGATAGTCATTTAGAACATGCTTGATTTTGAAAGGCCAACCTCAGTGTTGGTCTTTTTTATTGGTGATACGTATTGGATAAACATGTAGTTAGCCAGTTATAAATTATCTGTCTACATCTATACTTTTATATCTTAGAGTCAACGAACGCTCCTTGAACCAAAGCGTATTGTTGTATAGGCTACCTAAAATAGCATATAAAACTCATCACCAAATCTGATGATAGCGAAGGATTAACAATGAAAAGACTCGGACTTTTGGCAGTTTTCGCTGCAACACTGACTGCAGGTTGCGCTTCAAATACACAGCAAGACAATTTTCGTGAAGCCTCTTTTGAGCTGTGTAACACCGAAGTCGATATTTACTCAGTAAGCCATGATGAAAGAGTGCGTATTGTCTGCTCTGATGGCTCTAAATTCGCTTTAAATAACGAAGACACGCTAGAAGTGATGCGTGATATCAATATCGATTACTGTGACGGCGAAGGCTTAGGTAAATTCAACGAGAGCCGCCATTATTACTCATTCAAGTGTAAATCTGGCACCCTGCTTAGCATCAGAAAGTAAAACCAACATAAGAAAACCACAAAGGGTTGATGTGCAAACATCAGCCCTTTTTAGTACCCGCAATAACCAATCTTCAAAGACAAAAAAGGCCCCAATAAAGAAGCTTCTAATATCGTCATTTTTCAAAGTAGTCGTTTGAAATTCTAGGAGAGCACGCGGAGCTTACGGATGTAAGTCAGCATGCTCGACAACGACTTTATTACTTACGAATACAAAAAAGGCCCCAACAGGGACCTTTTAAACACTTTTTCAAAGTAGATGAGCGAAGTTCAAGGAGCTCACACGGAGTTTGCGCTAACAAATGACTATGTGCGACACAGAAATCCGTTTGCTCTCTGAGAGTTACCAGACAATAAAAAAGGCTCCCAACAGGAGCCTTCAAATTCATCGTTTTTCAAAGTAGTCGTTTGAAATTCTAGGAGAGCACGCGGAGCTTACGGATGTAAGTGAGCATGCTCGACAACGAAGTTCAAATTACTACGCAGAAAAATTATGCGTAAACAGGTAGACGCTTACAGATCTCTAGTACTTTTGCTTTCGTTGCTTCGATAACAGACTCGTCGCCCATGTTATCTAGGATGTCACAGATCCAACCTGCTAGCTCTTTCGCGTCGGCTTCTGAGAAACCGCGACGAGTGATAGAAGGAGAACCGATACGGATACCTGAAGTAACGAACGGGCTACGTGGGTCGTTTGGTACTGAGTTCTTGTTCACAGTGATGTTCGCTGCACCTAGTGCTGCATCTGCTTCTTTACCTGTGATGTCTTTGTCGATTAGGTCAACTAGGAACAGGTGGTTCTCTGTAGAACCTGAAACTATGTTGTAACCGCGTGCTAGGAATTCAGCAACCATTGCTTTTGCGTTAGCAACTACGCGAGCTTGGTATTCTTTGAACTCTGGCTCTAGAGCTTCTTTGAACGCTACTGCTTTACCAGCGATAACGTGCATTAGAGGACCACCTTGGCCGCCTGGGAATACTGCTGAGTTTAGTTTCTTGTAAAGATCTTCGCCTTCGTTAGAAAGGATAAGACCGCCACGAGGACCAGCAAGCGTTTTGTGCGTTGTCGTTGTTACAACGTGAGCATGTGGAACTGGGTTCGGGTAAACGCCTGCAGCGATTAGACCAGCAACGTGAGCCATATCTACGAAGAAGTAAGCACCTACTTTGTCAGCGATTTCACGCATGCGCTTCCAATCACAAACTTGAGAGTAAGCTGAGAAACCACCGATGATCATCTTAGGTTTGTGCTCGATAGCTAGCGCTTCCATCTCTTCGTAATCGATTTGACCTGCTTCATCGATACCGTAAGGAATGATGTTGTACAGCTTACCAGAGAAGTTTACTGGAGAACCGTGAGTTAGGTGACCACCGTGCGCAAGGCTCATACCTAGAACAGTATCGCCAGCGTTCAGCAGTGCCATGTATACAGCGTTGTTTGCTTGAGAACCTGAGTGAGGTTGTACGTTTGCGTATTGAGCGCCAAACAGTTCACATGCACGTTCGATTGCTAGAGTTTCAACTTTATCTACGTACTCACAACCACCGTAGTAACGCTTACCTGGGTAGCCTTCAGCGTATTTGTTTGTAAGTTGAGAACCTTGAGCTTCCATTACACGTGGGCTTGTGTAGTTTTCTGAAGCGATAAGTTCGATGTGCTCTTCCTGACGAAGAGTTTCTTCTTGGATAGCTGCGAATAGATCCGCATCGTAATCAGCAATGTTCATGTCACGCTTAAGCATCTGTATCTCCTGACTCAGATTGTACTGAAAGTTTCAAAAAAACCACACAACGACCGAAAGCAAACGTTTCCGTCACCGTTTTGATGTGACGCATTCTACATAATTTGATCTAGGTCATAAAGAGCTAATTGCAATTTTATCATGCAGTTTTTTCATAATCACATATAAGATTCATCATGGTTATTTAGCTTATCCAACCAAAGATGACGCTTACTGTCAATTTTACGCTTTACACCCTGTAAAACGCAGATTACATAGGTTTACCTTAATTTTGCACCTCAAGCTACCGAAAGCTAAGGTTTTTCTCTACTATGCACGCCTTTATTGGTTAGGTAATTATAAAAACGATGGAAAAACACTCACGTAAAGAAGATTGGGTAGCGATTCTCACTGGCACGTTTTTAGTGGCGTTAGGCGTCTTCTTTTTACAGTCAGCGAACCTGCTTACCGGTGGTACTACTGGCTTGGCCCTGCTTTTGAGTCAATTTTTGCCTGTAACCTTTGGTATTTTGTACTTTGTTGCCAATTGTCCATTCTATTTATTAGCATGGAAACGATTCGGCCGCAGCTTTGCTATTAGCAGTGCGATTTCTGGTGCTTTAGTATCTGTGTTTGCCGATCATTTATACTTAGTTATCTCGCTAGAAGTTCATAACGAGATCTATTGTGCTGTTGCCGGCGGCTTATTAATGGGCTTAGGTATGCTAATCCTATTCCGTCACCGCTCAAGTCTTGGTGGCTTCAACGTACTGTGCTTGTTTATCCAAGACCGCTACGGTATCTCGGTAGGTAAAACACAAATGGGTATTGATGCGTGTATTCTGTTTGCATCGTTCTTCTTCGTGTCACCTTGGGTAATTGCCGTATCTGTATTAGGCACCGCAGTATTAAACATCGTATTGGCAATGAACCACAAACCAACTCGCTACTCGGTGAATTACGCGTCTTAATACCAATCACCCTGTGAATTACTAGCTGTTTTTAATCACAAAAACAGCTAGAATTTAGGTTTTATAAACCGTCGCCTTTTCTATGCAAGATTACCTCTCTAGCGCCAAAGACCAACAAGCCTCTATTTATATTGAAGGCTTGGAATTCAACCCCAATACACGAGTCTTAAGCTGCGACGAGCAGATCATCGATTTAGAACCTCGTTCTATTGAATTACTCGAACTGTTTCTGACTAGCGTGGGTGAACCGCTCGCTGCTGAGCACATCATTGAATCTGTATGGCAAAGTAACTTCATTTCTAAAAATGTTCTGACAAACCGAATCAGTACCTTACGTTCAGTACTTCAAAAACACCTACCAGATAGCGACGCGACCAAAATACTGGTGACTTATCCACGCAAGGGCTACTTCCTTAATCCAAGCTCGGTTAGCTTTGCCGCGAGTTCCCCAGATACCGAAGCAGATGATACCGCCATAGAATCTCCAACCAGTCAAAAAGGATTTACCTCCAATCCGGTTAATCCTTGGCTTGTTGTGGTGTCTTTGGTTTTGCTGATCAGCACAGCGGTAATGGGTTATATGCTTTGGCAATCTTCGACTCGTGCTTCCGAAGTCGAACGCGACCAACGATTGATTCCTAAGGTCGAACTTCTTCTGAATCGATTGGATGCCATTGGCGATAATTCCAGAAAATACCGAAAAGTCGTAAAAGCATTAATACTTCAACAGCAGATTGAATACGCCTACACCGATCTTGCTAACCAAGATGCGCCAAGCTACTTCCTTGACCCTATAGATAGCTCTCCCTTCTTTCCGGGCGCCAAGAACATGCGTACCAGTGATTACCTGCTTAACATTCAGTTGAAGGATCAAGAAGTAGATAAGCGCCTTGTCGCTAAAATAAGCCTGATTTACCCAAACTCAGGGAAGCTGGCATTTGGTGGGGTTTACTCTATTGATGTTAATAACATCAGCAGCAGCGTTATGGAGATCAACCGAGAGTTGGCTAACTACTTTGCTCTGCCCGCACCATTGTCGCCAGAATGGTCAGTCGATAATACCGAAGTCAGCGAATTGCTGAGTGGAAAAACCATCACGTTCGATGGCATCAAGCTCAACACCATGACGTCTACTCTGATTGCACGACAACTTGCTCTATTTGAAACGGATCAGAAGAAGCTCATTGCGTTCACCAATCTTGTTCAAACTCGATTTAAGTTACTACCGGACGAACTCAAACTGTGGGTTGGTATCATTCATTTCAAACTGAGAGACCTGCAAACCGCAAAAGAACTTCTGACCAATACCTCAGGAAACTCTACGATCGAAAATGCGTTGGTTTATATGATGGTTTCTCACATTGCTTATAAGCAAGGCAACATGGAGAAGTTCCGCCTCAACTACATGGAGTCTCTGGTTGCGTTATTAAGAGTGGTTCCATCCGAAGACCTATTCGCTCGGCTATCTAAACCGGAATCCAAATCGACCTGCCTACAACCTTGGAAGAGCTTAAAGCTAAGCGTTAAAGAGCCTTTAATCATAAAGCAGTGGGAAAAATTAATGCTTAACTACTGCACCGCTGTCGGGCAACAGTTCTCAAAGGACAAAGAAAAACCCTTTAAAATAAATAACTTAAATATAAATTAAGATCTTATGTGACTTCGTTTTTTGCCCTATTTACTCCTCAAACAATAGCATTCCTAAAAACATCGAGCCCACCAAGGGCTCCCAACTTTAGGAATGTTCAACATGAAAAAAACAATGACGCTACTAGCGACCTCTCTCTTTGCTCTCTATGGTTGTGGCGGCGGAGGCGGCTCTTCTTCTGGTTCTACAGACGGTAATAAAGGTCCAAGCAGTCAGGTTGATTACCCTATTGCGAGCTCTGCATTTTCCCCTAAACCAGAAACAACATTGGGCTACTCATTTACCAAAGATGGTGAGACTGAAGGCGTAATGACAATGAACTTCACTCCTTTAAGCGGTGAGCTCATTATTGCAGGGTTAGAAGAGGAGGCTGGCAATGAAGCGGTCGTTCAAGTTATCAATGACCTGATCAATTACGGCATCACCGAATTTTATGTTTCTGAAGACATCATGACAAATGTTGAAGGTACACAAGAAGACGGCAGCATTTATTTTGCAGGCCCTGACCGCGGTCTACATGAAATCACCAATGCTTACTTTATTGGTAGCCAATACATCACAACCGTAATGCGCAGCAGCCCTCTTTTCCGTTTGAAAGGAACTGACGTAAAAGAGAGTAACCCAATCATTGATATCAGTGAGGAAACCGTTTCATTGCAAGTGACGTTAGATGGCGAAGCAGTCGCTAACATGCTGAATGACTTTGAAGACAACTCGTGGGTATCAAGCCTGCGAACTGATGCGTCATGCCAAGTGACTTGGCAGCAAGAAATCAATGAAACAGGTGTACGTAAAAGCTTCACTGTTTCGGGTAAATCCATCGAAGCTGCGAATCTTACGGAGAAAAACACCTACTACATCAACTGTGAAGGTATGGATTCAACACAATTTGGCACATCATCAGAGCGCTGGTTCAACCCTAGCATCGGTTTGATTGAACAGATTGAATTGATGTCTGTAGAGCAATCTACGATCGAAGAATCAGCAGCGGTACTGACCTCGATTAGCTAGCCCTGACTTAGATTCACTGAACCTGAGCGTAACGGCTAACTACCCACAAACAATAAAAAAGGCTTTGGGGAGCACTCCAAAGCCTTTGTAAAAGCCTAATTCTTTAAGGGGAATCAGAATTAGGCTTATTGAAATGAAACAAGGTTAACCTTCAATCAAGAGAATACGAGTCTCGTAAGGACGTAACACTTGATGATGTAATGCGACTGAAGTGTTCTCTTGTTGATAGTTAGACAACAAACTCTTCGCCTTAGTCATATCAAAACGTTCCGGTAAAACGCATTCCGCCTCTTCGCCATAATAGTTGTTAATACACAGCAAAGTTTGACCTTCGTTCTGACGTGCATACGCAAAAATGGATGAGTGTTCAGGCAGTAGATCTTGATAACTGCCATCCGTAATCACTGGTACTTGTTTACGTAACTCAATCAAGCTCTTATAGAAATAGAAAACAGAGTCTTTGTCTTCAAGCGCTTGCTCAGCGTTAATCTCAGAGTAATTATTCGCTACATCAAGCCATGGCTGAGCTTGTGAGAATCCTGCGTAAGGCTCACTGTTCCACTGCATTGGTGTACGAGAGTTATCACGAGACTTCTGCGCCAAAATCGCCATCATATCTTGATGCGCCACACCATCACGGTTGACCATGATGTCGTACATATTGGTACTCTCAACATCACGATACTGGCTAATTTCAGTGTAGCCAGGGTTGGTCATGCCAATCTCTTCACCTTGATAGATATAAGGTGTGCCTTGCATCATGTGGACAGAAGCGGCGAGCATCTTGGCTGATTCAACGCGATATTGCTGATCGTTACCTAAGCGGCTCACCACTCTTGGTTGGTCATGGTTACACCAGAATAGTGCGCCCCACCCTTTGCCATTCAATCCTGTTTGCCAGTGATTGAAGATCGATTTGAGCTGTAAGAAGTCAAACGGAGCATTAGTCCACTTCTCACCATTGGTGTAATCAACCTTAAGGTGGTGGAAGTTAAACACCATTGATAGCTCGCTGTTATCAACGTTTGAATATTGCTGACAATGCTCCAACGTTGTTGAAGACATCTCACCTACGGTCACGCTGTCGTATTTCTGGAATACTGCTTCGCTGATCTCTTTCAGGTATTCGTGCACACGTGGGCCATCGGTATAGAAACGACGACCATCACCGATATCATCGTTAGGGAAATCTTGCTGCTTCGAAATCAGGTTGATCACATCCAAGCGGAAACCATCAACGCCCTTCTCTGCCCAAAAGCTGATAACGTCTTTCACTTCTTCACGTACAACCGGGTTCTCCCAGTTGAGGTCAGCCTGTTCTTTGGCGAACAGGTGTAGGAAGTATTGCCCAGTCGCCTCATCTAGTTCCCACGCATTACCACCGAACTTAGACTGCCAGTTAGTTGGTGCTTGGCCATCTACGGGATCTTTCCAGATATAGTAATCGCGGTACGGGCTGTTTTTGTCGCCCAAAGCAGATTGAAACCATGCATGCTCTGTCGAGGTATGGTTTACCACGATATCCATCACGATACGGATACCACGTTGGTGCGCTTCAGACAGCAATAAGTCGAAGTCTTCCATAGTGCCGAATTGAGGATTAATCGCGTAGTAGTCTGAGATATCGTAACCATTATCGATCATAGGAGATGCGTAAACCGGGGTTAGCCAAATCGCATCGACACTCAAATGTTTGAGGTAATCCAGTTTCGAAATGATCCCTTTGATGTCGCCAGTACCTTTACTGCCACTGTCGCAGAAGCTCTTTGGGTAGATTTGATAGATGGTTGCGGTTTTCCACCAGCTTTCATCATGTTCAGTCATCGCCATCTCTAACACTCACTTACCAGAAAATATAAAATAAAAATCACCATGCAAATCATGGTCGAATAGGAGTCATTCCTAAGAGAAAAAGCGATAACTCACATTGGAGTCATCGCTTATTAAATGCATTACGCGTTCGCGGTTTCTAACTCACCCTTGGATTGGGCTCGCTTGTAAAAGAACAGGGTTAACGTGATAGGCAGTACTATCGCCACCAGCATCGCGACTAGGTAAATCGACCAATATTGAGGTTGAATCGATAGGATGCCCGGCAAGCCGCCGACACCGATACCATTCGCCATCACACCCGCGCTACCACAGATTGCGGCTGCAACAGCACTACCAATCATTGCGCTGAGCATTGGGAATTTGTATTTAAGGTTAATACCGTACATCGCAGGCTCTGTTACACCTAAGTAGGCTGAGATTGCCGCAGGAACCGAGATGTCTCGTTCACCTTCACGCTTGCTCAAGATAATGATGCCCACTACTGCCGATGCTTGTGCAATGTTTGATAGTGCAATCAAAGGCCAGATTGGTGTGCCGCCTAAGTCTTGCATCAATTGCAGATCCACGGCGTTGGTTGTGTGGTGAATACCCGTGATAACCAAAGGTGCGTAAAGGAAACCAAATACCACTGAACCAAGAATCGCAAAGTCACCTGTCATTGCCGCTTTAGCTGCGAATGCCACACCATCGCCTAACATACGACCGAATGGGCCAATGAAAGCGTGCGCTAGAATCACAGACAAAATAATCGATACAAATGGCACAACCACTAGGTACAAGTAAGCAGGGACGATGCGCTTAAGATTGGTTTCAATGAACGCCAAAGCCACACCCGCTAACATCGCAGGGATCACCTGAGCCTGATAACCGACCTTCTCAATCACAAACAGTCCAAAATCCCATACCTCAGGTACCGATTTACCTATCATGTATGCGTTCATGAGCTGTGGTGAAACCAAGGTCACACCGAGCGTGATGCCCAAAATAGGGGTTCCACCGAGTTTCTTAACCGTTGCCCAACACACGCCAACCGGTAGGAAGAAGAAAATGGCTTCGCCGATCAACCATAAGAAAGAGTGAACCGTTGCCCAAAATTGACTGATTTCAACTAGAGTTTTGCCGTCGAACATGCGAATGTCGCCAATCACATTACGGAAACCAAGAATCAAACCACCAGTAATAATGGCAGGCAGCAGTGGTACGAAAATTTCGGCTAAATGGGAGATACCACGCTCAAGGAAGTTCATATTTTGACGAGCAGCCAACTTCGCCTCATCTTTTGATGATGCCTCTTTACCTGTCTGTTCAATCAGAAGTGCATACACTTCATCAACTTCAGTGCCAATCACAACTTGGAATTGACCTGCGTTAGTAAAGCAGCCTTTTACTAGCTTCAATTTTTCGAGTTCAGCTTTGTTTGCCTGCTCTGTATCGTTCAATACAAAACGCAGTCGAGTCAGACAGTGGCTGACACTTGCAATGTTTTCTTTACCACCGACTAACTCGATAAGACGCGCAACGTCTTGCTTCGCTATCTTACTCATACTACCCCACCCTGGTTTCATTCAATTACTCATCTAAACCATGCAGCTATAACCACTCAGATTTAGACTCATGGGAACATTCCCAATCACGGTTATTATAATGCCCGCATGAATGATAAATTAAAATGGGAACAGTCCCATTAATTGAAAGAGATCACACTCTAATTTTAATCTAAGCGGTTCAATTTCGCTTAATTGAGTGGGTTATAGAATCGGAGATTGAGTGTGATGAGAGATATCTGAATTGCCTAATAGCTGAGAGATCAATAGATTAGCAGCCAACTTACCTGCAGATTGGTAACCAGGATCAATGCTAAATACTCGTGGGAATAAGAAAGAGAGAAGATCATTACCACCAACGCCGGTGACGACCACATCTTCACGTTGTCGCTCTTGCAGACGTTTGATAACACCAAGGGCAAGGGTATCACTGGCACAAACGATCGCTTGAGTCGCGGGAGTTAGAACCTCATCCACCAGCTGATAAGCACTTTCGTGATGAAGTTGGCCAGTGCGATAGTTCGCAATCACTCCGGTGCTTTCACACCAATCGAGATAAGCCTTAAGACGCAGCTCACCGGTTGATTTGTCGCTAGGATCAACACCAATAAAGCCGACATCTGAGATCCCTTGCTCCGATAGATGCGCTAACGCACTATTAATCACCTGTTGGTTATCGTAGTTAATCGACGTTACATTCTCGGTATCCAGAGCAATAACCACGGCTTTGTGCTCCCACGCTTCGATCGCAGGAATATCACAATCCGTAAAACCAAACACAATAATGCCATCAACGTTACGACGTTTAAGAACCTGAAGATGCTCGTTGGCTTTTTCTCTGTCGAGTTGGCTTTCCATGATCACGACATCGTAATCCGCTCGATACAACTCGGCCAGCATGGTGCTAACGGCTTTATTTTCAGAAGGGGAATCCAAACGAGAGATAATCACGCCGATGACTTTTTGGCTGCCACCGCGCATCGATTGCGCTGACTTTGAAGGTGTATACCCAGATTCTTGAATTACTCTTTCCACCCTTTCACGGGTTTCAGGTTTCACTTTTGGATCGTTGGTCAGAACGCGTGATACGGTTGACTTACCAACACCGGACAGTTTTGCAATATCAAGAATAGTGAGTTTTTTGCTCATAAAAAGTCTAACGTTAAAGGGAAGAGAATAAAAAGTGAGGGTAGATTCCCTCACTTAACTGTTTGTAAATCTTAGAAGTTAACTATGACTTACTTTCGACAATTTTTATATACGACACGACCAAGTTCTAGACGTGCGTTGTCACCTTTAGTGCGTAAAGTGACGCTATTGATCAGTTCAGAGGTTCCATCATCTAAGATATACTTCGTTCCTGAACCTGCCGCTATTTGAGTGAGGCGATATTCATTCTCTGGCAAACGTAATACCGCTTTTTCATTACCAAGGTAAGCGACCTTAAATGAAGCGTCAGACTCACATTGATAAGTCACGAATTGATCGTCCGATACTGCACCATCAGGCGCTGCGGATTTAGAACACCCGAATAACGCTACCGTACATAGAGATGCTATCAACAATGCTTTCATACTGCGTTCCTCATCTTTATATAGTGAACAACACTTATATCTAAGTGAAAGAGACTTAGTGTCTTAACCTTTTAAGAATGCTGGTACATCTTTAATACTGTCAAGCACAACACTTGCAAGTGCTTCACCCTTTTCAGTGATTGGCTTACCGGTTCTTACCAGTACTTTTATGCCAACGCCTGCTGCTTCTGCAGCCATCATGTCTTCAGCTTTATCGCCGATCATGACCGAGTTAGCCATATCAATCTTCAGAAAGTCACGAGCAGAAATGAACATACCTGGCTTTGGTTTACGACATTCACAATCTTGCTTGTAGTCACCAATACCGTGTTCTGCGTGGTGTGGGCAGTAATAGATGCCATCAAGCTCAACGCCGTTATCAACAAAGTTCCAATCCATCCACTGCGTCAAAGAAAGAAAACGGTCTTCACTAAACATGCCGCGAGCAATGCCTGACTGATTAGTCACTAGCACCAATAAATAGCCCATATCTTTAAACGCTTTCGCCGCTTCAAACACACCGTCAATGTATTCAAAGTCATGCTCATCATGTACGTAGCCGTGGTCAACGTTAATCACACCATCACGATCTAAAAAAACAGCAGGTTTAGACAAAATTTTGTTCTCTATCAACTCTCTATTAATCATTAATTATTACACGCTTTATTTGCTTCATCACTATCTATTTAGTTTTGCGTTCGTTAACGATTTGTTTCTAGCTTAGCCATACAATCGACGTTTAGCCGTCTAGACGTAAAAATATCTATTGACTTAGATCATAGAACACCATAGCATCATCTGTAAATCGAGCGAGCTATCGACATATTATTCTGTTCTACCTGCACGGGTTTCTCTATGATTAAAGTGAATCAAGTCAACAAGGTTTTTTATCAAGGCACTAAAGAAATCAATGCCTTAATTGATATCAACCTCCACATTCCTCAAGGTCAAATCTTTGGAGTCATTGGCTCTTCAGGTGCAGGCAAAAGTACCCTAATCCGCTGTGTAAATATGTTGGAAGCTCCGACCTCTGGTGAAGTGATTGTTGACGGTATCGACCTAACAAAACTCAGCAAATCTGAACTTAGCGAAGCGCGCCGTAACATCGGCATGATATTCCAGCACTTCAACCTGCTGTCTTCTCGTACTGTATTTAACAATGTAGCACTGCCTCTAGAACTTGCTGGTAAAGATAAAGCGATTATTGAAGCGAAAGTCAGCGAGTTACTTGAACTGGTTGGCCTTGCTGATAAGCGTGACACCTACCCGGCAAACCTTAGTGGTGGTCAAAAGCAGCGTGTGGCGATTGCTCGCGCACTGGCTTCTGACCCGAAAGTACTGCTATGTGATGAAGCCACCAGCGCATTGGACCCAGCGACAACGCAATCTATCCTTGAGCTGCTGCGCGAAATCAACCGCAAGCTGAACATCACTATCCTGCTTATTACCCATGAGATGGATGTAGTGAAAAGCATTTGTCATGAAGTTGCGATCATTGGCGGCGGTGAATTGGTAGAGAAAGGCACAGTCGGTGACATCTTTGCTCACCCTAAGACAGAGCTAGCACATCAGTTTATTCGCTCAACATTGGATCTGACGATCCCTGAAGATTACCAAGCGCGTTTGCAAGAGACTCGCGTAAACAGCAGCTATCCGCTGGTGCGTCTTGAGTTTACGGGCGCAACGGTTGATGCTCCGCTGATGACGCAAATCGCACGTAAATTCAATATCGATGTCAGCATCCTAAGCTCTGACCTTGATTACGCCGGCGGCGTGAAGTTCGGCATGATGGTCGCTGAGCTGTTCGGTAATGAAGCAGATGATAATGCTGCTATCCAATTCCTACGCGACAACAATGTAAAAGTAGAGGTGCTTGGTTATGTCCTTTAGTTTCAACGAGATTGCTGACTGGATCAGCCTTAACGGTAACCTTCTATTAGGCGCAACAGGCGAAACGCTTTACATGGTTGCTGTCGCAGGCATCGTTGGCTTCGCGGTCGGTATCCCATTAGGCGTGATTCTACACACGACTAAACGAGGTGGTCTGCTAGAGAACACCAAGGTAAATAAAATTCTCGGTGCGGTTGTAAACGTCGGCCGTTCAGTACCTTTCTTAGTACTGATGGTTGCGATTATCCCACTGACTAAGATGCTGATTGGTACCTTCATCGGTACAACAGCAGCGATTGTTCCACTGACGATTGGCGCTATCCCATTCGTGGCTCGACTTATCGAAAGTGCACTACTTGAAGTACCAACAGGTCTAGTAGAAGCGGCTCAATCAATGGGCGCAACACCAACACAAATCATCAATAAGGTTCTGCTCCCAGAAGCACTACCGACTATCATCAACTCAGTAACTATTACGCTAGTGACTTTAGTGAGCTACTCAGCAATGGCCGGTACTGTAGGTGGTGGTGGCCTAGGTGATGTCGCGATTCGTTACGGATTCCACCGCTACGATGTGACCATCATGGCTGTGACAGTAGTGATGTTGATTGTGCTGGTACAAATTATTCAATCAATCGGTGATTCATTAGTTCGCCGCGTTGACCACAGATAAAGACTCAGCGTTTAAACGCAAACTATCTAAGACAAGAGTCGGCTGAACCTAATTAAATAGATTTATTAAAAGGAGATTATTATGAAATTTAGCCTTAAAGGTTTACTAACTATCGCAGCAGCAGCTTCAGCGCTAGTTCTAGCAGGTTGTGGTGATAAAGAAGTGGATACTTCTAAAGTAAAAGTTGGCGTAATGGCAGGTGCAGAAGCGCAAGTTGCTGAAGTGGCCGCTAAAGTAGCGAAAGAGAAATACGGCCTAGATGTTGAGCTAGTAACTTTCACAGATTACGTAACACCAAACGCAGCTCTAGATGATGGTTCTATCGACATCAACGCATTCCAACACGCACCGTACCTAGATCAGCAAGTGGCTGACCGTGGTTACAAGCTAACTATCGCTGGTAACACGTTTGTTTACCCAATTGCGGGTTACTCTAAAGAAGTGAAATCAGTAGACGAAATCCAAGACGGTGCTCGTATTGCTGTACCAAACGACCCTACAAACCTAGGTCGCTCTCTACTGCTTCTTGAGCAACAAGGTCTTCTTGAACTTCGTGAAGGCGCAGGTCTTCTAGCTACCGTTCGCGACATCGTTGGCAACCCTAAGAACCTAACGATTGTTGAACTAGACGCAGCTCAACTGCCACGTTCTCTTGATGATGTTGCTCTATCTATCATCAACACAACTTACGCGAGCTCTATCAACCTGACTCCACAAAAAGATGGCGTATTCGTTGAAGACAAAGATTCTCCTTACGTAAACCTAATCGTTTCTCGTGAAGACAACCTAAACGCTGAAAACGTACAAAACTTCGTTAAAGCTTACCAAACTGAAGAAGTGTACAACGCAGCTTCTGACATCTTCCAAGGTGGCGTCGTTAAAGGTTGGTAATCAACTAAACGACAGCACTGTATAGATACCCGAAGGGGCTGACATAATGTCAGCCCCTTTTTATTGGTTAAGATCTACCAGAAAGTTCAACTTACCACCAAGCTTCCACTTGCATACCAACACTCATTTCACTGTTTTTACCTTCACCGAAGGCATTATCGTTTTCAGCATCATTCAGGTAAGTGGCGAAGATACGGAATTCAGGACGAGACCAGAACCCCACTTGTGGAACCCAAGCCTGAGCGATGGTGAATTTACCACCTGCCCCATCTTGGTTATCAATCGTTTCTACAAAACCACCAATTTCAAGGATGGTACGCATGCGCTTGTCCCACTTATAAAGCGGACGAATGACGGCACTGAAAGAGTCATCATCACTGTTATTCGCGCCGACACCCGTAGACATGGCATAACGAACAGTATGGCCAAACTCAATATTCTCGCCAATCGCAAGCACGCCCCAGTTAATCAAACGGAAGCCATCGGCGTCATTGTTGTTTGCATCACGAACGATGCCTTTACCCGTTCCAAAAGTCGTCATCTGCTCGGCATAACCAGAGTTAGCGACTTGTAGAATAGTTTTGTTGAAACCGCCTGATAGGTTTTGATTCAAGCTCGCCGTTAGCATTACGCTGTCATCCGCATCCACCGTTTGACCTTGTTTTTCATTGGCGAAGTTCATATCAATACCAACCTCAAGATCAGCATTGTTCCACAATGGAATGCCCGCATAACGTATATCAGCAATCATGGCTGTGGTTTCTTTGCCATCAAACACATCGCCAGTCACCGTGTCTTGAATCAAAGCCACCGATAATTTACCAGGGCCCATATTGATGTGTTCAACGCCGGCACCAATACCACTGACATCCCAGTAGTAGTTATCAACGATGTGCACATCATGACGTTGGTAGTAGCGCTCACCAGCCCAAATACCAATGTCCTTGTCTTCAAAAAGCCCTACCGCTTGAACATTGAGCTGAACTACATCAACGCTTTTATCCGCCGCGTTCTCATCTTGGCCTTGCCAGTACGACAACATGGAATCAACTACAAATGAAACGTCGTCCTCAGCATACACCTCTTTCTTAAAGCCAAACTCGCCATACAGGTCATTCTCGTTGCCGAGTCGCCCAACTTTACTCACCTCCCACTTGCTGTTTGAGCCGCCTTCATTACTCAGGCCAACGCCTCCGCGCATGTAGCCATTGAACTCTAATGGTGTGGTTTCATCAGCGTATAAATTAGGGGCAAGTAAAGCAGTAGAGAGTGCAGCAGCAATAGGTAACAGTTTCATCGTCCATTCCTTTCAGATCTAGAATCAGGTTATTATTTATAAATGGGAACATTCCCATGGGATCGATCCCATTTATATTGAGCAGAATATAAATTGAAAGAGAACTGATTGATTATTGTGATCAGGCTAACTATTGAGGTAACTAAAAGTTGATGGGTGTTGGATTATTTCAATGAATACATTAGTACTGCAGAAAGAGCTGAATATCACGTTCTGTGCGCATTTAAAGGAGAAAAGGGTAACGATAAGAGAGTAATAAAGATCGAGCAAAGACAGGTAACGAAGCCACAGTATCGGGGATGATACAAGATGCTAAATATTTAATATAAAAGGAAAAAAACATCGGAGCACTAAATAGCACTCCGATATCTAAAGCATGACGCTTAAATAACGACAAGAAGACTACTTCAGGTGATCCCAAGAGATGTTTGATACCAGACGGCAATCGTCACACTTGAAATAGAAAATATCGTGGATAGGCGCATCTAGCAGCCATTCACCACCACATTGCGGGCATTTGCGCTCTTTTTCATCTTTCAGGCTGATTCCACCGACACGGTATAAGTAGTAGTAGGTTGGAACCTTAGTCAGATATTCAATGCGCCCTCTTAGACCCCAACCGCGTTTAAACAGCACACTCTTAGTGTCACTGATCTCGGTTAGCGTTGCATGTTCAGCGCGACAACCACCACCCATTTGTACTTCATCACAGGCTTGCCATTCTGTCTGCCATTTCAATACGGCTTTATGATCGCCATTGAAGGTAGGTGGATTGCGATACAAAGGGATTGGTAGCAAGCTATCGCCACTACGTAGCGGCGAACAGGTATGCACGAATGTCGTGTATAACACCTGCCAGCTTGGCGTCTCATCTTCTGCCACTTCTTCTGAATTCAGATCTCGACCTAGCAAACGCATTTTGGGCGCTAGTAGGCTCGCGTTAGACAAGCGATCAAAACACACTTTCACAAAGTCTGAGTGATTACGCGGGTGCAAACTGTCTTGCTCCGGGCACACAACACGAACATAGAATTCACCGTCGCCCATCACGATTGGGAACTCACGACCTAACACTTGTCCGTTATAACGAAGTGCATCCATTAAGCCATTAACAGCCTTGTCGACAGCGCTTACCGTTGTGTTATCAAAACACTCAAATTGAAGTTCTAGTACGTACATCTATTTATACCGCTGGTTGTAGCTTTTCTAAAAATTCTGCCAATGTCTCGGCGAGTACATCACGATTTTTGGTGCCTAAGCGCTCCAAAATCACGTTACCTGTTAGGTTACAGATAGAGATAACATCCAGCTCTGCATCGGTCCCGGCAATGAAAACCGTTGGTTTTAGCTTTAAACGACGCTGAGTTACTAGGTGACCTAAAATGTTTTCTTGTAGGCATTCGAAGTCTTCATCACTCCAAATCTGTAACAGGGTCAATTCGTTACCATCGAAAGTCGCGTTCATATCTGCGCTGAATTGTGCGCCGTAGAAAGTCTTGATGTCTTCATGCAGAGTCAACTCAATACCGGTCTCAACGTTGGTGAAATCCGCGAATTGCTCACGTGGATAGTGCTTCCACAACACTGCGTCGCCACTCTTTTCTTCTACGCATGGCGATACGATGTCCACCAACTCCTCATTACGAGGTAAGCTTTGGTGTTTCTGCTGCCACGCGTCAACGTATCGCTGACCAAAAGAAAGTAGTGCGTCTTGAGCACGTTGAGTCATGAAAATCTCCTAAACACAAAATAATAAATAGAATCCGAGCCCTTTCCGCGCCGATTAAGCGATGACTTAATGACAGGGTAAGGGGGATTCAGTAAAATCGACCCCATTCTAATCGAATTTGAAACGAAAGTATGAGCAAATATTCTGACGCAAAAGAGCTAGCGGGTTTAACCCTTGGCCAAAAAACTGAGTACTCTAACCAATACGATGCAAGTTTATTGCAACCAGTGCCTCGTAGCCTTAATCGCGATGATCTTGCGCTAAACGGCGAGCTGCCTTTTGTTGGTCATGATATTTGGACCATGTACGAGCTTTCGTGGCTAAACACCAATGGCCTACCACAAGTGGCGGTCGGTGAAGTTTTCATCCCAGCAACCAGCCCAAATTTAATTGAATCAAAATCTTTCAAACTGTACCTGAACAGCTACAACCAGACTCAATTTGAAAACTGGGATCAAGTAACCGAGCGCCTGACCCAAGATTTGTCGGCATGCGCAGGCGAAACGGTGATTGTGAATGTAAACTCAGTAACCGACTACACAAACCAACCTATCGTGACGATGGAAGGTGACTGTATCGACAACCAAGACATCCAAATCACTAGCTACGATTTTGAAGCCTCATTGCTTGAAGGCGCTGCTGGCGAACAAGACGTTGAAGAAACACTGCATAGCCACCTATTGAAGTCGAACTGTTTGATCACCAATCAACCGGATTGGGGCAGCGTTGAGATCGCATATTCTGGTAAGCAAATTGACCGTGAAGCTCTGCTACGCTATTTAGTTTCTTTCCGTGAGCACAATGAATTCCACGAACAATGTGTTGAGCGTATCTTCACTGACATCATGAAATACTGTGCACCTTCGAAGCTAACTGTGTTCGCACGTTACACGCGTCGTGGTGGTCTGGATATCAACCCATACCGTTCAACAGAGCAAGATAGACCAAGCCACAATAAGCGTATGGCTCGCCAATAATCAGGCGAGAACCACCCACACTTATTTGAACCTACCAAATCTTTAAAGGGACATTGAAATGCGTTGGTTATACGTTGTTAGTCTATTTATTTTAAGCTTAAGCACATCGGTCAATGCGTCGGTTTATTCGTCGGCGCTACTCAATGAAGCCAATAACTTGGTTGAGATCGAGCCGAGCCAAGCAAAACAAATGGCCAACAGCTACCTAACGCTTCGTGTCCTTTCTGATCAACGCGAGAAAAGCCCTTCTGCTATTTCTCGCGAAGAGACAGACTCTTCGATTCGAACACCAAACAGCAGTATTGATGCGTATAAGATCTTAGCCAAGGCGGAATACAACCTTGGCAATATGCGTATTGCGATTCAGCACATAGACAAAGCCTCTGAGCTAGCGAAAACCTATAAGCTTGATTACCTAAAACTGGATCTTCAGATCCTCAAAGTTCGCTTACTTTGGCTGAGTGATAGAAAATCAGCCAAAGCAAAAACAGCGCTAGCGGGTATTGAAGCAAATCTAGAGTCGGTGAATAAAACCTTACGCTTGACGGAAGGCATCACCTATCGCCTGATCATGTTGAAAGCCGACATCGCCTCTTATGACAACAAGGTCGATGAAGCCGAGAAGTTCTATCAAGAAGCGAAAACCTATCTCGATCAGCGTTACTCTGAAAAAGTCACCATCGACTACCACATCTCAGTCGGTGAGTTTTATCTAACCCATAAAGAGTACAACCACGCATTATCTGAGTTGCTGTATGGCTACTGGAAATCAGTAGAAGGCAATCTAAGTTCACGTTTGGCCAAGGTAAACCGCCTGCTTGCACAGCTTTTCTTTGAGCGCCAAGTGTTAGATAAAGCGCTAGAACACCTATCTCAAGCTGCTGATTTCTATGACAACTTTGAAAACTCGCCTGTCTTAGCACAAGTGCTTAAGAAAATGGGTGATGTGTACTTCTATCAAGGGAAATATAACCTTGCCTTGGTGCACTTCTTCAACGTTCTTGATCACGAAAGCACTGACCGAGATATCCACCAAGTCATTGATATCCGACTAAGTCTATCGGCGACTTACCTACGTCTGTATAACTACCCTCTAGCAGAACAGTACCTGACCCGTGCCCTTGAGCTGCTCGAATATACCGACATTCCAAAGCTGGAAGGTCAAGCTGCGCTGCTATCGGCAGGGTTGGCGTATCACCTACAAGAAAGCGAAGACGTGATAAAGCATGCGACACGTGCACTTGAGATCTCACGTCAGATAGAGAACATGCGTCTTTCACAACGCTCATACTACTTACTCTCTTTAGGTTATGAGCAGGCTGGTCGCCCACAGCAAGCGTTAGCAAACCTTAAGCAGTACAATAGCCTTGTCTCTCTAGAGCAGCAAAAGCTTAACCGTGTTGGCGAAGATGCGTTCCGTCAACAGAAAGAGTTTGCCGAACAAACCCTGCACTACGCAGGCCAAGCGCAAGAGCTAGAAAAATACAAACTGGAGCATCGTAAGTTCCAAAAGATATCGTTCGCCCTATTCCTGTTCAGCATTGTCTTGTTCTTCTTTGTGCTGCGCCGAGGCTACATCATTCAAACCTTAGCCAAAGAAGTGGATTCACTACGAACCGACCTATTTACGCACTCACGTTCAAAGCTTCCGAACTTAAGAATGCTCAATGCAAAGCTCTCAAATTCACTGGAACAAACCAGCCAGACCTTCGAACAGTGGCAGCTTGGCGAATTGATTCATGAACCATTGAACGACCGTTTACGCTTCGTGATGATTGATTTACCGTTCCTACGAAATATGTATACGCAGAACGGTTACAAAGCCGGTCTCGAACTGGAAGACGCTTTCGGTGAATTCCTAAAGTCTAAGCTTGAAGGGCCAGCGCGTGTCTACCACTTCTCGGATGCGAACCTGCTTTATATCGAGCCAAACGCGGACCGCGACTTGTCGCCGGAAGCCATGTTCAGAAAGATTCAATCATGGGTGAATGACTTCGAAACAGAGCGTAACATCAACCGAACGGTCCGTATGGGCATCGCTGACTACCCATTCTTGCCACGCGCTTACACCGCAATTAACGATCAAGAGCTACTAGACGTATTGTTGATGTCGACCAATCTAGCTCGTGAGATCAGTCTCAAAGAGCGCAGTAGCCAATGGGTCTATCTAAAAGCTATCGATAATGCACCAGCAGCGAGCCTTGCAACTGGTAACATAAGAGAAGCGTGTAAACATGCGATTAATCAAGGGTTAATAAAAATACAATCCTCGTACCAGAATGAGGACAACATCAAAAAAATGCTAAAAGATGACTGATTTGCGAGCGGTTAAGAGCAGCAAGTCGTGACCTTATTTTTAGTTTTGTTATTATCGATGTAACGGAATTTCATCAAAATGATCGAGATCGGTCTACGCGGCGCTAATAAATACATCTATGGGCATTCTTGAAAAAGACATTCAGGCGCAACTCCACCAGCTGAAATCTCAGTTGGAGCAGGTCCGTTTGACGCAAAGAGACACCTCGTTCAAGTTTATTAGAGAACAGAAAGTTCTAAAGCGTATCGTCACATCTTTAAGTGACGCATGTGTTGGCAGTAACAGCCATTTAGATGAAAACCTCATTGCCCTTAGGGAAGAGCTAGAAAAGCAAAAAGACATTAGCTCGATGATCCCAAAGCTGGCAGTATTAGAAAGGATGCTTAAGCAGAAAACGTTGGCTATGGATAAACAGAACGGATATCTGGACGATAGCATTAAGCACAGTGGGGAAACGCTGCAGCGCATAACTGGCCTTCCAGCACAGCTCAAACGCGACCTACGAAACTTACTTAGCTTCTCCGAATGCAATGGCAGTCAGAAAGTCGACCATGCCATGAAACTTCTCGGTATTTATGAGCGTGCCATAAAGATTATGGCGAATAACTCACGCACCCATTTTGCCGACGCTGCGCACTCTCCGGAACAAGAGCTCCTTTCCGACCTATCAAACGAATTACAACATCTGATCACTGAACTCGACTTCGAGGGTGAATCGGGTGATCTGCTTACCGATATTCGAGCAAAACTGCTGCTTGGTGTTTCTACACAAAACCTACTTGAGCTAACACTTCAGATCCTCAAACTGGTTATTGAAGGCACCAACCTAGAACGTAAAAAATCTGAACAATTCATCGACCAGCTTAATGCTTCTCTAGCGTCCAGCATCAAAACGGCAGACCAAAATGCCGACCAGAGCCAGAGCTACTTTGAGCACCGCCAAGGTCTGAACTCTGAGTTAAATGAACTTGTCACTAGAAGCCAAAACTCGGTAGATAAAGCGAAGGACATTGATAGTTTAAAGCTGTCGATTAATCCGATACTCAGTGAAATAGCCTCTCTTTCGGAAAGGCTGAACCACGCGGAGCAGAAAGAACAAGCTCTGATAGAGAGAATGAGTTACGGAAAGACTCAGTTAGACTCACTCTATGAAGTGACGCAAGATTACCGTAAGCGTTTGGAAGATCAGGCTCAGCGTATGCTGCTTGACCCTCTAACCAAGGTTTACAATCGCACTGCCTTTACTGATCGCTTAGAGCTTGAGTATCGCCGCTGGATCCGCGCGCAACATTCGCTACGCGTAGTCTTGCTCGACATCGACAACTTCAAAGCAATTAACGATAGCTTTGGTTATACCGCGGGCGACAAAGCACTCAAGATCATCGCAAGAACCATCACCAAAGAAGCCGGCACCACCGATACTGTGGCTCGTTTTTCAGGTGAAGAGTTTGTGTTACTGCTACCAGAGCAAACCGATGAATATTGCCATCAGGTGATTCAGAACATTCAAACTCAAGTAAGCCGCTTACCCTTTAAGTTCCGTGACCAACAAATCACGATCACTTTATGTGCGGCAAGTACTCAGTTTAAAGAGTCAGATACACCGGAAGAAGTGTTAGAGCGACTCAATACAACGCTAAATAAAGCAAAACAACGCGGTAACAACCAACTTGTTTGGCACTAGGCCAGCCCTAGATTTAATTTATTTCATTTTTTCAAATACTTATCACATACCATTTCCCTCAATGTTTGCTAAGCTAATGATTAACATTCGCTTAACAAGCATTCTTGGCAAGCAACGCTGTCGTATCCGTTTCGTCTGGTTAACTCTCTCCTACCTTTAACCAAACACTTTCAACGTTTGCTTCTCACTCTCGAGCCAGAGGGTCACTTCAACGTCCCCTGCTCTTTTCAACAAGGAGGCACTATGATCACTCATATCAGCCCTGCCGGTAGCATGGATTTACTCTCTCAACTTGAGGTTGAGCGTCTTAAGAAAACCGCGTCTAGTGATCTGTACCAACTGTATCGTAACTGTACGTTAGCGGTTCTGAACTCGGGGAGCCATACCGACAACTCCAAAGAGTTGCTCGATAAATATCTGTCGTTCGATGTCGAAGTCGTTCGCCGTGAGCGTGGTATTAAGCTCGAACTGAGCAACCCACCAGAGCATGCCTTTGTCGATGGTGAAATCATCAAGGGTATTCAAGAACACCTATTCTCAGTGTTGCGTGACATTGTTTACGTCAACATGCATTTAGCCGATAACCAACGACTCAACCTCACTAATGCCACTCACATTACCAACCTTGTGTTTGGTATCTTGAGAAATGCAGGTGCGCTGACGCCGGGCATCGAGCCTAACCTGATTGTATGTTGGGGTGGCCACTCTATTAATGCCAGCGAGTACCAATACACTCGTGAAGTCGGTAATGAGCTCGGCCTGCGTGAACTGAATATCTGTACCGGTTGTGGACCGGGTGCAATGGAAGGCCCAATGAAAGGGGCTGCCATTGGTCACGCGAAGCAGCGTTACACCGATCATCGTTATCTGGGGCTTACCGAGCCTTCGATCATTGCGGCTGAGCCACCAAACCCAATCGTGAACGAACTGGTGATCATGCCAGATATTGAGAAGCGTCTTGAGGCGTTTGTTCGTATGGCACATGGCATCATCATTTTCCCAGGCGGCCCCGGCACGGCCGAAGAGCTGCTGTACATCTTAGGGATCATGATGCACCCGAATAACGCCGAACAGCCAATGCCGATTGTCCTAACTGGCTCGAAAGAGAGCGAAGCCTACTTCCGCTCAATCGATAAGTTCATTGGTGAAACTCTAGGGCCTGATGCTCAAAAACATTACGAGATCGTGATTGATGACCCAGCACGCGCTGCGAAAATCATGAAACAAGCGATGCCAGATGTGCGTTCTCACCGTAAAGAGACCGGTGATGCCTACAGCTACAACTGGTCACTGCATATTGAGCCTGAGTTCCAACTGCCATTCGACCCAACACACGAATCTATGGCGGCGCTTGATCTTCATATGGACCAAAAAACAGAGAGCCTAGCGGCTAATTTACGTAAAGCGTTCTCAGGCATTGTGGCGGGTAACGTCAAAGCTGAGGGTATTCTGGAGATCGAGAAGCACGGCCCATTCCTAATTGATGGCGACAAAGAGCTAATGACCAAGATGGACCAACTGCTTAATGACTTTGTTGAGCAACATCGAATGAAGTTACCGGGCGGCTCTGATTACGTGCCTTGCTATAAAATCGCACCGAGCGATTAGACACACTCATTAACGAGTAACTAAGTGAGTGATAACCAATTGGTAGACATAAAGTTAATCAGGTTATGACGTTTACGTCGCTAACGTTTCAACTCACTAAGTGATACGTTACTATAAGGGGCTAGCAGCCCCTTTTTTATTGCCTATTTAGTGGAAACTTATGTCTATCCATCTTGTTATTATCGATGCCTTAAACCTCATCCGACGCGTACACTCTGTTCAGCCGGACCCAACCGATATAGCAAGAACCATTACCACCACAACTCGCACTCTCAATAAGATTCTGAATGAATCAAAGCCTACCCACATCATCGCGGTATTTGATCACCATTTACAAGACCGTGGCTGGCGCGCAGATGTGCTTCCAGCTTATAAGCAGAACCGTAAACCGATGCCAGAGCCATTAATGAAAGGCCTTGATGCTATTCAACAAGCTTGGTGGGAGTTAGGCATTGATTCACTGCTGTCTGATGGCGATGAAGCGGATGATCTCGTCGCAACACTGGCAAAGAAAGTGGCAGACCACGGAGAAACCGTCACCATCATCTCGACAGACAAAGGGTATTGCCAGCTGCTATCACCCACTCTGCAGATCCGAGATTACTTCCAGCACCGCTGGTTAGATAAACCCTTTATCGAAGCTGAGTTTGGCGTAAAACCTGAACAACTGGCAGATTACTGGGGATTAACGGGCGTAAGCTCTAGCCAAGTGCCGGGTATCCCAGGTGTCGGTCCAAAAGCAGCCAAAGAGATATTAACCACATACCCAGATATCGAAGCGGCCTACCAAGCAGAAGATCTACCGAAAAAATATCGTAAGAAGTTCGACGAACACATCGAATCCGCTCGTATATGTAAGCAAGTATCGGCACTCAAAACAGACATTGATTTAGGGTTCAATCTGCAAGATATTCGTTACGAAGCAAACTCTTAGAGCCTACTCTCGATACACAAAGCTTCTGAAGCAGAAAAGCCTTAGTTCACACTAAGGCTTTTTGTTATTTACGGCTGCCGCCTAAGCGGATTCAGTCGGATGATTAGAAGTTATAAGCGATAGACGCTTTGAAGTTACGACCCGCTTCGTAGCTGGTGTACTTATCGGAGCCCCAAGAGATACCAAAGCCAGTATGCTCTGCGTACTTCTTATCAAGCAGATTGTCGACGCCAAGGTTTACTTCTAGATCTTTAGCAAACGTTGGAGTGTAAGCCGCCCAAATGTTATGCGTAGCGAAACCAGCACGTTTAACCTGTTCACCATCTTCATCCATGTAGTCATTACCCGGTACAAAGCGTGAATCCCAACCAAACACAAACTCACTGTTTAGGCTGTAGTTAAAGCCCGCTTTGAAGTTGTGAATACCTGTTTTACTCATGTGGCTCGTCTTGCCATTCTCTAGGTCTTTCTGGTCACCATTAGAGTATGAGTGGTTAGCGTAAACACTTAACGCATCTAGCTCATAGCTCAATACGGTTTCAACACCCCACACTTCAACATCATATTGGTTTGCTAATGTTGAGTTGTTCTTAGTTGGATGCATCTGATTATCAAGATTGTAGGTGTAAGCCGTAAAACCTAGGATAGCGTAATCAGCAGCAAGCAGACGTGTCAGCTCGTAATCAAAACCCGCTTCGTAGTTGTTACCCGTCATCGCTTTGGTATTAGACTGGTTAACATCAGGTGCAGCTTTCATCGTCAATGCTTCTGGCAATGATGCACCTTTAAACAAACGACCATAGCCCACACGAAGTTTTAGGTTATCCGTGGTTTGGTATTCACCCTTGAACTTTGGAGACAGCTGATCAAAATCACCATCGTAAACACCACCAAGTTTATGAACATCGTAACGCAAACCGCTCGTTAAGCGGAAATCGCTGAACTCGTACATGTCTTGTACGTAAAGACCGTAAGCTGTCACAGTGCCGCCGTCCATGCCGTACTTCTTAGTTTGACCTTGTTGCGAACCACTTTGGTACACACCATCGCCAGCATCAATCCATTGTTCAGCCTTGTAACCATCCAGACCGTAGGTCAATTCATGCTGACCAACCCAAGAGATGTTACGAATATCACCACCAATGGTCGTCACGTTATATTCGCGGTCTGGGATAGCAATCGTGCCATCTTTGATCCAGTTGCCGTTCGCGTCTTTGTCCCACGCCGTATCAACAAGCGCATCACGCTCCATGTACTGACGGTTGTAGTAAACATTGGTTTTCAGATGTACCAGATCACTGCCCGCATCGTACTCATGTTGCAGAGTTACTGTATCGCGGTTTAGCGAGTGGTAGTTGTGTTCATCATCAGCATACAGTGCACCCGCCTTCTCACCAGAAAGCTGACGCTTACCACCATCGTTGTAGCGGTTGAAGGTCAATTTAAATTCGTTGGCATCATTCGGGATGAAGACAACCTTAGCCAAACCAGACTTAAGCTCGCCTTGCTTAGACGTTACCGCTTCCTGATCAGGAATATGCAGGTCGCCATCTTCTGAGTAATTTACAATCCCCATGAACTGCAGCTTGTCGTTCACTTTTGCGTACACAGCAACGTTGGTTGCGAAACGCTCGTAAGCCGTTTGGTAGCTTGTTTTTACTCGAGCACCAACACTTTCACCCGGTTTAAGCAGATCGCTTGGGTCTTTTGTTTCGTAGCTAAATGAGCCGTTGATCGCGCCAGAACCCGAAAGCGCTGAGTTACCACCCAGCTCAATTTCAGCACGCTTAAGCATCGCAGGGTCAATCGCCTGATCGCCCGAGTGGTGGAATAGCTGCCCTTCTTGACGAGCGCCATCAATCGTCACAACGGCAAATTTATCTTCCATACCACGTACATAAACTTTACGTGAGTAACGTGCGTTTCCGTCTACCGTCACACTCGGCATGGTGTTCAGAACATCTTTAATGTCTGATGCTTGTTTTTTCTCAAGGGTGTCTGAGTTGATTTCAGTCTGAACAAGTTGATCAAGAGCGGAACCGATAACCACTACGGTTTCTTGTTCGTCGGCAGCAAGTGCTGTAAATGAAGTTAAGGCAACCGTTACGGCTACTGATAGTGCTTTAAGTCTCATATTCTATTTTTATATTTCATAAGCTTGAGTGAGGAGGCGTGAATATTACATAATTTGAATGATAATTCTTATCATTTACATTCTTTACTTACATTCACTTACTTTTAATAAAATAGAATTTGATTAACATGTTCTGGCTGTAAAACTTACTTTGTTTTGCCGCTGAATTATTGAATAAAGCCTTGTTCGTATCACCCCTGAATTAGGTAGCCGTAAGTCTCGTTCACTTACGGCTTTTTTCATCTCAGATCACGGCTAATGTAGGATATTTAGCGATGTTCATGTCAGTTGCATTGATAGTAACAACACCAATACCTGACTAATGAATGCGATTTCTGGCGACATATAACCATAGATTCAACCCAGCGTTTACCAAACTGCAGATACAAAAAATGCCCCTTAAAGGAGCATTTTTTATCACTGACACACTAACGTAAATATTAGTGCGGTGAGATATTTGAAAGCGCCTGAATGTGGACCGTGATCTCTTCGCGATCGTGGTAAAGGTGCTTAGCCTGCATCTTAAACTTCACTTTGTTCTCAATAAGGAACACTTTTAGGTTCTCGATATCTTGCAGTACTTCATCGTAACGGCCTTTCATTGGCAGTTTAAGGTTGAATAGTGCTTCTTTCGCCCAACCTTTGATGATCCACTCACCCATAAGGTGTGCAACACGAGCTGGCTTCTCAACCATGTCACAGATAATCCAAGTTACGTTCTTACGGTCTGGTTCAAACTTAAAGCCATCCACCATGTGGTGCTTAATTTGACCTGTTTCCATTAAGCTGTCTGCCATCATGCCGTTATCAACACAGTGAACGAACATCGAGCGCTTAACCAATTGATAAGTCCAACCACCTGGACACGCACCTAAATCAACTCCCCACATACCTGGAGCCAGACGCTCGTCCCACTCATCACGAGGGATGAATACGTGGAATGCTTCTTCTAGTTTCAATGTAGAACGGCTTGGCGCATCTGATGGGAATTTCAGACGAGGGATACCCATAAAGAACTGTGAGTTGTTCGTTGGGTAAGAGTAACCAACAAAACAGTGACCCGGAGCGATGAAGCATAAATGAAGTACAGGCTTCTTAGCGTTATCTTTCGCAGTCATCAGGCCTTTACCACGCATCGCTTGACGCATCGGCACGGTAAATTTACGGCAGAACTTCAAAAGCTCTTTTGCTTCGTTAGTATCTGGTGTTTCGATACGAATATCACCACAACGAGGGAAACCTTCTTTCTCAGAAAGCGCCTCAAGAATTGGAGAAATACGGTCATCGGTTGGCAGGTCTTTGATTTCAACAGCCACTGCTAGCATTTGACGAGCAAAGATCAGTGATTGGAAATCGATCTCTTTGATCAACTTATCCGCTTCACCTGCTTGGTAACATTCAAACAATACAAAGCCTGTATTATTCTTTAGGCGAGGAAAACCAAACACTTCCAGTTGTGTTGCCTTGTCTTGAATTTCGCCAGCACATTCTTTTTCAAAACCAGAGCGACAATAAAGTAGTACGTGTTTCACTGAGTTACCTCTTTTATATTCAAAGCAGCGAAGGAGAAGACTCCCCAACCAATGATAAATAGTAGACCACCAAACGGAGTGATAGGGCCAAACCATTTTATTCCTGTCAGTGCCAAGCCATAAAGGCTGCCACTAAAACAAAGGATGCCGATGATAAAGCAAATTGCCGCAATGAAAAAATATTTTTGTGATTTAGCGCCAAGTTTCATCTGCAGCAGAGCACCACACGCCAATATCGCCAGAGTATGGATAAACTGGTACTGAACACCGGTCTCAAACACGCCTAGCAGATATTCAGGCAAGATAGCTTTCAAACCGTGAGCTGCAAAGGCGCCAAGCATCACAGCAACCGCGCCAGAGATGCCAGCAAACGTGAGTAAATACTTACTTCTCATTGAGCACCTCTTTGATAAACGCTGATAACTTCTCAACGGTTAACGCAATGTTCTGTTGCTCTGTGTAGCCAGAACTCTTACGCGGCTTAAAGCTGTGGTCGCCATCAGGAATAAATTCAACACGAATAGAATCAGACAGATCAAAGTCAGCAAACTCTTCACGCTTGCCAAAAGTATCGCGCTCACCTTGTAAAATGAGGCACGGCTTTGCTAACTCAGCCAGATGCTCACCTTTGTACTTCTCAGGTTTACCTGGAGGATGGAAAGGAAAGCCTAGACACGCCATGGCTGCCACTTTATCAACTTCAGACAAATGGCTCGCCATACGCCCTCCCATCGACTTACCACCAATCACAAGCTTATCGGCATCCACCTGCTCAATAATCTCTTGGTAGGCTTCAAGTAGCTTAGGCGCTCTGTCAGGTGGACGACGCTTACCATCTTCAGCACGCTTGATCATGTAAGGGAAATTGAAACGAATTACCCGTATCCCTTTAAAGGCTAACCCTTTGGCTACCGACTGCATGAACTCATGATCCATGCCTGCGCCAGCACCATGGGCAAAGATAAAGGTGATCGGGTTGTCTTCACCATCAATGATGACGTTATTCATCGAGCAAGTCCTCTTGTTCACTTTGCGCTTTCGCTAGCATCCAGTCGCGGAAGGTAGCAATACGGCCCATGTCGGCTTGTTTCTCATGACAAACCACATAGAAAGCGTTCTTACTCACCAACACTTCATCAAAAGGTGCAATCAAACGACCTGCTTCGATTTCAGGCTGCGCCAACACGTTGTTACCTAGAGCAATGCCCTGGCCGTGAGCCGCTGCCTGCAGCACCATGGTAGAGTGACTAAAGATAGGACCGTGATTAACGTTTACCCCGTCGATGCCATTTTGCTTAGCGAACTGTTTCCAATCCTTTCGAGAAGTATCATGCAATAGGGTATGACATGCCAAATCACTGAGAGATTCTAATGGTTTTACTCCTAGCAGCACGGAAGGTGAGCAAAGAGGGATCAAGTATTCTTGGTAAAGCTTATCGGCTCTAAGCCCCGACCAATTACCTCGGCCATAGTAAATAGCCACGTCTACATCATCGGTCAGCGAGCCTTCATCCATATCAACGGCTTTGATTCTTACATCAATATCAGGTTCTTGCTGATTAAAGTCAGCGAGCCTTGGTACCAACCATTGAATTGCAAAACTCGGCGGCAAACTGATGGTCAATGCGCCCTTCTCACTTCGCTCAAGCACTTTGTCCGTCGCTTCTGCTAGTGATGTGAAAATATCTTTGATATCTAAGAAGTAGCTTTGACCTTCTTCAGTTAGCAGCAAAGAGCGGTTTCTTCGGCGAAACAGCTTCAAAGATAAGAATTCTTCAAGCGCTTTGATCTGATGACTGACCGCCGCTTGAGTAACAAACAACTCTTCTGCGGCACGCGTAAAACTCAAGTGTCGAGCTGCTGCTTCAAACACTCTTAGCGAGTTTAATGGGGGTAATCGACGAGACATAGTTACTCTCTAAATAAGCATTAGTTTTTTTTATCTGAAACATTATAATTTGTCCATTGCCTAGCGGCCAGAGAAATTCTATATTTCATCCCGCAGCAGCTAGCCTGAACGGCTTGATTCTCTCTAGAATCAATTGGCTTAGCTCCTGCGATGTTGTGTTTGCAAACTCGTTCTTTTCGAGTTGGGTAGAGTTCTACCAAATGTTTTGTTGCAGTTTATACTGAAACGAGGCATGTACTTCCTGTATTTATTTTGACCTGTCTGTCAAATTTGTTTACACCGCCTTATGGGCGGTGTTTTTTTATGTGCAAAGAAATGTAACAACAAGTTTATCAATAGCTGTGCTAATTAATCTTTATTATTTTTCATCGCCAATCACAGAATCAGACACCCACTCAAATAATCAACTGAACACATACAAATAGCACCATTGAGTTGCACTAAAAAGTAACAGAATACTTCAAGATACTCACACTCCTTCGGTACTCATAAACCCGTTTAGAGCTCACGCTTTCTATCAATCAAAAATTTTAAAGTTGAGCATGACGATAGCACGCCCAAACTCGCGCCTCTGTCTGACTACTGTAAATCATTCACAATAGAAAATAAAAAAGCCGCTTACTTTTCAGTAAACGGCTTTGCAAAATGATTAACGCTTGGTCAACACACCACTATGGGCGGTAAACCTTAACGTTATGGAAGCCTTGCTCTTGTAGGTAAAGTGCCTGTAGACGGCTCATTACACCACGGTCACAGTACAGCAAGTACTCTTTCGCTTGGTCTAGGTCGCCAAACTGAGTCGAAAGCTTGAAGAATGGGATGTGTTTAATTTCAACACCCTCGATCTCTAGTGGGCTTTCGTCTTCTTCTTCTGGGCTACGGATATCAAGAACGATAGCGTGCTCAGCAACAGCTTGAACTTGTTCAACTTCAGGCGCTTGCTCTTGGCTCTCTTTCTCGATGTCACGGATATCCATAACACGAGCGTTCTCGATCACTTGATCCAGCACTTCAAAGTTAAACTTAGCTTCTTCTGCTTCCAGTTTACCTTTCTTCGCTTTCACTGTTGGCTTCTTAGAGATAACACCACAGTACTCAGGCATTACTTTAGCGAAGTCTTCAGTACCGATGATACGAGAAAGGTCGATGATGTCTTCTTTGTCCCAGTTGATAAGCGGACGAAGAATCAAAGTATCAGTCACGTTGTCGATGTGGCGAAGGTTAGTGAGCGTTTGGCTAGAAACCTGACCAAGTGCTTCACCCGTTACTAGAGCTTCAATACCGAAGCGCTCTGCAACCATACCACCAGCACGCATGAACATACGCTTAAGAACAACGCCCATTTGGCCGTCTTCTACGTTCTCAAGGATTTCAGCAACCACAGGTTCAAAGTCCACAGAAATGAACTTCACCTTTGCAGATGAGCCGTATTTATTCCATAGGTAGTGAGCTACTTGCTTAACGCCAATCTCGTGCGCTGGGCCACCAAGGTTGAAGAAACAGTAGTGAACCTTAGAGCCACGTTTGATGTGCAAGTAGCTTGAAACACCAGAATCAAAGCCGCCTGAGATCAAGCTTAGTAGATCTTCTTGAGTGCCAAGAGGGAAGCCACCTAGGCCTTTGTGACGAGCTAGAACTTGGTTAAGTTTGTCGTTAGCCACTTCAACCTTAACGGTTACATCAGGGTTCTTAAGTCGAACTTTCGCTGACTCAACCGCTTGGTTTAGACCGCCGCCTACGTAGCGTTCAAGTTCAATAGAGGTAAAGTCATGCTTACCACGACGCTTAGCACGAACAGAGAAAGTCTTGCCTTCAATGTCAGCACGGCTGCGTTCTAATACTTGCTCGTAAATATCGTGCAAGTCTTTGAACTCAGACTGTTGAACTTCAAGAGAGTGGTGAATACCTGGAGTGTGAGTCAGAGCCTCTAACACTTCAGCGTAGTACTGGTCACTCTCAGACGTCACTTCGATATGATCGCGACGGTTGAATACCGCAACACTTTCACAGCGACGTTGAATAACGTTACGAATGTTGCACTCTAGAATCCTTGTGAAGCGCTTACGCACCGATTCACTTTTTACAAAAATTTCCGGATGGGGCTTAACAATAAATTTCATAGTACTTTCACAACATTAATGTTCAAAATTTTGAAAACGCTCATCGCCAAGTAAATTAGAGAATTTACACAGCACTTGAAGCAAGAATAGATCATATCTAAATCTAAGGGCGCGAATTATACATGAGAAAGTGAAGCAAGGAAAAGAGTGCTTGCTGTAACACCCTCATTAAACCGCTTGTTATTAACAGTAGCAGGTTTCGAAACGACATAAATGCCGCAGAGAGAACCATGAAGACCAGCAAACAAAAAGCCCAACCTCATTATAAGGTTGGGCTTTCGATGCTATCTGGATGCTACCGCGTGTGCACGTATCGGCTATTGATTAATAACAGGCACTTCGTCACTGTAAAGCGGCTCGCCCTGCATGATGCTGATTTCAACGCGGCGGTTGAGGCTACGTTGCCATTCAGTATCGTTCGACTCGACTGGCTCGGTATCCGCCATGCCGCGTACTCTCAAGCGTTGATGAGAGAAACCACGCACCTTTTCCATCTCTTGAGCAACAGACACTGCTCGCTGTGATGACAAGTCCCAATTAGAGCGATAAAGCTCGGAATCAAGACGTTGATTATCGGTGTGCCCTGAGATTCGAACGATACCCGGAACATCTTTCACCAACTCAGCCACCTGTCTCACCAAAGGTCGGAACTTAGGCTGTAGGAAAGCAGAACCCGATGGGAATGCACCCTTCTCACGAATTCGAATCACAATCTGCTGGCCAAGATTTTCAACTTCAATCGCGCCTTGGTCTATCTCTCGCTCCAACGCCTTCTTGATGCTTTCCATCAAGGTTTCCATCTCTTGCGATTGAGCTTCAGCTTGTTGTTGCTGTTGGTCTGACTCAGAGTTTTGATTGTCGTGAGTCGAAACCTCTGGCGACTTGCCTCCGGTCATCTTGCCTTGGTCACGCATGGTACCGCCAGCACGCTCAGATTCACCTTCATGAAACTCAAGCGTTTGTTGCGTAATATCAATCGTCTGCTGCATGATCACATCAATCGGTGTCGGCTCTGGGCGACCAGGACGGAACTCTTGTGCAATGATGCTTGTGCCTTTAGGAATGTCTTTCACTTCCAAGCGGTTTTGTACACCAAACGCAAATTTCATCGAGCCAGCGATCTGTTTGAATTTCAGTACGTCCATCTCAGAGAATGAGAGCAGCAGTACGAAGAAACACATCAGCAGTGACATCAAGTCAGCAAATGTCCCCATCCATTGAGGCAACCCCGGAGGAGGACATTTACATGGATTTTCTTCATCCATCTTCAACTCCTCTTACGCAGGTTCACCATCAATCGTACGCTTACCTTCGTTTAGGTAGCTCTTCAGGTAACCATCGATTACTCGTGGGTTCTGACCATCTTGAATCGCGAGTACGCCATCCATAACCAAACGACGGTTGAGGGTCTCTTGGTCACGACGCAGCGCAAGCTTGTCCGCAATTGGGAAGAACACCATGTTCGAAAGAATCGCACCATATAGAGTGGTCAAAAGTGCCACCGCCATCGCAGGACCGATCGCTTTTGGATCATCCATGTTAGAAAGCATGGCAACCAAGCCAACCAAGGTACCAATCATACCCATCGCGGGTGCTACATCACCAAATGCAGAGAACACCTTTGCGCCCTGCTCATGACGCTCTGTGGTTAATGCGATGTCTTTTTGCAGTGCAGCACGAACTACATCTCCATCATGGCCATCCACCAAAAGGTCGATGCCCTTTTGCATGAAACTGTTGTTAATTTCCATCTCTTCCAGTGCTAAGAAACCACCTTTACGAGCCGCATCAGCCATCTCTACAACTTTCGCAATAAGATCTTCAGGCTCATCCGCTTTAAACATAAAAGCTTTGCCTGCGATTTTAGTCGCGCCAAAGAACTGTCCCATGGTGAACTTCATTAGAACAACAAAGGTTGAGCCACCAACTACGATCAAAATGGATGTCGTGTCATAGAACATCCCGAGGCTTCCACCTAGGATCATTGCCATAATTACAAAGGCAAATCCACCAATCAAACCTATTAGGGTTGCTAAATCCACTGAGCACTCCTCATGCTTTTTTGTAGCTCTATGTCGACGATAATCTTTGTATCGGCAAGACTATAAGATCTTTTAGTAAATTCTTGGCCTAAGTATCACACTTTTCGTTTTTGAATCCCAACTATTGGCTTACTTTGCTCTTATACGTAGCGCATAAACTCGATAAAGCTAAGGTTATTCAAGCAAAGTGCGTTCAAGCCCCTTAAAAACGAACTTTCTAGCAAAATTTCTTGGTTACATTTGACCATCTCAGCGGCCTAGGGTAACGTTCGTTCATCTTTCCAAACGCAGATTTATTATGGCTACTAAGAAACCTGAAAATATGAGCTTTGAAGCAGCAATCGAAGAGCTTGATGGCTTGGTTGATCAACTAGAAAATGGTGATCTAGCTTTAGATGATGCGCTGAAAAAGTTCGAACGAGGCATCTCCCTCGCTCGTGCCGGTCAAAGCAAACTAAACGATGCTGAACAGCGTGTTAGCATCCTACTGCAAAATGATGAAAACGCAGAACTTAGTGACTTTAACCCACAACCAGAATAACGAATTGTATGAGATCCCCTATGATCGAGACTTTATTGTCTTATCAAGCACGTAATAACGAGCAACTGAACCTTTGGCTTGATCGCCTGCCACACCAAAATCAGAACCTGATCAACGCGATGCGTTATGGGTTACTTTTAGGCGGTAAACGCGCACGTCCATTTCTTGTCTACATTACAGGGGAAATGCTCGGCTGCACCGCTGAAGAACTCGACACTCCAGCATCTGCAATCGAATGTATTCATGCCTATTCTCTGATTCACGACGACCTTCCAGCAATGGACGACGATGAACTGCGTCGTGGCCATCAGACTTGTCACATCAAATACGATGAAGCAACGGCAATTTTAACTGGCGATGCACTACAAACTCTCGCGTTTACTATACTTGCGGAAGGTACATTAAGTGCTGACGGTGAAAGCAATCGCGTTCGAATGATTCAACGCCTAGCTGAAGCCTCTGGTGCACAAGGTATGTGCATTGGACAAGCACTTGATATTGAAGCTGAAAACCGCTCTGTCACGCTAGAAGAGTTAGAAGAAGTTCACCGCAATAAAACGGGCGCGCTAATGAAATGTGCGATTCGTTTAGGTGCGCTTGCTGCTGGTGAAAAAGCGTTTGAAGTGATGCCTCAATTAGACAAGTACGCCGATGCCATTGGATTAGCATTCCAGGTTCAAGATGATATTTTAGATATCACTGGCGATACTGAAACTTTGGGTAAGCCACAGGGTTCTGACCAAGAATTGAACAAAAGCACCTACCCTTCTTTGCTAGGTTTAGAGGGCGCTCAAGAAAAAGCGCAAACTCTGCTACAGGAAGCGCTTCAAGCTTTGGCTGCAATCCCATACAATACCCAGTTACTCGAAGAGTTCGCCCGATACGTCATCGAGCGCAAGAACTAAGACAATAAGCGCGCATTACCTATGACTCTTGATATATCAAAGTACCCAACTCTTGCTTTGGCTGATAAGCCAGAGGATTTGCGTCTACTTCCAAAAGAGACGCTTACACAGCTTTGTGATGAATTACGTACCTATCTTCTTAACTCAGTGAGCCAGTCAAGTGGTCACTTAGCGTCAGGCTTAGGTACAGTAGAGCTGACAGTTGCTCTGCACTATGTGTACAACACGCCTTTTGACCAGTTGGTTTGGGATGTTGGCCACCAAGCATACCCGCACAAAATTCTTACAGGTCGTCGCGACCGCTTGTCGACTATCCGTCAAAAAGATGGACTGCACCCATTCCCATGGCGTCAAGAGAGCGAATACGACACCCTTTCTGTTGGTCACTCTTCAACGTCGATCAGTGCTGCACTTGGTATGGCTATCAGTGCGAAGAAAGAAGGCAAGAACCGTAAAGTCGTGAGTGTGATTGGTGATGGTGCGATTACTGCGGGTATGGCATTTGAAGCCATGAACCACGCGGGCGATATTCACAATGACATGCTGGTTATCCTGAATGACAACGAGATGTCGATCTCTGAAAACGTAGGTGCGCTAAACAACCACCTAGCTCAAGTTCTTTCTGGCAGTCTTTACACGTCAATTCGTGAGGGCGGCAAGAAAGTGCTATCAGGCGTTCCGCCGATTAAAGAGCTGGTTCGTCGTACAGAAGAACACCTAAAAGGCATGGTTGTCCCTGGCACCATGTTCGAAGAGTTAGGCTTTAACTACATTGGCCCAATTGATGGTCACGATGTCAATGAGCTGATTAAAACGCTTAAGAACATGAGAGACCTAAAAGGCCCTCAGTTCCTGCACATCATGACTAAGAAAGGCAAAGGCTACGAGCCAGCTGAGAAAGATCCAATCGGTTACCATGGCGTACCGAAATTCGATCCAGCACACTCAAGTCTGCCTAAGAGCACCAGCTCTAAACCAACTTTCTCTAAGATTTTTGGCGATTTCCTGTGTGATATGGCCGCGCAAGATCCTAAGCTAATGGCGATCACGCCTGCAATGCGTGAAGGCTCTGGCATGGTGCGTTTCTCGAAAGAGTACCCAGAACAATACTTCGACGTAGCGATTGCTGAGCAGCATGCTGTGACGTTAGCAACCGGTATGGCGATTGCAGGTGACAAGCCGATTGTCGCTATCTACTCGACGTTCCTACAACGTGGCTACGATCAACTGATCCACGATGTGGCTATCATGGACTTACCGGTCATGTTCGCTATCGACCGTGCTGGTCTTGTCGGCGCTGATGGTCAAACACACCAAGGTGCGTTCGACTTAAGCTTTATGCGTTGTATTCCAAACATGGTGATCATGGCACCAAGCGACGAGAACGAATGTCGCCAAATGCTTTACACTGGCCACCAGCACACAGGTCCAAGTGCCGTTCGTTACCCTCGCGGTAATGGTATGGGCACTGAGATACAAAGTGAATTTACCGCGCTTGAGATTGGTAAAGGTCGTATCGTTCGCGAAAGCGAAAAAGCAAAAGATGGCTCGAAAGTCGCGATCCTAAGCTTCGGTACTTTCCTTGAGAGTGCACTTCAAGCCGCTGACGCCATCGATGCGACAGTTGCAGATATGCGCTTTGTAAAACCGCTCGATGAAGCTCTGATCAAACAACTTGCTGCTGACCACGATGTACTGGTGACTATCGAAGAGAATGCGATTGCAGGTGGTGCGGGCGCAGGTGTGATTGAATTCTTGATGCAAGAGAAACTGCTGATGCCAGTATTGAACCTTGGCCTACCAGACAAGTTCATTGCTCAAGGTACGCAAGGCGAACTACATGAAGAACTTGGTTTGGACGCGAAAGGCATTGAGAAGTCTATCTCTGACTATCTTGCTAAGTAGCTGTAATACGTAAGCTCGTAAGCTCGTAAGCTCGTAAGCTCGTAAGCTCGTAAGCAATAAAAACAAAAAAGGTTGGCCCTAGGGTCAACCTTTTTAGTATCTGCTAATTAGTTTGGTCTTTCAGTTAACTCACACTAACCAACCAGCGAAATGTGCTACAGCATACAACGAAATAGCCGCCATAATACCCGCTACAATATCGTCAATCATGATACCTAAGCCGCCGTGAATTCGCGCATCTAACCAACCAATCGGCCATGGTTTTACCATGTCAAAGAAGCGGAAAAGCACAAAGCCAGTCAGCAGCCATTTCCAGTCATCGGCAGGGATATTCAGCATAGGCACTAAGCTCATGGTGATCCAAAAGCCCGCAAACTCATCCCAAACGATAGAACCGTGGTCATGCACGCCCATATCATCAGACGTTACTTGGCAGATCTTAATACCAATAATGCAGCTTACCACCACCACAGCTACGTAAGCAGGAAACGGTAACTGAACCAACAACAGGTACAACGGAATAGACGCGAGCGTGCCCATAGTGCCAGGAATAATAGGCGATAAGCCACTGCCAAAACCCGTTGCTAAGAAATGCCAAGGGTTTTTAAGAGAAATAAGAGAAAGTGGGTTTGTCATCAATTAACCTTAAAGTGATCGTAACCAGTTAAGTTCCAGCTTAGTGGTTCACCATTATTGTGTAATTCAAAATATTCTACAGGTCTTATCTGGCCAATGCAGGTGACTTTTGTACCTGTGTGTGACAAAGCACTTTCCAGCGACCCTTTATTCTCTTCTGGTACAGTAAAGCACAGTTCGTACTCTTCACCACTGGTCAGCGCGTACTGCTGAGCTGAAGTGATATCAGGAGCGAACTGACGTAACTCTGCAGAGATAGGCAGCGTGCTTACATCAATACTCGCACCAACTTGAGAACGCTTAAGGATATGTTTTAAATCAGCAATAACGCCATCAGAGATATCAATCGCAGATGAAGCAAGGTTCACTAGCGCCTGACCCGCTAACACTCGTGGAGCGCTCACATAATGTCTCTCTTCTAGCTCAGCAGCATAGGGCTTCGTTCTGTTCTGCTCTGGGTTAAGTAGCACCTCTAGGCCAGCTTTACTGTCACCTAGGTTACCTGTCACGTAAATCCAGTCACCCACTTTCGCGCCATCTCTGCGCAGCGCTCGTCCTTCAGGAACAAAACCCTGTACCGTCAGTGTCAGGCTTAGTGGGCCTTTAGTGGTGTCGCCACCAATTAACTGAATACCAAAGTAGTCTGCGAGTTTAAAAAAGGAGTCACAGAAGGGAGCAAGCCACGCTTCATCGATTTCAGGCATGGTTAAAGCAAAAGAGACCCACGCCGGCGTTGCGCCCATAGCGGCAAGATCACTGATATTGGAAGCCAACGCTTTGTGCGCCACCCAAGCCGGATTCGCCTCAGCTAAGAAATGGGTACCAGCCACTAAGGTGTCCGTGCTGATCGCTATCTCAACATTACCCGGCGCTTTGACCAAAGCACAATCATCGCCAGCAGCCAGAAGTACGTCTTTACGTTGTGGTTGTCGATTTACAAAATATTTTTCAATCAGGTTAAATTCGCCAGACATCACATGCCCTATCTTTATTCTCATAAAAATCGCTGTAATCATGGATATTACAGAAATTTAGTTACAAAAAAGGCCAGCATAAAAGCTGACCTTTAGATTCAATATACGAACGTATTATTTCTTACGAACGTGCGGTGCAGCTTTATCAAGCACACCGTTAACAAACTTATGGCTGTCTTCTGCTGCAAATACTTTTGCAAGCTCGATAGCTTCGTTGATAACCACTTTGTATGGTACATCTTCGCGACGAGTCATCTCGTACATAGCTAAACGTAGAAGCGCTAGTTCCATCAGATCCAGATCTTGCATAGGGCGAGATACGAATGGACGAAGCTTGCTATCAAGTTCCATGTGGCTAAGAGCAACACCAGTTAGTAGGTCGCGGAAGTATGCAACGTCTGTTTCTGGCATAGCAAGAGCAGGCTCTGCAGCATGATGCTCTTCTTCATCATACTTACCACCAGATAAGAACTGTTCTTCAACGGTAGCAATATTTTCTTTAGTAATTTGCCAAGAATAAATTGCTTGTAGAGCAAATTGACGTGCGTTACGACGTGCGGCTGGTTTCACACTGGCCCCCATTAGGAATCGATTTCAGAAAGAACGTTGATCATCTCAAGTGCGCTAAGTGCTGCTTCTGCACCCTTATTACCAGCCTTGGTTCCTGCGCGTTCAATAGCTTGATCGATCGTATCAACAGTAAGAACACCAAACGCTACTGGAAGAGAATATTCCAGAGACACTTGTGCCAAACCTTTATTACATTCACTACAAACATAGTCAAAGTGAGGTGTACCGCCACGAATTACTGTACCAAGAGATACAATCGCATCGAACTTACCTGTTTTTGCAACGCGCTGCGCTACAAGTGGAAGTTCTACTGCACCAGGGCAACGAACAACAGTGATGTTGTCTTCGCTTACTTGTCCATGACGCTTTAAAGTATCGATTGCACCAGAAAGTAAACTTTCGTTAATAAAACTGTTGAAACGAGCAATAACGATAGCAATTTTTGCATTTGGCGCTGGGAAGCCACCCTCGATCACTTTCATAAGCCTTCCTTTAACTATTTTCATCAAGTGAGAATCGCCGGATTCTAGCACAAAACTGTGAGCAATATCTAATGGTAATTTAGAAGAACAGACACCGGCAATGTAAAGATGATAATGCAGCGCTGATCCCAAGCATATAGGAACAGCGAGTAACCAAGTTTGTGTATTGAACACGTTTTGAGTCGAACTTGACTACTTTGCTCTTTTGGCAAAACTTATCACCAAAAGAGCCACTGAAATCATCGGTAAATTATGTCGCTACAAACGGAGAAACGTCTGCTCGCTGACACAGGATTTATTCACAAACGTACTCAACAACGTTAAGACCAAAACCACCCAATGCGTGGTAACGCTTAGAGCTTGAAGAAAGCAGACGCATATCGTGCACGCCTAGGTCTTGAAGAATCTGAGAGCCGACACCAACACGACGCGAGGTACCCTGCTTCTTCGCCATAGTTGGCTGCTCGTTCTTGTCTTGCGCTTCGAATGTCTTCACTTTGTGAATCAAAGAATCAGACGACTCTTCGTTGCCAAGAATAACCAACACACCACCTTCGTCGCCAATGCACTTCATCGCTTTACCTAGCGACCAGCTGCGTTCAGTACCACGGTCTGAATGAAGCAGATCGGTGAACGTGTCATGCAAGTGAACACGTACCAAAGGAGCACCTTCAGATAGGTCGCCTTTTTGCATCGCGTAGTGGATCTGGTTATCGATCGTATCGCGGTAAGTCACCAGCTCGAAATCACCAAACTCTGTTGGTAAATGGCATTGTGCTACACGCTCAATCGTTGTTTCGGTGTTGTTGCGGTATTCAATCAAGTCAGCAATCGTGCCTAGCTTGATGTCATGCTTTTCTGCAAACACTTCAAGGTCAGGGCGACGAGCCATAGTGCCATCGTCATTTAGGATCTCAACGATAACAGATGCTGGCTCACAGCCTGCTAGACGAGCTAAATCACAACCTGCTTCTGTGTGTCCTGCACGAGTCAGAACACCGCCATCTTGCGCTGTCAGTGGGAAAATATGACCAGGCTGAACAAGATCAGCCGCTTTCGCATCTTTCGCTACTGCCGCTTGAACTGTCACTGCACGGTCTGATGCAGAGATACCCGTCGTTACACCCTCAGCCGCTTCAATCGAAACCGTAAAGTTCGTGGTGTACTGTGCATTGTTGTCTTGAACCATAGGGGCTAGACCCATACGGCTTGAACGCTCTTTGGTTAGCGTCAGACAGATTAATCCACGGCCATACATCGCCATGAAGTTAATCGCTTCTGGCGTGACATGTTCTGCTGCCATGATCAGATCGCCTTCATTCTCGCGATCTTCATCATCCATCAGGATAACCATTTTTCCTAGGCGAATGTCTTCAATAATTTCTTGAGGAGTACTAATTGGCATTGTTCTATATCCTTTGAAATGGTTCTGCTTCCTAGAACCGACACTATTTAAACCTGATGATATTGCTTCGCTTTACAAAGTCTCGCTTAACGCACTTTGTATCAACGGTTAGGCAAAACCATTCTGCTGTAAGAATTCCATCGTTAATCGAGATTCAGGCTCAGACTCTTGTTGCTGACCTTGCAGTAAACGCTCCATGTAACGCGCTAATACATCAACTTCTAGATTCACTTTACGACCGACATTGAATTGGTCGATGGTGGTTTCTGAAGAAGTGTGAGGGACGATAGTCAGCTTGAATGCGTTCTTTCGTAAATCGTTCACAGTCAGGCTGATGCCATCAACTGTTACTGAACCTTTTTGAGCCACGTATTTTGAGATTTCTGCTGGCATTTCTACCCAGAACTCAATCGCACGACCGACTTGATTACGTTCAACAATCTCACCCACGCCATCAACGTGACCAGACACTATATGTCCACCGAAACGCGTGGTTGGTAACATTGCTTTCTCAAGGTTAACTTTATCGCCCGCTTGATAATCGACAAAACCCGTCTTTTTCAGGGTCTCAAGCGAAAGGTCTGCACTGTAGCTGTGGTCGTTATACTCAACAACTGTCAAACACACACCATTGGTAGCGATACTGTCGCCTAACTTAACGTCAGCCATATCAAGCTTACCAACATTAACCGTTACGGTGATGTCTTCTCCGCGGGGAGTGATTGCACTCAATGTACCTACGGCTTCTACAATTCCTGTAAACATTTTAAAACTCTTTTTGTTGTCAACGACACGTATGCAGTTGGAGTAACTATTTCTACTGTGGTTTCGTTACTATCAGTTTCGAAATACGGGTTTCGCAACGATGCGAATATCCACACCAACCTGTCGAACATCTTTAATTTCTAGGTCAATAACGTCAGACATTGAAGTGAGCCCTAATGCACCCATCAAACCTCGTCCGTCACTGCCCATAAGTTTAGGTGCTAAATAGAGGATTAGCTCATCCACCAGCTGTTCTTCAATCAAGCTTTTTGCCAATGTAGCGCCCGCTTCGACCCAAATATGGTCGATATGATTGGCAGGTAATTGACGCATCAGATCGTGCAAATCGAGCTGACCTGCATCTGTGGTTCCGACTTCAATATCAGCAGACGCTTCCGCTACTCTCAACACGGATGTTGGAGTCTGGAATAACTTGAGTTCAGGACGCAGTTGGTTTTGACGATCAAGAATCACGCGAATCGGCTGACGCAGCTCGTCTTCAGCGTAATGATCTTTGATGCTGCTTGGCAACTCTGCCCAACGAACATTCAACGACGCGTTGTCTTCAATCACCGTCTGGCTAGTTGATAGCACAGCGCCTGATTTTGCTCGGTAGTTCTGAACATCACGACGCGCTTCTGGCGACGTGATCCACTGGCTTTGGCCATTATTCAATGCTGTTTGGCCATCAAGGCTAGCCGCCATCTTTAACTGAACGAATGGCATGCCAGTTTGCATACGCTTGATAAATGCAGGGTTCAAGTCGAGAGCGTCTTGCTCTAGCAAACCGATTTCAACCTCAATACCCGCATCGCGTAGCATTTTAATACCACGACCTGCGACTTTTGGGTTTGGGTCCTGCATGGCGCAAATCACTTTGGCTACTTGAGCCTTAATCAAACCTTCAGCACAAGGCGGCGTTCGACCGTAATGAGAACAAGGCTCTAGCGTGACATAAGCCGTCGCACCTTTTGCTTTGTCGCCCGCCATTCGCATGGCATGCACTTCAGCATGAGGTTCACCAGCTTTGGCATGAAAACCTTCGCCAACGATCTGACCGTCGGTTTGTACAATGACACAACCCACATTCGGGTTGGGTGCAGTAGTGTAAATGCCGCGTTTAGCTAACTGAATAGCACGCGACATCATTTGAAAATCTAGGGGAGTAAAGTTTGACATGATTGAGGAGTTAATCCTCTAATTTAGCGATTTCTTCGCCAAACTCTCGGATGTCTTCAAAGCTGCGGTAAACAGAGGCAAAACGGATGTACGCCACTTTATCCAATTCTTTCAATTGGCCCATCACAAGATTACCAATCATCTCGCTTGGTACTTCACGCTCACCAGTTGCACGGAGTTGTGACTTAATCGTACTGATCGCAAGTTCAATCGCATCAGCACTCACTGGGCGTTTTTCTAGGGCGCGCTGTACACCACCCACCATTTTGTCTTCATTAAATGGTTCGCGGTTTCCATTCGACTTTATGACTTTAGGCATCACAAGTTCTGCCGATTCGAACGTAGTAAAACGTTCACTACATGCAAGGCATTGACGGCGACGACGAACCTGATGGCCATCGGCTACCAGTCTTGAATCGATTACTTTAGTGTCGTTCTCTGAACAAAAAGGACAATGCATATCACCTCCAAATAATTGAATATCAGTGTAACGGAATTGCCAAACGTTAGGAAAGAAAAAGGGCCAATTAAGGCCCTTTTGTGTGGTGATTCATTGATTATTGCTACTCGATCGCCATTTCAAAAATGAGCTTAGGAGTAAAATTAACGACCAGCGTTAACCGCGAACTAAATAGTTCGCTTTACCTACCCATTTGTAGCTTGTCAGCTCTTCTAAACCCATTGGGCCGCGAGCATGCAATTTCTGAGTAGACACGGCAACTTCAGCGCCTAAACCAAACTGGGCGCCATCAGTAAAACGTGTTGATGCATTCACATAAACCGCCGCAGAACCAACAGAGTTAATGAAACGCTCTGAGCTCTCTAGGCTATTGGTCATGATCGCATCTGAATGACTCGCGTTGTGTACACGCATGTGGTCAATCGCTTCTGCCACATCCGCTACCACTTTCACGCCGAGCGTGTAGCTTAGCCATTCAGTGTCAAAGTCGCCTTCAACCGCATCACGTTGGTCTTCAAAACCCGCTAGCAGCGATTTTGCACTGGTATCAGCAACTAAGGTTACCTTGCCGGCTAAACGCTGTTTCAGCTTAGTTAGGAAAGCTTCAGCAACCGCTTCATGCACTAGCAGTGTATCTAACGAGTTACACGCCGATGGACGTTGAACTTTTGAGTTTTCGACCACATCGACAGATCTCTCAAGATCAGCGCTTTCATCAACGAAGATATGGCTGATACCAAAGCCGCCGATGATGACTGGGATGGTGCTGTTCTCTTTACACATCTTGTGCAGACCAGCGCCGCCACGAGGAATGATCATATCCACGTAGTCGTCCAGTTTAAGCAGTTGAGAAACGAGTTCACGATCAGGCTTCTCGATGTACTGAACAGAAGCGGCTGGAAGCTCCGCTTTCTCTAATGCAGACTGGATAACTTTAACCAGTTCCATGTTCGAGAAGAACGTCTCTTTACCACCACGTAGAATGCTTGCGTTACCTGTCTTCAGACACAGAGCTGCAATATCGATGGTTACGTTCGGACGCGCTTCATAGATAACACCCACCACACCAAGTGGCACGCGGCGGCGAGACAGTGACATACCGTTTTCTAGTACTTTGCTGTCAATTTCGCTGCCAACTGGGTCATTCAGGCTAATCACGTTACGAACATCGTTAGCGATACCGGTTAAGCGCTCTTCGTTAAGAAGTAGACGATCAAGCAGTGCGTCAGTTAAACCCGCTTCGCGACCTAATTCGATGTCTTTCGCGTTCGCTTCTAAAATCGTTGTTGCGTTTGCTTCTAGCTCATCAGCGATAATCGCCAATGCTTTATTCTTTTGCGCCGTAGATGCGGTCGCTAGGTGGAAAGCAGCGTCTTTTGCTGCGATACCCATGTTAGTTAAATCCACGTTTAACTCTCCCTAAATTCTGTCTGTCTTTGGATGCAAAAAGGTGATTCACCTTATCATCACGAGCTACTCTTGGATTACAACTAGGTCGTCACGGTGAATGACTTCTGACCCATAATCGTATCCAAGGATGTCGCCAATATCTTTACTGTGCTTGCCTGCAATTTTTGCTAGGTCTTGGCTTGAATAACTGGCGATACCACGCGCAATTACTTTGCCTTTGCTGTCTGTGACTTGGGTAACTTCACCACGAGAGAATTCGCCTTTAACTCGAACAACCCCTTTCGCCAACAAGCTGCTGCCTTTGGTGTTGACTGCGTTTACTGCGCCGTCGTCAACCACGATGTCACCTGCTGAAGCAGGGCCCGCTAAAATCCAGCGTTTACGGTTTTCAAGCGCTTCCGCTAAAGGCAAGAAACGTGTGCCTTGTGGGTTGTCACTCAGTGAATCAAACACCACGTTTTCGGCACTGCCCGCAGCAATAATCACTTCGATACCTGCGCGACGAGCAATATCAGCCGCCTGCAGTTTTGTCGCCATGCCACCGGTACCTAACGTCGTACCACTGCCGCCTGCGATCTTACGCAGTGTGTCATCAATGGTTTTCACTTCTTTGATGAGCTCAGCATTTGGGTCTTTACGAGGGTCAGCCGTAAACAGGCCTTTTTGGTCTGTTAGTAGCAAAAGCTTATCAGCACCGCACAAAATACCCACTAAGGCCGACAAGTTATCATTGTCGCCCACTTTAATTTCGTTGGTTGCTACTGCATCGTTTTCGTTTACTACCGGAATAATATCGTGTTCAACCAGTGCGTTGATCGTGTCACGTGCATTAAGAAAACGCTCGCGATCATCGAGATCAGCACGAGTCAGTAGCATCTGGCCAATCTTAAGGCCATAGATAGCAAACAAAGACTCCCAAACTTGAATCAACTGACTTTGCCCAACTGCCGCAAGCAACTGTTTGCTCGCCATTGAGTTGGGAAGTGCGGGGTAACCAAGGTGCTCACGTCCTGCTGCAATTGCGCCAGACGAAACCATAACCACAAAGTGGCCTTGTTTTTTTAATTCAGCACATTGACGAACCAGCTCAACCATATGAGCGCGGTCTAATGCCAATGTTCCACCAGTTAAGACACTGGTACCCAGTTTAACAACGACAGTTTTACGCTGTGTTGTTGTCCCGCTTTGATGATTTGTTGTCATGAAGTCTTTTATGGATAAAACAAATAAGAGGTGATGTTTTAGCAATCAAAAGGGGAATTCACAAGCAGAAAAGGTGCGAAATCGCACCTTTTTGCTTTATATAGAAGAGTAACCTTTAAAATCAGACGAATTCGACAGACTCTTCGTCTAATTGGATGCTGATTTCAAACTTACTTTGAAGTTCATCAACCAGTTTTTTGTGGAAGGCTTCTTGAGTTCGAGAGACCTCAGCGACCGCCTTTTTAGGTAACGGCAAAGAATCCCAGTTACCATCGATGTTGTACTTACCGATATTGTACTTCGCCGAATATCCCTCTTCCGACTTATCCAACTCTAACCACCAACCCCAGAACTCGCGTTCTTCTGGTGATTTTTTATCGTTCACACATACAGACAAGCAATCAAAAATGTAATGACCATCTTCTGATTGTGGCTCCCTCAAATAAGGCCCAATAGCCTTTAAAACATTCAACAAGCGATAATGCGTAGGTTGTTGTGTCACTTCTGACATATTGAATCTCCATTTTCAATGTTAAGAATGACGTTACTCAGACTGTTATACGTAGAAACTACGCATTTGGATTTTATAAATTATCTCTGAGTATCAGGTACTTAGTTTGTACACTTTTCATGCTTAACTAATTTAGGAGAAATGTCATCTAAATAATTCATCCTCAAGCCACTTTATCGCCAATTCGAGGGATTGCTCATAACCTTGTGTAATTGACTTAGCTTTGATTTTCTTCGCTTTTCCGTAATCACTGTAAATAGCAACCAGTTGATTATCCATTGGCGGTGAAACCGGGTCGCCTTCCAGAGCCAATGCCAAGATAGGAACACTGGTTTTACTGTTTGACAGCAAACCTTGTACCTTGAGTGACCACGCCATCAACTGCCCAGAAAGGCTATTGATATCAACTGCACCTTTACCAAGACGCGAAGCCAACACATCTAGATGCATTTTAGGCATCTGCTTAAGTTTGTCTGCATGAACAAAGATATCGTGAATTGGCGCGCCTAAAGAGATACACGCTTTAATCTTATGTTGCTCGAGGAAAGATAATCTCACCATCGCATTGCCACCGAAGCGGAAGCCAAACAAGCCAACTTTATGGTGATCGACCCATGGAATGTTAGGCAATTCATTCAGCACCGCTTGGTGAAGACAAGATGAGTCTTCTGTTAACGGCCAATGTGCACTGTGCCCTATCGATGGCATGTCTACCGTTAGCATGGCAATGTTCTTTGGTGCTAAATAATCTCTAAACAAGCGCCACATATCGGTTTGCAAGCTATCTAGACCCGCGCTGACAATCACAACCGGTTGTGGTTTATCTGTCTTGGTTAGATGCAAGTTCGCTTTAATCTTCTTGTTTTGGTATGGAATATCAATCTGTTTGACGATCAACTTAGTGTGCTTGATCGCTTCAGAATACGCTGCGTTGGCCAACACTTGAGCCTGAGCCGCCAAGTTGTCGTTCTTGAGATGTGGGTAACCCGCAATACTGAAGCACAGCGATGCTGAAAACAGCTCTTCAGCCATCTCTTCACCGCTCTTCTCATTAGAACGATTTTGATGCTGCATACCCAGCTTAGTCCATTCGTATGCCCAGTTACCACTTCGGTAACCCATGACCGTATCAAGCCACTCGTCGATTGTACGAGAGTTATCTGATGACGCGATACGAGCCAATACCGCTTCTTGCTCTATTGGATTAACGCCTTGCCATACCCACTGAAGACGTCTTAGGTTTCGATACCATGATGAGTTTTGCTGTTCACGCTTCTCATCCAATAACGCTTCAGAGCTTGGCATGTATTGTGTCAACATTGAGGTCTCTTTCGCCTGCTTGTGCTTTACAAACAAAGTTTCCGAAAGGTTCGAGCTCGTTTCTTCTGGTTCAGACATTGGGATACTTAATAAGAAATGGTTGTCACTAATAATATAAAAAAAAATGACCCTATAAAGGGTCATTTCTCAAAAAACTAAGTTTACGCTTATTTTGACTTGCGATTTACTGGCTCAACGTAGCTTAGGCTAGTATCCCAAGGTTGCTCAATCCATGTGTCTTGAGCGATATCAACAATGTACTCGTCTAGCAAATCAGCGCCAGATGGCTTTGCACATACAGCGATCAGTTTCGCTTTAGGGTACATTTCGCGAAGCTTACGTGCAGTGTCACCACTATCAACCAAGTCTTCAACGATTAGGAAGCCTTCGCCATCACCTTCAGGTGCTTTAACTACTGTCATATCACGTTGGTGATCGTGGTCGTAGCTAGAAATACAAATCGTATCTACGTGACGAATACCTAGCTCACGAGCCAAGATTGCACCAGGAACCAAACCACCACGGCTTACAGCCCAGATGCCTTTCCACTGCTCTGCTGGCATTTGCTTTTCAGCAAGTTGACGGCAGTAAGTCTGCATGTTGTCCCAAGTGATAACGAATTTGTTGCTCATAGTATAAAACCTAATAATTTTGTCATGTTATTAGAGGCTATCTCAAACATAGCCTCTTCAGCGATTAAGCAGAAATCTAGACGATTAAGCGAAAATGTATTTAAGAATAAAGATAGCCGACATTACCCACACAGCAGGTGAAACGTCGCGACCTTTACCACTTAGCAGCTTAATTGCAGCGTAAGCGATGAAACCTAGTGAGATACCCTCAGCGATAGAGTACGTCAGCGGCATAAGCAGACATGTTACCACGACTGGTGCTGCTTCCGTAAGATCACGCCAATCAATGCCAACTAAGCCAGACATCATCAGAATTGCTACATAGAAAAGTGCACCTGATGTTGCGTAAGCCGGAATCATACCTGCAAGTGGCGAGAAGAAAAGAGCCAGTAGGAATAAGATACCAACAACAACAGCCGTTAGACCGGTACGACCGCCTTCAGCGACACCCGCAACACTCTCAACATAAGAAGTAGTATTTGATGTACCTAGCAGTGCACCAATAGATGTTGCTGTAGAGTCAGCAAGCAGTGCTTTGTTCAAACGAGGTAGTTTGCCGTCTTCTTTGATTAGGTTTGCTTTCGTTGCAACACCAACCAGAGTACCCGCTGTATCAAACAAATCGACGAACAAGAATGCGAATACCACTGAAATCATACCGATTTCAAATACCGCAGAGAAATCAAGCTGCATGAATGTAGGAGCAAGGCTTGGTGGTGTAGACATGATGCCGCCGTATTGAACGTCACCAATAACAATGCCAAGAGCTGTGATAGCTAGAATGGCAATCATTACTGCGCCTTTCACGCCACGGTGAACAAGAGCAATCGTTAGGAAGAAACCAAGTGAGCCTAGGATAGGAGCAATCGCGGTAATATCGCCCAGTGAAACTTTAGTTGCTGGGTTAGAAACAACGATGCCTGCATTGCTAAGCGCAATGAACGCTAGGAAAAGACCGATACCTGCAGAGATACCAACACGCAGAGACATAGGGATCGAGTTGATAATCCATTCACGGATCTTAAAGATGCTTAAGAAGATGAAGATTACGCCTGATACGAAAACCGCTGCCAGAGCAACTTGCCACGTATAACCCATACCCATTACAACAGCGTAGGTAAAGAATGCGTTCAAACCCATGCCTGGAGCTTGAGCAATTGGGTAGTTAGCAACAAAGCCCATGATGAAACAGCCAATAGCAGCCGCTAAACAGGTTGCTACAAATACAGCGCCATGGTCCATACCAGCATCAGCTAGAATCATTGGGTTTACAAAAATGATGTAAGCCATTGTTAGGAAGGTTGTTAGACCTGCGATGATTTCAGTGCGCACATTGGTGCCATTTTCACTGAGTTTGAATAGCTTTTCGAACATTATCGAATCCTATAAGGGTAAAAAGTAAACGGTTGCGTAATCGATTGGCTGTGGATTATAAAGTTATCAAATAACAAATTCCAGATAGAATTAAGGCTCTAATCGATATTTATCAGAATGCCGTATGAAACAAAGCGATTAAAAACAAAGACACCATCGATAAATAACCATTAAAAACAAACAATTAACAACAATAGACTCACTAAAACTAGTTGGTTATTTTTTCTACCATCGGTTATTTTCATTGATAATCTAGCCAGTAAATTCTGAATTCAAACCCACAATAGTTATGTATTTTTCAACAGGATCAGTAATAAGGCGCAAATTGATATTTCGGCGTTTAAAAAACAACCACGCAGAACAGCAAGGAAAGTGACAAGCGAAAGCGGTTTGGAAAAGTAGCAGGCAAAAAAAACGCCACTCAAAACTGAGTGGCGGTAGAATCTGTCAACCAAAAGGGCTGTAAAAGAATTCCAATATATAGGGGTGAACAAAACTGTTCGAGTTACATGCTTACGGTATTAGTAACCAAAGCTTGTAGGGTATGCAAAGTTGCTAGTGTAAACAGAGCTGTTAATCCAGAACATTGCAGATGGTAAACCTTTCATAACTATCACCTTAATAAATCAATAAAAAACGAATTTGATTTCTCGGTTCCTTGGAGGCGATAAAACGGACTCATCCTTTGAGCATTTACTCTTCATCTCAGAAGTTGGTTATTAATATACCCTAAAGAAAAAAGATTACAAGTATTTTTTGCTATATGTCACATTTTTTGCCATTTACGGTTATTTTGTAAACTTATTTTCGTAATAAAATTACAAAATAGAATTAAACAAACGTTTGCTTGCGCCATTTATAAGCATCAAGGCGCTTAATTGTGATCAGATGGACAAGATCGCATTCAAAATTTGAGCTATTTGAGGTTTAGAACCGCTACTCGTCAAAACGCTCAAGTGGTATGCTGTTGCCATCAAAACAGACCCATATTTTAGATTTTTGTTCTAGGTTTTTACCTATACAAAACCTAAATATATGGTTATTAAATAAAAAAGGAGTCATCCGTGTCTGAATTCCATTCTGAGATCAGTAAATTATCCCCTGCCCCTATCTGGCAGTTCTTCGATAAGATTTGCTCAATCCCACACCCTTCTAAGCATGAAGAAGAGCTTGCTCAATACATTATTGCTTGGGCAACCGAGCAAGGCCTAGATGTACGTCGTGACCCAACGGGCAACGTATTCATCAAAAAGCCAGCAACGGCGGGTATGGAAAACAAAAAAGGTGTCGTGCTACAAGCTCACATCGATATGGTTCCACAAAAGAACGAAGACACAGTTCATGACTTCGCTAAAGATCCAATCCAACCATACATTGATGGTGAGTGGGTTACAGCTAAAGGCACAACGCTTGGCGCTGACAACGGCATGGGCATGGCTTCTTGCCTAGCGGTTCTTGCTTCAAACGAAATCCAGCACGGCCCTATCGAAGTTCTACTAACAGTAGATGAAGAAGCAGGCATGACTGGTGCTTTCGGTCTTGAAGCGGGTTGGTTAGAAGGCGATATCCTTCTTAATACCGATTCAGAGCAAGAAGGCGAAGTGTACATGGGTTGTGCTGGCGGTATCGACGGCGCAATGACATTTGAAATTGCTCGTAACGCGATTCCAGCTGACTTCGTAACACGTAAGCTAACGCTGAAAGGCCTAAAAGGCGGTCACTCTGGTTGTGACATCCACACAGGTCGTGCAAACGCAAACAAACTGCTTGCTCGCTTCCTAGCGGGTCACGCCAAAGAGCTAGACCTTCGCATCGTCGAATTCAAAGGTGGTAGCCTTCGTAACGCGATCCCTCGTGAAGGTTTCGTAACGGTTGCTGTTCCTGCGGCAAACCAAGAAAAACTGGCTTCACTATACAACTACTACACTGAGCTGCTTTCAACAGAGCTAGGTAAAGTAGAAGACAGCATCGTGACTTTCAATGAAGAAGCTTCTGTAGAAATGGGCGCACTTGCGTCAGCAGACCAAGCTCGCTTTATCGCGGCACTTAACGCATGTCCAAACGGCGTGATTCGTATGAGTGACGAGATTGAAGGTGTTGTGGAAACGTCTCTAAACGTAGGTGTTATCACAACAGAAGAGAACTCAATCACAGTGCTTTGCCTGATCCGCTCTCTTATCGATTCAGGTCGCTCACAAGTAGAAAGCATGCTTCACTCTGTTGCTGAACTAGCAGGCGCTAACATCGCGTTCTCTGGTGCTTACCCAGGTTGGAAACCAGACGCAGATTCAGAAATCATGCATATCTTCCGCGACATGTACGAAGGTATCTACGGTCACAAGCCAAACATCATGGTTATCCATGCTGGTCTTGAGTGTGGTCTATTCAAAGAACCTTACCCGAACATGGATATGGTTTCTTTCGGCCCAACCATCAAGTTCCCGCACTCTCCTGATGAGAAAGTGAAGATCGACACCGTTGAGCTATTCTGGAACCAAATGGTTGCATTGCTTGAAGCGATCCCAGAAAAAGCTTAATTCGATAAGCTATGTTTGTTCAGTAAATGGTGTTTTACAGTAAACACCGTTTATCGACACAAAATAAAACAGGTACTCAATGAGTACCTGTTTTTGTATCTAATCTTTGTAATCGACTATTTGTGACTAAAGAAGCAATTAAGCGCGTGAAGCCGCGTAGCTTTCTAGCTCATCAATTGAAGTTTGTGCCACAACTTCGCCATCGATGAAGTACGTCACCATCTCGCCATCACGAACACCGATTAACGTCGCACGCTCACCAGACTGGTAAGTAATGTCCATTTGGATCGTGTTTTCATCAATCTGCTGCATTTGACCTTTTTCGATCACATCTGCACTCGTGATAGGACCCACTGGCGCTTCCGTTAGAGACGGATCAAGTTGGTGGTTGATGTCTAGGTAAGTATCAGTCTTAGTATCAAAGATGTGCGGAGCACCTGTTAGTGGGTTGCTACCTGTCCAGAACTCTAGTGAGTTGAATACGAGGTAGTCGGCAGCAACTGTTAGACCGTATGCAGGTGCAAGTAGCATGTTCAAACCACCACGAGCGTAACGGTTATCAACAGCCTTGATGTTGAACTTCATTAGGTAACCCGTTACTGCGTTGCTACCAACACAGCCAGATAAAGCAACAGATACCACCGCTAGTGCTACAACTTTTGAAATTGTTTTTTTCATTTTTATCTCAATATTTAAATTTGGCCGCCAAAAAATGGCGGTGGATAATACCAACGAACTGAATGACAAATATCAGCGCTAAATCAATGTATTGTCAGAAAATTCACAATTTGAAACACCCTTCAATTAGCCAAACAAAAAACTGAAACCAATTCAGAAGCCCCTTCATAAAAAACTTTTGTCGTCACCGTAAAGCGATTGATTCGTACTAAAAATCAACGATTGCTACATTCCGTGTTAACGAATTATCACCATGTTGAGAACAACCTAAATGGCAAGACTAAAACCTAATCAACCATTCGAATTACTTGGTTATACTGTTCAGCCAGGACAGCGAATGGAGATTGAACTGCAAGCGGCTCAGCTTTACACGCATTCTCCACTTTCGATCCCGATTGAAATCATTCACGGTCGCCAAGCAGGCCCAACACTGATGGTAAATGCGGCTATCCACGGCGATGAGCTAAACGGTGTTGAAATTGCACGACAACTGACCAATGCGATTGATCCAAAGAAACTGAAAGGGACATTAATTGTTGTGCCTATCGTTAACGTGTTTGGCTTTATCCATAAATCTCGTTACCTACCAGACCGTCGTGACCTAAACCGTTGCTTCCCTGGCAGTGAGAAAGGCTCGTTAACATCACGCATCGCTTACACCTTCTTTGAGAACGTGGCGAAGCACTGTGATTACATTCTGGATCTACACACGGGCGCGATTCACCGTACCAATCTGCCACAGATTCGTGCAAACCTATCGAACCCTGAAACACTGCGCATCGCAAAAGCGTTCGCAACACCCGTGATCATTGATTCTCCACTGCGTGACGGTTCACTGCGTAGCGAAGCTGAAAAACTGGGTATTCCTGTATTAACTTACGAAGGTGGTGAAGCGCTGCGTTTTGATCACCTAGCGATTCGTGCGGGTTACCTTGGCGTGCATCAAGTGATGAAAGAAATCGGCATGCTGCGCCCTAACCGTAAGAAGTTACCAGAGCCAGTATTGAGTAAATCCACCAGCTGGATCCGCGCGGAGTCAGACGGTATTTTACGTAACATGGTAAGACTTGGCGAACAGGTTGAAGCAGGACAAACCCTGGCTTACATCAGCTCTCCATTGGGTCACCAAGAAGGCCAAGTGATCACAACCAAAGGCGGTATCGTGATTGGTCAGCAAACTCTGCCTTTGGTCAATGAAGGTGATGCTGTGTTCCACATCGCTTACTTCAAGCAAGACGATGAAGAAGTCGGACAATCAGTAGAAAGCTACATTGAAGAAGTGGCAGAAGACGATTGGCTAACTGCGCTGAATAACTGATCAGACAATGCTTAACAGTTTAAGAGCTCGACGTTAAAAGCAAGAAGCCAAACCGAGCTCTTAAACACAATAAAACAGAACTCCACAAACTAAAAAGCCCCAATACACTTTTAACTATAAAGAAAAAAGTTGTATCGGGGCTTTTTTTTCACAAATCCCTTATCTTAAAATTAAGGGATCTATAAATTAGTCATGCACTGAATTATTCAGCGTCTTCTTGCTCTTCTGCACGAGCTTTAGCGCGCGCTTCACGTGCTTGCTCAGCTTTAAGCTCTTTAGTATGACGTAGTTCGTCACGCTCTTTACGCTGCTCTGATTTACGCTCGTTACGTTCAGCTTGGTTAGCGATGAAAGATGCTAGCTCTTTCTCTGCCCACTCTTGTGCTAGAGCTTCAGTTTCGAAACCAGACTCACGCTTAGATACTGTAGTGCTGCGAGACGTTACTTGACGAGTAATCTCTGCACACCAACCGTTGCGTTTTTCTGTAAGGCGGATATCAAATTTTTTGTTCTTAGACATGTTCTATTTTTTCCTAAGGGAGATCATTAAGGGATCGGTCAACTTTGATAACTCCATCTAAGTGAGCATCTTTTAACACCATCCCTTGGTAAGCGCGGTATTAGAGCACAAATCAATGAATATTGCTGCAAATATTTGCAGCGGATCACACTCCAATGCTGCAAATCGTTTGCGCCTGATTTCAATCGGTTCATAACTCTCGGTTCACCATCAACTTCTGTCCTATTTTATCGACAACAATGAAATGAACTATGCTCAAACAGAGATAAATGAAAGAGATACCTGCTTGCTCAGGTTTATAGACTCTACTGTCTCACCTACTCCGCTCATAATTAAAATAGCTAAGGAGTTGCTATGGATAGCTTCATCAAAAATTTACCGAAAGTTGAGCTGCACTTACATATAGAAGGCACACTAGAGCCAGAGCTGATGTTCCAACTCGCCAAGCGTAATGCCGTGTCGATTCCCTTTGAGACCCCTGACCAAGTTCGAGACGCGTACCAGTTCCACAACCTTCAATCTTTTCTCGATATCTATTATCAAGGTGCTAACGTACTGATTCATGAACAAGATTTCTACGACCTGACGTGGGCTTATCTGTTGAAGTGCCAGCAAGATAATGTGGTTCATACTGAGATATTCTTCGACCCTCAAACTCATACTGAACGCGGCATTGCCTTTGAAGTCATCGTTGGTGGGATTACTCGAGCTTTGAATCAAGCAGAGCAAGAGCTTGGCATCAGCAGCCAACTGATCATGTGTTTTCTGCGTCACCTCGATGAAGACAGCGCTTTTGAAACACTCAAGCAAGCCCTTCCCTATAAAGATAAGATTATTGCCGTTGGGTTAGATTCATCAGAACAGGGCAATCCGCCAGAGAAGTTTAAACATGTATTCCAAGAAGCGATCAACCAAGGCTTCCTGACTGTCGCGCACGCCGGAGAAGAAGGCCCAGCACAAAATATTGTCGACGCACTGAGCTTGTTAGGCATAACCCGAATTGATCATGGCGTTCACTGTGTAGAAGATGAAGAGTTGATGGAAAAGCTAATAGCAAAACGTACACCACTGACGGTCTGCCCGCTATCGAATACCAAGCTCAAGGTGTTTGAGACCATGCAAGAGCACAACATCGTCGAGCTGCTGAGAAAAGGGCTGTGCGTCACCATCAATTCCGATGATCCGGCTTACTTCGGCGGCTATATGAATGATAACTTCCTCGCGGTCGCCAATGCTCATCCACTGACGAAAAACGAATTAGCGCAGTTTAGTATTAATGCCATCGAAGCCAGTTTTATCTCACCTCACGCCAAGGAAGATCTCATCACGCAGGTACGCCAATACCTTGCTGCGAATACTTAATAAGTTATCAAGATCAAAAAGGGAAGCTCTGAGCTTCCCTTTCAGTATGGTTCGATAACCCATTGGCTTAGCCCGGGTGACCATCCACTCTTGGCGTTAACAGCATCATACCGAACTTCCAGATAAACAGCCCGAACGCTAACGTCCATAAACCGGCGCTGATGTTGACCATCTCAAATAAATACGCCGGGAAGAATGTTACACCTAAACTACGAACGAGTGCCGCGATAAAAATAGCCGAGAACGCCAAAGCCATACTTGGCCCTTTGTAGATGGCACGACCGGTATGCCCCATCGTAACGCGCGTAATCATCGCCAGAATCAACCCACTCAGACCGCCAATCGCAAACAAGTGCAGCATGTTGTGGCTCGCGAACGGGTTGTCTAACAGACCACGTAACAGCAAGCTGAGAGGAATACATAGATAAGCCGCGTGCAGCGACCACACCAAAGGTTCAGACAGCGTTGTCCAAGGCTTCCAGCGGATAAAGCGCACCAACTGAGTCACACCTGCAAATACCATCAACTCATTGCCGACTTGAGCAAAGGTTAATGGGAAGAAGCTCAACACAAATAAACCAACCAAAGGTAGATTGGCTAACCATTCCAACCAAACCAAGGGCTGAGCTTTTTCAAACTCAAAACGACGCGCCGTAAAGAATGGGATAACTCGCCCACCCATCACTGATAACAGCAAGGTAAACCACCACAACATAGCCTGCCAAACTGCAGACGATGGAAATGGAGGCATTCCCTTAATGGTCGCATAACTAGCAAAGTTCGCCACGATAGCCAATATAAACAGCGGTACAAAGAACAGGTTCTTCCAGCCTTTCGACTTCACGACTCGGAAACCAATTTCGTAGGCGGCGAAGATTAAGAACAGCGCCTCAACCGACGAGATCAGCCATAACGGAGCGGGTGTCCAAAATAGAATACGAGGTGCGAGCCACAAACCGACTAGCGCAGCTAATCGATAGTGCTTGGTGCCGTTGACACCCGTCCACGTTTGTACCGCCGTTAACACAAAACCAACCACTATCGCCATTGAGAAACCAAACAGCATTTCATGTACGTGCCACCACAGTGCAGGAACTTTTAAAATCTCAGGCTGACCGTTTTGGAACATGATGACCCAAGCGACAATCGCAATCACGGCATAGAGACAGCCTAAAAAGAAGAAAGGTCGAAAGCCTAAACGCAGGTAGGCTGGAATCGCGTCTTCTACACTTTTATCTGTGATATTTAACAAACTCGCTCCTAATTCTCAGATAAGCGGCCAAGGTATTACCTAAACCAAATTTGGTGTGCATCAAATCCGATGCAATATGCAGATCACATTGCATGAAACGCGCCAATTAGATAAAACCAGTAAAAACAGTGACTCACGAGATTTACCAACCAATAAACAAGTCAAAAAAACACAATCGAAAGAGTCATAAAGACATATAGATGTATAAATAGAAACTTACTGACTTTTGGTATCTCGCCACATATAGTAAGACTAGACTTAAATGGAACAACTCAGACAAGGAATGCGATGTATATTTTTGGTTATGGCAGCTTAATCAACTCATCTTCACGCCAGCTTACCGGTCAGACAGGGCAAGCAATCCCTGCGATTGTTCATGGCTTAATTCGCCATTGGAGCAAGATCGATGACAGCTATGTGTTATCACCTTTGATCGTCAATCTCGGCGAGGGACAAGTGAATGGTGTGTTGCTTGAGGTGGATGATATTGCACTGGCTGAGTTTGATCGCCGTGAGCGTGGTTATCACCGAATCGAGTTAAAGGCCTCTCAGATAGAAAGCCAAGATGAGTTCAAACAGGATCAATCGATCTGGGTTTACATCAAAGACGAGATTGAAGCACCTTGCGAAAACAGCCCTATCGTTCAAACCTATGTCGATACGGTATTGGCAGGATGTTTAGAGGTGTCTGAAAGCTTTGCGGCGCACTTTGTTAAACACACACAAGGTTGGCATCACCCATTAGAAAATGATCGCCACCAGCCTAAATACGGCAACCTTGCTGGAGTTTCCGATCACCACCACAGTGTGATTGATGGCTTGATACTGACCGTGCGCAGCTAGTTGATTTAGGTTGGTGAACACATTGACTCACCAACCTAAAGTGAGCTTAAACGACACGAATACCTGCTGGCATCGCACGTTCAGGTGTTAGCAATACACTTTCAGATTCATCTTCCGTTTCTGCACATAACAACATGCACTCAGAAGTGTGGCCTCTCATCTTCGCCTTCGCTAGATTGCACAGAACTACAACCTGCTTACCCATCAACTCTTCTTCTGTGTAATAAGGGACTAGGCTAGTCACCGTTTGCAGCGTCTTGTCACCAACATCCACTTGCACGATGTACAGCTTGTCGGCGTTTTCATGACGCACAACCTCAATGATCTTACCCACACGCATTTCTAACTTAGCAAAGTCACCATAAGAGACAGTATCCATTTCTCACTTCCTATATTGATTTGTTTTTACCCATTAAATCATTTACTAAAATTAAGTAAAATGTAAATGTTTACACTAGCATTAAGCCTAATAATTACAAGCGGTAAAGATCTCATTACTGGAAGTAAAATGAGAGTTTCGTTGCCTTACTATCATTGTCGGTGTTAAATAGATGCAGCAATGTATAGAGGTTAAAAATGGCAACAATTAAAGATGTAGCAAAGGAAGCTGGTGTTTCTGTTGCAACCGTATCTCGAGTGATCAACAAGTCTCCCAAGGCGAGTGCAAGCTCGGTAGAGTCTGTAACTAAAGCGATGTCTAAACTCGGCTATCGCCCGAATGCCAATGCTCGAGCGCTGGTAAGCCAAAGCACAAACACTGTTGGTGTATTGGTCGGTGACATCTCCGATCCCTTTTTTGGCACGCTGGTTAAGGCTGTCGACAATGTCGCTCGTGAGAACGGAAAACATATCCTTGTCGGTAATGGCTCTCACGATCGTGAAGAAGAGAGACAAGCGATTGAATTGCTGATTAACAGCCGTTGTGACGCCCTGGTGATCCACTCGAAAGGCCTTACAGACGAAGAACTTATCGCCTATGCAAAAGAAGTCAAAGGCTTAGTGCTGATCAACCGTTATATTGCTGAGATTGCCAACCGTTGTATTTTCTTGGACAACAAGAAAGGCGCGTATCTTGCGACGGAATATCTGATCCGCCATGGCCATCAGAACATTGCCTGTATCGCCTCATCTCATAGCATTGAAGATGCCGATGAGCGTATCCAAGGTTACTTAGCGGCACTCTCAGATTACAAAATAGCGCTCTCTGACAGCTATATTGAATACTCAGCGCCCACTAGTGACGGTGGCGAATACGCCATGACTAACCTTCTGACTAAGTCACTGCCAATCACTGGCATTGTGGCGTACAACGATTACATGGCAGCTGGTGCTTTGTCTGTCCTTGATGAAAACGGTATTCAAGCGCCAGACAAAATGTCGATCATCGGCTTCGATGATGGCTTGATTGCCCGCTATGTTCATCCAAAGCTCACCACTATTCGCTACCCGATTCAGATGATGGCAGAGAAAGCGACACGACTCGCGCTGCACTTAGCCAAAGGTGAAAACACCTCCACTGAACCAATGATGTTCTCTCCAACTCTGGTACGCCGCAATTCGGTAGAGAAAGTCTAAGCTCTAGTCTAATCATCAAACAATAAACAAAAAAAAGCCCTAACAGAATCGCTTCTGTTAGGGCTTTCCTACCTTACTCAGATACTCAACAATCGCACTTAATAAACCGCACTCTTGTTGAGCGCCACTTTTGCTCATCCCCCAAGAACAACGCGATAATTCACGTCGTCCTATTCACAAGCAAAAGACATTGGCGTACCGCTTTGAGCTAGAGCGTACTAGTTTGAAGAATCCCCCGAAAATTCAAACTGGTAACAGGTACTGTAGTTATATTCTTGTTCAGGCTTGAGAATACAACTGTCCTGCTTCCACTCTGGGTGGTTAGGAGAGTCAGGTAAGAACTGGGTTTCTAGCGCCAAACCAGCGTAGTCTTCATAGCTGCCACCACTTCGGTTTGGTGTGCCACCAAGCCAGTTTCCGGTGTATAGCTGCATTGCAGGTTTGGTTGAAAATACTTTTAGTGTGACGAGCGCATCTGGTGAGGTTACGGTCGCGGCACATTGAGTGCGTTTGCAGCCATCAGCCAATAAGAAAGAGTGGTCGTAACCCTTTGCTGCTTTCTGCTGTTCATCGCCCAACAAACGCTCTGAGATCATCATAGGCTGATTGAAGTCAAAGCTGGTCGATTTCACCGATTTAAGATTACCTAACGGAATACCCACCGAATTGGTCGGTAAGAACTGATTGGCGTTGATGCTGACAATGTGTGACAAACAGTCGTGTCCAGCTTCAGCGCCAAGTAGATTGAAGTACGCATGATTCGTTAGGTTGACTACAGTCGGCTTGTCTGTGGTTGCAGAGTAATTAATGGACACTCGATTGTCTTCGGTGATGTCATAACGTACCGACACATTCAAATTCCCCGGGAATCCTTGGTCGCCATCAGCAGACTCTAGACTGAACACTACTGACGTTTCGGTTTGCTCGGCAATATTCCAACGGCGCTTATCAAATCCGTTCGGACCACCATGTAAGGTATTGCCCGCTTGGTTGGTTTCCAGCTTGTAATTCTGACCATCAATTTTGAAGCGACCATTAGCAATGCGGTTAGCATAACGGCCAACGGTTGTGCCCATATAGCTGGCTTGTTTATCGAAGTTCTCCATTGAGTTAACACCCAACAAAACTTCTCTTTTGTTTCCTTTTACTGGCAGGATACAGCTCAACCATGTTGCACCAATATCCATGAATGTCACTTGCATGCCATGCGTATTTGATAGCGTCACTAACTGAGCGGGTTGGCCATCATAGGCTGGAGTCTGCGTCATGGATTGATGCAGGTTTTGCTCTTGTGTCATTCTAAATTCCTTCTAGTGCCAGTAAAAAGCCTCTACCTGAAGTAAAGGCTTTAGCATTTGGCCTACCATGATCTTTTTACTTGGTAAGCTCTATATTAAGTCTCGAAGCCGTTAGATTACTTCAACTAAGCCTGCTCCGTCTTTCGCTTGGCACACATAAATAGATTCTTTTAGGCCCGTCGCCGCTTGATATTTCTGTTCAACGGTTGTTTTGATTTCATCAACCAATGCAGGTGGAACCAATGCCACAATACAACCACCGAAACCACCGCCAGTCATACGCACGCCACCTTGCTCACCGATCACTTCTTTGACCATATCAACCAGCGTATCGATTTCTTTCACCGTGATTTCAAAATCATCACGCATTGATGCATGCGATTCAGCCATGAGCTCACCCATACGCTTCATGTCGTGAGTACGCAGAGCTTGAGCCGCTTCAACGGTACGGTCATTTTCAGTGATCACGTGACGAGCACGTTTCGCGACCATTTCATCTAACTCAGACTCTTTCGCTTTGAATTGTTCAATAGTCACATCACGAAGTGCCGGAACACCAAAGATGCGCGCCGCTTCTTCACACTGTTCACGACGTGTGTTGTATTCGCTGTCGACCAAGCCGCGTTTCTTGTTTGAGTTGATGATAACCACAGCCATATCTTCTGGCATTGAAACCGCTTGAGTCTCTAGGCTACGACAATCCAAAAGCATCGCGTGGTTTGCGCGACCTTCTGCAGAGATCATTTGATCCATGATGCCACAGTTACAGCCAACGAATTCGTTTTCAGCTTGTTGGCCATTAAGCGCCACTTCGGCTTGGCTGATCTCTAGGTTGTAAAGCACCTTGAATGTTTGACCAATCACCACTTCCAGTGCCGCAGAAGAACTTAAACCTGCACCTTGAGGTACGTTACCCGTTACAGAGATGTCTGCACCTGTAAATTCAAAGCCGCGACCTTTTAAGCACTTCACCACACCACGAATGTAGTTAGCCCACATTTTGTCTTGTTGGAAGGTGATCTCTTGAGTTAGGTCGAACTCATCGACTGCATTGCCGTAGTCCACTGATACTACGCGTACAATGTTGTCGTCACGCCTAGCCGCTGCGACTACCGTTTGGTAGTTAATGGCACACGGTAGAACAAAACCATCGTTGTAGTCAGTGTGCTCGCCGATCAGGTTCACACGACCTGGTGCTTGGATAATATGAGTCGCTTGGTAACCAAGGACTTGCTCAAAAGATGCTTTCACGTTTTGGATTAGATCAGACATAAGTAAACTCTCTGGTTAAACTCTTTGTTCAATTGGTTATGGCCCCTTTACGGCACCACTTTAATTCTTTTAGATCCCCTATCTCGTTCGTCTCTCACGGTAGGGAATGACAACATCGGCTTCTCACCTGCCGTCATTCCAGAATCGAGAGACGAGATATCAGGAATCTCGCTCGTTATCTACGAAACAGGCTATTCCTGCTCTTTGTAGTGAACGTCACTCAAATCACGCAGACGCTGCGCCGCTTGTTCTGCGGTTAAATCACGCTGAGACTCAGCCAACATTTCGTAGCCGACCATGAATTTACGAACCGAAGCGCTGCGCAACAGTGGCGGGTAGAACAATGCATGCAGCTGCCAGTGATCGATATCCGTACCTTCTTCGAAGAACGGTGCATAGTGCCAGCCCATTGAGTAAGGGAATGAGCACTGGAATAAGTTGTCGTAACGACTGGTCAGCTTCTTAATCGCAAGCGCTAGATCATCACGTTGTTCATCAGTCAGTTCGCTCATACGGCGGATGTGTGTTTTTGGTAGCAACATGGTTTCAAATGGCCACGCCGCCCAATAAGGAACCACAGCAATCCAATGTTCAGTTTCAACCACAGTGCGAGAACCGTCTTTCATTTCAGCTTCAACGTAATCCACTAAAAGATTCGAACCTTGTTGTTCGAAGTACTCTTTTAACAGTTTCTCTTTGCGTTCAATTTCGTTGGGTAAAAAGCTGTTTGCCCAGATTTGACCGTGTGGGTGTGGCTGAGAACAGCCCATGGTCTCACCTTTGTTTTCAAACGCTTGAACCCATAGGTAGTCTTTACCTAGCTCTTCAATCTGTTCATTCCATGTGTCGATAACACCGCGAATCTTGTTTACTGGTAACTCTGGCAGCGTTTTGCTGTGGTCCGGAGAAAAACAGATCACGCGGCTCAACCCGCGAACACCTTGAGTCTTGAATAGAGGATTTTCAGACTCTGGAGCATCAGGTGAATCAGGCATCAACGCCGCGAAATCATTACTGAATACGTAAGTGCCGTCGTAATCTGGGTTTTCGTCACCCGAGATACGTGTATTGGTTGGGCACAAGAAACACTCTTTCTCATACGCAGGAAGCTGCGCAGTCGATGGTTTTTCATCTTGGCCACTCCAAGGACGTTTTGCTCGGTGCGGTGATACTAAGATCCACTGACCCGTTAATGGGTTATAACGACGATGCGGGTGGTCTACTGGGTTAAATTCAACTTTTGACATGTTTAGATTGCTCTCAAATTTTGTGTCTTGGTCAATTCACCAAGATGAATAATTCTTCTACAAGGAGATTCCCTATCACGCTCGTGCCTCGCTGTAGGGAATGACGTTCAGAAATCGTAGTTTTTAAATTCGTCATTCCAGAATCGAGGTACGAGATATCTGGAATCTCTTTTCTCAATAACCTAAAAGTTACTTAGTAACCTTGTGGATTATTCGACTGCCAATTCCACGTATCCGCCGTCATCTCCATCACGCTACGCGTCGCCTTCCAGCCAAGCTCGCGCTCTGCTTTTTCAGTGCTTGCCCAACATTCGGCAATGTCACCAGCACGGCGTGGACAAAGCTCATAAGGAACCGGTTTGCCCGATGCTTGTGCGAAGGCTTCAACCATCTCGAGTACACTTGAGCCTTTGCCCGTACCTAGGTTGTAAATGTGTAAGCCCGCTTTCTCACCAACCACTTTTAGTGCTGCGACGTGACCGTCCGCTAAATCCATTACATGAATATAGTCACGAACGCCTGTGCCATCGACTGTTGGGTAATCGTTTCCAAAAACAGCCAGTTTTTCACGGCGACCGACGGCTACTTGAGCAATAAACGGCATTAAATTATTTGGGATACCTTGTGGGTCTTCACCCATAGTGCCCGATGGGTGTGCGCCAACTGGATTGAAGTAACGCAGTAAAGTCACGCTCCAATCGTTCTCCGCGTTGAACAGATCGCTCAAGCACTCTTCCACCATATATTTGCTGCGACCATAAGGGTTGGTTGTCGCGCCAGTTGGTGAAGTTTCAGTAATAGGTACTACTTCTGGATCGCCGTAAACGGTAGCCGAAGAACTAAATACGATGCTTTTCACGCCCGCTTTCTTCATGCTTCGAGCTAACACCAATGATCCATTAACGTTGTTATCGTAGTACTCCAAAGGCTTAGCCACCGACTCCCCTACCGCTTTCAGGCCAGCAAAGTGAATCACCGCTTGGATATCGTTTTCTGAAAACACGCTATCTAGAAAAGATTGGTCACGAATGTCGCCAAGATAAAATGTTGGTCGCTTGCCAGTTAACGACTCGATTCGTTCCAGCACTAGCTCTTTGCTGTTGCAAAGGTTATCAACAATGATCGGCTCCATACCCGCCTGTATCATTTGAATGCATGTATGACTTCCGATGTAACCCATGCCGCCCGTAACCAGTACTTTCACAATCAACCTCTCTTTGTCGTCATTCGTGGGCTAACTCGAACTGACATTCAGCTCAGTAGCACCGTATGTCAGAAATAGTAGCAGCCATTTTGACTATAATTCTGTGATCAAAACCACGAAGTGTAAACGTTTACACTGACTTTCATCATTGGTACTGATCATGACATAGAGAGAACGTATAGCTGTTAACCTCTAATTCATTGAATTTTAATAAGATAATTATAGATAGTTAGATTTGAGACATCACAGATGAGTTGAGCATTTATTTTACTAAAAGTTAATGCAATGACGTCCAGTTTGATTACAATAGGTCTGTAGAATAAAGAGGTGCATTGCTTTTTTACTAAATACCAATTTCAAAGCAGCGCAATGTTCCAATAACAGGAAGTGAGTATGGCAACGTTAAAAGATATCGCGACTGAAGCGAATGTATCATTGGCTACAGTTTCAAGGGTTCTCAATGAAGATCCAACATTAAGCGTCAAGGAAGAGACCAAAAGGCGTATCTTTGAAATTGCAGAGAAGTTGGAATACAAAACCAGCAGCTCACGAAAAACCGTTAGCAGTAAAAAACAAAACCATCACTTCCTAGCACTGTATAACTACAAGCAAGAAGCTGAGGTTAACGACCCTTACTACCTATCGATTCGCCATGGAATTGAAACCCAATGTGAAAAGATGGAAGTTAAGCTAACCAACTGTTATGAAAGTAAAATACAGATAAATTCAGCGCCAATCACAGGTGTTTTGTTGGTGGGTAGAATGACACCAGAGGTTATCGAGCAAGCTAAGAAGCTGAGCGATAATATCTGTTATGTCGATTTTACCGATCACTCAGAACCTTATGACTCTGTCGATATCGACCTGACTTTGATCAGCAAAGAGATCACCAACTTCTTTGTCAACCAAGGCTATGAGCGTATCGGCTTTATTGGTGGTCAAGACGACGTCAACACCCCTGATATTCGTGAAGTCGCCTTTGCTGAATATGGTGGCCTCAAAAATGTTGTCAGTGAGCAAGACATCTACCGTGGTGACTTCTCTAGCTCATCAGGTTACAAGCTTGCAAAACATATGCTCGCGACGGGCGACTACCCTAAAGCCATGTTTATTGCGTCAGATTCCATCGCAATTGGCGTTTTACGAGCAGTTCATGAGCACGGATTAAACATTCCTGAAGATATTGCGCTGATCAGTGTAAACGACATCCCAACAGCTAAATTTACCTTCCCATCTTTATCGACTGTTCGTATTCACTCTGAACTAATGGGAATTCAAGGCGTTAACCTGCTGATTGAAAAAGTACGCGACGGCCGAACCATCCCATTACGCGTCTATGTACCAAGCAAACTTAAGCTGCGCGATACAACAAAATAATTAAATATATCAAGTAGATAAATAAAGGCTGCCTTTGTTGAAGGTGGCCTTTTTTGTGCCCGTCACATACATCAATCGACACATATCTCCCTCTTTAACCTACTGCATAAATCAGCCAATAGCATTCTTTTAAGTGGATCACACAGCACCGTAAAAAGACCATAAAAAACGTGATGAAGTTAAAGTAAAACGTTTTCACCAATTTCATTTAGTAAAACTTTTACTAATAATTACCTCAGTCCAAAAATACTCGTATTCACTACGACCCAATTACGCATAAGAACGTCGGTCAGCAAACTGCATTCAGGCCGAGAGAGAGGCAACGTGAACAACTGGGAAAACTTCCTGAACTTACATGAGAACCGTATGGCACCGCGTGCATACTTCTTCTCGTACGCATCAGAAAAAAATGCAAAAACGTTTCAGCGTGAACTGAGCAGCCACTTCCAACTATTGAGTGGCCAATGGAATTTCAGCTATTTCACCAATCCGCTATTGGTTCCTGAAGAGTTCTATTCTCAGGAAATGAGCGACTGGGGCAACATCACGGTTCCAAACATGTGGCAAATGGAAGGCCACGGCGATCTCCAATACACAGATGAAGGTTTCCCATTCCCAATTGATGTGCCTTTCGTACCATCAGACAACCCAACCGGCGCATACCAACGCTCTTTCTTCCTTGGCGAAAGCTGGGACGAGAAACAAACCATCATCAAATTTGATGGCGTTGAAACTTACTTCGAAGTTTACGTAAACGGCGAGTACGTGGGCTTCAGCAAAGGCAGCCGCCTAACCGCTGAGTTCGATATCTCTAACCAAGTAAAAGCAGGCAACAACCTACTTTCTATTCGTGTGATGCAGTGGGCCGATTCCACCTACATTGAAGACCAAGACATGTGGTGGACGGGCGGTATCTTCCGTGACGTTTACCTAGTTGGTAAAGAACAACTGCACGTTCAAGACGTTACCGTTCGCACCGATTTCGACGACGCTTACCAAAGCGCGACCCTGTCGTGCAAAGTGGAACTAGAAAACCTAGCAGCAGCGGCAAACGCAACCCTTGAGTACGCATTGCTTGATGGCAGCCAAGTTATCTCGCAAGGCTCTGTAGATAGCTTATCTGTCCCAACTGACGGCAATACGAGTACTCAATTCTCTATCGATGTGGTTAACCCAGTTCAATGGAACGCTGAGAACCCTTACCTGTACCAACTGCTGCTTACGCTGAAAGATGGTGACGGCAAGGTGTTGGAAGTGATTCCACAGCGCGTTGGTTTCCGTGACATTAAAGTTCGCGATGGTCTGTTCTACATCAACAACAAATACGTGATGCTGCACGGCGTGAACCGTCACGACAACGACCACCTGAAAGGTCGTGCTGTTGGGATGGATCGCGTAGAGAAAGACTTAGTGTTGATGAAGCAACACAACATCAACTCAGTACGCACTGCGCACTACCCGAACGACCCACGCTTCTACGAACTGTGTGATATCTACGGCCTGTTCGTGATGGGCGAAACCGATGTCGAAACACATGGCTTTGCGAACGTTGGCGACCTAAGCCGCATCACTAACGATGCAGCATGGGAAGCGGTGTTTGTTGAACGTATCGAACGTCATATCCACGCTCAAAAGAACCACCCTTCTATCATCATGTGGTCTCTAGGTAACGAGTCTGGTTACGGTTGCAACATCCGTTCTATGTACGATGCTGCAAAAGCAATTGATGACACGCGTCTGGTTCACTACGAAGAAGACCGTGATGCTGAAGTAGTCGATATAATTTCAACCATGTACTCACGCGCTCAACTGATGAATACCTTCGGTGAATTCCCACACGAAAAGCCACGCATCATCTGCGAATACGCACACGCAATGGGTAACGGCCCGGGTGGTTTAACTGAATACCAAAATGTGTTCTACAAGCATGACGCAATTCAAGGTCACTATGTTTGGGAATGGTGTGACCACGGCATTCTGGCGCGTGATGAAGCAGGCACAGAATTCTACAAATACGGCGGTGACTACGGTGACTATCCGAACAACTACAACTTCTGCATGGATGGCTTGATCTACCCAGACCAAACGCCAGGCCCTGGCTTGAAAGAGTACAAGCAAGTGATTGCCCCAGTGAAGCTTCGCGATTTCGATGCACAAACCGGCACCTTCACGGTAGACAACAAGCTTTGGTTCTCAAACATCGATGACTACACCATCACTGCGGAAATCCGCGCTGAAGGTGAAACCATTGCCGTGCAACACATCAAGGTTGAAGAGCTTGCTGAAAACTCTAGCCGTGAACTGACGCTTAACTTGCCAGAGTTTGATGAGCGTGAAGTGTTTGTAAACTTTACGGTTCGTAAGGATTCTCGTACTTCATACAGCGAAGCGAACCACGACATCGCGGTTTATCAGTTCCAAGTGAAAGAGAACACAGCACAACTTGAAGCCTTCACCAACAACAATGCGACAGCACTGAATGTTGAAGAATCTCGCTTAGCTTACCTAGTCAAAGGCCATAATTTTGCTCTGAACTTCTCGAAAGTGAACGGCAAACTGACGTCATGGTTAGTCAATGGCGAGGAACTGATTAAGTCTGAGCCTAAGCTGAACTTCTTCAAGCCAATGATCGATAACCATAAGCAAGAGCACGATGGTTACTGGGAACCTGCACACCTACAGATCATGCAGGAACACTTCCGTAGCATTGACCTTGAGTGCGTGAATGTCGAGCAGGTAAACGGCAAGGTAGAGATCACAACCACCAGCATCATTGCTCCACCAGTATTTGATTTCGGCATGCGTTGTGAATATCGCTACCAGATCAGTGCCGAAGGTCAGTTAAACGTTGAACTGAGCGGCGAACGCTACGGTGATTATCCACATGTGATTCCAGTTATTGGTTTCGACATGGGCATCAACGGCGACTTCGACCAAGTTCAATACTACGGCCGCGGCCCAGAAGAGAACTACCAAGACAGCAAGCAAGCCAACATGATTGATGTTTACCAATCAACCGTGGCTGACATGTTCGAGAACTACCCGTTCCCACAAAACAACGGCAACCGCCAACACGTTCGTTGGGCTGCGCTTTCAAGCCGTGCGGGTAATGGTATTGCAGTAAAACCACAGCAAGAAATCAACTTCAGCGCATGGTTCTACACCAACCAAAACCTGCATCAAGCACAGCACACGATTGAACTAGAGAAGAGTGGCTACATCACCCTAAACCTAGACCACCAAGTGATGGGCTTAGGCTCAAACTCTTGGGGCAGCGAAGTGTTGGATTCTTACCGCGTGTACATGGACGAGTTCCGCTATGGCTTAACTCTGATTCCATTCAAAGCAGGCGATTGCGACGCACAACACCTAATCAATCACAACTTTGGTGACGAGTTCTTCACGGCAAATACGCCAACAACTCAACCACAACAGAACGAGGCATAAGCGATGATCGTTTTAGACAACCTAGAGCAATTTAAAGTCGTTTACCGCGACGGTCGTAAATGGCAACGCTGTGTAGAGGCGATTGAAAACATCGGCAAAATCAAAGATGGCGTGATGTATTCCATTGGTGACTCACTGGCTTACATGATTGAAGACGGCGTGGCTCGTAACACAGAAAACTTCACCGGTAACCGCCGTTACTTTGATGTGCACTACTACTTGGAAGGTCGTGAAACGGTTGAGTTTGCAGATAAGTCTCAGCTTGAACAGACCCAAGCTTACAGCGATGAAACCGACCGTGAACACCTCATGGGTAACGGCGAGACTCGTGAGTTAGTTGAAGGCCAAGTGGCGATCTTTGATAACAGCAAAGCCTACCGATTCCACGGTGATAACCGAGTTCGCAAAGTGGTGCTGAAAGTGACCATTGAAGACGGCTATTTCCTTAATAAGTAAGTAACAGAAGCTAAATAAGTAACCGACATTAAGCTACCGAAGCCAAACAGCCGAAAGTAGCAACCACAAGATCTATTCACAGTGTGACTGAGGCTTGCCGTTCAAGACTCAGCCACACTGCAAACGCCTTTATGCTTCTTCCCTACAAGGAAGCTTAAAGATATAACGACTATAATTACGTGACCCTTGGAGGACACTATGTCTGAATCTGTACGCGGTAAGTTAGGCAAATTTGCCCTACTCTCCATGACATTTGCAGCGGTATTTAACGTTCGCAACATTGTAAACAACAACATCGAATTGGGATTGAGTTCTGCTCCTATCTTTTTGCTTGCGACCCTTATTTACTTCATTCCGTTCGTATTCATTATTGCTGAATTCGTATCAGCAAATAAAAATTCTGAGTCAGGCATGTATGACTGGCTTAAAAAACCACTAGGCTCAAAAGCAGCCTACCTAGGTTCGTTCCTATACTGGTTCGTAAACCTTTTCTGGTTTGTATCCCTGTTACCAAACGTAATCGCCTATGCGTCTTACGCGATGTTGGGCTATGAATACGCCTTCTCGCCAGTCGTTACATCAGCTATCTCGATTGCTCTATTTGCGGCAGCAACTCACATCTCAACTAAAGGCGCGAGCTGGCTAGGTAAAATTGCAGAGATCGTGGCATACGGTGTATTCGCTCTGTTTGCAATCTACGTTATCGGTGCCCTAATGGCATTGGGCGGCAACCATGAACCAGTAGAACCAATCACGCTTGAAGCAATGACTCCGACCATCAACTGGGCAACGCTAGGTATCATGTGTTGGATCTTCCAAGCAGCCGGTGGTGCAGAAACCGCAGCCGCTTACCTAAACGATGTTAAGGGCGGTCACAAGTCTTTCATCAAGGTTATCATTGGTGCAGGTATCGCAATCGGCGCAATGTACGCAGTGGGCTCTCTACTTGTTAACGTATTCGTTGCTCGTGATGAACTGACCTACGCTGGCGGCATGGTTGAAATCTTCACAGGTATGGCGAACTACTTCGACATTTCACAATCTCTAACGGGTCGCTTCGTCGGTATTATCCTATTCGTTGCTATGTTCGGTTCGATGATGATGTGGACAGCAGCCCCAGTAAAAATTCACTTTTCTGAAATTCCTAAAGGTGTTTACGGCGAGAAGACAACAGAGCTTAACGAACACGGCGTGCCAGTGCGTGCAGCTTGGTGGCAGTTCGCGTTTGTATTCGTGATGCTTGTGGTTAACGGCTTCGGCTCTGAATCAGTACAAGACATGATGAACACAGCAATCAACCTAACTGCTGGTACAGCAATGCTTCCGCCGATCTTCATCATGGTGGCGTACTTTGTATTCCGCTTGAAGCATGACGACACACCGCGTGATTTCCGCATGGGTACTCGAGTTCAAGGTATGGCTGTTGTATCTGTACTTATCGGCATCTTCGTTGTGAGTATGACGGCATCTGCATTCCCAACAGGTGTTGACCTAGTTCAAGCCTTCTTTATCAACGTATTCATGACAGCGGTATTCTCTGGTCTTGCTTGGTGGTGGATCTCTCGCTTTGAAAAAAAGCAGGCAGGTAAAGACGCAAAGCTAGAAACAGCTAAGCAATCGTAGCACTCTGCATTACCCCCAACTTTAAAAGCGCCTACCCGGCGCTTTTTTTGTTTTAAATCAGACAATTAAAAAAAATCTAAAAATAAAAACGGCATTCCGTCAAGGTTTCACTTCACGAAAAACACCAATTAATGGGTAATAAAACTCGAATAAAAACCAAGGTAAAACATTAACTAAATTTATTTACTCAAGGTCACATATTTGATCAATTTCGATTAACTTCCCGCCGCTTAATCTTTAATCTTCTTGCTGAAGAGACAAACTGATTCATATAAAAAAAGCGACAAAAAGCCCCTACAAGCCTTATAAATCGTCGCTCATGAAACCAGCAATCTCTTCAATGAACTTCTTAATCTTTAACTCTTTGTTTTGGTAATAACTTTACTGAAACACCAGAGAGAAAAAGCCCAAAGAAGTCCGATCGTAAATCTATAAAAACAACAATGAGCCAACCCTAACAAAACAAAGCGGGTGTTTGCCAAACCAACATAACAATAAAAGTGCGGCCTAGAGCTTCCCTCTCTAGGACCAAGTTATAACGATCATCAACGTGATTCACCGGAGAACATCATGTCCGAAAATAAACGCAGTACGATAGGCAAATTTGCCCTACTGTCTATGACCTTCGCGGCGGTATACAGCTTCAATAACATCATTAATAACAACATCGAGATCGGCCTTTCCTCAGCTCCGATGTTCTTTCTAGCAACCATCTTCTACTTTGTGCCATTTTGTTTGATCGTTGCAGAGTTTGTGTCACTGAATAAAGACTCTGAAGCGGGTGTTTACTCTTGGGTTAAAAGCTCTCTAGGCGGCCGCTGGGCGTTTATTTCAGCTTACACCTACTGGTTTGTTAACCTGTTCTTCTTCACCTCTCTGCTCCCTAGAATCATCGCTTACGCGTCGTATGCGTTCTTAGGTTTTGAGTACATATTCACGCCAATGACCACCGCAATTCTGAGTACCATTTTGTTTGCGGTCGCGACTCATATCTCGAATAACGGCGCGAAATTACTGGGCCCTATCACTTCACTAACATCCTCACTGATGCTGCTGCTAACGATGTCTTACATCTTGTTATCTGGCGGTGCTTTGGTAGGCGGTATCGAGCCAGCTGACCCAATCACCATCGAAGCCATGACACCAAGCTTCAACTGGGCATTCCTTGGCGTAATCACTTGGATCTTCATGGCGGCAGGTGGTGCAGAATCGGTTGCGGTTTACGTTAACGACATCAAAGGCGGTCACAAGTCTTTCGTTAAAGTCATCATCATCGCGGGTATCTTTATCGGTGCGCTTTACTCGGTAGGATCTGTGTTGGCGAACGTTTTCGTTGCTCGTGAAGAACTTAAATTTACAGGCGGCTCTGTTCAGGTATTTGAAGGGCTAGCAAGACACTTTGGCCTATCTGAAATCTTGATGAACCGTTTCGTTGGTGTGGTTTCATTCACGGCGATGCTGGGCTCTCTGCTGATGTGGACGGCAACACCCGTTAAGATTTTCTTCTCTGAAATCCCTAAAGGCATCTTCGGCGAGAAAACTGTCGCGCTTAACAAACAAGGCGTTCCAGAGCGCGCGGCATGGATTCAGTTCTTCATCGTGATTCCACTGATGTTCATCCCAACGTTGGCCTCTGACACAGTGCAAGACTTGATGAGCACCATCATTAACATGACTGCAGCCGCTTCTATGCTACCGCCACTGTTCATCATGATTGCTTACCTTCACCTGCGCGTAAAACTGGATCACCTTCCTCGTGATTTCCGCATGGGTTCCCGTACGGTCGGTATTACTGCAGTATCGATTCTTATCGCTATCTTTACGGTTGGCTTCTTCGCTTCTACCTTCCCAACAGGCGCAGACATCATGACCATCATCTTCTACAACGTGGGCGGTATCGTGATCTTCCTTGGCTACGCATGGTGGAAGTACGGTCAATACGAGAAAAGCTTATCTCCAGAAGAGAAAAAACTAGAAGCAAAGCCTGAACCGGCGAACGCTTAGCTTTACCCTACACTCTGATTGAAAGCTTAAGGCACTTACATTTAAACTTCAGGCACTCGCATTTGGTGAGTGCCTTTTCATTTGCCGGTACATTCCCACTCAACACCTAAATTTCACCAAAGCCTTCAAGAAAGAAGACATTCGAGCCAACAATCTAACCGCCTGTAAAGCAATTCACCAACTGAATAGCTATCACCCTAACCATGCCTCTACACATTCAACTTAAAGTCAAAATAAAAACAAAGTAAAAATTTACTAAAAATAGATCACACTTTTAGACTGAGTTAATTTTAAACACCAAAATTATCATTAATATCGGTTTTGCGATCGTAAGTAACCTGACCAATACGCCTTGAAGAGCACCCCATATTAGAAGTCAGAACTGCTTACGAACCTTCATTGATAACCCCGACACAGAAGTGATTAAAATGAAAAGTAGTTTTACTAAAACCACTCTTATTACAAGCTGTATTCTTGCTGCCCTAAGTACCACTGCCCACGCGGAAGAGTCCGCAGCAAACCACAGTGATACTCAGCCCCCTAAAACAGAAACTGAAACCCTATTTAACTTTTATGGTGAGCTTGGCCTTGGTGGTCACGTGGCACTAGAAGGTGATGACAAAGGCCGTTATGCAGACGGCACTTACATTGAAGCTGGCTTAGCTATCGAGCATGGCAATTGGTTCGGTCTTGCTTACATGGAAGGCTGGACAGTGCAAGCCGACGACGAAGGCAACGCTTGGGCAACTGGCCATGGCTGGGGCGGCTTTGAAGGTGGTTTTAACCGCTTTTACGCTGGCTACCGCACCGACAATAAAACAGAATTCATGATTGGTCGTATGGACTCTTCACTGGATGACGTTCAATGGTGGGGTGACCCTACGGTTGAATACGGTTACGCGATCTCGAACACACGTGACGTGCACCTTGGTGTGAAGATCCAAAACCTAGAAGGCAAGCTTCGCTACAGCGTTTCATTCGCGCCAGAGTCTGACTTCTCTGAAGACGATGCTCTCATTCACTTCGGTAAATACGACAACTTCGCAGACCAATGGAAAGATAAGAACGCCATGGTCAACGGTTACCTCCAATACGATCTGACCGACGACTTAACCCTAATGGGTGGTGGTGAAGTACGTAACAACGATGGCGGTGAACTATTGCTATTGGGTGCTGAATATAAAAACTTTGCGACTCGTATTTGGCACGACACAGACAAAGGCAACCAAGAATCATTTGGTAGCGAATCCGGTATTCAAACCAGTGCTTGGTACGAAGCGGCACAGGGTGTTTACCTTTCAGCAGCCTACAACTACGCAAACTTTGATGGTGACAACGGCGACAAAGAAATCACCTCTTACATCAACGCGGGCGTTTGGTACGAATACGGAAACGGCACATTTGCGACTGCTTTCGATAGCCGCTTTGGCGTAGGCAGCGACACTGAAATCGGCGACGCGCAAGTGTTCGCAATGCAATACTTCTACTGGTAATAACAGGAATTGATCATGAAACTGAATAAATCATTCGCAGCTCTCGCTATCGGTGCAGCCCTTTTCGTTACTGGTTGTGCATCAAATTCTATCTCTGGCTCAGGTTCTGAGACAGAACAACTGCAAGCCAACCAATTTAAGAACGTTATCGACCGTACTGGCTCACCAGAATACATGCGTGACTACGACTTCGATGACCACCAACGCTTTAACCCATTCTTCGACCTAGGCGCATGGCACGGTCACCTACTGCCAGACAGTGCAGAAGGCATGGGCGGATTCCCAGGTACAGCACTGCTTACCGAAGAATACATCAACTTCATGGCTGATAACTTCGACCGCCTAAGCGTGTTCAGAGATGGCAAAAAAGTGGCTTTCACTATGGAAGCTTACAGTCTACCGGGCGCATTGGTTCAGGCACTAAAATCTGACGATGTGACCGTAGAAATGACGATGCGTTTTGCTTCAAACCGTACCTCTCTACTAGAAACTAAAATCACCACAGACTCCCCTGTCGAATTAGTGTGGGATGGTGAACTACTAGAAAAAACCCACGCCAAAGAAGGCGTTTCGCAAACCGACAAAACAATCGCTGAAACTTACCCTGAGTACGACCGTCAAATCGTCGCAACCGACGATGGCCTAAAAGTAACCTTTGGTAAGGTGCGCTCAACATGGGATCTACTGACTTCTGGTGAGTCTGAGTACCAAGTTCACAAATCGATTCCAACACAAACCACAGTGGATGGTTTAGCGTTTACTTCAACGGCAAACATCGAAGCATCGACCACAATCTACACGACTTATTCGCATGTTCTAACGGCAGAAGAAGCGAAAGCTGAACAGCCAGAAATCAAAAAGATCATGGCAAACCCTACCGATTTCTTAGCTGCATCAGCAGAACGTTGGGAAGGCTACCTAGAGATGGGCTTAACCAACCCGAACGCAACACCAGAACAAGAGCGTGTTGCGGTAAAAGCGATGGAAACACTAAACGGTAACTGGCGTGGCGCAGCAGGTGCGATGGAGTTTGACTCTGTGACACCATCAGTAACGGCGCGTTGGTTCTCGGGCAACCAAACTTGGCCTTGGGACACATGGAAACAAGCCTACGCGATGGCTCACTTCAACCCAGATGTAGCGAAAGATAACATCCGCGCGATGTTCGCTTACCAAATCCAAGCCGACGATGCCGTTCGCCCTTGGGATGAAGGCTACGTGCCAGACTTACTCGCTTACAATCTAAGCCCAGAGCGTGGCGGCGACGGCGGTAACTGGAATGAGCGTAATACCAAACCAAGCCTAGCAGCATGGGCAGTAATGGAAGTCTACAAGACCACCAGCGATGAAGCTTGGCTAGAAGAGATGTATCCAAAGCTAGTGGCATACCACGACTGGTGGCTACGTAATCGCGACAACAACGGCAACGGTGTTCCTGAATACGGCGCAGCACGCGACAAAGCACACAACACACCTGAAGGCGAAATGTACTTCACCGTGGTTCGTGGCGATAAGCACGAAACAGTCGTAGGCCAAGCAGCACTGGATAAAGTGGTTGCAGAAGGTAACTACGATTACATCGAAAGCCCAGCGCAAACAGCCGCATCTTGGGAGTCAGGTCGTGACGATGCAGCCGCATTTGGCTTCATTGATAAAGACCAGCTAGACGCATACGTTGCAAACGGTGGTAAGCGCAGCGACTGGGATGTTGAGTTCGCTCAAAACCGCGCTGAAGACGGCACACTACTCGGCTACTCTCTGCTGCAAGAATCTGTCGACCAAGCAAGCTACATGTACAGCGATAACAAGTACCTAGCAGAAATGGCTGATATTCTAGGTAAAGACGCAGAAGCGAAAGAGTTCCGTGAAAAAGCAGAGCACCTATCGAACTACATCAACACTTGTATGTTCGACGAAGGCACTAACTTCTTCTACGACATTCGCATTGAAGACAAACCACTAGCCAATGGCTGTGCAGGCAAACCGATTGTTGAACGTGGTAAAGGCCCTGAGGGTTGGTCACCACTGTTCAACGGTGCAGCAACGCAAGGTCACGCTGATGCGGTTGTCTCTGTGATGAAAGATACGGAAGAGTTCAACACCTACGTTCCACTAGGCACAGCAGCGCTTTCTAGCCCAGCATTCGGCCCAGACATTTACTGGCGTGGACGCGTTTGGGTAGACCAATTCTACTTCGGCCTAAAAGGCATGGACAGCTACGGCTACCGTGATGACGCAATTGAAATGGCAGGCGCGTTCTTTGAGCACGCCGATGGATTAGTTCAAGACGGTCCTATCCGTGAGAACTACAACCCATTGAACGGTGAACAACAAGGCGCACCAAACTTCTCTTGGAGTGCGGCTCACCTGTACATGCTTTACAACGATTTCTTTACTGACGCAGAGTAAATCGAACCTATACCTGTCTTCTGGAATTCAATGAAAAGATAACCTCATAAATTTCAGACTTTGGCACTCAGTATCTCGCTGAGTGCCTTTTTTGCACCTGAAGCAAAATAAGCGAACAACAAGCACTTAGACCATTTGGTCTACCATGATCCTTTTACTTAATTCGCTGCACGTTAGCCTATATCACCACAATGGAAGCGCACCTGATAATGGTAATGCTCTTTCAATAATTTGAATTCATCATGGACACTTGGCGTCCACGAGTCATCACCGCCAACCCCCATATGGAAGCCATCGACATAAACAAACAGCTGCTCCTGTTCGGTTAAGTCACAAGTATGTTTTGCCTTCTGTAGCTGCTGTAACCCAAAACGACTGACTGAGAAATGGAAGTCTCCTTGCAATTCGAATGCGCCCACTTTTGCCTCACGAACATCACAACGCAAGCCGCAATCAGATGGGAAAATATAAGGGGTATGCATTTGTTCAATACGTTGCTGATATAGCCCCAGATGTGCGGACATCTTTCGATCTGGGTAGTTTTCGTGTGGCCCACGACCAAACCATTCCACCCCATCAGGCACATGCTTCAAAGCAAACTCAAAACCGACTCGAGGCAGAGACGGCAAACCTTTCGCCGCTTGCACATCCACATCTAATTTGACCTCACCATCGGCAAATAATTGATACCGCCACGTCGACAATAAACGAACTTGATCTTCCACTGTATGGGCAATTCTTGCAGTCACCGACACCCTATTTTTCTGAGTGATGGATGAAAATTCGATGCACTCTGGAGTGAGCCTATCTAGCCTCATCGCCTGCCAGCGTGCGATCCATGAATTGGGGTCTACACGGTTTGCTTCACTGACACCGATATCGTTGTCTAATGGTGCACGATAAAAGTTATCTCGAAGGCCACTAGCAAGTTGTTCCACCCCTTTAATTTTCCAGCTCTCTAATGTCCCAGACAATCTGTCGAACTCTACTTGATAAGCATCACCAATCACCGTCAGCAGCGTGTCGGTTTCAGTCACTTTCGGTGGGTATTGTGAGAGGTTAGCATCCAACATCAATTGCGGTTGAGTCGGTAAGCTAAGCTGTTCAATCGCCGTCATATGGCCTTTATCCGCCCATGCAGTATTGGTGTTTAATACCACTTCGAGATTAAGGTAATTAAGCGCGTTGGCCGTATGAGGAATAGTCACACCATTGAGCTCTATCTGAACACTCTCGCCCGCACCAACCATCAATTCGATACAACCATCGCTCGTCACCACACCATTCTGGGTAACCGTCCAGTTCAACGTTTCAATGCTGCTGGCCACAAATAAGTATTCGCTGTGCACCTCTATCACCAGAGGCGAAGTCGAAACCAGTCTAAACTGATAAAACTGCTGTGCTTTTTTCACTTCATGTAGCGTTGGATGCACCGTCCTGTTTGGGAATACCAAGCCATTAATGCAGAACTGGCGATCATTAATCTCGTCGCCGAAATCACCACCATAGCCCCAGAACTGTTTGCCGCTCGAATCGGTTTTGGTGATCCCTTGATCGACCCAATCCCAGATAAAACCGCCCTGTAATCTTGGGTTGTCTCTAAACGCCTGCCAGTATTTATCAAAGCTACCCAGACTGTTCCCCATTGCATGGGCGTACTCACAGAGAATCAGAGGACGTTGCTCGTTTGGTAGAGCTATCGCTTTACGAATGCCCACGCGAGGTGTCACCTGTGGTTGACTCTCAACCACAGGTAAATCCCAATCAACCCGCGCATACATAGGACATAAAATATCGGTCGCTGCTGTATCTGCCCCGCCACCTTCATACTGAACGGGACGTGTTGGATCAGTTTGTTTCACCCATTGATACATCGCATGGTGATTGCGACCAATACCCGATTCATTACCCAGCGACCAAATGATCACGCTGACGTGGTTTTTATCGCGCTCCACCAGCCTTGTCATTCGTCTCATGTACGCATTCAACCATGACGCATCATCGGATAAACGGCACATCGGAAATTGACCATGAGTTTCCACATTCGCTTCATCAACCAGATACAGACCATACTCATCACATAGTTCATACCACAATGGATGATTCGGATAATGAGCGGTTCTAACGGCATTGAAGTTATTTTGTTTGAGCAGTTTGATGTCTTGAATCATCCCCTCTCGAGTCATGGTGTGACCCAATTCAGGATGATGTTCATGACGATTGACGCCACGAATCAGCAACGGTTTTCCGTTAACTTTTAGCAAACTATCGGTAATTTCAACACTTCGAAAGCCGACATCGTAAGCCTCACAATCGATTAGCTCATCATGTTCATCGAGCAATGACACCACACAGCGATATAAATAGGGTGACTCGGCACTCCACTTGTTCGGGTTCATCACTGAAATGCTGTGTTCTGCGACTTCAGACCACGGCCCTTTTTCATCGACATAACGCTCACCAAAACCCACGATTTGAGGTTCGAAAACCAACTGTCCTTGAGCATCATAAAGTTCAGCTTTCAGCTTAAAGCAGCTTTCTACATCATTGCTGTGCTTGGTTATTTGCGTGGAAATATTTAAAACCGCATCGCGATAGCAAGCATCTAGCTGAGTCTCAATACCAACATCCTCGATTGCGACCTTGGGCTTTCTCAATAAAGTCACATCACGGAATATGCCGCTGAGCCACCACATGTCTTGGTCTTCGAGATAAGAACCATCAGACCAACGCAGCACCATCACTACCAGCACGTTCTCGCCCACTTGCAAGTATTCAGACACGTCAAATTCAGCCGGTAATCGACTGTCTTGCGAATAGCCAACCCACTTGCCGTTGCACCACAAATGAAATGCAGAATTCACGCCGTCGAAGGTCAGCCTATGGGTATCTAATAGCTCCGGTTCCGTACAGTTAAAATGCGTTCGGTAGAGCCCTGTTGGATTATCGCTAGGGACGAAGGGAGGGTTATCAGCGAAAGGATATTTCACATTGGTATAGATCGGTTTATCAAAGCCTTGCATCTGCCAGTTGCTTGGCACTGAAATCGACTTCCATGAAGAATCATCAAAATGTTCCGATACTACCTCTTCGCAAACCAACTCTGGTGAATCGAACAGCTGAAACTTCCAAGTCCCATTGAGAGACATAACACTCGACGAGCTCTTCGTCATAGCCTCAACCAACGAGGTGTAACTATTTAAAGGGGCATGAGCCTCAACAACGTTATGATGGGTGATGTGTTGATTTTCCCACTCACGGGCTGAGATGATTTGAGAGAAAGTTCTCATGACGTGTTCCTTACCAAAAGCCGTTTAACATGAACCATTGCAAGTGATGCTCGGCGCCTCATTGCGTTCAAACATTACGAACGCCAACTAAGCAGCTCTTGCAATAACCCCTTAAGAGAAGAAAGAAAAGCCGCAGCCAGAACACCTGCGGCTATTGAAATATTACTTAAAGGTACGCTTGCTCACTTTATCGAGTTTTTTCAAGATTTTATCGATTCGTTCAGGGTGAACCATAAACTCTTGGAAGCCTTTCATGCCTTCTTTTGCCATCGCAGGGTCGGTGTCTCGGTCATAGAATTGAGCCGTACCATCACTGGATGCCAACATCGCGACGCCTTTGTCTAAGAACGGGTCAGACTTCGCTTTAGCTTTGTTGTTGGTTGGAATCTGTAACAGCATCTCATTGATCAGCTGCTGGTTTTCAGCGCGAGCAACAAACTCTAGGAACTTACGAGCATCTTCTTTGTTTTTCGCTTTTGAAGGTATGTGCAGCGTATCCATTGGTGCATCTTCAGACATAGGAATACTTGGGTCGATCACCGGGAACTGGAAGAAATCCATCTTGCCATCTAACTCAGCAGGGAAGTTAGGCGTGATGAAGTTACCCATTAGGTACATCGCCGCTTTACCGTTGTACAAGAAAGGTTGAGCTTCTTGCCATGAATAAGACGCGTGGTTTTCTAGGAAATAACCAGGTTCAACTAACTCTGCCCAATTAGCGAAGGTTTTCTTCACTCGCTCATCAGAGTAAGGCACCTTGCCTTCCATTAACTGAATATGAAAATCCAAGCCGTTAGTACGCATGTTGATGTAATCAAACCAACCAGCGGCGGTCCAAAGATACTTGGTACCAATCGCAAACGGCGCTACACCATTTTCTTTAAGTGTTGCAGATGCAGATTTCAAGTCATCCCACGTTTTCGGCTCCGCAATTCCATATTGCTCAAAGATGTCTTTGCGGTAGTAGATACCCCATTGATAATACGTGTACGGCACACCAAACTGCTTACCTTGTACTGTCATCGCAGGCGCGGCAGCCGCAAAGTCTTGCTTCATGTTGTTGTCTGCCCAAATATCACTGACATCCTCAAACAGGCCACGGTCAACAAAGGCTTTCATTCGGTTGCCCGCATACCAAAAAACCACATCCGGCGGCGAAGTGACCAACCAATTACGAATCGTTGTTTTATACGACTCGTGATCGTATAAGTTGTACTTCACCGTAATATCTGGGTTTTCTTTTTCAAAGCGGTTAATGATCTCACCCCACGCCTCTTTTGGCGCAGGATCAGAAGCATCTGAGTTGATAACGAGTGTCCCTGCAAACGATGTTGCAGACATGGAGGCAGCGAGCACTGCACTGGCAGCGATATGTTTCACGTATTTCATATTGAGGTCCTTGTTATGGAGCTAAGCTCTCTAAGTCCAATTCCTATTGTTTTATCTCGTAGGGTTGTTCGTGTTTTAGTTTCTCTTCAATGATTCATCCATTTGGGATGTCGGTAGCAATAACGATTTAAAGCCGTCGCTCTTGCTAGATTCGTGTATCGATTCTTATCTCGTGATTTACCCTTTGGTCGCACCTAATGTTAGGCCTGCGATAAAGTGCTTTTGCATGGTAAAGAACAGCACTACCGGTGGGATAGCCGCGACCACGGCACCCGCCGACATAAACTGCCAAGACGCCAGCCATTGGCCTTGAAGTGAGCTCAAACCCGCTGTTACTGGGCGAACGTCATCACTCTGAACCAGTACTAGAGCCCAGAAGAAATCGTTCCAAATAAAGGTAAACACCAATACGGCTAACGCCGCTAAAGCAGGGCGAACCAGAGGGAGTACGACATGCCAGAATATTTTCCATTCACTCACCCCTTCAACACGCGCCGCTTCGATCAAGGCATCAGGGATCCCAACAATAAAGTTGCGCATGAACAAGGTACAAAAACCGGCTTGGAAAGCGATATGGAAAAAAATCAATGCCCAGTGAGTGTCGTATAAACCGAGTCCAATCGTTAAATCTCGCACTGGAATCATCAGAATTTGGAAGGGAACAAAGTTACCCGCGATGAACATCGCAAAAATCCACACATTGGCTTTGAAGTTGTATTTAGCCAAGGCATAACCAGCCAGCGTAGATAACGCCACGGCACCAGCAACCGCTGGCAATGTGATGATTAAACTATTGATGAGATACTGCCCCATCGACGTTGAGGTAAATACTTGAGTGTAGTTTTCAATGAACTGAATCTCGCTTGGCCAGCCCCAGTAGTTACCTTTGTTGATGTCTTCCATCGAACGAATCGAGGTCATCATTACGGCGATAAGTGGTAATAACCACATCACAATGGAAATAGGCAGTGCAACTCGGTAGCTAATGTTGGTAAAGCGACCGGCTTTTTGAATTGGTTGCGGAAACATTATTTTTCACTCCTTAACATGCGCCACAAGAAGTAAGCGATATAGATATCCATAATCAGAAATAGCACCACAGAAACCGCTGCACCATAACCCATTCGATAGTTAAAAATAGACTCTTCATACATCTGGTACGCAAGTACTGTCGAGCTACCCCAAGGGCCGCCTGCCGTCATGGTCGCCACTAAATCAAATGAACGCAGAGCACCAATCACGGTGACAACCACGGCGATAAAGGTTGCGGGTCTTAACTGTGGAAGCACCACATACCACAACATGCGCCACTTCTTTGCACCATCAAGTCGAGCTGCTTCTAATTGTTCAGGGTCGAGGTTATTCAGCCCCGTTAAATATAAGATCATGCAATAAGAGATCTGAGGCCATAAGCCAGCAGCGATGATTCCGTAGGTCACATAGTCTTCGTCAGCAAGTATCGAAATTGGCTCGAAGCCAAGCGACCCAAGTGCAATATTGAAAAGGCCAAAAGAGGGGTCATAGAACCAAGCAAATACGAGGCCTACCACCACTTGAGAAATAACGAACGGGAAGAAAAACAGAGATTTTACGACACGAATGCCTTTCACTTGTTGATTGAGGAAAAGGGCAATCGCCAAGCCACAGGGTGGCGCAAGCATAAAGAAGATCAACCAAAGGAAGTTATTCGTTAACGAAGTATAAAAAGCATCTGAGTCAAAAAGCTCACGGTAGTTCTCAAGCCCCACCCACTCTTTTTCACCTAATCCATCCCACTCAAAAAAACTCAGCCAAATACTGTCCAAGATGGGATAGATAACATAGAGAGAGAAGATAGCGATGGCTGGTGCCAAGAACAGCCAAGGCGAGACCTTGGAACTGATGCGCCTTTTCTTCTTCGCTGATGGGGTGCGATTTTCTGGGTATATCGTTTTCACAGATTGCTCCATTTCCCAAAATTCCTTGTATTAAAAGCTTGGTTTACTTCTTGGTTAACTTCCATCTGAATTTATAAATCCCAATCAGTAGCTCAGCATTTATAATGATTACGTTCAAATATTAGGCTTATTGATAACATTACGCACAGTTATGTTTTATTTATGTAAACGTTTTCACAAAAATCAGTATAGATCGCAGGATTTATATGACAATGATCAATAAATCATGCGAGGCACCTAACAAATTTCTGATGAAAGCGTATGTTTTAAAGGCAAAGAGATGTAGTCCAACGAAGCAAGGAGAGAGCATGGCTGATATCAGCTTAAAAAAGGTCATCAAACGATATGGTGATATACAGACCATCCATGGTGTTGATCTAGAAATAAATAATGGCGAATTCGTCGTATTCGTTGGACCATCAGGTTGCGGAAAATCAACCCTCTTACGCTTAGTTGCTGGCTTAGAAGAAATCACTGAAGGCGAGATTCATATTGGAGACGATCTTGTTAACGATGTCGATCCTGCTGAGCGCGGTGTAGCAATGGTATTTCAATCCTACGCACTCTACCCACACATGACCGTGGAAGAAAACATGGGCTTTGGCCTCAAAATGAATGGCGTAGCGAAGGAAGTCGTTGAAAAGCAAGTCACCGGTGCGGCAAAGACGCTCCAACTAGAACCTTTATTGAAACGTAAACCGAAAGAACTGTCAGGTGGGCAGCGTCAACGTGTAGCGATCGGCCGAGCAATAGTTCGCAACCCTCGCGTATTCTTATTCGATGAACCGCTCTCGAACCTCGATGCTGAACTTCGCGTCGATATGCGCTTACAAATCGCCAAATTGCACCAAGATCTGCAAAATACCATGATTTATGTTACGCACGATCAAGTCGAAGCCATGACGCTTGCAGACAAGATCGTGGTATTAAGAGATGGTCGTGTTGAACAAGTCGGCTCTCCACTCGATCTATACCACTCTCCTCAAAATGAATTTGTGGCTGGCTTTATTGGCTCACCGAAAATGAATTTCTTACCGTGTGTTGTTAACAGCACCTCAGAAACACACGCCCAACTCGCCGTTAACGGTGTCAGCCAAATTACCCTCCCCTTACCAAGTGATGGATTAAAAGAGGGACAAAGCATCACGCTGGGCATTCGACCTGAACATTTAGAGATTAACAGTGGCTCCGATATCACCATTGAATTTCAAAGTGAGGTGGTCGAGCGACTAGGGAACAGCACTTATATGTTTGGCCAGTCTTGTGGCGTGGATAGCTTTAAGGTACACCTACCAGGAGACCAAGAGGTGACTCGATACCAATCGCTTGAACTGAATTTCTCCTCAAAAGATTGCCACCTATTCGATGATCAAGGGCAACGAATTAACTAGACTTTAAAACGGTAGAGCTAGCTCGATGTCGCTAGCTTTGCCACTTTTCAAACTCACTTTCCGTTCGTTTCAAGCAATCACTTGCTCCCATTTTGTTCCTCTTAATGGCTTATGAAATCCCACTCAAAAATTTCATCACTCTCACTGAAATATTGGGTTCTGAAGACTTATTCGAATTTTATTTATCCTTATTAGCCTTCCGGACATTAATTTGATAGTCGTTTACTAAATAATCGCTAAACTATAGTGTCGCCTACCCCTTTTTTGAGAAAACCTAAATGCCTAATGCTGATTCCACCCTAAATAAACGTATGGGAATCGTTGCGCTCACCTGGCCAATTTTTATCGAAGTTCTTTTAAGAACCGCACTCAACACCAGTGATGTATTCATGTTATCGGGATACTCGGACAAAGCCGTGTCTGCCGTTGGTGTTATTTCTCAGATATCCTTTTTCCTGATCATTGTCTCGACCATGGTCAGCAGTGGTACGGGTATTTTAATCGCGCAATACAATGGTGCCTCTCGCACTCAAGAGAGCGCTCACGTGGGTGTAGCAAGTATCATTCTGGCCATTATTGCCGGTGTGTTACTGAGTGTGATTGCTGTTCTTGTTGCTGAATATTTTATCCCGCTTTATCAACTCGAACCTCAAGTCGAACAGTATGCGCAAGAATACCTGTTCATCAGTGGTGCTCTCACCTTCAATGTAACCATAGGTGTGGTTCTCACCACTATTTTGCGCAGTCATGGCTATTCAAAGTCACCGATGGTGATCAACATGATTGCAGGCGTTATCAACGTATTCGGTAACTACTGTGCCTTATATCAACCTTTTGGTTTGCCTGTATACGGCGTGCAAGGAGTTGCGACCGCGACCGTCATTAGCCAAGTGATAGGGATGTTGATCTTGATTGGTGTGGTCAGAAGCAAAGGTATTGATCTACCAGTGAAGCAGTTTAAATCTGTGCCGAAAGCCATCTATCAAAAAATCATGAAGATCGGCTCGATGAACGCCGGAGAAGTGCTCTCTTATAACATGGCTCAGATCAGCATTACCTTCTTTGTCGTGCAGATGGGCACCTCTTCACTGGCTGCGTTTACTTACGCACAAAACATCGCTCGCCTCTCTTTTGCGTTTGCACTGGCGATTGGTCAAGGCAGCCAAATCCAAACAGGCTATTACATTGGTAAGGGTTGGATCGACGAGATCACCAAGCGCGTGCAACGCTACTTTGTGGTTGGCTTTATCGCCTCAACCGCGATTACCTGCATGGTTTATGTGTTCCGTTTTGAAATTCTCGATCTGTTCACTCAAGATCCAGAGATCATTGCGCTAACTGCTGCACTGATTGCAGGTTCCATCATTCTTGAAGCTGGCCGAGTATTTAACCTGATCTTTATCTCTTGTCTAAAGGCCGCTGGCGACATTAAATTCCCGATCAAAATGGGTATTCTCAGCATGTGGGGCATTGGGGTTGCCATGAGCTATTTGCTTGGCGTTCACTGGGGTTATGGCGTATTGGGTGCATGGATGGCAATCGCGATGGACGAGTGGTTCCGCGGAATCATCATGGCCTATCGCTGGCGAGCTAAGAAATGGACTCGATTCTCTTTTTAGACTTTTTAGCCTTCCATTTATCTTCACAAGATCGAAAAACGCCGCTCCTATTTCCAAAGAACGGCGTTTTTGTTTTTAATTGCCCGAACTCATCTACGCGGTCGCAAGTGCTTTCTTACGCTTTGCTAATCGGCCAAAAATACCGACTAACATCACGATGCCACACACACCGTAAACCTGCATGATGGTTGGATCATCAGAGACAAAGCCCACATCAGAGAACATCACGTAAGCACCTAATACCATGTAGAGAATGATAGCCGAAGCCTCGAAACGGAACGCCCAAGGTGTCACATCAATATTCTCATTGACTGGCATCACGTACTCAGATTCACGCGGCATAAAGTAACCAATGATGAACATCAACGCAGTACACACCACGAACAGAATCGCCAATTGATGTAGGAAGTGAATCGGAGTTTTGAACACCAACTGCATTGCAGCGTAAGAACTTACAAACACCACCAACGCCACTTTCGCCGCTACAGCGGGTACACGTTTAGAGATATAGCCGACAAACACGATAGTGAAGATTGGCACACTGAAGAAACCTGCCACCATTTGTAGGTATTGGAACAGACCTTCTGGCGCGTACATGATGAATGGTGCGATACATACCGAGATAATCGCAATCACGACACCAAAAATACGTCCTTTACCCACTAGCTCTTCGTCCGTTTTACCTTGCCCGAATAATGGCTTATACACGTTCAATGCAAACAGAGTCGTTGAACTGTTCAACACACCATTAAAGGTACTCAAAATCGCACCAAACATCACCGCAACGAAGAAACCCACCAGCGGCTTAGGCAAAACTTCATTCACTAAACGGGTGTACATGGTGTCTGGATTACCCGCATCAGCGCCAAACATATGGAACGCGATGATGCCTGGAATGATCAAGAACAGCGGAGAGATAACCTTAATCGCACCAGCAAGGATGACCCCTTTCTGACCTTCTTTCAGGTTCTTAGCACCTAATGCGCGTTGAATGATGGATTGGTCAGTACCCCAGTAGTACAAGTTCACCAGAAGCAGGCCAGTAAACAATGTTGAGAACGGCAGTGGATCGCTTTCTGTACCCACAGATTGAAGCTTCTCTGGCGCCGCATAAAGCAGAATATCCAAGCCAGCTCCGAAACTCCCCTCGCCCAACACCATTAAACCAAACACAGGGATCATCATGCCGCCGACAATCAAGCCTACACCATTAATGGTATCTGCAATTACAACCGCCTTTAAGCCACCATAAATCGCGTAAAAGAAGCCAAGTAGACCAATCGTCGCCGAAATAAGTGTAATTGAACTAAACTCTGAAATATTTAGCAGGGCCTGAACATCGAAGATTTCACCCAAAACAACGGCGCCCGCGTAAAGTGTGGTAGGCAAAATGTTGATCACGTATTGGCACAAGAAAAGTAACGTCACAAACTTCTTCACCGACATGTCGTAGCGGCTCTCTAAGAAATCAGGAATGGTGGTGATGCCTTGCTTCAAATAACGAGGAACCAACATCAAAGCGATAATCACCAAGGTGACACCAGAAGCCACTTCCCAACCCATTACACTCATGTTGTGGGTGTAAGACTGCGCACTCATGCCCACGAAACTGGTTGCGCTCAAGTTCGTTAAGATAAGTGAGCTTGCAATTAAGCCACCGGTTAAGCTTCTTCCGCCAAGAAAAAAACCATCTTGTGAGGTGTTTTTGTCATTTTTCACTTTGTTGTAGGTAAACGCGACTACAAACCCAGTAAATAACAAAAATGACAGCAGAACGGTAATAGACATTTTGTTTTCCTTAAGTTGAGTTATTGCGGCAGCAATACCTCGCTGCCGATTATAATTTTTATATTTAGATTTTTATTTGTAGGGGTACTCAGAGTCAGAGGTTCACATCTTTTTTAGATGCACAATCAAGGCAGACTCCGGGTCGAGAATAGGTAAGGTCAATCCAATCTCTTTGAGGTTATCGCCGCTTAAAGTCAGTGTTTTATCTAACCATTGAGGGCGTTGCTTCATGAGTTGGAAACTGGTTTGTGGCATCTCCACCAACGTCACTTGATACAGCGCACTGTCTTCCACGCAGCTAATACGAAGTGGTGATGGCAGAGCGTATTCAGGCATCGCCAACTGACACACGGTGATCAGCATTTCATCATCATTCTGCACCCCATAGATGTTCTGGTTTTTGTCCGCAGGATCCATACGGAAGCTACGGCCAGAGTGCAAAATATGACGGAACTGCTTGTGCAGAGAGATGTAGTGAGAGAAAGCTTGTTTCTCTTGTGGCGACTCTTTAACCGGGTCAAGTTCAACACCCATATGCCCCATCAAAGCGGTGACACCACGCATATTGATGCTGTGGCGACGATTGGTTGAGTGACACTCAGCAGGGCCAATGTGCGCACCCATCACTTCTGGAGGGAAGAAGTAACTCATGCCTTTTTGAATGGCTTGGCGTTCCAATGCATCGTTACAATCGGATGCCCAGAATCGATGTGTTCTCTTTAGGATTTCAAAATCAATGCGACCACCGCCTGATGAGCAAGATTCAATCTCGACCTTAGGGTGTGCTTGATTCAGTTGATCAACGAGACGATACAAGGCTTGAGTTTGACCATGCACCGCCGCCTTACCTTGGTGGCCCGGCTGAACTAATTCACGGTTCATATCCCACTTTAAGTAGCCGATATTGTACGTAGTCAGAAGCGCATCAAGGCGAGAGAACAGGTAGTCAAAGCACGCTTCATTCTGCAAGTCTAAAACATACTGCCAACGACCAGAGGGTTGATGATAACCTTGTAAACCTAGGACCCAATCAGGGTTGTTACGGTATAGGTTTGAGTCTTGGCTGACCATCTCAGGTTCAACCCACAACCCGAACTCCATCCCTTGTTGGTTAACGTGTTCAATCACAGGTTCTAAGCCATTGGGGTATTTCACTTCATCGAGATACCAATCGCCTAAGGCCGTTCGTTCACCATCACGACCAATAAACCAACCATCATCAATAATGAATCGTTCAACGCCCATCGCACCGGCTTCGGTTGCCATCTGCATGATGTATTCCGGTTTATGGTCGAAGTAGATACCCTCCCAAGTATTCAAGTGCACTGGGCGAGGTTTATCGGTAGGGAATTGAATAATGTTGTCACGAACAAACTGCTGAAAACGCTGAGCAATACCGTTCAAACCAGAATTGCTGTAACAGCCGTAGAGCCAAGGTGTCTGATAAGTCGCCTCTGGCTCTAGAATCGATTCACCCGCTAGCAATAACTCTCCCGCTTGAACAAAGCGGCGGCCGTCACTGCGGACATCAGCACGCATTTGGTGGTTACCACTCCAACCTAAATGGAAGCCCCACACCAAACCGTTCTGCTCTGAAAAACCTTGCGTTCCTGCAAACATGCCGGGGAAGTTTTCATGTGAAGTACGACCGCGACGGTTCTCTTGCATGAAACCACCATGCTCAAAACGCTGACGTTGCGTTTGGAACTCATGACACCAACGACCATGGAACGTCATCAATTCATTGGCGTGGTTTGGCAGCGGCAACGTTGATGACAGCTTATTTAAATAGTATTTACTGCCCCCTTTGTTGGTTACTGTGATGCGCTTTTGAACCACATTAGACTCGTAATCCAGTTTAATTTCGACCGTCAATTCAAGCTTAGACACGGTGTCTTCTAGAACAAAAGTGGCTTGCTGATCCTGAGCTTCTACGCGGACGGTATTAAAAACGGGAGCCCAATCAAAACCATCACGATGCCCTTCTATTCCCGGCGCATTAAAATGACCGCTACCCAATTCAGGACAAAGAGAAAGCGGTACATCGACATCAAGGCGTGCTTGAGAGATCGGTCTCTCGGTTGATAACAAAAGATCTTCATCAATACTGGCGATCTTAGCGCCCCAGTGAAGAACCTCTGGAGTACGGCCCGATTTGATGATCAAACTGTGGTTTTTACTTGTTAGATGAATAAATTCGCTCATAGCCAATCCCTATTGTTTTCGTAAACACAAACTAAGATCAATAGTGAACCTGAAGACTGAAATTAGTACCAAGATGGCTAAATAACGTGATCTAAAAACACTTATTCGTTGCTAAAATTTGCACAAGATCGAATGTTTTCGGAAACATATTTAATGTTTCAAATGACATTTTTTTGAAAGGGAGCAGAGTTTCATTTCGCTAAATTGGATAAGCTCATCGAACGACGGGAATATTCGATGGACGGTGTGATGAGTGTAACTTTTAAAGATGTAGCGAAGCTGGCTGGCGTATCGACTCAAACAGTATCAAGGGTGACGAACGGCTCGCAAGATGTCGCAGAATCCACTCGAAACAAAGTGAATGCTGCGATAAAAAAGCTTGGATATGTGCCAAATAAAGGTGCTCAAATGCTCAGCCGCTCCAAGTCCACCAGCATAGGGTTAGTGACTCTCGACATGGCCTTACACGGCGCCGCAATGATCGCCAATGGTGTGCGAATGCAGGCTCACGATATGGGGTATGGCACCGCTTTTTCTGTGGTATCAGAACCAAATCTCACCAACACCCGCGAAGCCATTCGTGAACTGATCGCCCAACAGGTCGACAGCATCATTCTCAATGTGCCTTTAAAGAGTGCAGACGCCGAATTGCTGGTAGAACAATATCAACACTTAAACCTCATCTTCATTGATGTCCCTTCCAACAGCCAAGTTAACTATATATGCGGCGATCATGCCGAGGGCGCAAAGCTGGCGGCTCAACATCTTATTGAAAATGGTCGCAGTGAATACTTGTTGATCAGCGGGCCTAATGAGTCCAGTGCCTCACAAATCCGTCTTCAAAGTTGGTTGGGTGTGCTAGCAGACGCAAACTGTCAGATACAATTTCAACATCAAGGAAACTGGCAAGCAGAAAGTGGCTACCTTGGCATTCGAGACGCCGTCGCGAAACAAATCCGGTTTGATGCTGTGTTGGTCGCCAGTGATCAAATGGCATTAGGGGTTTTACGCGCTCTGCAAGAATTGCAGATTTCAGTCCCTGACAAGGTTGCGGTCGTCGGCTTTGATGGCATAGAAGACAGCGCATTCTTCAATCCGCCACTTACAACCATCAAACAAGATTTCACTAGAATAGGACAGCAAGCGGTGAGACTTGCAGAGAAGCTCAACGCCAACTCGCAAGATGCCTTGTTACAACATCATATCGAAACCACACTGCTTGCGAGAGAAAGTAGCCAGTCTAAGGTGACTGCCAGTTATGAAAAACAAGAGATCGAAAAACTGCTGAAGAAGATTCAGAGCCTATTACCAGAATCCAACTGAAAGAAAAAAGCGCTAGGGGGAGCTAGCGCTTTTAAGACCAACTAAGTCCGTTTAGCCTGGTAGATTTTTAAGCTATATCATGAAGATATAACCAATTTTTTTACTTAGGTAAATCAAAAAGCCTATTCTTTACGACTGCTTTGAGTCGTAAATTAAGTATAGTCGGGTTCTTATAATAAACCGGATTTTTCTAAAATTAATTCATATAAATTTGACGATTAACCGACACAATAAACTATTCGGAAATCACAGATGAGATCGCATTAGTAATCAGCTTTCTAAGTAGTTTATTTTTATCATCTAAATGCTTTGCCTTTCTATAAACAAGCTGGATATCAAAATCTGGAACATCAATTGGTGGCTTCACAGCTAGTAAGGTTTCTTCACTATCCATATCCTTGCGCGCGACTAGCTTGGGGACAATACACAATAGTTCTCTGCCACGAATGAGTCGTTTAACAGTTAAAAAGTTACTGGAAGATATCGCGACTTTCCGGCTTAAACCGAGTTCACCTAAACGAGTGTCCACTCCCGTCTTTAAAGCCCCTGCCGGGGAAACAAGCGCGTGCTCGACAGCAACAAATTGTTCTAGCGACATCGGCTCCTCAATAGATAGAACCGATTGATCAAGTAAACAAACATGTTGCTCCGTATACAAATGCTTTGTTCGATATTGCTTTGGTACCTCACCAAAGCTGCCTATCGTCATATCAAGCTTGGCATCGTCAAAGAGTTGCTGGTAGTTACTACGGTTTACATTGAACAACGCTACTTGGGAATAAGGAGAGGATTGCTTAATCAGGTCAAACAATATTGGAGCGAACATCTGCTCGGCATAATCAGTGAGACCAATCTTCCAAGTCCCTTTATAAGTCTCTGCATCAAACGATTTAGATAACAGAACTTCAGACTGGATGGTATTCAGTAGCGCGTCCACGGTACTTGATAGTTCAATGGCTCGGTCGGTCGCCTCCATCTTGCTACCTACACGCTCAAACAAAGGGTCATCAAACAACTTTCGTAGCCTTTGTAAGCTATGGCTCATCGCAGATTGGCTGACATAACAACGCTCAGCAGCCTTACTCACGCTATTCGTTTTATACAAAGCCTGCAGTGCAATCAACAAGTTAAGGTCGATCCCTTTCCAATTAAAATCAGCCATGCCAATCAACCTATTTCATTCATAGTTATAATTAAAACAATTAATTTGAATCATAGTCTAACTCCACCTAAATTACGCTAAACATTTATCTGGAATCGATCATGCTTTCAATTTTTAAAACCTTTTTCTGGCTTGGCTGGATTAGCTTTGGTGGACCAGCAGCACACATTGGCTACTTCCGTAAAACCTTTGTTGAGAAACTGAATTGGTTGTCCGACGAAGAGTACGGGCAGATTGTCGCTCTTAGCCAATTTCTGCCGGGCCCAGGCTCAAGTCAGGTTGGCTTTGCGGTTGGCTATAAGAAAGGTGGATTAACAGGTGCTATTGCTGCATTTGTCGGCTTCACTTCCCCATCTGTGATTCTGATGCTGATATTGGCGTTGGTGAGCAATCAGCTATTGGAAGCACCACTTTTCAATTCAATCATTCACGGGCTTAAGTTATTAGCAGTAGTGGTTGTCGCTGATGCAACCTTTGGTATGTACAAAAACTTTTGCCAATCGAAGATAGCGACCGCTTTATGTGTGATTACCGCGATTGTCCTGCTACTGATTCCAGGCATCTGGCCTCAAGTTTTAGTGCTTCTATTTGCAGCGATGGTTGGTAGTAAGTTCTTGACGTCTCAAGAGCTAAAAACGACACCTTCAACACAAAAAATATCGGTAACACCTCTCGTGATTTTTGTTGCTTTGCTGGTTGGTCTGCCTCTATTCAGTGCTTACTCTCAAGGTATTGAAGTGTTTGGCCTGTTCTACCAAGCTGGTAGCTTAGTATTCGGTGGCGGCCACGTGGTACTTCCGTTGCTACAAAATGGTATTGGTGACCAACTGTCTCAAGATGCCTTCCTAACAGGTTATGCAGCAGCACAGGCAGTACCAGGGCCTATGTTTACACTTGCGACTTACCTAGGTTATGTATTGATGCCATCGGCACCGACAACAGGCGCACTACTCGCAACGATTGCTGTGTTCTTACCGGGCTTCTTATTGCTACTGGGTGTACTGAAGAACTGGCAAGCGATTGCAAGCAAACCTTTGGTGGCAGGCGCTCTTACTGGTGTGAATGCGGCGGTTGTCGGTTTATTACTTGCGGCCCTGTATCAACCGATCTTCACAAGCGCAGTAAGCAGCGGCATAGACTTCGCTCTGATCATTGTTGGTGTGTGGTTATTGAAAACCGTGAAGTTACCTATTGTAGGGCTTGTCGGATTATTCATGGTCTTTGGCGCAATGACAGGTTTAGCAGTCTAAAAGATTTATAGTAAGAAGTGAGCAAGTCGCTTGCTTCTTACTTTCGTCTTACATAATTTAATCTACCTAGCACCCGCTATATAATTGGTAATGCCATCTCAAAGCTCATGCTCTCGAGGATTGAGCTCTTAGCCAAATATCTCGGCTAAGTCATTCATCGTCCTTAAATCTTAAAATAGAGAGTATTCTCATCTCTCGCCTACCTCGTGATACGTTATCGAGTATCAAACCGCAGAAAAAAGACATCACCGCGATCAAAGCTATTGAGCTAGACAAAACAGCTGTAGGTAGCCTCTCAACCAATCCTGTATCAACAAAATCAACAATGACGGGGATACCCAAGATCAATGAAATAAAACCTAGCAATATCGAGAGAGAGCCAAAGAAAAACATCGGCTTTACATCTCTCAATAAGAACAAGATAAAATTTAGAATCTTGAGACCATCGCTCAAGGTGTTCAGTTTGCTGGTAGTCCCTTCAGGTCTAGATTGGTATTGAGTCGAGACTTCTTTGATTGACATATTATGGTGTAACGCATGCACGGTAAGTTCTGTTTCTATCTGGAAACCATCGCTGAAGATAGGTGCGGTTTTGACAAATCTATGGCTCATAATTCGATAGCCAGAAAACACATCATTCAATTGCGCATTGAATGCTAAGTTAATCAGAGATGAAAACATCTTGTTCCCAAGGATATGTCCCTTGGGATAAGCCATTGAAGTTCGCTCGCGACTGCCAATGATCATATCGAGCTTTTCATTATTTAGTTGGTCGATCAGCTCGGGGCATATTGAGGCGTCATAAGTATCATCACCATCAGCCATCACATAGATATCGGCGTCGATATCAGAAAACATCCGCCTCACAACCTCCCCTTTACCTTGGCGCGGCTCATGTCGCACAATCGCCCCAGCTTGTAACGCCTCGTTGACCGTGTTGTCGGTTGAATTGTTGTCGTAAACATAAATTGATGCATCAGGTAAGGCTTGTTGAAAAGACGTTACGGTTTCACCAATGGCTCCGGCTTCGTTATAACATGGGAGTAATATTGCTACTTTCTGTTTATTCATGCTCACTCCTTACTTTAAAAACTCGATAACCATCCTCAATCCCATCATATGTAACGTCTAACCAAGCCGGAATATTATCCCCATGAAGTCTTCTAACTAAAGAGTCCTCGCTTCCAGAATCCTTTAGGAGAGTTAAATGAGGGTCATTACCGATCAATATATAATCAACCTTTTTATCGACTATTTTGTTTCTTGCTAGAAGCATGTCCTCTTCTAACATCACTTCGATTAAAAATTGGTTACCCACAATATTTCGATGATAAGGCGCGGCGATTATACTGTTGTTCGTTTGAGCTAATACAGGTGCCCCCGTTTCTATTCCTGAAAGAATTGTATGAGAGTTAATACCGTTATCTTTTAACACCTTAAAAATGACTGGTAGCTTGTCGCTCTCATCAGGTTTGGTAGTCACTTCCTCTGCTGGAGACAAAACGAGAATGACAAACGCTAACGTCAATGGGGCACCTGAGAGAATAACCAGCGCTTTCAGTAGTGGATATCTAACATATTCAGATATTTTAATAATAAAGTACGCTTGAAAAGGTGCCGCTAAAACAAAGCACAATCGTATTACTCTAACCTGCCAAAAAATCGCAAGGGCTAAGTTAAAAATAAATATGAGGTATAAGATTGCACAGTGGTGATTTTTAATCCTAAAAACTGGGTATAAAATAGCGGGGACCAATAATAAGGCATAGTTCTCGACAGAGAAGAAACCTTTAATGGCTATATAATCAACTACAGATTTGGCCTCGGTGACCTGATCTAGCCAGTACAGCTTAAGTACCGGAGGGTAATCAATAAGCAAAGCACTTGTCAGTGATGGATAAAGAATAACAACCGGAAGTAAACAAAACAAACCAAGAAAAACAAACAAAAAAAATCTTTGAGTTGAGTTTTTTATATTATTAGTCAATCGGTTGTAAGCATTGACAAAAACCCAACCACTAAAAAATAGAATAATGATAATAAATGAGATTTCATCATATTTAAAAACAAAAAACTCATCATAAGGTCTATTTAATAAAACTGCACAGGTTCCAAAAATCATACAAGTTACATATAGCTTAGAGATATAACTAAACCACTCGTCACGAATGAAGCAGTAATACACTGTATAAATAATTAAGAAAATCATAAACAACAAAACATTATCCATCCCAGTCCATAGAGATAGAGACAGAAAAATGGCCTGAGCATACACTCGCCATGATTGCCTTAGGTTGTCGATAGAAGTCGGTGTTACCGATAAGAAGAGCGTTGCTAAAATAAGTTGAATATTATGATGATCAATAGAACCGGGTAAGAAATGAATAATTGAAGGCGAGGAAATTGCAAACATCATGCTTATGAAACGATACTTCCCTCCAAAGTAATGTTCACATAAATAGAAACATGACAATGCATACAGCAATAAATAAAACAATGGAACAATTGAAATTGAGATAGTATAAGCAAGGCTATCATCAACCATAAATAACAATGGGAAGGCAACGAAAGAGAGCATTAAGTCAGGAAATCGAGACCAATGAATAATCAGGCCATCCTCGGCATTGAAATTACTCATCGGCTCAAGATACCAATGGCCACTTTTCATCCATTCTTGAAACTGAACAAAACGCATGTAATCATCGTTATCATTCAGGTTCAGTATTGAAACACTCTCCCATTTATAAATAAAAATCACAGTGGCACAAATTAGCCAAACTACAGAAATAACAATGGTATCTTTGTTAAAATTCTCATTTTTAGGCAATATGAATATCCTTTTCATTGAGCCAACATATAGTTACTACTGCTCCATCTCTCTCACTTCCGCTAGTGCTCGGTTTAAGTTTTCATTCGCTACTTTGTAGTAAGATGATTTTTTATCTATGGCCTGCTGTAGATAAGGAACAGCCTGATCGGGCTTTCCTTGTAAGATCAGGAAATAACCGACATTATTCAACGCTTCTGGGGCGTCCATGTGCCTCATGAATACGTTGGTTGCCTTCTTAATATCCCCTGAGGCCAAGTAAATAAGCGCCAGATTATTCTGAGCCTTTTCATTATTCGGCTCTAACTCTAAAGCTGAACGCGTGTACTGATACGCTTCCTTGTAGTTACCATACATGTAGTGGGAGTAGCCCATATTCAACAAAGCTTTGACTGAGCTTTTATCTATCGTTAGTGACTTTTTGAAGTACTCTTGTGCGATCTGATGCTTTCCGTCAACATCTTCCAGTACACCAATCCCCATATAAGCTAATGCTGGAGACATGCTGTCTACCTTCAAACTGGCCACTTCACTTTGGCTCAACGCTTGGTAATTTTGGATTGTTTCACTACTTTTTAAACGAACTTGGTCTGAATTTATCGCTTTAAAGAAATAGCTTCGACCTTCATCGGTACGGCGTTGCTTTGTATACAAAACACCTAACTGCTCCAATACTTCGGTGTGGGCTGGGTTAAAGTCTAGCGCTGCTAGGTAAGCTTTCTCGGCCAACGCATAATTACCGCGAGACGAATGTATTTGGCCAATAGTGAACAAGGTTTTATCGTGAAACTCTTTTTCAGGGAAGGACAAAGAGCGTATATATTCATATAAGGCCAAGTCTATATTGTTGTCTCGCAGAGCAATGTCACCGCGCATAATTGCTTCTTTTTCATTTAGCGGTGGATCATCACTAGTTAAAGAATCGATTGGTTTGCCAGAATACAATTCTGCATCAAATTGATTGGTCGGTTCATCCGAAGAAGCACAACCAAGTAGCAAAATTGGCAACAGTAGTAGAAGAAACTTATTGTATAACATCATAAACTTGCTCCCGGCGCAGTTAATGCGTCCATTACGATCAATAGTCCTGGGCCAAGTGCGACAATGAAAAAGCAAGGCCAAATAAATATCAACATGGGGAATAACATCTTAGTCGGTATTTTCGCCGCAATTTCTTCAGCGGCTTGCTGACGTTTATCTCTAAAGTCTTCTGTATAATCACGGAGTGTTTGCGCTAAACTCCCCCCCATTCTCGACGCATGGGAAAGCAAAGAAACCAAGCCTTCTAATTCGACTAAACCGGTTCGTTCGATAAGCTGCCTAAGCGCATCAGGCATAGTGACACCCGCTTGGATTTTAGCAAACACAGTCTCTAGTTCATCTGCAAGCTCCGGCTGAGAGACATAGAGCTCAGATGCGACACGGCCAAGGGCTGCATTAAAACCAAGCCCAGACTCAGTACACACAACAAGAAGATCAAGCGCATCAGGGACACCATTTCTTATTTTTTTCTGACGCTCTTTTTGTAACTTGTTCAGAACAATATTTGGCGTGAATGTTCCGAGAAAAACACAAGTCATGATGAGCAAATTATTGTAATCTCCGCCCAACGATATGTAATAGACCATAAAAGCAGCGACGATGCCTATTAAGCTAGATAAAACCTTCAACGCATAAAAAACTGATAATGAACTCTTCTCATGGAACCCAGCATGCATCAGCTTTTCTGAGTAAGTTTCATTATCCTTTTTGTTACCTTTACTTAAAAAAGGGCTTAATGATTCAAGCGTATTTGAGAAATCATAGGGTTTTCGGCCACCGACACTTCCCTCTTCAGATATTTGTCTTAGCTTCTTGTCTAAAGGAGATCGAGCACCTAAAAACAGAAACCCAACAGTCAATGTTAACAAGACAGTAGTGAGCAAAATCATCGCATAAATAACTACTTGAGAGCTGATCCCAAACTCTTCTAACATCTGCTTCCAGACTTCAATATTGAGTAGTTCCATAAGTTAAATCTCTATGCTGATGATCTTTTTAATCCACAAGGCCCCGATGGCCAAAAGAACAATACCGACACTGACCATCGATAAACCGCGTGGGTCTTTATAAAGTGGCTCGATATACTCTGGGCTAGCTACCCTCAATGCGAAAAACAAACCGAAAGGCGATAACGTTAATATCCATGCTGATAAACGACTTTCAGCAGAGAGTGTTTTTACCTTCCTTTCCAGTTTGAAACGCGCTCTAAGTACTTCTGATACCTTTTGCAGGTTCTCAGATAAGTTACCCCCGGTCTCTTTTTGCAACATTACGGCACTAGAAAAAGCCAACATTGATACGGTGGGTACTCGCTCTGTCATCTGTAAAATCGCTAAACGTAAGTCATAACCATAATTCAGTAAGTTATAGGTGTTCTTAAATTCGGTACCTATTGGGTCAGGAAGCTCTTCGCCAACCTCATTAAATGATTGAACGAGCGGTTGCCCTGCTTGTAAGGCACGTCGAATAATATCCAACGCCTCAGGAAGTTGTTCTTCAAATCGAGCCATTCGGTAGGTCACTCGGTTTTGCACAAACAAGTAAGCAATAACCCAAACGAAAATGAATGCAGCTACACTTATGAACCACACTTGGTTAGTCATTATCGATATCAATGAGAGCAGCACAGCGCAAAGAGAAATAATCAGTAAGAATCGGCTTAATGCCACTTTCATTCCTGCAAGTTCCAACATTTTTTTCAAGCCCGCGAAAAAAGAGATGACGATGAGCTTACGGTCCAGCGGGGAAAGTTCTTTGTTATAGTGTTCTTTGAGTAATGACAAACTCTCTGCATCGATATTACGTTGCGTCTCTTTCAAGCGGCGAGACAGCTCTTTATGCTTCGCTTTCTTACCTGCAGCAGGTAACAACAACGCTTGGGAAATAAAAAGTACTGCGATAAACAATAGACCTAATGAAACGCTTACATTGTCCATAATCTCTCCTTAACCTTTGGTCTCACTAAAGAGCTCGAAAGGCAGATCGAGTCCACGTTTGACTAACTGGTCGTGGTATTGAGGCACAACCCCCGTTGCAGTGAAATAACCGATAATATTGCCATCTTCATCAATACCTTTACGCTGAAAACGGAATATTTCAGACATCGTAATCACTTCACCTTCCATGCCGTTGATCTCTTGGATACTCACCATGCGACGCTTACCATCTTCTTGGCGTTCCATTTGAACAACAAGGTGGATAGCCGAAGCTATTTGAGCTCGTAAGTTTTTGGTTGATATGTTCCACCCAGCCATCGAGAACATGTTTTCGACACGACTCAAGGCATCACGAGGGGTATTCGCATGAATGGTAGCAAGTGAGCCGTCATGGCCCGTGTTCATCGCAGCCAGCATATCAACGGCTTCGCTACCACGAACCTCACCAACCACGATTCGGTCAGGGCGCATACGCAGGGTATTTTTTACGAGCTCTCGCTGGCTGATTTCGCCTTTACCTTCTAGGTTTGCAGGGCGAGTTTCTAAACGAATGACATGAGGTTGTTGAAGTTGTAATTCCGCCGAGTCTTCTATGGTAATAATTCGTTGATCTCTAGGAATAAAGCCAGAAAAGATGTTAAGTGTTGTCGTTTTACCAGAGCCAGTCCCTCCAGAGATTAAGATATTTAATTCACCTTTAACCGCAGCTTCGACAAACTTAGCCATCTGAGGAGACACTGAGTTATAGTCAATCAAGTTATCCATAGTCAAACGATCGACAGCAAAACGACGGATAGAAACAGAAGGACCATCAAGTGCGAGAGGTGGGATAATCGCATTAACACGTGAACCATCAACTAAACGGGCATCTACCATAGGTGACGCTTCATCTATGCGACGGCCAACCTGGCTGACGATACGGTCAATAATGTTTCTTAAATGGCGATCATCAAGAAAAGTATAGGGTGTTTTTTCAAGTTTACCTTTTCGCTCCACGTAAACACTTTTAGGGCCGTTGACCAATATATCTGACACGGTTTGATCGGCTAATAAAGGCTCCAACGGACCCAGGCCAAAAACCTCATCTTCTATCTGTTTGATAACCCGCTTACGACCTTCTGCACTCAGAGCATGGCTACCATCTTCAGCCATTAGCTGTACGATAGCTTCGTGCAAATCTAACTTCGCACGCTCTTTCTCCAAGCTCGAAAGTAATCCTAAATCCAATGTCTCAAGCAACTGCTTATGAAAGAAGTGTTTGATTGACAGTTCCTGCTCTAAAATCTTTCGAGCCTCATCAATCGCCTTTTCCTTTTCAACGCTCGCTTCAGTATTCCTAGAGTGACTAGACACCTCAACATTGGATAAGCGGTCAACAGGATTGGCATCTTCTGAATCATGCGAAATCTGTTCTACTTTTTTTTCAAACTCTGGATTTACATTTTTTCGTTTAAAGAACATCACAATCCCTCGTGTTTACTTTTCATCAACCCATTATGAAAACAACTTTTTCAGCCACCCTTTCTCTTCTTGTTCTGGTGGTGATAGAACATGAGACAAATCGATGATAGAGCGAGTAATAGAGCTTTTCTTTCTCGACTGAACTAACGGCTGCCCCAAGTTGGCACTCTCCAGCGCAACTTTAAAATCGTTAGGCATAAGATGTATATTGTGATTACCCACCGCCTGCTCTACATCTTTTAACTTAATTGAATGTCGCTTTTCATAACGATTGAGAATGACCTCTATTGAGTCGCTTTGTAGGCCATATTCAAACTTCAAAGACTTAATTAATCGACTGGTGTTTTTGACTGAGACTAAACTTTGTTGCAAAACCAAAAGCACTTTCGTCGCAGGTGATATTGCTGATGCAAACACGTGGTCTAAGCCTCTAGACAGGTCAATGATCACATAAGGGTAAAAACGACGCAGAATTGGAAGTAATCTGCCAATTTTCTGAGCCTGTTCGAAATCATCTGCGTTATTTTCATGCTTAAAGCTTAGAACATGGAGACCCGATTCGTGTTTATTTACCAATGACCCCAAAGACATTTCATCCAAATCATTAGAACTGTTGATCGCATCCGAAACACTATAAGTGGGGGTTATGTTCAAATAATCAGGTATCACGCCAAATTGAAGATCGATATCGAGTAAAAGCACTTCGTTAGGATGTTGCGTGGCCATTTCAATGGCAGTATTTAACGCTAAGGTGGTTGCTCCCATCCCTCCCTTAGTGTTCAAAAACAAGATAAACTCTCCGTAACTGGAGTTCTCAAGCTTTTCAGAGGCCGTTTTCTTCAAGAGTGGCAGTAGGTCTGATAGGGTCACATTGTGAGACAAAAAATCTGAAGCTCCTAAACGCAGTGCGATTTTTAGTGACCCATTATCACTTTCATCACCGAGCACAACTAAAGACAAGTCCTTGTCTTCTAAAGACAAATCATACCCTTGCAACTCAACCATTTTTTGCGCCCAATTCCCGTGAGCTTCAACGAAAATAAGCTCTGGAACATCCGCACTTTTTAAGTACTCTTCACTCATTGCCGCAAGAGAAAACGACGTCACATGAACATTTCGGCATTTTTTTAGCTCTTGACTCATATGCGAGTGAAAACCGTCAGTACTATGGACTAACCAAACCTTTAGATTCGTTCTTAAACGAGTCATATCCTTATCGTTTTCATTCGGCGTTATTTTGATCGCTTCCCCCATACATTTATCTCCTTTTAAATAACCGCTTATGGGCATCTATTCCATATGTTAGGGCTGGTTTCAGTTTGAGGCCTCACCACTCCCAAACTTTCTGCTGGTAGTATTGTTTCAAACGCAGGGGCTGCAAGAAGTCCATTATTTCCTAAAAAGCTTAGGTTACTGATTAACTGAATGCCATAGCCCGTAGCCCTAGCACGCACAAATTTAATATCACCAAAGTTCGCTTCAAAATCAGAAGCAATCTCTCCCCCACTCGCGTCTAAGTAAGCCACTTCTAAGTTCGCATTAGTAAACCCAACAAGAGGAATATCATCCACCACCATTCCGGCAATATTATCTCTATCTAAGACGTAACAGACCGTCGCTAACCTAGCAGCCTTCCTAGTCGCCTCACTGACCATTTGCAGCGAAAATATATAGGCACCCAACGCTAAAATGAGAAAGAGCAATAGAAAAATTAACGATGAGACTAAAGTGAACTCAATAATGGCCAGCCCTTTGATTCGTCTTTTAAGCCTTTTCATCACAATACCCTCATCACCGAAGTGACACTTAACGGAATAGAAAAACTTGTGGCGGATAAAGGAATAGACAGAAACAACGGCACATAGTCATATGTCACGCTTACTCGCACATAGCTGTCAATAGAGGGTGGTGTTACTGTTACATCTGATGTCGTCAATGTAGATAGTACTGCCGTCCCCACGCTGCTCTGACCGTAAACCACCACATTTTGAATCTCCGAAGTTGGTGCAATAGTGCCACCTTTAGTATCGTAAACCTCACTAACAGCATATCGTGCGCCATTTTGCACAGATTTAGAGATAACATTGTAGTGAATCAGAACATTGCCAAGCTCGATCACCAAACCCAAAAAAAACAGTAACACGGGGGTCGCAATGACCATCTCTACAGCAGCAAAACCACGTTGATGTTTATTAGATAGTGTCATAATTACGACTCCCCGCTATCAGGATCTTTATACAAAACAATCCTGTAAGCCCCTTCGGTTGTCGACTGATTACTACCAGAGCCACCAGTGACACTGCAAGAATGTATAAACTCACCAAAAACGGCGGGTGTACCTGCGTTACTGGTCGGTGCTTTTTGCAGCAAGAAAAAGCAGCCAATTTTATTCACTGTAAATTCCGTAGCACCGCCACTTTTACCTGAGCAATCCACCATAGGTATAGGTAAAATTCTGCGCCAAGCAACACCATTAGATGCGCATCCAGAACCGCCACTTGCTATACAAGCATTAGTATCTAACTTATATTGAGCGTAATCGTAGCTCTCGTCGAAAGTTATCTCTCCGGTATTGGCGTCAATCGTTATTTCATTGGTAGGTTCTGTGGTCACATAATCAGAAGGGTAATCGGATGCCGATAAGCCACCGCCATAATCACCAAAACGAGTATTCAAACCATCACCTGTCGGGCCAACCGTACCACCTGGTTTGGTTGTGATATCTTCACCAATTTTAACTGGCTGATCATAACTACCACCTAAGCCTTCTTTGATTGTTTTACCACCGGAACCAAAGTCCAACAGGTGGTAATTACCATTGCCCATTTCAGATAAGCTATTATCTCCCACCTTCAAGGCATGAACCGTCCCTACCTCATAGCCAAATACATTGGTTATCTCTTCACCGGTCTCATCATGAAAGCCGTCTTCTGGGGAAATGTCGTTATCTGAGGTGCCATCACCAATACACACCCCAATGGGTACAACATTATTATAAGCTAAGCCTGAACTCGGACCTGCAACAGCACTTGCCGATACCACTTTTTCAAGACCAAACAGTTGAATAAAGAATTCATCCATCTCTAGTGCATCTACACGAACACGCACATAAACATCATTATTTGCACCAAAAGTTGCACTGCCAGTGAAGTCCTGTGGATCATTGGAATAATCAATGTTTATAGAAGCAGTAGAGAAATCAATTTCTTGATTCCCAGTTGAAGCTGCCATGGCATTGAGTGCCGTACCCACTTCTGCGTCTACAGCATCTTTATCTTTACTATTGTCTAATATGGTTGCGGCAGCCAACGCTGCAGAATCGACTGCATTTTGTAAGCGCGTTTTATTTACAACCATATGGTTTATGTCTACAGCTAGCGCTGAGACAGCTAAAAAAACCAGCAAGGCAGCGGTAATCATCACCGCAACTAAGCCTTGTTGTTTCTTAGGGCTTTGTGATACTCGATACAACATATGAGTACCTCCAGATTTAGTTAAAATCTTCTAAGATCTGGCTACTACTTCCGGACAGATCATTTTCACCTCTGCCAACATATCTGTCGTAACCAGTCTGCATCCGCTCCCCTGTACCATCAGGTACTTCGAGTAAATTCTCTTGGGTCGCATTAGGGTTATACGTTTGCTCTGTTTTCACTAGTGCTACCGAATGCCCTAAACGAGCATCGTTCGCACAGCCAACCAATAACATTGCGAGAAAGATCATCATTATTTTAGTCATATCTATCCCCTTATAAATCATGGCCAAATGAGCCTTCGCTACCACCATCGGTCGGTGATATATCCTGTGAAGCTTGAGATTGTTCTGAATCAGATTCAGACGGTTCAGCGATGTAAGCGCTTCGGCCTAACAAGTAATATTCCAAATCATTAGGATCAACAAAGGCATCAGTTGGTAACGTTACTTTCGTTCGGTCAATAGGTTTAGCGAGTCGAGGAGTAACAAGAATAACGAGCTCTGTTTCACCAGATACATACTCTTGGCTATTGAAAAGCTGACCTAAAATCGGCACATCGCCAAAGCCTGGCATCTTGTTACTGATGTCCCTAACATTCTCACTCAACAACCCCGCAATACCGATGGTTTGACCGTCGGCTAACTCAAGCGTCGACGATGCACTTCTTCGGGTAATTGGAGGGATAAAGTAAGTCGCATTGGTGGTACCAGGATCAATCGTTAACGAGCTACTATTGGCAATCTCACTCACATCAACCGCTAAGTTTAGGTTGATTTTTTTGTCACTCAGTACCGTTGGGATGAACTTTAAACCCACACCATATTCTTTATATTCAATGGTAATACCATCTTCGTCAGGCACCGGAATGGGAAATTCTCCCCCCGCTAAAAACTCAGCCTTTGAACCGCTTAGCGCGGTTAAGTTCGGTTCAGCCAAGACTTTTGCCACACCATTTTGTTTTGCTACGTCCAATGCGAAAGTAAACAATGTATTGCTATCAATGAAAGAACCTAAAATGCCGTAATCGGTAGAGGTAGGAATATTGAAAATTGGGGTTGCACCTAACACTCCGGCAGGGACTGAAGACGCCCCCCAAGAAAAGTCAGACCCACTGGTTTGGAAGAAATGGAAGTTCGCATCGAACTTTCTTACCAAGCTTCTTTGAACCTCGGCAACCGTCACCTCTAACATGACCTGCTGAGCCCCTCCGATCGACATTAAATTAATAACACCTGTCGCTGCAGCTTGTTCACTTCCGCTTTCTTTTGATGCGTCAGCAGCCTGCCCTGACGAATAGGTTTCTGCGATTCGCATTGCCACATTCATTTGTTGTTGGTTGCTGACCTGACCGCTCAATAATAGACGGTTTTGCGCACTGTGCACTTCGATAGTTTCATCAGGAAGGAACTCATATAATTTAGCTTTAAGGCTATTAAGATCATGAGTAACCTCAATGTTAATAGACTCAATTAACCGACCTCGAGAGTCCCAAGCCATTAGGTTTGTCGCACCTAATTTTTTACCAATTAAAAACACTTCATTTGATTTTAAAATTACAATATCTAAAACTTCAGGATCACCAAGAGAAACCTTCGCCGCTTTTCCCGACAGCACGACATGCGTAGATTTATGATGTGGAACCGTGACTGTTTTTCCCGTTTGTAACGCCGCCACACTGGCCGTCGAAATACAAATCAGGCTCAAAACACACGCAATTAATATTCTCATATTTCACCTCAATCCTTGACGCGCACATTAGATGTTTCTGTACCTTTGATAATGGTGACACTCGGTCTAGGCACATATCGACGAACCACTTTTTTCTCAACTTCATGTGGGTTTCTCAAAGTCAGCTGAATATCGCCTTTGCTTTTAGCCGTGAGAAGTTTCTCTGCCTCTTTCGGCGTCATCTCAAGTGTTACCGCTCGTACAATAATCGGACTGTTTTCTTTCGTTTTAGCCGTTTGGTCGACAGCCAAAACCTTAATGTCTTTTAATACTGTTTGAGTCGCTGCAGAATTTTTCCCGTAAGAAACCGTATTAAGAATATCAACCTTGTTACCCGGTAATAAGAAACCCGCCACACCAATAACATCATCAACACGTATCGTTACCGCACGTTTATTTTCAGGGATAAGAGCTGCAAGCGTTGACCCTTCTCCTGGTACAGTAAATCGTAACTTGTGAAGCACCTCTCCCGCATAGACAGTATTCGCAACAACCTTGCCAATCAGCTCTGCTTTATCCGAATAGTTATTTTCATTAATCCAATCAACTTCCATCAATCTGGTGGTTAAAAACTGATCCTCGATAATAGTTCCGGCTTCAATTTCTTGTGATGCGACAACAACGGGGTGACGCTCGACCGTTTCAACTTCAACGGTTGGCTGAACTTGATCATCCATCCACTGCTTAGCAAAAAATACAGCCGCTAAGCCGAATACTACGGACAGCAAAAACAGTAGGAAAACTTGACTCTTATTCATTATTCTCTTCCTCGTGTCCATCAGAGGTAAAATAAACTTCCCATGCCATGGAAAGAATATCGAATGTGATAACAGGTGGGAGTTGCTCAAACGAAAGAATGTCTTTGCTTATACCAACGAGATCTTTCGGTAAACATGGGAAAAGTGGCACTTTTAGAAGCGTGTGCATTTGAGACAAACGCTCAAAAAACCCGTCTTGAAGCTCTACCTCTTTATCAGCAACGACACTCATCCATAAAGCTTCATAATCTCGCTGATTAAGTGGCTTGAATTCAATCTTGTAACCCAAACGACGTAAAAAGGCAGGATCGCTTATTTTCTTGGGGTTTAGATTGGTAGAAAAGGCAAGAGTTAATACAAATGGCATCGTTATCTGCTGACCATTAGGCAGCGACAAATAGTCGAATGAGTACTCCATCGGTACAATCCAACGGTTAAGAAGCGCATCCACCGGCATGGGCTGACGACCAAGGTCATCAATGATAAAGATCCCATTATTTGCCATCATTTGAACTGGGGCTAACCAGACACGACTATTCTCTGAATGATTAACTTCAAGCATATCCATAGTTAGTTCTCCCCCAACCTGAATATTAGGCCTTTCACAATTAAGCCAACGCTTGTCGTACTGATCTTTGAGGGAAATGCTTTGATCGCTGCCGTTACTATCCAACGGTTTATGATGTTGCGCCGAGAACACCTTGATAATGTTACCTAATGCATAGACTGCATAAGGAATAAATACAGAGGTGTGCAAAGCATTCACAATACGGCTCGCGACAAAGGTTTTACCAGTACCAGCGTGCCCATATAACAACAAAGCACGTCCAGAATTGATTGCAGGCCCTAGCACTGAAATCATTTTGTCGACACCATATACATCATCCAGAGCAGCTTCGACATGTGGTCTAGTGACTAGCTCTACTCTCAGGTCTTGCTGTTTGACCACATCACTGTATTGGTCAAGCGAAACTGGCGCGGGCCCTAAATAAGCATCACGTTTAAAGGCAAGATCAGCTTCTTCAAGTCCTTTCTCAGAAAGGGAGTAACGGACATGACTATGGGAGACTGATGAAAGAGAAAGGTCTGAGGTAGGTTGAAACACCTCAATTAATGACTTCTTCCTCAAAACGGCTAGAGCACTTTCCACTATATGGGTAACAACACACAAATAATTAGAAAGCTCTAACACATCTGACTTAGGGTAAGCAGACAAATGCTTGAGTACGAGGTTTTCAATAACGACTTCAGGAACACCCAACATATCAATAGATGTAGGAACGGCCGGGGCTGAAATTTGAGGCTTCAAAGTTGTTGGAGCAGTACGCCCTATAATATCCATATATTATTCCTCTCCACAAAGCTAACCAACAACAGGTTTAAGTAAAGTAGCTATACATCGCTAATCCCATAACAACAGAGGGTGCAAAAGGCATTGTCACCTTATTTGAATACCTAGCGTGCAAACTAGTACTTTCATTTGATACTGGTGCTACTCCACCAAGCACAATTAGCTTATTTTCAAAATAGCCTTTGATACTAAGACTGTTCGAGTTGGAAAAGTTATATAGCAAGTAGAAAGTCCCGATCACTCCAGCAGAAAGTAAGATAAAGTACGATGCATCAAGTAATTTCCCCCACCCGAGATACATCCCCACAATACCTAATAGCTTCACATCTCCTGCAGACATAGCTCTTACAAAATATAAGAGTAATCCAAAACAAAAAAACACCACGAATCCAACTAAGGACATTAAAAAAACATTAAAGGTGTAATTGCTGTTAAACATTGATAAAAAGTACACAAACAAAAACAATATCAATATTTTGTTTGGTATACGATGTTTCTCAACATCGTATACCGAAACTGCAATTAGCAATGCCCAAAAAACCGAAGGCTCATTAATCATATATTCAATTCATACACTCGAAAAAATGCTCTGGATTTTACTTAGTAAGGCTGTTGCCATCCCAGAAAAAACCAACCCGATTGCAATAACAAGTAAAGCAGCAGCAATAATGTAGGAAACCGAAGTAAGCCCTCTTTGCTGCTTCACTACTTTTCGGTCATAAACCACTAACGATTGTATTCAGTTTGGTTGCAAGGGTATTCCCTAAACCAGAAAATACAGTTGTCATACCTAATACTAATAATGCTGCACCGATTACATACTCGATAACAGTCAACCCTTCTTCATCTTTCATGAATTCTTTACAATTATTCAAAAACTTATCCATGAGAACCTCTCCTTGATTTACATATCAGGCTTTGTTTACCTGTAAACTAAATCTAGAGGTGAGAGATATATTAGGTTAGGATTTTCTTGCCATTTACTTGCACTTTTTTGTGGTACTTCTAATCTAATTATTATGCTTCGTAATTTATCTATTTTTTAACTCACAATTTAATATGAAATAGAGTTGGTATTTATATGAAAGTAGTCACACCTTTATTATCAGATAAAGACAGTGAATTTAATACTGTTATTATCAATAAAATAAGCCACTACTTCCTCATTGAAAATCATAAGCAAGATATATCTATAATCAGTAACTTAGATGTCAGACTGGTATTTTTTATCTTGAATAGACCGGATAAACTTCAACTACTTACAATGGCATTATCTATTTGTGAAAACTTGAACAAGCGAATAGTCATTATTTGCTCGGATCAGTTACCTAATATCGTTCGAAATCATAAGAATATATTTTTCATTATCGAAACAAACAGTAATCATCTGACCAGTATATTCGAAGAACTCAAGCGTAAAACACAGCATATCTTCGAATCCCACTTCGATCTCGACAGAGACATAAATAACAACAATCAACTGCCTACCAAATTGTTTACTTCTGAGGTTGTTAACTATGTTATGGATAACATAAACAAAGAAATCAGAGAAACGGAGATCGCCGAGAAGTGCCATTGTTCAACAACCTACTTTTCGAAAAAGTTTCATCTACACTTTGGGGTAAGCTTTAGAGACTTTGTTTGTGACAAAAGAGTTCTACTAGCTAAAAAGTTGATTGAGGCGGATACCGAGTCAAAAATAGCTGTAATTGCCTATCAATGTGGATACAAGGATGTGTCGTATTTTTCGAGAATTTTTAAGAAAAGGACAGGTGTAACCCCAGCGAGTTACAGGCGTGCCTGCACAGATAACAGAAAACGCTAATTTTACTCCCTAAAAGAAAAAATCATGGTACATTTAACATGATTTTAACAAAAATAACTTAGCGAAAAACATGGAGTTAGACAATGATTCAGCCTAACGAGTTTAGCCAAGAAAACGCAACAGCTCTCCCAACACCAAATGAAATGATCCTAAAATGGGCACAAGAACGCCCAAATGAGGTCTATTTAAAACAAATTATTAACCGCCAATTTGTCGAATTTACTTATAAAGAAGTAGCCGACAAAGCACTGAAACTGGCGTCAGCGTTAGAAGGACTCGGAGCCCAACCCGGCGATCGAGTCGCTCTCGTTTCGAAAAACTGTGCAGAGTGGTTTATCTGCGATCTTGCCATGATGTTAGGAGATTTTGTTAGCGTCCCAATCTTTCCAACAGCTGGTGCAGATACCATCCAATACTGTATTGAGCATAGTGAAAGTAAAATAGTGATTGCAGGTAAACTAGATGATCCTACTGCTACCCAAAAGGTATTGGATGACAATCCGAACTTGATCAGCATCTCTCTACCATACGATACGGCAGCCAAATGCCAACACACATTTGAACAGCTGATCGATACACATGAACCATCCACTAAACGTCCTCAACATCACGACGACAAGCTAATGTCATTAGTGTATACATCAGGCACCTCTGGATTACCAAAAGGGGCAATGCTTACATACGGCGCCTTTACATGGTCAGTTCAAAGGCTGATCGACCATATTGGTATCCAACCCGGTGATCGCCTGTTTTCTTACCTACCGCTTGCTCATATTACAGAACGCGTTTATATCTTTGGTTCTTCAGTAATGGGTGGCGTGGTCACGGCTTTCCCTGAGTCTTTAGACACGTTTATTGATGATGTGAAAATGCATCGTCCCACTCTGTTCATTTCAGTTCCTCGTTTATGGACGCTGTTCCAGCAGCGAATCCAAGACAAATTGCCACAGAAGAAACTGAACTTCTTACTTAAGATTCCGTTTATCAACAACATCATTAAGAAGAAGCTTGCCGATGGCCTAGGCTTGGATCAAGCTCGTGTTCTTGGATGTGGCTCTGCGCCTGTATCACCCGCTCTACTTGCATGGTATGAAAGTGTTGGTCTACACATTACCGAGGCATGGGGAATGACAGAGTCTTTCGCCTACAGCACGATTAATCACCCTTTTAGAGCTGACAAAATTGGTACTGTAGGTAACGCAGGCCCGGGGATCGAACTCAAAATTGCTGAGGACGAAGAGATTTTGGTTCGAAGCAAAGGCATGTTCTCCGGTTATTACAAAAATGACATTGCAACCCAAGAGTCTTTTAACTCTGACGGCTGGCTGCATACTGGTGATATTGGTGATATCGACAGCGAAGGCTACCTAACGATTCGTGGACGTAAAAAAGATACCTTTAAAACCGCGAAAGGTAAGTTTGTGGCTCCTGTGCCAATCGAAAACAAACTTTTTGAGTATAGTCGTGTAGAAATGATGTGTTTGATAGGGCTTGGCCTACCAGGTCCAATCCTACTTGTCGTACCGCATGACTTCCCTAATTTTGATCGAGCTCGCTACGAAAGAACCACAAAGCGAGTCATCGAGAAAATGAATGAGCAGCTTGCCTCTCATGAGAAGATCAAAGGCGTACTAATGATTAAGGAACCATGGAGCATCGATAATGGTGTTCTTACCCCTACTCTCAAGATAAAGCGACACATACTTGAACAAAAGTACCACGAAGTCGGACACAACTGGCCAAAAGATAAATTGGTAGTTTGGGAAGAGTAACCAAAATAGAGAGGGAGCCATTATGGCTCCTTTTTTTGTAAGCTCACATTATAAGTACTTAGTATAATCCGCAGCATCACTACTCTCGTAATCTAAGCCGACATCCTTTCTCATTCGATGACTTAACGATTCCAAGCAAACAACTTGTCTAGATTTAGTCGGCTTCCTCACCTTAGTATTATCATTGATTTTAAGTACCTGAGTAACAAATATACCGACCCAGCAGGTTATTGCTTTCATGTTCTCTCTCTTGTATTCCCTGTTTATTTATCGCTATTATGAAAACAACCTGTTCGATAATCGAACAACCATTATTAACAAGGACTATAAGCTGAGATTATGGACAATAGACTGCGTCACCTTTCAGGTCTCCGTTACTTTGAAGTTGCGGGTCGCTTGAGCAATTACAGCAAAGCGGCTGAAGAGCTGTTCGTCACTCAAGCAGCCGTCAGCCAGAAGATTCGACAGTTAGAAGAACAGATTGGATGTAAGCTCTTTATTCGTAAGGGGCGTGCAATGACTTTGACGCATGAAGGGCACACACTTTTTAGACATGTCTCTGATGGATTTCAAGAGGTTCTGCTGGGGTTAAACAAGATCCAATCAGAACCTATTCAAGGGCTGCTTGTTGTTAGAACTCCCCCTTCTTTTGCTTCTCGTTGGTTACTGCCTAGGCTGTGGAAGTTCTCGGTAAAGCACCCAGAAATCCCAATTAAGGTGCTAACAGGGTCTGATACCCCAAATTTAAAACATGGCGAGATTGATGTGGCTATTCTGCAGGGCGAAGATCTATGCGTTGAAGAAGGCTTGACTCTTGAGATGCTAATCAACGAACCGGTTTACCCTTTTTGTTCCCCTGAACTCGCAAACTCTTTGAACTTCACATCACCTGAACAACTCCTCAAATGTTGGCTGATTCAGTTTGATAGCGGTTGTTTCCCGTGGGAGGAATGGTTTAGGCAAGCAAACATATCAACTCAAAGCAGCACCATTCAGTGGATGGAAGTCGGTACCTTTGATATGGGGTTAACCACGGTCATGGCGGGGCATGGGGTTTGCTTGGCAACAGACAGCTTGGCTGGTGACTTCATTGAACGCGGCTTGTTAGTGAAGCCCTTTGATATTGGCATGACACCTGGTGTTCAAGTCAACCTATGCTTTGATCCTAACTCCCCAAGAGAAGAGCGTATTACTGCGTTCACTAATTGGTTGCACGAAGAAGTAAACGAGCTATTGGATAATTAGATCTCAACTACTAATTTCTTAAACAAGGAATAGGCTTAAATAAGCAATGTGCCTAACTCAACATAGAACGGTAACGTAAACCTCCCGACACCGACAAAACTATGTTGAGTTAAAGCAACGTCGAGTTAAAAGCCACGTTGCCTTGAATCACTCCCAAAATGACTTCTTCAGTTCTTTCTCGACTTGTTCCGACGTAATCCCGACATCTCTCAGCAAATAATCGGGTAGCTCAGACAGCTGCTTTCTGGTTCTACGATTTTGAAAATACAGGCATATTTTAGAATAGAATTTCTTAATTGATAATGATGATAAAAATGAATGGTTGGTATTTCCTGTTGCTGTGATCGTATTCATAGCCTTTCTCCTGTTGATCTTTTGCTTTGTTATGGTCAATAATCGACCAACAGAGCAACATCGACAAACGATAGATACTGGCATTCAGTTAAGGAAAACTAATGTGAGAGAACGAACTCCACCATTCCAAGGGATCTATTACTTTTACACGGCGGCTGAAACAGGCAGTTTTAAACTCGCCGCACAGAAACTATTTGTCACGGCTGCGGCTGTCAGCCAGCAAATTCGCCAACTTGAAGAGTGGTTAGGTGCAGACTTGTTTATTCGTCAGCACCGAAAAATAGTATTAACCCATGAAGGCGAAGTACTGTACCTGCAAGCGAAGAAAGGCTTTGCCCATATTCAAGATGGGGTGAGACGCATCAACCAAGATCCTAACCCGACTCAGCTGTCGATCTCTACCGTGCCTTCCTTTGCTCAGCATTGGCTCGTACCGAGAATTGGCGACTTTCGCGATCGCCACCCTGATCTATCCATGCTAATTGAGCCGACCAACAAGCTAGTCACATTTGAAGATTCTAATGTCGATATCTGCGTTCGATACGGTCATGGAAACTACCCAAACATCGAATCACGCTGGTTGATGGACGAGGTCATTTACCCGGTTTGCCACCCTATCTATCAAGACAAACACGGTATCTATGACATCGACGATCTGCATAAAGCGGAACTGATTGAAGACCGTTGGCCTGATATGGATTGGAATCTCTGGTTACAAGTCGCAGGGGTAAAAGCTGGCCGCACATCATTGCAATTTGATGGCTCTCATTTTGTGTTAGAAGGTGCGCTATCCGTTCAAGGCGTAGCCTTGGTTAAGCACAGCTTGGTGTATCGCTACTTGCAGGAAAAGAAACTCGTCCGAATCGGAAACATAGCACTGAAGCCTAAATACAATTATTTTTTATGTGCACCTCCAGGTTACTTCCATCGAGAAAAGATAAAACGATTCGAAGAATGGATGCAGGCTCAAGTTAAATTATTTGGTGATACAGGCAGAGAAGAGCTGTCGATTATCCACACCGATTACGAACTAAAATGGTCGGATAATTCATAAAGCGAAACTGGTATACTTAGCTCAAATAAATGGCGAGAACATCTCATGACACAAGACAATAATCCACTTCACGGTATCACTCTACAGAAGCTACTGACTGAATTGGTTGAACATTACGGTTGGGAAGAGTTGAGTTACATGGTAAACATCAACTGCTTTAAAAAAGACCCGAGCATTAAATCGAGCTTAAAATTTTTGCGTAAAACAGATTGGGCTCGCACCAAGGTAGAGCAGATTTACATCGACTTAAAGCGTTAGTCTCTCCCTGCTTTATCAGTCCCGTGTTGATTAAATACGGGACAACCCCTGTGTCTACTTTTTAGGGACCATATCACATCTCGCATCTCTCGCAGTATGTTACAAGCAATAAAAAGCCCCGCAAGCTTTCACTTGCAGGGCTTTTTTAGTTACTTGAGAAAAGGGCTAATTACTTACCAGCTTCTTTTTCTGCTTTAACTTTTGCAATCACTTCGTCAGCAACGTTAGTTGGACATGGTGCGTATTGTGCGAATTCCATAGAGAATTGGCCACGACCAGAAGTGATAGTACGTAGGTGACCGATGTAGCCGAACATCTCAGAAAGAGGTACGTCAGCTTTAATACGAACACCAGTTACGCCAGCTTGTTGATCTTTGATCATACCACGACGACGGTTAAGGTCACCGATAACATCACCAACGTGATCGTCTGGAGTGAACACGTCAACGTTCATGATAGGCTCAAGAAGTTGCGCGCCAGCTTTAGGCATAGATTGACGGAATGCGCCTTTCGCTGCGATTTCAAATGCGATTGCAGATGAATCGACTGCGTGGAAACCACCATCGAAAAGTTCAACTTCAACGTCTAGAGTTGGGAAGCCAGCTAGTACGCCGTTTTCCATCATAGATGCGAAGCCTTTCTCAACTGCAGGCCAGAATTCTTTAGGAACGTTACCGCCCACAACTACAGAGTTGAACTTGAAGCCAGAACCTGCTTCGCCTGGTTTAATACGGTAATCGATCTTACCGAATTGACCAGAACCACCAGATTGCTTCTTGTGCGTGTAGCTATCTTCAATTGCTTGAGTGATAGTTTCACGGTAAGCAACTTGAGGAGCACCTACAGTTAGGTCAACGCCGTATGTACGCTTAAGGATATCTACCTTGATGTCTAGGTGAAGTTCACCCATACCTTTCAGGATAGTTTCGCCAGTCTCTTCGTCAGTCTCAACTTGGAAAGATGGATCTTCTGCAACCATTTTACCGATCGCGATACCCATTTTCTCAGAACCGCCTTTATCTTTTGGAGATACAGCGATTGAGATTACTGGAGTTGGGAATACCATTGGCTCAAGCGTTACTTGGTGCTTAGGATCACATAGAGTGTGACCGGTTTGCACGTTCTTCATACCAACGATCGCAATGATGTCACCAGCTTGTGCGCTAGTTAGTTCGTTACGGTCATCAGCTTGCATCTCAACCATACGGCCAACACGTTCTGTTTTGCCAGTGAATGAGTTAAGAATCGTGTCACCTTTGTTCAGTTTACCAGAGTAAATACGAACGAAAGTTAGAGCACCAAAACGGTCATCCATGATTTTGAATGCAAGCGCTTTGAAAGTTTCATCTGTAGAAACGATAGCGTGTTCGCCAGTTTCTTCGCCGTTCTCGTCCATTAGAGGTTGAGGATCAACTTCAGTTGGAGAAGGTAGGTAATCTACAACAGCGTCAAGAACGATTTGTACGCCCTTGTTCTTGAATGCAGAACCACAGAAAGTTGGGAAGAACGCTAGGTCACGAGTACCTTTACGGATACAACGCTTGATGTCTTCGATAGAAGGCTCTTCACCTTCCATGTAAGCTTCCATTAGGTCATCGTCTTGCTCTACAGCAGTTTCGATTAGCTCTTCACGGTATTGCTCAACGTCATCTACCATGTCCGCAGGAACATCTAGAATTTCGTAGTTTTCAGGAAGACCAGTGTCATCCCAAACGTATGCTTTACGGCTTAGAAGGTCTACAACACCCACGAATTCATCTTCGCGGCCGATTGGTAGAACCATAACTAGAGGAGTAGCACCTAGAACGTTTTTAACTTGGTCAACAACGTTGTAGAAATCTGCACCCATACGGTCTAGTTTGTTAACGAAGATCAGACGAGATACTTCTGATTCGTTAGCGTAGCGCCAGTTAGTTTCTGATTGAGGTTCAACACCACCAGAACCACAGAATACACCGATACCGCCATCAAGTACTTTAAGAGAACGGTATACTTCAACTGTGAAGTCAACGTGTCCAGGAGTATCGATAACGTTTAGACGGTGACCGTTCCAGAAACAGCTTACAGCTGCTGATTGGATAGTAATACCGCGCTCAGCTTCCTGTTCCATGAAGTCAGTAGTTGATTCGCCATCATGTACTTCACCAGTCTTGTGGATTTGACCAGTTAGCTTAAGGATACGCTCAGTGGTAGTTGTTTTACCCGCATCAACGTGCGCGAAAATACCAATGTTTCTGTATTTCGATAAATCTGCCATTGTCTTACTCTGTTAATAGGATATAAAATGCGCGCAGAGTATATCACAATCTGTGAAGACTGATAGCTTTGCATGCATTTGGGACTAAAAAACTTTGCCTTTTTCTAACATATAGAAAAAGGCAATCTGTAGAAACAATCTAAATGATTGTTTAGTTTAGTGCTAATCTAAAGCGCAATTGGCGTTTTAAGTTAGACTGAATTTCTGCTGTATAGAGTAGCTGAAGTGAGCTCAATTACAACTCATCAAAAGCATTAATTGCTTCTGATAATTTTTTTACGCCATGGATCTGCATTCCAGGAATACCACCTTTAGGCATGTTAGCCGCCGGTACAATCGCTTTCTTGAAGCCGTGTTTAAATGCCTCATTAAGACGCTCTTGCCCACTTGGTACCGGTCGAATCTCACCCGCTAGGCCTACTTCTCCAAATACCACCACATCTTTTGGCAATGCGCGATCTCTGAAACTTGAAAGTAGAGCCATCACCAACGCAAGATCAGCACTGGTTTCGGTTACTTTAACACCACCGACGACATTCACAAACACATCTTGGTCAGCCATTTGTAAGCCGCCGTGTTTATGCAGCACCGCTAATAACAACGAAAGCCTGTTTTGCTCTAGGCCGACAGCGACACGACGCGGGTTAGCCAGCTGGGAATAATCCACCAGCGCTTGGATTTCAACAAGCAATGGACGAGTGCCTTCCCACACAACCATCACCGAACTGCCCGAGGTTTCTTCTTCACCACGAGACAAGAAGATCGCCGATGGGTTACTGACTTCTTTTAGTCCTTGGCCTGTCATGGCAAACACGCCAAGCTCATTGACTGCACCAAAACGGTTTTTGTGGCTGCGCAGTGTTCTAAAGCGGCTATCGGTTCCGCCATCCAATAGAACAGAACAGTCAATAATGTGTTCAAGCACTTTTGGCCCGGCTAAGGTGCCGTCTTTAGTTACGTGTCCAACTAAGAACACAGCAACGTTATTCTGTTTTGCGTAGCGCGTTAATGCGGTTGCCGATTCACGAACCTGAGCAACACTGCCCGGTGAAGACTGAACATCAGCAACGTGCATAACTTGGATGGAGTCGATAACCATGATCTTTGGCTGTTCTTTTTCAGCAACCTGACAGATCTTATCTACGTTGGTTTCAGAGAGCATCTTTAGGTGCTCTTTTGGTAATCCAAGTCGAGAGGCGCGCATTGCAACCTGCTGTAAGGATTCTTCACCTGTTACATAAAGAGTCGGCAGTTGAGAAGAGAGCTGACACATGGTCTGCAATAATAGTGTTGATTTACCCGCGCCTGGGTTACCACCAATCAGGATCGCAGCACCAGGGACAACACCACCACCGAGTACGCGGTCGAGTTCTTTGAAGCCACTACTAAAGCGTGGTACTTCTTGTAGATTAATTTCAGATAATGTCTGAACGCTCGATTCTGTTACTGCACCTGCATAACCAGATAATCTTTCATTGCGCGCTACTTGAGGTGAAGCGGCTAACCTAACTTCTGTAATCGTGTTCCAAGCACCACATGCGTTGCACTGCCCCTGCCAACGTGGAAAGTCAGCACCACAGTCATTACACACATAAGCTCGTTTTGCCTTAGCCATAAAACCTCAATAATTTACTCAGTTACACAATGATGTTGTCAATTTGTGACTTATTTGACCGTACGGGTGAAAATAAACGTTGCAGTCATACCACTTATACTTAAAGATCGATTTAAACTAGTCGATAACATAAATGCACCGTCCATTCTAACAAGAAAAGTATGCAGCAATCTGAAATTCTATCTGTAGCAGAACGTCTTATCCCGGCCTACCACGCCGAAGATTTCGAATTCCTTCTTTCTCAAATGACAGAAGGCGAATCTCCGTCTCTAAAACTGCTGGTTAAAATGGAACTGAATCGTATCATGGCTCCGTGTACAAAGAGCATTGATTTACGTGGGCGCATTGATAATGAATGTCGTCAGTTCACGTTAGACGGCCGTAAGCACTGGCTCGATGACATCGCGTTAAACGCGTATCAACGTGGTACGAAAAAGTTTAAGGGTTACACAGAAGGCGCATGGGAGTTGGTAATGACTCCGCGAGCTCAGCCACTGAGCATTGTTAAAACATCTTCTCAAGGTAACCACGACATTACTAGCGCCAATAGCCCGTATGAAGCAGAAGCTATTAACCTAGGTTACGATTTAAAGCGCCAAGAGAACAGACTCAAGATTAGCTCGCAGGTCGAGATCACCACATCGAAAGGTCAAAGCCTACATGGTGTAACGGTTGATATCTCCCCGTCGGGTGCAAAGTTCAAGGTACCGAGTGCCTTTAGATACAACCTCGGCGAGATCATCAGCGTTAAGTTCTCAGAGCTTATCGAAAAGTCCCAAGAAAACGATGTTAACCAAGCGGTTGAATTTCGTGTTTTGGGTATCGACGAATCTTATGAGAACAACGCGGTCAAATTTCTAAGAACCATCAAGGTAAGCGACAACAATATTGTGGCTCGCTTACTCGATGAGTCTTTAAATAGCACCAGCAAGAAAACCAGCCATGAGAATCAAGATAGGGTCATTCGAACTCGTACTCGAGGAATCGAACACACCTATCTAAAGCACACTTGTAACCTTCCCCTGTTTTTCAGCGGCAGCGAACTCAAGCTTGCCCTACTGACGGATAATAACCATCCTTTATGGCAATACTGGCACGACGAGCGTAATCAACAAGCGCTGGGCACCCTGTTCAACGAGCAACGTATGAACCTGCTGGCGAAACCAGGAGTGAAGGGAACCAGTAACGTTATCTACTCTTTTACCCATGAACACCAAAACAAGACCTTGTTCTATTCAATGATGCTACCTGAAGCCTCTCGTGAACAAAGACAACTGTTCTGGCATATCGGTGGTAAGCGTAAAAGTTGGAAGGCGTTCAAGTTCTCGGTTTTCGAACTGTCAGACACAGAACGACAAGCATTAGCTAAACACTCGGATACGCTAGCTCAAAGCTCAGCTCAACTGACGCATTGCGGAATCTTGCAAGAGATTGGCGATCACGAAAGTGCGGCTGATTATCTTCTGAGTGAAAAGCCACGCATTCCAAGCAGTGAATTGAACCGCTTCCGTCACCCGCGTACTGTCGTCGGTAATATTCAAAGCATCTACTTTGACTCTCAGACTCGTCGTAAAGAGCCGAGATACCAATTTAAGTCACCGTTGCAACTTACATCACAAGATGGCGCAGCGGCGAACGGGCACACCTTAGATATCTCGAAACGTGGACTAAGCATTAGCCTTGAGCACCCAATGGTACTCAAGATTAATGATCCGGTATTAGTGAACTTCAATGAACTGCAGCTCTATGACAAGAACCTGCCACTGAGCACCGTGCCTTACCACGTAATTCGAGTGAGTCCGAATGGCCGCAACGTGCAGTTGGTTATTGCCGAGAACGCCAAGACAATGCGTACTATCGCTTTCCTTAATGGGCTTATCGATCAAAACCAAAGTAAGCTGATTAAGAAGCAAGAGATACTGCCAACGCATTCGCTGCTCGAATCACTGCACAACATTTTGTTGAGCAAGATGGTCAGTAACCCAATATTCATTGATAAGCCAAGTTCAACGCTGCGCTGTAAGATCATTGGTGTGAATTTCCCACTGAATAAGCATCTAGCGTTACTCGCTAAACTTGGTCACAACCAAAAATTCTCACTGGAGCCAATCTTTAAGGGTCACACCAACTCGCTGTTGGCTGAACCACTGAAAAGAATTGAAGGTGCAGAACCGAAGCATCATGACGTGTACATTGCCGCAGTGAAGTTTGGTGACAAGATCCAATCGGTACACACCAAGTTAGTCAAAGACTTCGCCTCAGCAAAGGAACGCATCTTATTCATTAAGAAAGCGCAGCACTTAGGTGATGTGTATGTATTGCGAGTAACCACGGCACCTATCTTTAATCCGCTAACGAGTTTATTCCAGTCGGATTTAGAAGAGCTTTCACGCATCAGTATGCATCAAGCTAAGAAGCTAGAGAATGAGGTGACGGCGTTTATCGGTTATGGCGAGATAGAAGACATTACCGATGAAGTGCTGATTCGATTAGAGCTAACACGCTAGCTTCGAGTGGCGCCTTAACTTAAGCATGAAAATAGAAAAAGCAGGCTGATAGCCTGCTTTTTTTGTGTCTGAGCCACTATTGCTAAATAAGATACATAGCTAATAGCACTTAGGTAGAACTCCTAAGGTTTTGCTTGCCAGCTGATCTTCTGCTGCTTAGCTAATACACCCGACAAGATGCACAGCACCCCGCCTAAACCTGCGTAACGCACAGCGGTTTGAGCTTGCTGCTCTACTTTTGGTTTTGCGTGGTAGGCAATGCCTAAACCTGCAGAGCCCATCATCACCAAGTCATTGGCACCATCACCAACGGCAACAGTATTGTGCAGTTCCAATTCGTACTCTTCAGCCAACTCTACCAAGATATCCGCTTTGGTCTGCGCCGAAACAACATCACCTAAGACTTCACCCGTCAACTTACCATTAACGATCTCAAGCGTGTTCGACTGAGCATGGTCAAGATCAAGGGTATCTTTCAAATAGTCAGAGAAGTAAGTAAAACCGCCTGATGCAATCGCTGTTTTCCAGCCAAGCTTATTCAGAGTATTCACCAGCCCGACCAAGTCTGGCATGAATGGCAAAGACTGACGCACTTGCTCTAATATCGACTCATCCGCACCTTTCAGTGCTCCTACTCGTTGGCGCAGGCTCTGTTCAAAGTCGAGCTCGCCTTGCATCGCTCGTTCTGTGATTTCAGAGACTAACTCTCCCACTCCAGCTAGCTTAGCAATCTCATCAATGCATTCAATTTGAATCGCTGTAGAATCCATATCCATCACGATCAAACCTGGCTTAGATAAGTCTGGGACCTCGCTAAGGCAAGCATAATCAAGCTTTAGCGCTTGGAGGATTTCTTCGTGTGCTGGTGTTAGATTGCCTGACATCAAAGCCACTTCATAATGCCCAACCTTCCACGTATCGAGGATGGTGTTGTAAGTGCCAGTAAAAAAGTCGATGTCATCGAAAGATTGTGGAGATAAGTACTCACCAAACACAATCCAATTGGCTTTGGATTTAGCGAGTTGAGAAGCGAAACGAGTCTCGGGGAGTCGAGTTAATAATGTCGTATGCCTTTTTATCGGCAGATATTTCTGAGCGTCCATGTGTATGATTCCTAATTAACTATGCTAAACGTTAACCTATTGCAATTTGAAAACGCAAGTCTCAATATGTCTTAATCATAACATTTGTTTATTTCAGGCTTCGTGAAACATGAATGAATCATTGTTCTCAATACGTAACGCTTTACGAATGCTAGCCCTCATTTTGTTGGCTACCATGTTCGTTGTAACGATTAAAAATACGGTCGTGATCAGTAAAGGTAACGAGAAGATCCAAGCAAAACAGTTGGAAACTCTTACCAAGCTGCTTATCTCTCAGGCATCACTTTCAGCCAGCAAGATGATCACGCAACAAGACCAAGAGCGATTGCTTGATCTGACTAACCAGCTATCTCAAGACCGACTGGTGTTCGATACCACCATCTATGATGCAGAGGGTATTCGACTGGCTTCGAGTGAAAAAGCCCTCTCGGTACGTGAGGTTCTTGGCTTAGATACGCCACTTTCAACAGCAAGTATCGGCAGACAACAATTAGTTGAACCTATTTATTCACCAGAGAAGACGATCATCGGCTTTATTCGAGTGACTTTTGAAACCGGGAAGATGACGGCGATTTCTGATCACCACTACCGAAAAAGTGATCGCTACATGATCGGTATGGTGTTGATGGGGTTTGTGAGTGGCGTGTTGTTCATCATGCTGATTCGCAGAAGACCGACTAAGTCTGGTGAGAACTTACTGTTGAAGAATGTAAGCTCATAATCACACTAGGCTGACAATAAAGACACTAGATTGAGAATAAATATCGCAATCCAATAAAAAGCCCCGACGCTCAGGCAGCAACGGGGCTTTTTGTTATCTGTTAACTTATCAAGCTAAGACAAATCAAGATTATTCTTGGTCGCCAAGCAACACAGAGTCCAGTGCGATAACCATCATGTCGTTGAAAGTAGTTTGACGTTCATCTGATGTCGTTTGCTCACCAGTCTTGATGTGGTCAGAAACAGTACAGATCGTTAGAGCTTTTGCGCCGTATTCAGCACATACACCATAGATGCCAGCTGCTTCCATCTCTACGCCAACAATGCCGTATTTGTCCATTACTTCGAACATCTCTGGATCTGGCGTGTAGAACAACTCAGCCGAGAACAGGTTACCGACTTTTACGCCGACACCGAGAGCTTTGGCTGCATCTTCTGCCGCGCGCACCATTTTGTAATCCGCAATAGCCGCAAAGTCATGATCTTTAAAGCGAATACGGTTCACTTTAGAGTCAGTACATGCGCCCATGCCGATCACCACATCACGCACTTTGATATCTTCGCTCACTGCACCACAACTACCCACACGAATGATCTTCTTCACACCAAAGTCTTTGATCAGCTCAGTCGCGTAAATAGAACAAGATGGAATGCCCATACCGTGGCCCATTACCGAAACCTTACGACCTTTGTAAGTACCGGTGTAACCAAACATGTTGCGAACGTCGCACACTTGAACCACTTCTTCTAAGAAGGTTTCAGCGATGTATTTAGCACGTAGCGGGTCGCCTGGCATTAAAACTACGTCAGCGAAATCACCCATTTCAGCATTAATATGTGGAGTAGCCATTGAAAATATCCTTAATCTCAAAACAAAAAAAGAAGAGAGAGGTTTCCCTCTCTCTTCGTTAACTATTATAGAAAGCTTGTACCGTGTCCCATTGGCGATGTACCAAAGTAAGACGCTAAGCTTTGACCGATATCAGCGAACGTATCGCGACGGCCTAAAGAACCGGCTGGAACCTTCTGACCGTAAACAATCACAGGGATGTGCTCACGAGTATGGTCTGTACCTGGCCATGTCGGATCACAGCCGTGGTCAGCGGTTAGGATAAGCACATCGTCTTCTTTCATCATATCGATGATTTCATTGATGCGACCATCGAAGTACTCAAGTGCCGCTGCGTAACCAGCAACATCGCGGCGGTGACCGTAAGCTGAGTCGAAATCAACGAAGTTAGTGAACACGATAGTGTTGTCGCCCGCTTCATTGATCGCTTCTTTGGTTGCTTCAAATAGCGCAGGGATACCTGTTGCTTTGGTTTTCTGAGTGATGCCACAACCCGCGTAGATATCAGAGATCTTACCGATTGAGTGAACGTTACCGCCCTTCTCATCAACCAACTTCTGAAGAATGGTAGCTGCAGGTGGCTCAACAGAAAGGTCACGACGGTTACCAGTACGTTCGAATTGACCTTTGCCCGGGCCAATGAACGGACGAGCGATAACGCGACCAATGTTGTAGTCTTCTAGCTCTTCACGAGCAATCTGACAAAGGTCTAATAGGTTTTGCAGGCCGAATGTCTCTTCGTGACAAGCGATCTGGAAAACAGAATCTGCAGAAGTATAGAAGATAGGCAAGCCAGTCTTCATGTGCTCTTCACCTAGGTTATCTAGGATTTCCGTACCAGATGAGTGGCAGTTACCTAAGAAACCAGACAGGCCCGCACGCTCAAGGATGCGGTCAGTCAGTTCTTTTGGAAAGCTGTTCTCTTTGTCGGTGAAGTAGCCCCAGTCAAACAGTACCGGAACACCTGCGATTTCCCAGTGACCTGATGGCGTGTCTTTACCAGAAGACAGCTCAGCAGCGTGACCGTAAGCGCCAATGATCTCAGCGTCTGCATCCATACCAGGAGCAAAACGACCTGTAGACTCTTTGTGAGCCATCGCTAGACCTAGCTTAGACAGGTTTGGCAGTGTCAGTGAACCTTTACGATCTGCATTGTCTGCAAGACCTTGGTCACAATGATCTGCGATGTGGCCCATAGTGTCAGAACCTACATCACCAAATTTGTCCGCATCCGCTGTTTCACCGATACCGAATGAATCTAAAACTAAAATAAATGCTCTTTTCATTTTCTTCACCAACTTATTGCTCTTTGCACCAGAACTCTGTTTATCGGTATACGCGAGGCATACCGATATCTGTTATTTACACGTCTTCAGAACGAATCTGACGGTAAACGTCTGGCGTTGCTGTATATTCTCCGCCCACAGTGATTGCATTTTGTAATGCAGTTGCAGCTTCTTGCCACTGTTGTTCGTTGCGAGCATGAATCATTGCTAATGGCTTATCTTCACTTGCTACTTCACCTAGGCGAATGAAGTGATCAAAACCGACGGCGTAATCAATGCTGTCAGTTGCTACACGACGACCGCCGCCCATACCAACCACAGCCATACCAATTGCACGAGTATCCATTGCTGATACCACACCGCTTTCTAGCGCGTACACTGGCTTAATAATGTCTGCTTTTTCTAGGTAGTTATCGTAGTTCGTTACGAAATCAGCTGGACCACCAAGGCCCGCTACCATCTTACCGAAGCACTCTGCTGCTTTACCGTTATCCAGTACTGCCATCAGTTTTTCGCGCGCTTCGTCTGAATCTTTAGCTAGGTTACCCAGCACCAACATTTCAGCACACGATGCTAGAGTGATCTCTAACAAGCGAGGATTACGATATTCACCCGTTAGGAACTGAACCGCTTCACGAACTTCTACTGCGTTACCCGCTGAAGAAGCCAGAACTTGGTTCATGTCCGTTAGGATTGCTGTTGTCTTAGTGCCTGCACCGTTTGCTACTGCAACGATAGATTTCGCTAGCTCCTCAGATGCTTCGTAAGTCGGCATGAATGCGCCTGAACCTACTTTTACATCCATCACTAGAGAATCAAGGCCAGCGGCCAGTTTCTTAGATAGGATTGAAGCAGTGATTAGCGAGATGTTATCGACTGTTGCTGTGATATCGCGAGTCGCGTAAACACGCTTGTCAGCAGGAGCTAGATCGCCTGTTTGACCGATGATAGCCACGCCAGCATCTTTCGTTACTTCACCGAACACATCATTGGTTGGTGTAATGTTGTAACCTGGAATAGATTCTAGCTTGTCTAGCGTACCGCCAGTGTGGCCTAAACCACGACCAGAGATCATTGGAACGAAACCGCCACATGCTGCCACCATAGGGCCAAGCATTAGAGAAGTAACGTCACCAACACCACCAGTAGAGTGTTTATCAACGATTGGGCCATCAAAGTTCATGTGGCTCCAGTCAATCACCATGCCTGAATCACGCATTGCACACGTTAGTGCGATACGTTCTGGCATCGTCATTTCATTAAAAAAGATAGCCATTGCAAATGCTGCAATTTGACCTTCAGAAACCGTGTTTTTAGCGACACCTTGAATGAAGAAGTTAATTTCTTCAGCTGTTAGGACTTCGCCATCACGTTTTCTGCGAATAATTTCTTGAGGTAGATACATTAGTTCCTCCCAAACTCTAGTGAGTATGGTTTGTAGGGAAAGAGGTAATGTGGAGTGACTTAACGCCACTCCATCAAACAGACTAAATCTTGTTACACCCGATTGGGATATTAGTATGCTGCTGGATCAGCAGTCTGGTCTGTCACTTCTAATGTATTAAGAAGGTTAGTTAGTAGGCTTGAAGCACCAAAACGGTAGTGCATGTTGTCTGCCCACTCAGCGCCTAGTAGCTCATCAGCCATTGCTAGGTATAGAGCTGCATCTTCAGCAGTACGTACGCCACCAGCTGGCTTGAAACCAACTGTTTTAGCAACGCCCATGTCACGAATAACTTCAAGCATCATGCGCGCGTACTCTGGAGTCGCGTTTACTGGCACTTTACCTGTTGAAGTTTTGATGAAGTCAGCACCTGCTTCGATACAGATTTGAGAAGCTTTCTTGATCAGTGCTTCTTCTTTCAGTTCACCTGTTTCAATGATCACTTTAAGCGTGATGTCACCACAAGCTGCTTTACACTGTTTAACTAGCTCAAAGCCAACTTCTTCGTTGCCAGCAATAAGAGCACGGTATGGGAATACTACGTCAACTTCGTCTGCGCCGTACGCTACCGCTGCTTTTGTTTCTGCAACAGCAATTTCGATGTCGTCATTACCATGAGGGAAGTTAGTTACAGTCGCAATGCGTACTTCTGGAGTACCTTGCTCACGCAACGCTTTCTTAGCTGCTGGGATAAAGCGAGGGTAAATACAGATTGCAGCGGTGTTGCCTACTGCAGTCTTCGCGTCATGACAAAGCGCCACTACTTTTTCAGTCGTGTCGTCGTCATTTAGCGTAGTTAGGTCCATAAGTTTAAGTGCACGTAGAGCTGCTGCTTTTAAATCGCTCATTTCTATCTCCGATCAATATATTCAAATAGTTAACTACTTCGCCCTCCATCCAGTATAGATGGATATTTTAGTAATGCTCAGTAGCCACAAATGAACGGACTTGGTTCCCTGAAGACTTGATAACTTTCGCTACCAATTGCAATCCTTGTCACCGCACAGTACCAGTTTGGTCTATGGCACAACAAATCAGTCATGTTGTGTCTAACATCTATAGCGTATCGCTAATTTTGGCTTAATCCCAGAAGAATAACGTTCGAGTTGATTTCGAGGTTACTTTCTTGCCAACAGAGACATCCTATCCCTTTAGCTTATACATTATAGGTATCCATCAATAAATTGTAGTGCTCCTTAGAACGCAAACGGTTTGTATCTCAAAAAAAATTCTAGACCCATTAATCGACTTCAAGCTGATGCTTATGCCAAAGAAACACTAGGCCTAAAAACAAAAAAGCCCCGCAGCAATTTCTTGCTACGGGGCGATATTATTATGGCGTCTATATATCGATTTCTAACTAATTAGAAAGACAGGAAGAAGCCAGCAATTGTTGCTGCCATCAGGTTAGATAGAGTACCAGCAATTACCGCTTTAACACCCATACGTGCGATGTCGTGGCGACGGCTTGGTGCAATACCACCTAGACCACCTAGAAGAATCGCAATTGAAGAAAGGTTTGCGAAACCACATAGTGCGAATGCGATGATAGCTTGAGTCTTCTCAGACATCACTTGACCAGTTGCTGCAACAACTTGAGCGTTTTCACCAACGTATGGTACGAAGTTTAGGTATGCAACGAATTCGTTAACAACTGTCTTCTGACCAATGAAAGAACCAGCAATAGTTGCTTCTTCCCATGGAACACCAATGATGAATGCTAGCGGTGCGAAGATCCAACCTAGAAGAAGTTCTAGAGTTAGGTTTTCCATACCGAACCAACCACCGATGCCACCTAGGATACCGTTGATTAGAGCAATTAGACCGATGAATGCTAGTAGCATTGCACCAACGTTAAGTGCTAGTTGTAGACCAACTGATGCGCCACCTGCTGCTGCGTCGATAACGTTAGCTGGTTTGTCATCGCCACCGTCCATTTCGTCAGCGATGTTGTCGTCTGGCGTATCTGTTTCAGGCTTGATGATTTTAGCGAATAGTAGACCACCAGGTGCTGCCATGAATGACGCTGCAACTAGGTACTCTAGAGGTACACCCATAGATGCGTAACCTGCTAGTACACCACCAGCTACAGAAGCCAAACCACCACACATTACTGCGAATAGTTCAGAGTTAGTCATTTTAGGAACAAATGGACGAACAACTAGAGGTGCTTCAGTTTGACCTACGAAGATGTTTGCTGCTGCAGACATAGACTCGGCGCGAGAAGTACCTAGAGCTTTCTGAAGACCACCACCAAGAACTTTGATTACAATTTGCATAACACCAATGTAGTAAAGTACAGAGATAAGTGCAGAGAAGAAAATCAGAGTTGGTAGTACTTGGAAAGCAAAGATGAAACCGATACCGTCAACTGAGAAGTTAACTAGGCTGCCGAATAGGAAACCAGTACCGTCTTTACCGTAGTCGATCACGTTTGCTACACCAGCAGAGAAACCTGCAAGTAGATCACGACCCCAAGGGATGTAAAGTACGAATGCACCAAGTGCGAATTGGATAGCGAAAGCGCCACCCACTGTTCTTAGATTAATAGCTTTGCGGTTGTCAGATAGTAGTACTGCGATTGCGATCAGTGCAACCATTCCGACTAGGCTCATAAACAGGCTCATAGTTTATGACTTCCTTATTAGTTATTTATTGGCGTGTTACAAAATGGGGCTATAAAGCGGAGGCAATTATACTCATGCGACCACTAATAAAGTAATGCCGTCCTCACACTTTCGTAGAAGATTCATGTACCATTCACACACAAATGTGACCCATATCACAAGCTCAGTGCAATTTACGCAAACGATAAACAAAAACCTTCGATTTTATTCACATATACCGAATGCGCGATGGCTATTTTGCCAAATTTGCGCTGCAATCGATTGCTTTGGCTCTTTTCTAAGCAAAAAAAGTTCATTTAAGATCGTAACTAAATATTTGGAATGATTAACATTTCCTTGGTTTCCATACATGGGCATGTCCGGAGCATCCGTTTCCAATACCAGACATTCAAGGGGCAATTTTGCGATGGTTGTGCGTGTTTTTTGCGCTCTTGGGTAAGTTATCGTTCCACCGACGCCAATATAGAAACCGAGCTTGATCCACGCTAAAGCTTGCTGTTCACTCCCTGAAAAACCGTGAATCACCCCTCCAAAAGTAAACTTGTGTTGCTTTAACAACTCAATAAGTCGGTTGTAAGACTTCCTCTCATGGATGATTAAAGGCAGCTCAAACGCCTTGGCAAGTTCCATTTGTTGGATGAAAAAGCGCTCTTGTTTCTCTCGTTCAACGCCCACAAAAAAGTCGAGTCCGCACTCACCTATCGCAACACATTGGCTGTTTTTTGAAGAGAGTAATTGGCGAAGTTCCGAAAATTGTTCGTCATTGGCCTGCTCTAAAAAGTAAGGATGGAAGCCTAATGCATAGTAAACATTGGGGTGAGATTGAGCGATTTTGTCGAGTTTTTTCCAGTTACTTTTACCAATAGAAGGAATCAGCAGCTTCTCAACTTGGGCTTGTTTCGCTTCTTTAACGTAACCTTCAATACTTCGAGTAGGTGCAAAACCTTGCTCAAACGCTTCAAAATCCGCATGGCAATGAGTATCAAACAGCGGAAAGTCACTTATTTGCTGTGTCATCTTCCCTGCTCTCCGTTTGTTTCCCTTGAGGATCACGACGATAAGCAACACAACTGCGCTTGTTCTCAGGCGTTAAGCCAAGCTCTTCACACCACTTATCGTATCTTTTAACCCAAGCTTTTATCCAACCGAACATATTTACCTCGCGCCTTCTATCAATACTTATGAAAAGCCAACACATAAAGTAGAGAACTCAAACTACACATACAAATCATTTAAAAGCCTAATGATTAGCCAAAATATCATAAAAGCATAAATCCAATTTATACATTAACACTAGCTGGCTATATTGTTGAAAATCTCATCAGAACAAATAATAGCCGCACTTGCCAAGGAGGCACCGATAGCAAGACGCCTAATTAAACGACGAGATCCTACATTATGAAAGCATCACTCTTAGCCATTTCAATTTCTAGCGTGTTAGTTGCACCAGCTTTTGCTACTGCTCCTCAAGTAGACGTAGAGCTAGCAAATCAGCAAACCCTTCAGCTCATTGATGGACAAATGAAAGCGGTTGATGCTTCTGTTCAGTATAAGTTAAACGAACAATACGCGAATGCAACTCCGGGCACGACAGCCACAATCGATGACGTCACTTACGAAAAACAATCTAACGGCACTTGGGCTGCTGTTGGTGCGGCTTCGGCTGCGTTGGTTGCAGGGCTGTTAAGTAGCTCTTCATCTTCCAGTTCATCTGACAACGGTAATACAACCCCAGAACTTCCAGTCACTACTTCAATGGACAGTGTTGGTACATGGAAAGTCGCGGATAATGACAGTGGATATATTGTGACTCTTGCTGGGCAAGAGGTTTATGTTGATTCAAGCAATGTGACACTTAACAACGATGGTACAGCAACCATTGTCGTGAACGATCGCAAACTTATAGTAGGAATCAATGGAGACGAGCTTTACCGAGTAGATCAAGTTAGCCGTCCGGACTTAGACATTCCAGACTGGGGCGATACGCCTGACTTTGGTAACGATATTATTGATCAAGGTTGGACTCGCGTCGACATTGGCGCTGGCGTTCAAGACTTCTACCGCTTTGAAAAAGTGACGGAAGATGGGGTTAAGACTGTTGAAGTAAACGATCAGCGTAAACATGACGGCGGTGTTCATATCAGCGTTAATGGTGGTGATTGGAAACACTTCGACGGCTCTAAGATTGCTGCAGCCAAAGACTTCATCGAAGAGCACTTAAAGCCTGCTGATATGCCTCAGCTATCAGATCCAGAATATGGTAACGGTATTGTTGGCCAAGGTTGGACTCGCGTCGACATTGGCGCTGGCGTTCAAGACTTCTACCGCTTTGAAAAAGTGACGGAAGATGGGGTTAAGACTGTTGAAGTAAACGATCAGCGTAAACATGACGGTGGTGTTCATGTCAGCGTTAATGGTGGTGATTGGAAACACTTCGACGGCTCTAAGATTGCTGCAGCCAAAGACTTCATCGAAGAGCACTTAAAGCCTGCTGATATGCCTCAGCTATCAGATCCAGAATATGGTAACGGTATTGTTGGCCAAGGTTGGACTCGCGTCGACATTGGCGCTGGCGTTCAAGACTTCTACCGCTTTGAAAAAGTGACGGAAGATGGGGTTAAGACTGTTGAAGTAAACGATCAGCGTAAACATGACGGTGGTGTTCATGTCAGCGTTAATGGTGGTGATTGGAAACACTTCGACGGCTCTAAGATTGCTGCAGCCAAAGACTTCATCGAAGAGCACTTAAAGCCTGCTGATATGCCTCAGCTATCAGATCCAGAATATGGTAACGGTATTGTTGGCCAAGGTTGGACTCGTGTCGACATTGGCGCGGGTGTTCAAGATTTCTACCGCTTAGAGAAAGTGACTGAAGACGGTGTAAAAACAGTTGAAGTTAACGACCAGCGTAAACACGATGGTGGTGTTCATATCAGCGTTAATGGTGGTGACTGGAAACACTTTGATGGCTCTAAAGTTGCCGCTGCTAAAGACTTCATCGATGAACACTTAAAGCCTGCTGATATGCCTCAACTGTCTGACCCAGAATACGGTAACGGCATTGTCGGTGAGGGTTGGACTCGCGTCGACATTGGCGCGGGTGTTCAAGACTTCTACCGCTTTGAGAAAGTGACTGAAGACGGTGTAAAAACAGTTGAAGTTAACGACCAGCGTAAACACGATGGTGGTGTTCATATTAGCGTTAATGGTGGTGACTGGAAACACTTTGATGGCTCTAAAGTTGCCGCTGCTAAAGACTTCATCGATGAACACTTAAAGCCTGCTGATATGCCTCAACTGTCTGACCCTGAATACGGTAACGGCATTATCGGTGAGGGTTGGACTCGTGTCGACATTGGCGCGGGTGTTCAAGACTTCTACCGCTTTGAGAAAGTGACTGAAGACGGTGTAAAAACAGTTGAAGTTAACGACCAGCGTAAACATGACGGGGGTGTTCATATCAGCGTTAATGGTGGTGATTGGAAGCACTTCGACGGATCTAAAATTGCTGCAGCTAAAGACTTCATCGATGGGCACCTAAAACCTGCTGATATGCCACAAATCGATCCCCCTGCGAAGCCAACTATTTCTGCAGGGTTAGAAGGAGACAACATTGTTATCACGGTAAATGGCAAATCTCAAACGACTGACTATATAGCTGAAGCTGATGACCGTGGTGTCGTTCACATCAAAGATCGCCACGGAAATATTGTGGGTGAAGGCTACATAGATGAAGTAAATGGAACAGTCACTTTTGGGAACGGTATTGTTATAAATGACCGAGGTGATGTAACACTCCCTCCAGCGGTTAAAAACAACTTAAAAGACAGAGTACAATCTATCGACCCAGCGAAGTTACAGAAAGCGAAGTCAGCAATTCAACAGCGTTTACGCAGCTAATAGTTAGCCTGATTTAACTCACTCACCCGATAATAGTTACTCCTATTATCGGGTGTTCTACTCACTAGCTAAGGAAAGCGATTCGGAATTTGAACATGAAACGCCTTCTATTAATACTTGCTTTGACCTTCCCTTTTTACTCGTCTGCAAATGACACCCTTGTTGAATCTATTGAGCGTTTTACAGATATCTTTTCCGTCAGCTTATCTCAAAACCCAGACAATGATAAAACGGTCGCTACACTTGATATCAACTATCAAATCAATGATAAATTGCGTGTTTTTGGAGAGGTTGATACTCAAGACTATTGGCAAGCAGGGTTGGGATATTCATTCTGGCAAGGGGACACGTACTACACTGAAAACACCGTAAAAGTCAGCGAGCATGAGATCACGACAGGCATTTTTGTTGCTAAGTTGATTCATGAGAATTGGACACTGCTTGGCGATATCAACTACAACTATATGGATAGAGATTTCGATGCTTGTCTTCCAAACTTATGCGTGGAATATAAAGCCTCTGACACATTCGATTATAGTGCGGGTGCTCTGTGGAGCCCGATTCAATATGCTGATTTTCTTTACAAATTCAACCAAGAAATCGGATTCAAAAAAGATACCCAAGATTTTTACATTAAAGATGATACTGCTACGAGCCCCGGATATATCAGAAATGAAACTAGGACCAACATTCATTATCACGAGCTAGCTGTATTCTTTAACTTGAAATACGTAAAACCGTCCGTTACCTATACGATATACCCTGAAAGTAAAAACTATGTTGAATTCGGCTTAGCCTTCGATTTCTAGCGATTTAATAACTGTTTAAGCTCATCGCGCAATTCTTGATGTTGCCCATTAGTTTGATACTTCTTGTGATAGAAAAACTCAAACTCCACGAGACGCATTGAAAATGGAGGCTCATGAATCTGTAAACCGATGGTTTTTGCTAAATCGATCATGCTAACCGGAACCGCAGCAATATAGTCCGTTCCTTTTACTGCTAGGAGCAAGTTCGTCAGGTTGCGTACTTCAATTGCCACGTCACGGGTGAAACTCTTTTCAGAAAGAAAGTCGACTATTTGAGTATCTTGGCGAAGTAACTTCAAGGTTACATGACGTGCTGCAAGAAATTCATCCATTGAAATCTGCTCACCAAATTTACTGACCTCGGGATCGCTCATCAATAACAGTCTATCTGTTGTCGCAAATTCAGAAGCTAAGCTCGCTTGTTTCGGCAAACCAGTATCGACTACTAAATCTACTCGGTTGAGTCGGATATCCTCGACAACGTTATCAACAGAGATTGGTGATTCAACCAGCTGAACACCATTGAGCATGGGCATCTTGTGGAGCAGATTCGCAGGCATATAAACGGTAAAATCACGCTTTCTTGATACTGCACCTTCCATCAACTCTAAAGCATCAGATAATTGACCTGCCAATTTGTGAGCCATTGACGTTGGTTCTATTGAACGCCCTACTCTTACGAATAACGCATAGCCTACCACCGCTTCAAACCTCTTGATTGCAGCACTAACCGCAGGTTGAGTTAGCTCTAACGATTCAGCAGCTTTGGTTATCGATCTTTGTTGATATACAGAGAGGAATGGCTTTACTAAATTGAGATCAAACACGCTTTACTCCATCAAAACGGTGTACTCTTAGTGTAACAAAAAAGCCGAATGCTAGAAGCAATTCGGCTTTAATATTATTCAACAGTGTTATGTAGAACTGTCGCTATTAGTGCTCGCGCGTCGCTCGGAATTGAACTTCAGGGAAACGTTCAGAAGCTAGGTTCAAGTTCACCATAGTTGGTGCGATGTAAGACAGGTTGTCACCGCCATCTAGCGCTAGGTTAGATTGGTTCTTACGTTTGAATTCTTCTAGTTTCTTAGCGTCATCACATTCAACCCAACGAGCTGTTGCAACGTTAACACCTTCGTAGATAGCTTCTACGTTGTATTCCGCTTTCAAGCGCGCTACAACCACGTCGAACTGAAGTACACCAACCGCACCAACGATCAGATCGTTGTTCTGCATAGGACGGAATACTTGTACTGCGCCCTCTTCTGAAAGCTGAACTAAGCCTTTTAGAAGTTGCTTCTGCTTAAGTGGATCGCGTAGGCGAATACGACGGAATAGCTCAGGTGCGAAGTTAGGAATACCAGCGAACTTAAGGCTCTCACCTTGAGTAAAGGTATCGCCAATCTGGATAGTACCGTGGTTATGTAGACCGATAATATCACCCGCGTATGCTTTTTCAGCACGAGCACGGTCGCCCGCCATGAAGGTTACCGCATCAGAGATACTTACACTCTTACCAGTACGAACGTGGTTCATCTTCATACCTTGGTTGTAAGTACCCGAAACGATACGCATGAATGCGATACGGTCACGGTGTTTAGGGTCCATGTTTGCTTGGATCTTAAATACGAAACCAGAGAACTTCTCTTCTGTCGCTTCAACATCACGCTCGTTCGCTTGACGCGTTTGAGGAGCCGGAGCCCATTTCGTTAGACCATCAAGCATGTGGTCAACACCAAAGTTACCTAATGCAGTACCGAAGTAAACCGGCGTTAATTCACCCGCAAGAAACAGTTCATGATCAAACTCAGGGCAAGCACCGATAACTAGCTCTAGCTCTTCACGTACGCTTTCCGCAAGATCAGCACCTACCGCTTCATCTAGCTCAGGGTTATCTAGACCTTTGATGATGCGAACTTCTTGGATCTCGTGGCCGTGGCCAGATTCATACAAAATCGTTTCATCACGGTGAATGTGGTAAACACCTTTAAACTCTTTACCACAACCGATAGGCCATGAAATTGGAGCACAAGCCATACCTAGCTCGCTCTCTACTTCATCAAGCACTTCCATTGGGTCACGAACGTCACGGTCAAGTTTGTTCATAAACGTTACGATTGGCGTATCACGTAGACGCGTTACTTCCATTAGTTTACGAGTACGATCCTCGACACCTTTCGCAGCATCGATAACCATCAAACAAGAGTCAACCGCTGTTAGCGTACGGTACGTATCTTCCGAGAAATCTTCGTGTCCTGGAGTATCTAGTAGGTTTACTAGGCAACCATTGTATGGGAATTGCATTACCGACGTAGTTACCGAGATACCACGTTCTTTTTCCATCTCCATCCAGTCAGATTTAGCGTGCTGGTTAGAGCCACGGCCTTTTACGGTACCCGCTTTTTGAATCGCGTTTCCGAATAAAAGAACTTTTTCAGTAATCGTGGTTTTACCCGCATCCGGGTGAGAGATAATCGCAAACGTTCTACGTTTGCTCACTTCTTGTTGGAAAGACATAGTCGCCCTTTGCTGATCTAAAGCGTAAAAAGGGCAAGTAGATAATACTTGCCCTTGAATTCTGTGTGCGGATTATACAGAAAGCGTGTCACTTTCTAAAGGGTCAGTTTACACCCTATTTTTCGCGTACTCTCTGCTTAGCCAAAAGCTACAGTATGACTAGCTAAACGACATAAAAAGATAGCTCATAATGATGGCGTCTTCGTTGCCTTGCTTGGTTGGATAATAGTTACGACGGCGATCAACTTCATTGAAACCGGCCTTTTCGTAAAGATTAAACGCATTCACATTACTTTCGCGAACTTCTAGCCAAGCACTTTCCGCACCAGCTTGTTCGCACATATCAAGGAAATGTTCCGTTAACGCTTTTCCATACCCTTTGCCTTGCTGGCTTGGGTCTACCGCAATATTAAGTAGCGTGACTTCACCAACGATGTTTTGCGCGAAGAAGTATCCGACCACTTGCCCATCGACTTCAAGCACATGATGACAAGCGCCTCGGCTATCAAGATCTCGGATCATATTTTCAGACCATGGATGAGAATGCGCGGCCTGCTCTATCTTCCAAATGGCGTCTAGGTGTTGTTGTGAAGTCGGTAAAAATTGATTAGTCATAAGCACAAATTTGTTGCCATAAGTCGCGGCGGTGTTGGTTGTTACCGTTAATGTCAGACAGTAATGGCGATTGAAGTGTTTTAGCCTTCAGCTCGTGAGGCGACTCGCAACCAGCAAACCATACCCACTCAACCGAACCTAAATCCACAGTAGATAAGTGTTGCGGTTGAAGGTGTAAAGCCTGAGATAAGTCGAGCTTGATACTTTTGAGTACTCGCTCAAACATCACAGCGAGATCTTCCTGAGGTTTTTCAGGCGAAACCAACAGTAACTTGCAATCGTTCGAGAGCTGAGTCAATTCAGATTCATAACCTGCTAAACGCTCTGGGTGACTTAGTTCCCATTGGCTAATGCCCATCTCTTGTAGGTATTGCGCGTGTGTTTGTGACATATCTAGCGGTAGTAACCTTAAGTTTATTGGAGCCAAAGTTTATTGGAGCCAAAGTTTATTGAAACCAGAAGTTTGTTAGAACTAGTTTTGTGAAAGCTGCCTCTATTGAAAGAGCACTTATTAGAACTGGGCTGATACTAACAAAAAATAAAGGAGCATCAAGCTCCTTTATTTAGACTAAATCAGTTTGTATCTTATTGCGTGATAAATCAGCTTATAAGTCGTTGAACTCTGGGCTGTAAGCAATCTCACCAGCATGTCCAGCAAACGCACCGTCTACCAATTCAATCGCTTGGAAAGCGCCTTCAGGCACATCCCAAACACAACTCAGACCAAACTCGCTCGCAGCCTTGAAACCAAAGCGGCTGTAATAAGCAGGATCACCCAACACAACGCAAGCTGGGTAACCAAAATCAACCAAAGTGGAAAACGCATCTTCAACTAGAGATTTGGCAATGCCTTGGTTGCGGAACTCTTCTTTCACAGCGAGAGGCGCAAGCCCTTGCCAGTTATGATCGTCGCCATCAAGAGTGATAGGGCTAAACATCAGGTGACCAACCACCTCGCCTTCATCAGAACAAGCCACCAGCGATAGCGTTAAATGGCTATTCTCACGCAAGCTCATAACCAAGTTAGCTTCTGCATCTGTTTCAAAAACAGATTTCAATAAACGATCAATGACAAGTATATCTGCCGGTGCTTCAGTTCGAATAAGCATTCATTACCTCACTTTGTGTATCTGGGGATTGTACTCCCTTCTGCACAAAATCAGCTAATTGATTTAACAAAGTTTTCATAGGAGTCGGCAATAAGTCCAAATCTACGCTATCCATCAAGTTTTTAACTTCTAAACCGAGCTCGGTATCGCCTTCAATAGACAATCTACGTTGGAAGAAAAGCGTATCTGGGTCTTCTTTACGCCCCGCAATCAACACAAGATCGTTAAGATTGCCGCTAAAGCTTACATCTTCAGCCACCTCTTTATCAGCTACAACCAGTTGCTCATTTTTGTAGCTAATACACCAACTTAACCTCATGTCTTTTATTGAGACTTTCAGCCATTTGTCTTCTAAAAACTCAAAGTCACCGTCCTCTAAAGCTTCCTTAAAGACATTCTTAAGCGCCTCCAATAAGGCTTTTTTTTGTACTGTTTTAGGCAATAACTGGACTGGAGATCGCAAAATTGATGCGGCATTTTGAACTAGTTGAGTGCGAATCTTGTTTATCACGTGACTTATCCGTAACTTTGTCAATAATATGGAATGCATCATAGATGATGTTGAGATCTCAGTTACTGTTATGTATCAAATTAACTTCTGTTTGATACTCGACCTTTAATATCCTGAAAATCACAGTTATAGTAACTCAGGTAATGAGAATTACAGCGGATCGCTGCACTCACAGGTAAATATCGATAGCCACACAGAAAGTAATAAATATTTATCGATAGTGAATATTCAAGCTCTTGGAGAATTGGTAGTACTTTGATGCCTCCCCAGCAACTACAACATTGGTTTACCCAGCTAACTGCAAATAGTCCGTTCTTTTTTGCAGTACTTGATGCTCAACATAACTATTTTATGGTGAATGAGCGTTACTGCGATATTGCTGGTTTGAGTCAAACAGAGCTTGCAGGCATGAATGACCGCCAAACATTGGGCGAACAGTTCTACCAACATCTCAAGCCTTACTATGAGCGTGCATTCAGTGGCGAAACGATTGAGGCCGAAGTCACCCTCAACGAAACTGACCTCGATACCAGCCTTCATTTCAGCCTATCTCCGCTTACCAATGGCAACAAAACCGACTACATCGTCTTTCACGCCTTCGACACATCAGAAAACCAAGTACTTGTCCGTTCTTTAGAAGAATCCGAAGCCAAATTCCACAAGCTATCCCAACTACTCCCAGACGGATTACTGCTCGTTGAAAGTGACTACATCTTGTCATCCAACCCAGCAGCAGCTCGCTTGCTTGGCTTTAACTCAACCACAGAGTTAATTGGCGAAGAATTGGGACGCCTATTTATCGATGAACAAACCAAAACAGTTTTCAATAATAACCTCACTTCTATTATTTCTGAGTCTGGTTTGGTTTGCTTAACGGGTGCCCGATGCGGCTTTGAACGTAAGGTTCAGCTCAACATCGACTCCACCACAGTTCTTGGAAGTAATACTCAGTTGGTGCTTATCCAAGACGCACAAGAAACCGCAAAACAATATACACCGGCAAACAGTGAAGATGCCTACATCGACGCACTGACTAAGCTCTACAACCGAGTTGGGTTTACTAAGCGTCTTGAGCAGTTCATTCACAACGATACGCCGGTAGTGATGCTCTACTTAGACATTGATAACTTTAAGAATATCAATGACTCACTTGGTCATCACATCGGTGACAAGGTGATTAAAGAGGTCGCTTCACGTCTTAAACGCTTACTGCCTCGTAAGGCCGTGATTGGGCATTTAGGCGGGGATGAGTTTGGTATTATCCTTCCAGAACCTGAACATCAGCGAACACCTGAAATGCTCGCTGAAAAGATCATTTCCCTGATCAATCAACCCTTCGATCTTCACCACTTTAGCAAGCGCTTAGCCTGCTCGATTGGTAGCGTGAGCTTTCCTCAAGACGGTACTGATGCTCGTATCTTGCTGCAAAATGCAGACACAGCAATGTATGAAGCGAAAGATCGTGGTCGCAACCGCCTAATCAAGTTCAACGAACAGATGAACAAAGAAGCGCGCATGCGACTGTGGCTCGAGATAGAGCTACAAAAAGCGCTGCAACAAAATGGACTTGAGGTTTGGTATCAACCGAAAGTGAATGCTCGTGATTTCACCATCAACGGCGCTGAAGCTCTGGTACGTTGGAAGCATCCTGTCGAAGGTTATATCAGCCCGGCCGCGTTCATTCCTGTAGCGGAGCGAGCTGGTCTTATCGAACAACTTGGCCGAGTGGTGATGCGCGAAGTATTTGCTACGGTTAAGCGCTGGAAGATGCAAGGTATCCTTCCAGGTCGTGTCGCGATCAACCTTTCACCAGAACAGTTTGGTAATCCAAAGCTGATTGATTACATGGAAAAGCTGCTGCGTTCAACCGAGCTTGACCCAAGTGCGATTACGTTCGAGCTAACGGAAAGCGCGGTAATGAGTGATAGTGAACACACACTTCAAATGCTTAACGCCATCAAGAAACTTGGCTTTGCTCTCTCCATTGATGATTTTGGTACCGGCTACTCTTCACTGTCTTACCTTGCTCGCTTCCCAATTGATGAGCTTAAGATAGACCGTGCTTTCATCTCTGATATCGATACCCTACCAAAGCAAATTACCGTAATTGAAAACATCATCAACCTAGGTAAATCTCTCGATTTGACCGTGGTTGCTGAAGGTGTCGAAACCAGTGAGCAAGCGACTCTATTATCGAACCTCAACTGTAGTTCGATTCAAGGCTTCCACTTCTACCGTCCGCAACCAAAACAAGATGTCGAAGAGTTGTTTGCCCAAAACCGCCGTCATAAGAACTAGCTAACCAATTCAAGTACCTCATATTTAAACCAAGCCAACATCTAAAACGGTCACTCGTCAGTACCTCAAACGGAGTAAAAGCAGATTTATCCATCTAAACCTGCCTTACATCAATTCCGTCATTCACAATTCTTCATAAAATGCTCGCTTCAACTTAATTCTACTGGTAGTGAGCAAATGGAACTCTTATGCCCAGCGGGTAACTTACCTGCTTTGAAAACCGCTATTGATTGTGGTGCGGATGCTGTCTATATCGGATTCAAAGACGATACCAATGCCCGACACTTTGCAGGCCTAAACTTTGCGGGTAAAAAGCTCGATCGTGCTGTGCAGTATGTGCATGACCACAACAAGAAAATTCATGTTGCCCTAAATACGTTTGCTCACCCAAATGGCTTCGACCGTTGGACCAATGCCGTAGACAACGCCGCAGCTCTGGGTGTTGATGCGCTGATCATCGCAGACATCGCGGTGCTTGAGTACGCAGCAAATAAGTATCCAGATCTCGAACTGCACCTGTCAGTGCAAGCATCTGCGACCAATGCGGCGGCTATCGACTTCTACCATAAAAACTTCAACGTTAAGCGTGTCGTACTGCCGCGTGTGTTGTCGATTCATCAGGTCAAACAGCTTTCTCGTAACATCACTTCTGACGTTGACCTTGAAGTATTCGCTTTTGGTAGCTTGTGTATCATGGCAGAAGGCCGTTGCTACCTCTCTTCATACATGACAGGCGAATCACCAAATACTGTTGGTGCTTGTTCTCCGGCAAAATACGTTCGCTGGCAAGAAACAGAAACTGGCCTCGAATCTCGCTTGAACGAAATCCTTATTGATAAGTACGAAGCAGGTGAAAACGCAGGTTACCCAACGCTGTGTAAAGGCCGCTTTGAAGCCGAGATCGATGGTGAACGTAAGCGTTATCACGCACTTGAAGAGCCAACCAGCCTCAACACGCTATCCATGCTGCCTGAGCTTTTCGCGGCGAACGTTGCCTCAGTGAAGATTGAAGGTCGCCAACGCAGCCCTGCTTATGTTGAACAAGTCACTCGCACGTGGCGCGCAGCTATCGAGCGCTACTTAGCGAACCCAGAACAATACCAAGTGGAACAAGCTTGGAATGCGACACTGGCGAATGTATCGGAAGGTACACAAACCACACTTGGCGCTTATCACCGTAAATGGCAATAGAGCCAAATGGAGAACTCAATGAAATACGCATTAGGCCCTCTACTTTATTTTTGGCCAAAACAAGACGTTGAAAGCTTCTATGAGCAAGCGAAATCAAGCTCTGCCGACATCATCTACCTAGGTGAAGCGGTGTGTTCAAAGCGTCGTGAGATTAAAGCGAAACACTGGATGGACATTGCCAAAGAGCTGTCTGCTTCAGGTAAGCAAGTCGTACTTTCCACCATGGCATTGCTCGAAGCACCAAGCGAAGTCAACATCATGAAGAAGTACATCGATAACGGTGACTTTGCTATCGAAGCCAATGATGTGTCTGCCATTCAACTGGCTAGTGAAAGCAAAGTACCTTTCGTAGTTGGCCCTGCAGTGAACACCTACAACGCACGCACCCTGAACCTGTTCTTGAAACAAGGTATGACGCGTTGGTGTATGCCGGTTGAGCTTTCTCGCGAATGGCTAAGCAACGTGATGACCCAGTGTGAAGAGCTAAGTATTCGTAACAAGTTCGAAGTTGAAGTGTTTAGCCACGGCTACCTGCCGCTTGCTTACTCGGCACGCTGCTTTACCGCTCGCGCTGAAAACAAAGCTAAAGACGATTGCGAAACCTGCTGTATCAAGTACCCAACAGGGCTACAAGTAGAAAGCCAAGAAGGCCAATCAGTATTCAACCTTAATGGTATCCAGACGCAATCAGGCTACTGCTACAACCTAGTCAATGATTTGCCAAACATGCACGACCTGGTTGATGTGGTTCGTTTAAGCCCACTCGGTATCGATACCTTCTCTGAAATTAATAACTTCAGAGCGAACGAGCAAGGTCAAAAACCGATGAAGATTGAAAGCCGCCAATGTAATGGTTACTGGCATCAGCTTGCAGGTTTAGACGTTAAGAATATCTAGTTCCTCGCATTGAACTAACCAGCAACAGATACAAAAAAGGTCTAGCATTCGCTAGACCTTTTATCATTCAGTTTAAGAAAAACGATCTACGCCGTCGCGGTTTCCAGCGGCGCAGCATCGAGCTTCTTTAAGTCTTTGTAGAGCATTACCATCACCACCACACTTAGCGCGATATTAGACAGTGGGTACGCAATCCAGATCCCCGGCACACCGTACAACTTAGGCATAATGTACAAGAAAGGTAACTGGATAAGCATGTTACCTATCGTTACAAACATCGCCTTGCTGCCCTTGTTCACAGCCTGATAGTAAGCACCTGCTACTACTAAGAAGCCATCCAGCGCCAGTGCAAACATGTGAAGTCGAATACCCAACACGGTGTACTCAACTAACTGAAGTTCGTCTGAGTTAAATACTGATACAAACTCACGTGGGAACGCGTTCAGAAGCAGCACGAACGCCACACCTATCAATACCGAACTCATCATCGCTATCTTAAGTAACTTACGGATGTTCGCCTGGTTACGCGCACCATGGTTGTAGCTCACCAATGGCTGCATGCCGTTGGCGATACCTTCCGCTGTGAGGTAATAAACTGTCACGATATAGCCCAAAATAGCGTAAGCACCAATCATCAACTGGTCGCCATATTGAGAGAACAACGCATTGTGCAGCGCCACCATCATCGAACCATAAGCGTACATAAAGAAGCTTGATGTACCAATCGCAAAGATTTGTGGAATCACATCCAGCTTCAGTCTCAACTCATTCCAACGTAGACGTAGGTTTGCTCGACGTGAGAAGAAGTAAGCCAAGCCAAGGCCCGTTACCACAAACTGGGCAATCGCTGTTGCTAATGCTGCGCCCATCAACTCCCAACCATAAAGAGCGATAAACAGGTAATCGAGTACGATGTTAATCACTGCACCAACAATCATCAGTATCGTCGCTAAGTTCGGGCTGTCATCGTTGCGCAGTAGAAACGGCATCGCGATCGAACCTAACGTGAAGACACTGGCACCAATCAGAATGTGTAAGTACTGCAGGCCAAGTTCATACACTCGCCCTTCAGCGCCCTGCCAAAGTAAGAAGTTATCAGCAAACAAAAACAGCAATGCAGAGACAATAGGCGTTATCGCTAACAACAAGGTTAAGCCCGTTGCTAAGATCTGCTTAGCGCCTTGAGTATCTTTTTCACCTTGGCGAATCGAGACAAGTGCACCTGTACCCACGCCCACCAACATACCAATACCAAGAATCGAACCAATCACAGGCCACGCAACATTGATACCTGCAAGTCCATCAGCCCCCACATAACGGCCAATGAAGATGCCATCCACCACTTGGTAAAGGCCATTAACTAACATGGCCGCTACGGTAGGAATTGTGTATCGCCAGAATTGACGACTAATTGAGTTACTCATTTCTTACTCTACTTTCATTTGTGAGTCGCATATCAACAAGATATGACTCGAAAAATTAGTTAACAAGGCTAACTAAATATCTAAATATTTACTTATTTACTTCAAAGCTCTATTTAATAATAGGTTTAGCTGCTGAGATTCTTGCTCAGACAAACGACTTTCCAGTATTTGTGCCATGACCTGATAGATCTTACTTTCTTCTTCTAAGCCGACTTCAGCTTTGCTGGTCAGTACAACCAACTTAGACCTCGCATCTTCGAGCGAAGCTTTGCGCTCAACAAGCCCCTTTCTCTCTAGCCTCTGAACCATAGTGGTTGCTGAAGGCTTGGTCACCTGCATCTCAATCGCAAGATCAGTCAATCGGATCGGTTCAGGAGAGGATTGAATGACCTTCAAATAGTCATACTCGTTAAAGCTCAATTGGCAAATAGGATCTTCATTTACCTGAGTTCGCCATATCTTTGAAGCGAAACGCTCAATCTTTTCTAAATTCTGGTTTAGCATACTCACCCAATCAAAGAATAGCATTTAGTTAGCAAGGCTAACTATTTTAATGTTGTTTAAATAAAAATCAATCAAAACGAGATGAAGATCATAAAAAAGGAGCATAAAAAAACCGCTGACAGGCAGCGGCTTCTCGGAGTCAAAATGTATTGCTTACTTAGCGCTGGCTTCTTCTTCAGCCTCAGCTAACTTAACTTGTGCTAAGTGCTCGGCTTTAAGCGTGGTGAAGATACGGCTTAGCTCTAAGAAAGAGTAGCGGTGCTCTACATATTCATACACGTTGAAAGAGACTGACAACTTGTACAAAGAGATCGCATTCGCGTAGTCACCATTCATATGGTAACGCTTAGCCAGGTAGAAGTACGTCTCTGTTAGACGCTGCGCTAGTAACGTGTTGTCACGAGTACCGGTTAAGATCGCCTTAAAAGCCTGCTCTTCAGTAATGTCATCAAGCATAATCGCGACTAATACCCAGCCCCACTGCTCATCGCGACTCTCGTAACGTTTTTGTAAATCAAGCTTAGCTTGCTCTGGCGTTAGCTCATGTTGAATGATGTACAACCACAGAGCGCGGAACGGATCGCTAGGATCATCGGCGTAGTGCTTCATCATCTCTTCATTGGCTAAGTCGTAACGTTCGCCATAATAAAGCGCGATAGAACGGTTTCTTTCTGCGTAAGAGTTTGCAGGATCAAGCTCTAACGTAGAATCAAAAGATTCATAAGCCGCATCAAACTCCCCTACCTGCGTAAAGTAAACACCCAAAAGATTGAAGATATCAGGTTGAGCTGGGTTCAATGAAAGAGATTGGTTGAAGTCGAGACGCGCGAGATCACGCAGGCCAACACTGTCGTAGTAGTTACCACGTTCAAACAGCATCTTAGCTCGAACTTCATCGTTCAAATCTGGGCGCTGTAATAACTGACTAAGACGTGCAATTTGAACTTCTTGCTGAACGCTTGGTTGCAGTGGCACAGCCATCGGTGGATAAACCCAACGTGAGGCGTTATCTGATGTTGTCGCACAACCTGTAAGTACAAGCAGTAAACACATACTCGCGGTTTGAAACCATTTCACAAATAATTACTCCTGTTATGACCGCAATAAAAAAGGGGAGCGATATGCTCCCCTTTATAACATGCTTTGTTGACGATAGGTTAGAAATCACTAAAAAGCGATATCACCATCGACACACTGAGAATTACTCAGCAGCAGGTGCTTCGCCTTCAGCTGGCGTTTCAACTGCTTCTTTCATGCTTAGACGTACACGGCCTTGACGGTCAATTTCAAGAACCTTAACAGGAACTTCTTGACCTTCAGTTAGGTAGTCAGACACTTTCTCAACGCGCTTGTCAGCGATTTGAGAGATGTGTACTAGACCATCTTTACCTGGAAGGATAGTAACGAATGCACCGAAGTCAGCTAGACGAGCAACTTTACCTTGGTAAATGCGGCCAACTTCAACTTCAGCTGTGATCTCTTCGATACGACGGATAGCTTCTTTAGCAGCTGCGCCTTCAGTAGCAGCAATCTTGATTGTGCCATCGTCTTCGATTTCGATTGTAGTACCAGTTTCTTCACAAAGAGCACGGATAACTGCGCCGCCTTTACCGATAACATCTTTGATCTTATCAGAGCTGATTTTCATTGTGTGGATACGTGGAGCGAATTCAGAGATATCTTCACGAGCACCAGAGATAGCTTCATCCATTACAGAAAGGATGTGCTTACGTGCACCTTGCGCTTGGTTAAGTGCAATTTGCATGATCTCTTTAGTGATACCTTCGATCTTGATGTCCATTTGAAGTGCAGTGATACCAGCGTTAGTACCTGCTACTTTAAAGTCCATATCACCTAGGTGATCTTCGTCACCAAGGATGTCAGAAAGAACAACGAAATCGTCGCCTTCTTTAACAAGACCCATTGCGATACCCGCAACAGAAGCTTTGATTGGAACACCAGCATCCATAAGAGCTAGAGATGTACCACATACAGAAGCCATTGAAGAAGAACCGTTAGATTCTGTGATTTCCGATACAACACGAACTGTGTATGGGAATTCTTCAACAGAAGGCATTACTGCTTGGATACCACGTTTAGCAAGCTTACCGTGACCAATTTCACGACGCTTAGGAGAACCAACGAAACCAGTTTCACCTACACAGTATGGAGGGAAGTTGTAGTGTAGAAGGAAGTTGTCTTTCTTCTCACCCATTAGGCTATCGATGATTTGAGCATCACGTTGTGTGCCAAGCGTTGCAGTAACAAGTGCTTGAGTTTCACCACGAGTGAATAGAGAAGAACCGTGTGTACGTGGAAGAACACCAGTACGTACGTCTAGCGCACGAACCATGTCTTTTTCACGGCCATCGATACGTGGGTTGCCAGCGATGATGCGGCTACGTACTACGTTTTTCTCTAGAGAACCAAGCATGCCGCGGATTTCGCGCTCATCTAGGTTTTCGTCTTGTGCGATTAGAGCTTCAACAACGTCGTTCTTGATTGCGCCAACTTGCTCGTAACGAGCCATTTTCTCAGTGATCTGGTACGCGTCAGATAGACGAGTTTCAGCAAGTTCAGCAACTTGAGCTTTAAGCTCAGTGTTAACTGCTGGTGCTTCCCAGTTCCAAGATGGAGTTGCAACTTCAGCAGCAAACTCGTTGATTGCTTTGATTACAACTTGTTGTTGGTCGTGACCGTAAACAACAGCTGAAAGCATTTCTTCTTCAGATAGGTTATCTGCTTCAGATTCAACCATAAGTACTGCGCCTTCTGTACCAGACACAACTAGGTCTAGTTTAGAGTTTTCAAGCTCAGTATTTGATGGGTTAAGAACTAGTTCGCCGTCGATGTGACCAACACGTGCAGCACCGATAGGACCATTGAATGGAGCACCAGAGATAGCAAGTGCAGCAGACGTTGCAATCATAGTGATCATGTCTGGGTTTACGTCAGGGTTGATAGAAACAACCGTAGCGATAACTTGAACTTCGTTTTTAAACGCACTTGGGAAAAGTGGACGAATTGGACGGTCAATCAGACGAGCTGTTAGTGTTTCGCCTTCAGATGGACGACCTTCACGCTTGAAGAAACCACCAGGGATTTTACCCGCAGCGTATGTACGCTCTTGGTAGTTAACTGTTAGAGGGAAGAAGTCTTGACCTGCAACGGCTTCTTTCTTAGCAACAACAGAAACGAATACTGATGTATCGTCCATAGTCGCCATTACAGCAGCAGTAGCTTGACGTGCAATTACGCCCGTTTCTAGAGTAACGGTGTGGTTACCGTACTGGAACGATTTTACAACTGGTTTTTCAAACATTGTATATCCTTAGCTCTAAAGTCAGACTTTAGATTAAGTGAATAATGACTCAAGACATTACCAATCGCGACTAGTGAAAAGGGACTTAGGATGGTGACTCTTTGTATGAGTTCATACGCCGAATTAGGACCAAATCCGCCTTTGAATAGTCGCGACCTATTGGCCGACATCTGTGACTGTAATCTCTTGAGAGGTTGATTGCCAAACGCTGAAAACGCTATAGGCGGGCGTAGTATAAACTATTTTTATTAGGAGATATATTTCCTATCAGAAAAAGCCAGATGATATTCTGAGCATCCAGCCTAGCATTTTCTTACAGGCACAAAAAAAGGAGCATAAATGCTCCTTTTCTTCAAACTGTCTTTGCAGACATCGCTATTAGCGACGTAGGCCTAGACGCTTGATTAGGTCTTGGTAACGAGCAAGGTTTTTGCCTTTCAAGTAATCAAGAAGCTTACGACGGCTAGAAACCATACGTAGTAGACCACGACGGCTGTGGTGATCGTGTTTGTGCGCTTTGAAGTGACCTTGTAGGTGGTTGATAGAAGCAGTAAGTAGTGCTACTTGTACTTCTGGTGAACCTGTGTCGCCTTCAGATTGTGCGTATTCTGCAACGATTGCTGCTTTAGTTTCTGCATTCAGAGACATAATTCTCTCCTGATAAGAGTAAGTTTATATTTGTAGCAGCCAATCTCTGATTCAGCCGCTACGCGAGCCGAGGATTATAGGGAAGTTTGTCAGTTGGTGCAATAACAATCGAACCCATTAAAAACGAAAAAAGCGAACCACCTAAATTAGGCGTTCGCTTTCTGTCTTATTTGCTCGCATTTCAAGGCGAACTGCTAAGATCTGACTCGATGTAAGCGCTAAGCTTGTGGCTCTTCATCTCTGAAAACAACCAAACGCTTCGGTGCAACTCGGCCATCTTCAGCAATCTGAGCTACGCCGACAAACAGCTTCTCTTCGCCACTTGTCATACGAACCGTGCCTTCAGTTGGCGCACCAGCAACCTGAACTGGCATACCGTGCTGAACTAGGTCAGTCAGTTCCGCGTTCAGGTTTACTTCTGGTAAGTCTTCAACGGCAGTGTCCATTGGCATCAGCAGTGGATCAAGCAGCTCTTTCGGTGCAATTTCTTGCGCCTGTGCTTGCTCTAAGATCTCGTTTAACTGCTCCAAAGTCACCATACGCTCGTATGGGTACTTCGCGACACCAGTACGACGAAGCATGGTCACGTGAGCACCACAACCTAGCATCTCACCAAGATCGTCGGTAATTGTGCGGATGTATGTGCCTTTCGAACAATGCACTTCCATTTCAACTTCATCACCTTCAAAGCGAAGCAGTTCAATAGAGTACACAGTGATCTTACGAGACTCACGAGGAACCTCGATACCTGCACGTGCGTATTCGTACAAAGGTTTACCTTGATACTTCAATGCCGAAAACATTGATGGTATCTGATCGGTTTCACCCTTGAAGCTCGCAATGCAACGCTCAAGCTGTTCTTGAGTCACGTTAACATCACGTGTCTCTACCACTTCACCATCGGAATCAGAGGTATTGGTACGCTCACCAAGCTTAGCGATAACAACGTAGCGCTTATCAGAATCTAGAAGAAACTGAGAGAACTTCGTCGCTTCACCAAGACAAATTGGCAGCATGCCAGTCGCAAGAGGATCCAGAGCACCGGTGTGCCCTGCCTTCTCTGCAAAGTAAATACGCTTTACTTTTTGCAGTGCATCATTAGACGAAATACCAGTCGGCTTATCTAATAGAATTACCCCGTTGATAGGGCGACCTTTACGACGGCGGGCCATTACTCTTCGCCCTTAGACTGAGTTTCGTCAGTGCGACCAGCTTCTTCTTGCTTACGTTTGTCGTCGTTCAGAACTTCACTTACTAGGTTAGACATTCGCATGCCTTCTACTAGTGTGTTGTCGTAAGTAAAACGAACTTCAGGCGTTAGACGGTGGCGAATACGCTTACCAAGAGCCATACGAACTGGCACTTCATGCTCTTTAAGAGCTTTAAGACATGATTCAGGAGTTTGCTCACCAACACATAGGAAAGTCACGAACACTTTTGCGTAAGCAAGGTCACGAGACACTTCTACGTCTGAGATAGTTACCATACCAATACGTGAGTCACGAACTTCACGTTGTAGGATAAGCGCAAGCTCTTTTTGAAGCTGCTGAGACACACGTTGTGTGCGGCTAAATTCTTTTGACATTTTCTTTTCTCACTTAGAAAGATGGGGGGCTTGGTAATTACCAGCCCCCCATGGTGTATTCAACAACCGATTACTTATTACCTTTACTAGTAATGTTAGTAACCTTAGTCAATATGTCGAGTCGTACAGACTGATTAGTCTAGAGTACGTTTAACCTCAACGATTTCGAATACTTCGATCTGGTCACCAACGCGAACGTCGTTGTAGTTCTTAACGCCGACACCACACTCGTAACCGTTCTTAACTTCTTGTACGTCATCTTTAAAGCGACGAAGTGACTCTAGTTCACCTTCGTAGATAACAACGTTTTCACGAAGTACGCGGATTGGGTTGCTACGCTTAATCGTACCTTCAGTAACGATACAACCAGCGATTGCACCAAGTTTAGGCGACTTAAATACGTCACGAACTTGTGCTAGACCAATGATCTCTTGACGGAATTCAGGAGCAAGCATACCGCCCATCGCCTGTTTAACTTCGTCAATCAGTTGGTAAATGATTGAGTAGTAACGTAGATCTAGGTTTTCGTTCTGAACCGTGTTACGCGCAGTTGCGTCAGCACGAACGTTGAAACCAAGGATGATAGCGTTAGAAGCTGCAGCAAGAGTTGCATCAGTTTCAGTAATACCACCAACACCAGAACCTACGATGTTCACTTTAACTTCGTCAGTAGACAGTTTCAGTAGAGAGTCAGCAATCGCTTCTACAGAACCTTGAACGTCAGCTTTAAGTACAACGTTAAGCTCAGCAACTTCGCCAGCTGTCATATTCGCGAACATGTTCTCTAGTTTCGCTTTTTGTTGGCGAGCTAGTTTAACATCACGGAATTTACCTTGACGGTAGTTCGCAACTTCACGTGCTTTACGCTCATCACGTACAACAGTCGCTTCGTCACCTGATGCAGGTACACCAGAAAGACCTAGAATTTCTACAGGGATAGATGGACCTGCAGTTTCGATGTCTCTGCCGTTCTCATCGCGCATTGCACGAACACGGCCGTACTCTTGACCACAAAGAACGATGTCGCCTTTGTTTAGAGTACCAGACTGTACTAGTACTGTTGCAACTGGACCGCGACCTTTATCAAGACGAGATTCAACAACAACACCAGACGCCATGCCTTCTTTAACCGCTGTAAGTTCAAGAACTTCAGACTGAAGAAGGATTGCTTCTAGAAGACCATCGATGTTTGTACCCTGTTTAGCAGAGATGTGAACGAAGATGTTCTCACCGCCCCATTCTTCAGGGATAACGTCGTATTGAGCTAGCTCATTCTTAACGTTGTCTGGGTTTGCACCCTCTTTATCGATCTTGTTCACAGCAACAATCAGAGGAACGCCTGCCGCTTTCGCGTGCTGGATTGCTTCGATTGTTTGTGGCATTACGCCATCGTCTGCTGCAACTACAAGTACAACGATATCTGTCGCTTGAGCACCACGAGCACGCATAGCTGTAAACGCCGCGTGTCCAGGAGTATCAAGGAAAGTGATCATGCCGTTGTCAGTATCTACGTGGTAAGCACCAATGTGCTGCGTGATACCGCCAGCTTCGCCAGAGGCAACGTGTGCTTTACGAATGTAATCAAGTGTTGAAGTTTTACCGTGGTCAACGTGACCCATGATAGTAACAACAGGAGCACGACCTTCAGCGATAGCATCGCTATCACGGTCAGCTAGTACTGCTTCTTCAAGTTCGTTTTCTTTACGTAGGATTACCTTGTGACCCATTTCTTCAGCAACAAGTTGTGCTGTTTCTTGGTCGATCACTTGGTTGATAGTCGCCATAGCGCCCATCTTCATCATTACTTTGATAACTTCAGTTGCTTTAACTGACATTTTGCTAGCCAGTTCAGAAACAACGATAGTTTCGCCGATAGCAACGTCAGATTTAGCAACAGTTGCTGACTTATCGAAGCCTTGCTGCATTGAAGTTGGTTTAGCAAGCTTACCTTTACCGCCACGACCGCGTTGGTTACGACCACCACGGTTGTTTGCAGGTTGGTTAGCAGGAGCTGCTTTCTTCTTGCGACGACGAGGTGCTTTCTCATCTTTCTTATCTGCCGCATCTTCAGCTTCACGAGCGTAAGTAGAAGTAGTCACATGGTAATCCGCAGATTTCTCTTGCTCTTTCTTCTTCTTCTCTTCTTCAGACCAACGTTCTTGGTTCTCTTCTGCTAACTTACGAGCTTCTTCAACAAGCTTAGCTGCTTCAGCTTCTGCTTTACGAGTTGCTTCTAGCTCTTGACGAGCTTTAAGTTCATCCGCTTCTTTTTTCGCTTGTGCGTTAGCGTCTGCATTTTTTGAATTCATGTCTTTTTTAGCCTTTTCAGCTTGTGCGCGTTGAGCCTTCTCTTCAGCTTCACGTTTTGCATCCGCTTCACGTGTTACTTTTTCTTCGGCTTCGCGCTGTGCTTTCTCTGCAGCATCACGTTTCGCTTGCTCTTCAGCATCGCGTTGTGCTTTCTCTTCCGCTTCACGATTAGCTACTTCCTCAGCTTCACGTTTCGCTTCATCTTCAATAGTGCTGCGCTTCACGTAAGTACGCTTTTTACGTACCTCTACTTGAACATCCTTACTCTTACCGCCTCCAGCGGCAACACTTAGCGTGCTGCGGGTCTTGCGTTGAAGAGTTAAACGAGTCGGTTCTGTTTCGCCTGAAGTATCGCCGTGCTCCTTTTTAAGGTGCGTTAGCAATGTTTGCTTCTCTGAATCAGTCACTTGATCCGACCCTGCTTTCTTCATGCCTGCATCAGCAAGTTGTTCAATTAAGCGGTCAACTGGCGTACCAATCTCTTCACTCAGTGCTTTAACTGTTAATTGTGTCATACCGCTTTCTCTCCTTGCTGAATTATTCTTCGTCGCCGAACCAACAGATGTTACGCGCAGCCATAATTAGCTCGCCTGCACGTTCTGCAGTTAGGTCTTCGATGCCTTCTAGTTCATCAACGCCTTGGTCAGCTAGGTCTTCCAATGTCGCAACGCCTTTTGCTGCTAGCTTGTAAGCCATTTCACGCTCAAGACCTTCAAGTGCAAGTAAGTCTTCAGCAGGCTCAACACCGTCGAAAGTTTCTTCTTTCGCTAGCGCTAGAGTAGTCAGTGCGTCTTTTGCGCGGTTACGTAGTTCTTCAACGATACCTTCGTCTAGACCGTCTACTTCAAGAAGCTCGTTCACAGGAACGTATGCTACTTCTTCAAGCGTAGAGAAGCCTTCTTCAACAAGCATTTGAGCAAAGTCTTCTTCAATGTCTAGGTGCTTCATGAAGTTTTCAATAGAAGCAACTGCTTCTTCTTGGTGCTTCTTCTCAAGATCAGCAACAGTCATTACGTTCAGTTCCCAACCAGTAAGTTGAGAAGCTAGACGTACGTTTTGACCGCTACGGCCAATCGCTTGTGCTAGGTTATCCGCTTCAACAGCGATATCCATAGAGTGTGCGTCTTCATCAACGATGATTGAAGCAACATCAGCAGGAGCCATTGCGTTGATTACGAATTGAGCCGGGTTATCATCCCAAAGAACGATATCAATACGCTCACCACCAAGATCGTTAGAAACAGCTTGTACACGTGCGCCACGCATACCAACACACGCACCAACTGGGTCAATACGTTTGTCGTTTGTTTTTACAGCGATTTTAGCACGAGAACCAGCGTCACGTGCAGCACCTTTAAGTTCAATTAGCTCTTCACCAATCTCAGGCACTTCAACACGGAATAGTTCAGCTAGCATTTCTGGCTTCGAACGAGTAACAAAAAGCTGGAAACCACGAGCTTCTGGTTTAACTGCGTAAAGAAGACCACGAACACGGTCACCTGGACGGAAGTTTTCACGAGGAAGTTGGTCATCACGAAGGATTACCGCTTCAGCGTTGTTACCTAGGTCTAGGATAATAGTGTCACGGTTAACTTTCTTAACTGCGCCAGTTACTAGCTCGCCTTCGTTATCGATGAACTGCTCAACGATTTGAGCGCGTTCAGCTTCACGTACTTTCTGTACGATAACTTGCTTAGCCGTTTGAGTCGTAATACGGTCAAACGTTACTGATTCGATATCATCTTCAATGAAACCGCCAAGTTCGATCTCTGGGTCATCGTACTTTGCAGCTTCAATAGAGATTTCTTTTGTTGGGAATTCAACTTCCTCAACAGCTTCCCAACGACGGAAAGTTTCGAAATCACCCGTTTTACGGTCAATTTCAACACGAACTTCAATTTCTAGTTCGCTTTTCTTTTTTGTTGCCGTTGCAAGCGCGATTTCAAGCGCTTCAAAAATACGCTCACGAGGAACTGCTTTCTCATTTGAAACAGCTTCTACTACCGCCAAAATTTCTTTGTTCATTAATCTAGCCTCTTAAGCTCTTCTCTCTAGGAGAACTAAAATTTAGGGATCAGGTTAGCTTTCGCAATATTGCTCAGGACGAATTCTTCTTCTTGTCCTTCAACCAATACTTTCACTGTCTCGCCTTCGATAGATTGGATATCACCTTTCCATTTACGACGGTTGCCGACAGCCATTTTCAAAACGATGCTTACCTCGTGACCAATAAATTGTTGGTAATGCTCTGCTTTGAACAGTGGTCTCTCTAAACCTGGTGAAGACACTTCAAGGTTATAAGCCACTGAAATTGGATCTTCAACGTCCATTACGGCACTTACTTGGTGACTAACTTCAGCGCAATCATCTACATTGATACCGTTTGGTGAATCGATGTAAATACGTAGCGTTGAGTGCTCACCAGCACGAATAAATTCTAATCCAACTAACTCATAACCTGATGCTGCTACTGGAGCGTCAAGCATTTCAGTAAGTTGTCTTTCTAAACCAGTCATTTAACCACTCCAGAAACAAAAAAAGGGCTCAAAGCCCAATTTAAATTCCAAGCAAACATTATCTAAATACATTTACAAATGCTTAGATAACAAAAAACCCCGTATAAGCCGGGGTTTTTGTTGCTGGACCCTTATATGTTAAGTGCCATCACATTCGATATCGCACTTAACTCACAGTGAGGTTCACACTGTGCAAACTTGCTACCAATACAAGCTATATAATAGCATTGAAATTGGTTGCGGGAGCCGGATTTGAACCGACGACCTTCGGGTTATGAGCCCGACGAGCTACCAAACTGCTCCATCCCGCGTCCGACTTGCGAGCATTATACGCCCAACAAGATGTTTTACAAGTTTGTAAACATGGTGCCGAGAGAGGGACTCGAACCCTCACACCCTAAGGCACTAGCACCTCATGCTAGCGTGTCTACCAATTTCACCATCTCGGCATCAAATCTTTACAGATTATTGTGGAATTTCGTCGCCTTGCGCCGGAACTTCACTCACTGCATCATCAGCTTGTTGAATTACCTGACCTTGGGTCGGGTCAATCCATTGTGACTCAGTTTTATGTGTAGACATATTACCAAGTACTAAGCTAAGGATAAAAAATGTAGTTGCAAAAATTGCAGTCATTCGGGTAAGGAAATTTCCTGAGCCACCAGCACCAAACACAGTGTTTGAAGCGCCAGCACCGAAAGAGGCTCCCATATCTGCGCCTTTACCTTGTTGAATCAACACTAGGCCAATTACACCAAGCGCTGCCAACAGGTAAATCACAAGTAGAACTGTAAACATTTTTCCACCTATGTTCCTAATTGTTGAGCCAGCGCCGTTCAAAAAACTATTTTTAAGAACAAGGCTAGCGACCTCCTAACTGAAGGCCGAGCAATACTAGCGAATGCGACGATGGCTGACAAGGAGAATTTGCTAAAAAATAAGCCTTTACCAAGTGAATGGTCAAAAAAAGGTCAAAAGCGACACAAAACTCATTTACGTCTCTTTTGACCGTTATATCTTTTGACCGTGATATAACTCAACCACTTCTAATCACAAGCGCTATTCGTTACGCCGGCTAAGTAAAAGGTTAAATTAGCAGTTTGCTTTTACTGCATCTGCAATCTTAAGCGCAGACGCTTGAACAAGCTCTGCATCTTCGCCTTCAACCATGACACGCAGTAGTGGCTCGGTACCAGACTTGCGTAATAGCACACGACCTTTCTCGCCAAGCTCTGCTTCTACTTCAACAACCGCTGCTTTTACCGCTTCGGCTTCCAATGGGTTTGAATCTCCGCTGAAACGAACGTTTTCTAGAACTTGAGGGTACAACGTCATGCCTTGAGACAGCTCATTCAGTGTCATTTCGCTATCAACAACTGAAGCCAACACTTGCAGAGCAGCAACGATAGCATCACCCGTCGTCACTTTATCCAGTAGGATAACGTGCCCCGAGTTTTCAGCACCGATCTTCCAGCTTTTAGCAAGAAGCTGCTCCATCACGTAACGGTCACCAACAGCAGCACGAACAAACGGAATACCTAACTGCTTAAGGCCGTTTTCCATACCAAGGTTGGTCATTAGTGTACCAACAACGCCGCCTTTCAACTCACCGCGACGCAGTGCATCACGAGCAATGATGTAAGCAATTTGGTCACCATCAATTTTGTTACCTAGCTCGTCAACCATGATGATACGGTCACCATCACCATCAAAGCCAAGACCTAATGCCGCTTTCTCTTCAAGCACTTTTGCTTGCAGAGCACGTACATCCGTCGCACCTACTTCGTGGTTAATGTTAGTACCGTTTGGCTCAACACCAATCGCAATAACTTCTGCACCCAGCTCTTTAAATACAGCAGGAGCAATATGGTAAGTCGCACCATGTGCACAATCGACAACAATCTTCATTCCTGCAAGCGTCATATGATTTGGGAATGTGCTCTTACAGAATTCAATGTAACGGCCAGCGGCATCGTTCAAACGTACCGCTTTACCAAGTTCGAATGAGTCAACACATTCGATGTCTTTATCCAATTCAGCTTCAATCGCCAACTCGATATCGTCCGGCAGTTTTGTTCCCTCAGAAGAGAAGAACTTGATACCGTTATCGTAGTAAGGGTTGTGCGATGCAGAGATAACAATACCCGCTTCAGCGCGGAAGGTTTGAGTTAGGTAAGCAACAGCAGGTGTTGGCATTGGGCCAGTAAACGTAGCCTGAAGACCAGCAGCAGCAAGGCCAGCTTCTAGCGCAGACTCCAACATGTAGCCAGAGATACGAGTATCTTTACCAATGATGACTTTCTTTGTGCCTTGCTTCGCAAGAACACGACCCGCAGCCCAGCCAAGCTTCAGAACAAAATCAGGTGTAATCGGGTACTGGCCAACTTTGCCACGTACACCATCTGTGCCGAAGTAACGTCTCTTATCAGACATATTGATTTTCCTTAATTATGATTAGTGATTGTTATTCATCACTTCGATTATCTTCATCGCTTCCAATGTATCTTCAACATCGTGAACGCGAATAATTTGTGCACCTTTGATTGCAGCGATGGTAGCGCAAGTGACGCTAGCGACCATGCAATCTGCTGGAGCTTTGTCTAGTAGCTTAAAGATCATCGATTTTCTCGACATCCCCGCTAAGACGGGCAACCCAAGCGTGTGAAATTTTTCAAGGTGCGCTAATAGGTGGTAATTATGCTCAATGGTTTTACCAAAGCCAAAACCAGGATCCAGAATCAGCTGCTCTTTTGATATGCCAACAGCCTCACACGCCTCCACCCTTTCTTTTAAGAACGCTTCAACATCCGTTAGAACATCATCGTAATTTGGGTTGGCTTGCATGGTTCTCGGCTGACCTTTCATGTGCATCAGGCAAACTGGCACATTAGCATCGGCCGCCGCCTCTAAAGCTCCGGGCTCTTGCAGTGCGCGCACATCATTGATCAAATCGGCACCCGCTTCAACGGCTTGGCGCATCACTTCAGCTTTACTGGTATCAATGGAGATCCACACATCAAACTTGGCGCGAATAGCTTTAATGGCAGGAATAACGCGAGCGAGCTCTTCCTCTAAAGGAACGTCAGGTGCTCCCGGGCGAGTTGATTCACCACCAATGTCAATAATGCTAACACCAGCTTGAATCATTCGCTCTGCTTGCAGTAAAGCATTATCTAATGAATTGAATTTTCCGCCATCAGAGAAAGAGTCAGGCGTAACATTGAGGATACCCATCACATGTGGGCGGTCTAAAACGAGCGTTTTATTATGTGCTTTTAATATCATGGAAGGCGGGTCTTAAAGGTAAAAACATCTTGGGCTAGAAACAGAAAAACCCTGAGCGTACTCAGGGTTTTAATTTAAAGCTTAGCAATTAAGAATCTTTGTTTTGAGCATCATCTGTTTCAGATTTAACTTCTTCAACTTTCGACTCTTCAGCTTTTGGTTCGGCTGTTGCTTCTTCTGATTTCGCTTCAGGTTTCGCTTCTTCCTTTGCAGGTTCTGCTTTCGCCTGATCACCCCAACCAGCTGGCTCACGAATGTCGTCTTTACGTTCCATCAAGTCATCAATCTGACCTGCATCAATCGTTTCAAACTTCATTAGCGCGTCTTTCATCGAGTGCATGATATCCATGTTCTCTTCAAGAATTTGCTTCGCACGAGCATAGTTGCGGTCGATTAGAATACGAATTTCTTCATCGATCAGCTTAGTCGTATCGTCAGAAACATGTTTCGCTTGGCTCATACCGCGACCTAGGAAAACTTCGCCTTCTTCTTCAGCATATAGAAGAGGACCCAGTTTTTCAGAGAAGCCCCACTGCGTTACCATCTTACGAGCAATATCAGTTGCACGTTCGATATCGTTAGACGCACCAGTCGAAACTTTGTCTTTACCGTAGATAAGTTCTTCAGCAAGACGACCACCGTACAAGCTAGAGATCATTGATTCTAGATGTTGGCGAGACATGCTTACGCGATCTTGCTCTGGAAGGTACATAGTTACACCAAGCGCACGACCACGTGGAATGATTGACACCTTGTACACAGGATCGTGTTCAGGCACCAAACGACCAACAATTGCGTGACCCGCTTCGTGGTAAGCCGTTGACTCTTTCACTTCTTCAGACATAACCATTGAACGGCGCTCTGCACCCATCATGATCTTATCTTTTGCAAGTTCAAATTCAACCATAGAGACATTGCGCTTGTTACCACGAGCTGCAAATAGCGCCGCTTCGTTCACAAGGTTCGCAAGATCTGCACCAGAGAAGCCTGGAGTACCACGAGCGATCAGAGATGGTTCAACATCACCTGATAGGGGCACTTTACGCATGTGTACTTTAAGAATCTGTTCACGACCACGTACATCCGGTAGACCAACCACAACTTGACGGTCAAAACGACCAGGACGAAGTAATGCAGGGTCTAGTACATCTGGACGGTTAGTCGCAGCGATAACGATAATACCTTCGTTACCTTCGAAACCATCCATCTCAACCAGCATTTGGTTCAGTGTTTGTTCACGTTCATCGTGACCACCACCAACACCCGCGCCACGTTGACGACCTACAGCATCGATTTCATCGATAAAGATGATACAAGGTGCCGCTTTCTTCGCTTGTTCGAACATGTCACGCACACGAGATGCACCAACACCAACAAACATTTCAACGAAGTCAGAACCAGAGATAGTAAAGAACGGTACTTTCGCTTCACCGGCAATCGCTTTTGCAAGCAATGTTTTACCCGTACCAGGAGGACCAACCAACAGGATACCTGTCGGAATTTTACCACCTAGCTTTTGGAAGCGACTTGGGTCACGAAGGTAATCCACAAGCTCTTTCACGTCTTCTTTTGCTTCGTCACAACCAGCAACATCAGCAAACATCGTTTTGATTTGTTCTTCGCTCATCATTCGAGCTTTACTCTTACCGAAAGACATAGCGCCTTTACCGCCGCCGCCGCCTTGCATTTGACGCATGAAGAAAATCCATACACCAATCAGTAAGATCATTGGGAACCATGAGATGAAGATAGTGCCAAGCAGGCTCTGCTCTTCAGGTGGTGTACCCTGAACTTTTACGTTTTGATTAATTAAGTCATCAAGTAGCTTTTGATCATAAACAGGCATGTAAGTTACATACTTAGAACCACCACCACGACGTGTGAAAGTGATTTCGCTGTTATTGAACTGTGCGTCTTGAATCTGGCCTTGGCCAACTTCCTGTACAAACGTGGTGTAATCTACTGCTCTGCCGTTACTTTCCCCAGGGCCGAAGCTCTGGAATACCGACATCAACACTACCGCGATAACAAGCCACAGAATTAAATTTTTTGCCATGTCACTCAAGGTGTAAGCCTCTCGATAACTAATTGTAATTAAAGGTAGGGTACTACAGTTTGTAACCTGTAGCCATGTTGTTAACTCTCACTCTTGGAAGAGAATCGTTAACCTTTGTAACCAGTGGCTACGATAAACACTTCACGAGATCGAGCTCGAGAAGAGTCGGGTTTTCTAACTTTTACTGTTTTAAACATCTCGCGGACGTCCTTAACGTATTGGTCAAACCCTTCGCCTTGGAATACTTTTACAACAAAACTACCATTGGTAGCTAGAACTTGTCGACACATATCCAAAGCTAATTCAACTAAATACATAGCTCTTGGCTGATCCACAGAATTGTTGCCGGCTATATTAGGTGCCATATCTGACATCACGACATCAACCATGTTTGGTTGTATACGTTCCAACAAGGCATCTAGCACAGCTTCTTCGCGGAAATCGCCTTGTAAAAAGCTAACACCAGCAATCGGATCCATTGGTAACAAGTCACACGCAATGATTTGTCCGTTGTCTCCAACAATCTTAGCAGCATATTGAGACCAACCGCCAGGTGCTGCACCCAAATCCACAATGGTCATCCCAGGAGACAGCAATTTATCTTTCGTTTGAATCTCTTCCATTTTGAAATAAGCACGTGAACGATAGCCTTTCTTTCTTGCTTCATTTGCGTACTTGTCGTCGAAGTGTTCCTTCAACCAACGGCCTGAACTGGCCGAGTGTTTCTGTTTGCTCATTGGATACCTAAATTGGAGGAAAGTACTAATTGCTGAATAAATTATAGTCTTCAGCTTTAGATGGCGTTAAAATAGGTTTTTTCAACCCTAATAGTAAAGAAAATTGGCCGCGTAATGAACCTAAGTACCAAACAAAAGCAGCATCTAAAGGGCCTAGCTCACAGTTTAAAACCTGTTGTGCTAATGGGCGCAAATGGACTTACTGAAGCTGTTCTAGCGGAAATCGAATTAGCTCTAGACCACCACGAACTGATCAAGATTAAAGTTGCATCAGAAGACCGTGAGACTAAGCAACTGATTATCGATGCAATTGTACGTGAAACTAAAGCTGAGAAAGTACAGACTATCGGTAAAGTTCTAGTACTGTTCCGTCAGTCAGAAGCACGTAAAATCGAGATTCCACGTAAATAAGCGAGCTTAATATAAGCTAACTTCACTAATAGGAAGCCACAGCGCTTATCTTTTAGTGTAGCGTGAGAAACGAAAAAGGTCGCATTTAGCGACCTTTTTACTTATCAGAAACAAAGAAAATTCAATTAGATATATTCTACTTTGTCGATTTCGAAGTCTTTGTCACCACCAGGGGTAGAGATCATGACTTCGTCGCCTTCCATTTTACCGATAAGACCGCGAGCAATTGGCGATTTCACAGAAATGCGACCCGTTTTGATGTCTGCTTCGTCTTCTGAAACGATTTGGTAACGGAACTCATCATCGGTATCCACATCAATCAGTGTCACTGTCGTACCAAAGATAATCTTGCCCGTATTATCCATTTGCGTTACATCGATGATCTGAGCCAGTGATAGCTTATATTCGATATCACGGATCTGAGCTTCACAAATACCCTGCTCTTCACGAGCGGCGTGGTATTCAGCATTCTCTTTCAGGTCACCTAGTTCACGTGCTTCACCAATAGCTGCTGAGATAACAGGGCGTAGCTTAAGTAGGCGATCTAATTCGTCACGTAGCTGCTGAGCGCCACGTACTGTCATTGGAACCTTTTCCATTTTTTACCTCTATGCCAAAGCTTTCTTTGGCCAACATAAATACACCCAACGCATTTATTGGGTGATAGAAACAAAACGATTTGGCTTAGTGTAAACAAACTTTATGGCTAAATCACCTTTATTCCACTTTGCGTTATAAAAGCTTTATCTAGGTCTAAATTACAGACATCACAAAAATGAATAATAACTCCCTCATCAATAAGTAGAGAGTTAAATACCTAAAAAAACAAAAAACAAACAAAATAAACACAGATCACACTTTTATAAAAATCAATTTAAAACATACACTTAAATAACAATAGATATAATAAAACAGTGTTCATTTTTTAGTTTTATATCATTTTACTAACTGACTATGGAACTTTAGAGGTAAAAAGTAACCCATGGATTGCACTGGCATTTTTCAGACTTCTGTTCTAATCATGATTATGAAGCCTGATTAATACAGGCAATACACAAAAGGGTTCAAATCCTTGATAAAACTTCTATGGACAGTAATTAGGAAATAATAACATGAACAAGACTATGATCGCGCTTGCTGTATCTGCTGCAGCTCTTGCTACTAACGCAGTGGCAGCGGACGGTAAACAAGCTGGTGGTATTGACGGTACTTCTGTATACAGCTCAAACGGCACTTCTCTAGAGATCGGTGGTCGTGCGGAAGCTCGTCTATCAGTTAAAGATGGCAAAGCACAAGACAACTCTCGTGTACGTCTTAACTTCCTAGGTAAAGTTGAAATCCAAGACGGCCTATACGGTGTTGGTTTTTACGAAGGTGAGTTCACAACTTCTGACTACGATGCAAACGGCAACAATGTTAGCGGCGACAACACTATCGACAACCGTTACACATACGCAGGTATCGGCGGTGACTTCGGTGAAGTAACTTACGGTAAAAACGATGGTGCGCTAGGCGTTATCACAGACTTTACTGATATCATGTCTTACCACGGTAACTCTGCTGCATACAAAATTGGTGTAGCTGACCGTACTGACAACATGGTTTCGTACAAAGGTCAATTCCAAGACCTAGGCGTTAAAGCAAGCTACCGTTTTGCGGATCGTACAGATTCAACAACTGACACTGGCTACGATGACAACAACGCAGATGGTTACTCTCTATCTGGTATCTACGCAATCGGCGACTCTGGCTTTAAGCTAGGTGCTGGTTACGCAGACCAAGCTGACCAAAACGAGTACATGCTAGCGGCATCTTTCCGCACTGAAGCTCTATACTTCGCTGGTACATTCACTGACGGTGAACTGTCAAAAGACAACGGCGACTACACAGGTTACGAATTCGCAACAGCATACACGCTAGATAAAGCGGCATTCACGCTAACGTACAACAACGCAGAAACAGATGGTGATACATCTGCAGACAACGTTGCTGTAGATGCAACGTACTACTTTAAGCCAAACTTCCGTACTTACATCTCGTACAACTTCAACCTTATCTCTGAAGGCGACAAGTTCGGTACAGCTGATACTCTAGTTAACCGCGGCGCTACTAAAGCACAAGCTGAAGACGAACTAGCTATCGGTCTACGTTACGACTTCTAATTCTGATTACCTAATTGATTAATTAGTTAATTGAGAATCAAAACGCCCGCTCTCTAGCGGGCGTTTTTTTATATCTGTATACTGAAAACACTAGCCATCCAAGACAATCTTCTATGCGCCTTCTATCCTCACTACTGGTATGTAGTTTTTCCATTAGCGCTTTCTCTGTTAACGCTTTCGCATACGTCCCTCTTGATACACTGCCCGATGGCAGTAGCACCAGTGTAATTTTGGAATCCCTGAGAGGCGATTCAAATAAAATGAATTTCAACAGTGATGGCTTCTATCCACCCGCCAGTACTTTGAAGCTGGTGACAGCTTTGGCGGCTAAGTTGGAGTTAGGGGATGACTTTCACTACACGACCAGCATTGTTCGTTCTGGTAATGACTCAATCATTTCATTTAGTGGCGACCCAACGCTGCAACGAGAACAGCTTAAAAGCCTTTTGGCTCAATACGCTAAGTCTCAATCCAGAATTATCAAAGGCAACTTATACCTAGATAACTCGACTTTTACGGGCTATCAGCGAGCCGTTGGTTGGCCTTGGGACATTCTAGGCGTTTGTTACAGCGCGCCTTCTAGTGCAATGACCTTAGACAGCAACTGCGCACAAGCCTCTATTTATACAAAAGATAATGGCAGCACTCGCGTTTATATTCCCGCTCACTATCCGATAGACGTGACGACCACTGCTGCCACGGTAACTCGCTCTGGGCAGAAGGCGACACAATGCGACTTAGAGCTCATCACCACACCAGATAACGCTTACAAGCTCTCTGGTTGCTTGGTTGAGCGTAAAAAACCACTGCCACTCAAGTTCGCGATTCAAAATCCAGAACTTTACACCTATCAAGTCGTTACGTCGCTTCTCAAAGAACTGAAAATAGAAGTAAAAGGTGATGTGATTATTGGTAAAAAAGAGAAAGCAGACAAAACCACGTTAGTCGCTAGTCACAACTCAGAAAAGCTTCCTGAACTGCTCGATATCATGCTCAAGAAGTCGGATAACCTTATCGCAGACAACCTAACCAAAACGCTGGGTGCGACATTTTATGTTCAACCGGGCAGCTTCAATAACGGCACTGAAGCTATAAAACAGATACTGCTGACCAAGGCTAATATTGACCTCAGCAAAGCGCAGCTAGTCGATGGTTCAGGGTTATCTAGAAATAACCGAATGAGGTCACAGACCATGGCTCAAGTGCTTCGTTATATCTGGGAAAACGATCAACAACTCAACCTGATTGAGGCTATGCCTACATCTGGCACTGATGGAACGCTCAAATACCGTCAGAGCATGAGAAAAGCACCGATTCAAGGCAACATTATCGCCAAGAGTGGTTCTCTATACGGCAGTTACAACATGGCGGGATACGGATTAGATAAAGCGGGAAAACCAAACTCTCTGTTTGTACAATTTGTCCGTGATTACTTCCCTGAAGAACAAGATCCAGACAAACCAGTAGAAGCACCTATCACCCAATTTGAGCGTGCTTTCTACAAAGATGTGGTCGAGTTCAGTCAAACACAAAGTAAATCTAAGTAATGCTTAGCTCTGTGTAAACTTCTACTCAAACAATAAAAATGGCGCTGAAGACCTTCTATCTTCAGCGCCATTTTTATTTCTCAGATGTATTTAGCTATTTTTATCAGCTTTTAAGCGATTCCTAGAAATGAATTCACGACAGTGAAGTAGATCCACATTCCTGAGATATCCACTATCGAAGCAAGCACGGGGCTTACTAACACCGCTGGATCAAGCTTAAATAGCCTAGCAACTATCGGTAACCCTCCGCCGAGTACAGTTGATATGGTCACCTGAATAAACAGCGCTACCGCAATCGCTAACGCAATCATGTTGATGTCATAACCACCTGTCGATTGGTTTTCACTGAATAGCAGAATACGCCCAATCATCACTACGGCAATCGCTAGAGCTAAACAAATAGCAACTCTAAACTCTTTCCACAGAACGTTAGCCCATTGGCGTTTTTTCAACTCACCTGTGGCTAAGGCTCTGATAACCAAAGTCGCGGCTTGTGTTCCGGTGTTACCACCAGCAGCAGCAATTACCGGCATGTAGATAGCCAAAAGTACCAATTGACTGAGAATGTCTTCATACTGAGCAATGATAAGCCCTGAGACAATTCCCAATAGTGCTAACGCAATAATCCAACCGATACGCTGCCTAACGTGGCTCATGACACCAGTAGAAAGGTAGCCCTGCTGAGGTTCTACCTCAGAGTAGATCAGCCCTAGTTGGTGAGCTAGGTGTCGAGAACGCTTCTCAAAGCCCTGCTCTTCTAGCTCACTAAGTAAAGTCTGAATCGTACTCAAAGAGCATTGCCCCAGCACTAGCACCGCATCTTCAAGCGGCATTCGGTTCAAAAGGTTAATTTGTTGTTCACGTCCGTACTGTTGAAATGCATTCGATACAGCTTGGATGTCTTGCTCTGAGTACAGAGCTTCAATAGATAAAAAAGTGTTGTTCATTACCGTCATGGCGAATCTCCCGATTGGCAAAGGTAACGACCATCAAAACAAATAGCATAGATTTATAGATTTATAGATTTATAGATTTATAGATTTATAGATTTATAGATTTATGCGCACCAAGAGCTGAAAACTACTGGTGTGTCTACTTGTTAGAATCTAGTGTGTGGAAAAGAATGAGGGGGGAAAAACAAAGATACCCTACCTGAACGGCAGGACAATAGATCAATACCGAGACAGGTTATTCTTCTCCATTCAAACTAGGAGGATGGTCGGTATTGTTCATAAAAATCTCCAGAATTACTGTCAATTTGACAGCGCGCATAGTGTAGCAATAGGCGTTTCAAAGTTTCGTCAACTTTCTGTCAATAAAGAGGGGTCAATAAAAAAGGCATCCGTGGATGCCTTTGGTTCAATTATTGATGTGCATTATTACTTAATAGTAATACGAGCAAACTTACGCTTACCTACTTGGTAAACGGCAGTACCTGCTTGAGGTACGAGTTTGCTGTCTTCAATCTTCTCGCCTTCAAGCTTAGCCGCGCCTTGCTTGATCATACGCATCGCATCAGAAGTCGAGTTTACAAGACCTGCTTCTTTTAGAACGTTCGCAATTGGCAGACCAGCTTCGAATTCAAATTCCGGCATTTCATCAGGAACTTGGTTCTTAGCAAAACGGTTAACGAACTCTTGCTCAGCGGCTTCAGCATCTGCTTCACTGTGGAAACGAGCTATGATCTCTTTAGCAAGAAGCACTTTAACGTCACGCGGGTTCTTACCTGCATCAACGCCAGCTTTCAGTTCCGCAACTTCTTCAAGAGGACGGAAAGACAGTAGCTCGTAGTAGCTCCACATTAGATCGTCAGAGATAGACATGATCTTACCAAACATCTCGCTTGGTGCTTCGCTAATACCGATGTAGTTGTGCGCAGACTTAGACATCTTCTTAACGCCGTCTAGACCAACAAGTAGTGGCATCATCAGTACCGCTTGTGGTTTTTGACCTGCTGCTTTTTGCAGTTCACGCCCCATTAGAAGGTTAAACTTCTGGTCAGTACCGCCAAGCTCAACGTCGCTCTCTAGTGCAACAGAGTCGTGACCTTGTAGAAGTGGGTACATAAATTCGTGGATTGCGATCGGTTGACCACCAGCATAACGCTTTTTGAAGTCATCACGCTCAAGCATACGAGCAACAGTTTGGTTAGAAGCAAGACGAATCATGCCTTCAGCGCCAAGCTCAGATAGCCATTCAGAGTTGAAGCGAATTTGCGTTTTCGCAGGATCTAGAATCTTGAATACTTGCTCTTTGTAAGTTTCAGCATTCTTCAATACGTCTTCACGGCTTAACGGTGGACGTGTTGAGTTTTTACCTGATGGATCACCAACCATTGCAGTGAAATCACCGATAAGGAATGTCACTTCATGACCAAGCTCTTGGAAAGCGCGAAGCTTGTTAAAGATAACCGTATGGCCTAGGTGGATATCTGGAGCTGTTGGATCGGCACCCAGCTTAATGCGTAAAGGACGACCTTCTTTTAGTTTTGCAATCAGTTCGTCTTCTGGAATCAGTTCTTCTACGCCACGTTTGATCTCGGCTAGTGCAGCTTCAATACTCGCCATTCTTGTTCACTCCCACAGATTTGGCAAAAATACATTAATTAGACATCTTACTTGAATAGCGATGTATTTTGAAACCAGTTACACTATTCCGTCGTCGATTTTCATAATATTTACAGAACGAACCGGAACATGTTGTCTATTTTTGCACGCCTTCCTATTTTGCACCGGGCTTTTATCGCATTTTTTAGTGCCATAATTTTCGTCGCGATTTTCTTACTCCCCGACGTCAACAGTTTGCGTGACGATTCGGGCGCTTTAGTTGTGGGGAAACATTACCCACTGACTATCAATGCCGATGCGCTTATTAGCTCAAGTGACGCTCCACCGACGGCAGTACTCAATTGGGAGAAATACACCGTTCGCTCTGGCGAAAGCACCTCTGTTTTATTTGAACGTATTGGCCTCTCATACCGCCTGCTGATCACGCTACTCAATACCAATGATGATATTAAGAAGCAGCTGTCTAATCTAAGACCTGGCGATGTATTGCAGTTCGGCTTCGATGAAAACAACGACCTTATTCAGTTAAAAAGACAACTTAGTGCATTTGAAAGCTTCAAGATTACTAAGTCTGGCGATTCTTTCTCATCAAGTTTCGACAAAAAAGAAGTGGCATACCAATACAATTATGCCGAAGCCAACATCACCTCTAACTTCTGGAACGCTGGCGTCAGCGCAGGTTTAACCGCAAACCAAATTATGGAACTGGCGGGCATCTTTGGTTGGGATATCGACTTTGCGTTAGATATTCGTAAGAACGACAGCTTCAAAATCTTATACCAAGAGAAAGTGGTTGAAGGTGAAGTGGTTGGTCGCGGTAAGATCATGGCAGCCGTATTCAAAAACCAAGGCGATTCATTTACCGCGGTATTGGATGATAAGAGCGGCAACTACTTCGATGAAAATGGTCGAGCAATGAAGAAAGCGTTCTTGCGCTCACCAATTGATTTTCGTCGCGTAACATCGAACTTTAATCCTACCAGGAGACACCCAGTAACCGGTAAGGTTCGAGCTCACCGCGGCACTGACTACGCAGCCCCTGTTGGCACGCCTATCTGGGCGGCTGGTGACGGTATCGTTCAGAAATCCGGTTACAACCAATTCAATGGTAACTACGTGTTCATCCGCCACAGCAACACCTACATCACCAAATACCTGCACATGAAACGACGTATGGTGAAAACTGGTCAGCGCGTAAAACAAGGCCAAACCATTGGTACTTTGGGCGGTACAGGCCGTGTGACTGGCCCGCACTTACACTATGAATTCTTGGTTAATGGCGTACATAAAAATGCGCGTACTGTGAAATTGCCTCAATCTAAGTCGTTAACGGGTAAAGCAAAAGCAACCTTTATTGCCAATTCGGAGATTCGACTGAATAACCTAGAGCGATACGGTCAGTTACTAGCAACTAATTAGGTTACTAGCGACTAATTGGACTAATAGCCATATAAACCAACGAAAAGAGCGCCCACCAAGGCGCTCTTTTTTATGTTCATCGAACCACTGTATCTACTATTTTTCAGGCTTCTTGTCTCGCCCTAGCATTAATAGACAAGGGGTCAGTACCAAGGTCAATACTGTCGCGAATGCCAAACCTCCTGCAATTGCCGTAGCGAGTTGCGACCACCATTGCGTGCTCGGCGCGCCGAATTCTATCTTTTGATTAATCAAGTCGATGTTCATCTCTAGCACCATCGGCATCAAACCTAAAATGGTGGTGACCGTAGTCAGCATTACAGGTCTTAAACGTTGCACACCGGTTCTCAGAATCGCATCTCGCTTATCCAAGCCTCTTTTAATCAACTGGTTATAGGTGTCGATCAGCACGATATTGTTATTCACCACTATTCCTGCCAGTGCGATCACCCCAATACCAGACATCACGATGCCAAACGGGCGCTGGAAGATAAGCAGACCAACAAAGACACCAACCGTTGAGAACAGCACCGCACTCAAAATCAGGAATGCTTGATAGAAGCTATTAAACTGAGTAATCAGAATCAAAGCCATTACCGCCAAAGCAACCAAGAAAGCACTTTGTAGGAAGGCGGAAGAGTTTTCTTGTTCTTCATTTTGACCACGGATACGAAATTCGACACTACTCGGTAGCCCCAGTTCACTCAACGCTTGCTCAATCTTTGGCAGCTCGAGTGCAAGGTTATAGCCCTCTTCCATATCCGCCATGATGTTCACCACACGCTTACCATCAAGGCGTTTAATTGTATCTTGCTTATGGTCGGGAACAATCTGAGCAAAGTTGGTGATCGGTACCAAGCCCGCAGGTGTTTTGACTCTCAGCTGATCGAAGCGTCCGATATCCCTTTTATCATTCGGGTAACGCACCAAGATATCGACCTCTTCTGAAGAGTCATCGGGCAGATAATCACCAATCTTGAGACCATTAGTCACGAATTGAACGGTATTACCCACCAAGGTCGCATCAGCAGCAAAACGCGCAGCATCATCGCGGCGAATATCCACCTTCCAATCGATGCCGTCTTTACTCGCGGTATCACTGATATTGGTCAGTGCCTGATTGCCATCCGCCCAACCTCTCACGATTTTTGCAGCCTGATTAAGTTGCTCTGGCGTTCTTGCCGACAGCTCAATCACTAAGTCATTCTCAACCGGAGGCCCAGCATCAGGAAACTTATATTCAATTTCAACACCAGCGTATTGATCGGTCTGTACCTTCAACTCATCAATAATCGCCTTAACGCTGCGGCGATACTGCCAGTCAACAGGCGTAATTGAGATCAAACCAATCTGGTCGTCACCACCAGTACGCGTGTAAACGGTATCGAACTCGTCATGATTGAGCATCATCAGCTCAATATCGCGCATGATGTCGTCTTTTTCTTGGATAGACAGATCCCCATGCGAGCGAACTTTGACATTAAAGAATGGCGGATCAACTTCTGGGAAGAACTCTGCCCCGAGACCGGCTTTAGAGTAAGTAAAGCCAACCGCCACCGCGAGCAGTATCGCACTACAAAGAATCTTAAAGGGGTGCTTAATCGCAACCGACAGTGTGTGGTAATACGCCTTAGTTAAGCCTGTGGCTTGTGAAAAGTCACCATTATGCAATGCGACCATTCTAGCTTGGCTTTTAGACGATACGTATTGAGGTTTGCCAATCAAACCTCCCAGCACGGGCACAAACAACAGCGCCATAATTAACGAAGCAGTTAATGTCGCGATCAGTGTTAATGGCAGGAACTTCATGAATTCGCCAGTCACATCCGGCCAAAACAGTAACGGAGCAAATGCGGCCAAGGTTGTGGCAGTCGATGCGGTTATCGGCCACGCCATCCGTTTCGCTGCATCTCGGTAAGCGGCTTTGCGCCCTTCACCCTCTTGCATTCGCCTGTCTGCAAATTCGGTCACCACAATCGCACCGTCAACCAACATACCCACAGCCATGATCAGAGAGAACAACACCACGATGTTGACGGTTAAGCCGAACACAGACAGCACTAGCAGCCCGGTAAGAAAGGAGCCAGGGATTGAAATACCCACTAACAAAGCGGTACGCACACCAAGAATCGCGATGATAACGATCACCACTAAAATGATGGCGGATAAGATATTATTTTGCAGATCATTAAGCATGATCTTCACATCTTTAGATTCATCCCAGGTGTATTTGACCAACAGGTTATTTGGCCACTCCGCTTGCTGCTGAGCGCCTGCCATTACTGCTTTGACTAGCTCAACCGTTTCGATGATGTTCTCACCTGCACGCTTCTTGATATCCAACACCACCGCAGATTTGCCATCTAAACGGGCAAAGCTCTCTGGATCTCGAAACGCTCGACGAACCGTAGCGACATCGCCAAAAGTGACCACCTGCTTGCCATCCACTTTAATAGGCAACTCAAGCACATCCTTTAAGGAATTAAACACCGAAGGTACTTTGACAGAGAAACGCCCATAACCCGTATCAACAAAACCAGCGGCAACCACTCGATTGTTCAGAGCGATCAAATTATAGATATCCGCCTGATCTAAACTGTAGCTCTCCATCAATAACGGATCGACAATGATCTCGACGATGTCATCGCGATCGCCCGCAATATCGACTTCAAGGATTTGGCGATAGCTTTCTAATTTATCTCCAAGCTCTCGAGCGATTTGTACTATGGTGCGCTCAGGAACGGTACCGAATAGCACAACAGACAGAACAGGCTGCTCAGAAGCCAGCGTCACTTCATTTACGGTCGGCTCATCACTGTCTTCTGGCAATTTGGGCTTAGCCAGATCAACGGCATCACGCACATCGGCCATCGCTTTGGTGAGATCGACTCCGACATTAAACTCCAACACCACAGAGGCGTGGCCTTCTGCAGCGGTTGCTGTCATCTCTTTTACGCCTTCAATCGACCTCAGCTCTTGCTCTATCGGCCTAACCAATAAGCGTTCGGCATCGGTTGGCGAAATACCTTGATGCCCAACAGAGACATAGATAATCGGGATAGTAATATCGGGGCTCGATTCTTTGGGTATCGTGATATAGGTGACGACACCGGCTACAAGGATTAACGCCAAAAGGGAAAGCATTGTTCGAGCACGAGACAAGGCTGCATCAATAATTGAATACATCGGCAATCTCCTACTCTGCGGTTACATTTGAGAGTTCAGCACCTTGCTCAACAGCAATCACAGAATCACCATCACGCACAAAGCCTTGACCTACGGTGATGATGTCGACGCGTTGACCTAGCCCAGTGAGCCACACTCCATCTTGTTCGGCCTTTACTAGCTGAATGCCTACAAACTTCACCGTTGGTGAGTCACTAGCAGAGACCAAGGTTTTGACCCCGAGGTTACCCGCCTCATCCAATGCCAGCATCGCCGGTGTTATTTTGATTGCGTCTCTTGTTTCTAGGTTGAGTTTTACTTCGGCACTGACACCTGCAGGTAATAGGCCTTTGGAGTTATCGATTTCAATCTCGATTGGAAAAGTATTGGTAGAAGCAGAAGATATTCGAGAAACATAACGTAAGCGGCCTTCAGCTTCTTCTCTTCCCAATAAGCGAACCAAGGCGGATTGATTGACTAACAAATGCTGGATATGACGTTCACTGACATCGGCTTCGATGACCAGAGGATCCAGGTCAATCACGCCCGCGACCGGATCACCAACCCCAACAAAGTCACCAAGTTCAACCATTAAGTCTTGAACCACACCCGAAAAAGGCGAAGTAATGACAGTATTCTTTAAAGCCAATTCGGCATTGCGCATCATGGCTTTTGCTTCTGTTAATGAAGCCTCTGCTGTGGTGTAGGCGATTTCGCCTTGCAGCCCTCTTTTCTTCAGTGACTGCGCCGCTTTGAACTCTTTCTGCTTCAAGCGATATAACGCAGATGCTCGCTCTAACTGTATTTCCAAATCACCTTTATCTATTTGAGCAATGGCCTGCCCTGCTTTAACCACATCGCCCTTAACAACGTTCAATCGAACAATCTTGCCCGCGACTTCTGCACCTAGACGAGCATGCCGATCGGGCGCAGTTCGACCGTATAAATCAATGGTTTTAAAGGTGGGTGATGAGGTGAAGGTTTGAAAGGAGACCTTGGCCAACGGGATTTCTGTCGCTTTTTTCTCTGGCGACTCTTCTGCTTGCCCTACGCCGAAACCAAGCCAGATCGACAACAACACGACTAGAGTCAGAGAAACCAGCCACGGCTGCTTCAATTTCTGAAAAAGTGGTGAGTTAGAAAATAGAGTGGGCATAACAAATCCTTTTGTCCGATGTAATTCAGGCGCGCTAGTTGGCTTAATAGCGTGATGTGCAACTTCCTTATGCACAAAGTTAACCTTAACAGACCAATCCTCAACGAAATTGGACGCTATCGACAGTTTAAAAAATATGCCGTGTACTAAAAATGACGAAATAGAAGGTTGGAATGGTTTAAAAAGCAATGACTTAATATGTCTTAGCAATTTTGAGGCTGCGTGAAAAACAAGAGCCTTGCTCAGAAAGGTGCTTTGTTATGAAGAGAAATTTGGGGATATAAAAACAAAAACGCCGAACATAAGTTCGGCGTTTGAAATGTTTCTAATGCAGCTTTGAGCTCAAGCTATTTTCAACTCATGCTATACGCTGAATGATGCGCCACAACCACATGTTGTTGTCGCGTTCGGGTTGTTCACAAAGAAGCGTGCGCCTTCTAGGCCTTCTGTGTAATCAACCATGCCGCCCATTAAGTACTGTAGGCTCATAGGGTCAACAACCAGCGTTACACCGCTGTTTACAATCGTAGTGTCGCCATCATTTACTTTTTCATCAAATGTGAAGCCGTATTGGAAACCACTACAACCACCACCTGTAATGTATACACGTAGTTTTAGTTCTGGGTTTTCTTCTTCAGCAATTAGCGTTTGTACGCGGGTAGCTGCTGCATCAGAAAAAGACAATGGGATATTTACTTCGCTCACGACAACCTCTCTTACCTGTGTCAAAAACAACATGATACAAATCTAATTCGAGACCAGTGTTGTTGAGTATTTTCTTATATTCCGGTGATTATCTAATACCTGACTGAAACGTTCAAGTATTCACCACCGGATCCTTCCTTTTACTGCTGTAAACTCACCAATATCTAACAATTAAAACGTGTAACCACACAAAACAACCAGATTCGGGTGATTATCTGGGCGAAAGCATTCCTAGTTGGATTAGGGATAGGTACAATGCGTGCCAATTGGTCCGACAGTCAAAAGAGGATATATCAATGACCAAATCAGCAGAGCTGTACGAAAAAGCACAGCAAACTATTCCTGGTGGCGTAAACTCTCCAGTTCGTGCATTCAATGGCGTAGGTGGTTCTCCAATCTTCGTCGAACGCGCTGATGGCCCACTTATTTTTGATGCTGATGGTAAAGCGTATATCGATTACGTTGGCTCTTGGGGTCCAATGATCCTTGGTCACAACCACGCTGTTATTCGTGATGCTGTGATTGCAGCAGCTCAACGCGGCCTTAGCTTCGGTGCTCCAACCGAAACTGAAATCAAAATGGCTGAACTTGTATCTGAGATGGTTCCATCGATGGAACAGCTACGTATGGTGAGCTCAGGTACAGAAGCAACAATGAGTGCGATTCGTCTTGCTCGTGGCTTCACTGGTCGTGACAAAATTCTTAAATTTGAAGGCTGTTACCACGGCCACGCAGATAGCCTACTGGTAAAAGCAGGTTCTGGCGCACTGACTTTAGGTCAACCAAGCTCTCCAGGTGTACCGGCTGATTTTGCGAAACTAACGCTAACAGCAACCTTCAACAATCTAGATTCTGTACGTGAAATCTTTGCAGCAAACAAAGGCGAGATCGCTTGTATCATCGTTGAGCCAGTAGCGGGTAACATGAACTGTATCCCTCCTGTAGAAGGCTTCCACGAAGGTCTACGTGAAATCTGTGATCAAGAAGGTGCATTGCTAATCTTTGATGAAGTAATGACAGGTTTCCGCGTTGCTGAAGGTTGTGCTCAGGCTTACTACAACATCAAGCCAGACCTAACGTGTCTTGGTAAAGTGATCGGCGGTGGCATGCCTGTGGGCGCTTTCGGTGGTCGTAAAGACGTGATGCAATACATCGCACCAACTGGCCCTGTTTACCAAGCGGGTACGCTTTCAGGTAACCCTGTTGCAATGGCTGCTGGCTACGCATGTTTGAACCTTCTACGAGAAGAAGGCAACGAAAAGCGTCTAGCTTCAAAAACTAAGCAGTTGGCAAAAGGCTTCAAGCAACTTGCTGACAAGCACGGCATCCCGATGCTAGTTCATCAAGTTGGTGGTATGTTTGGTTTCTTCTTCACTGATCAAGAAACTGTGACGTGCTACGAAGATGTAACTAAGTGTGATGTAGAACGCTTCAAGCGCTTCTTCCACCTAATGTTAGATCACGGTGTTTACCTTGCACCTTCAGCATTCGAAGCAAGCTTTACTTCTCTTGCTCATGGTTCAAAAGAACTTGATGCAACACTAGAAGCTGCTGACCGCTCCCTTGCGATCATTGCTGCTGAAAGCAAATAATCGAAAGCACTTTATAAGTCGCTAACCGATTGAATTTAGGGCTGCATTAAATGCAGCCCTTTTTTATATATCGCGCTCACCAGCCACAAATATGACAGCTTATTTAGCCGTCGACTAAGGCTAAAGCTGAACCCAAAGCGATTAACGTTCCCAGAAAAGGAAAACCAACAACATCAAGGTACCAAGGAACATTCTGAACCAAGGGATCTCTTTTTTTGTTTGCTGTTCTTCGTCTTGGCATTTCTTATCTTTATTACAGCATCCCATTATCAAAACTCCTCATTGCTAACTCTCTGTTTTGCAGCCATTATAAACTCAGAACGCAAATATAGAGACCATTACCGTGTCAGAAAAACTCAAAATCAATACCAGCCACTGGGTGATCATCATCGCCCTACTCGCGGCGGCTTATGCTTGTTACCTGCTTATCGAGCCGTACGTCAACTCAATCGTGATGGCCTTTATCATTTCACTATTGATGTTCCCAATCCATGAGTGGCTTGAAAAAAAGCTCCCGAATAAAGAAAACATCGTCTCTCTGCTGTCTTGTATCATACTGACCTTCATTATTGTTATCCCTTTATTGGCAGTATTCGCAGCAATTGTTCAGCAAGGCTCTCTATTCTCTCAGAACACTTACCAATGGGTGACACACGGTGGCATTCAGACTCTGTTTGCTCATCCGTTAGTGGTCAAAGCGCTGTCGTTTGTGAATAACTACCTGCCATTCGACAACATTGAGCCCCAAGCCATCGCACAAAAAGTCGGTGAGTTTGCGACAAGCTTTGGTTCTAAGCTAGTTGGTATCAGTGCGAAAATCTTAGGTGACGCGACCAATTTCTTGATGGATTTCTTCTTGATGCTGTTCGTTTTGTTCTTCTTATTAAGAGATCACGACAAAATCATCAGTGTGGTTCGTCATATTCTGCCGCTGTCTCGTAGCCAAGAAGACAAACTTCTAACAGAGATAGAGCAAGTATCTAAATCAGCAGTAATGGGCTCATTCTTAACCGCAATCGCGCAAGGTTTTGCCGGCGGTTTAGGTATGTGGATTGCCGGTTTCCCAGGTCTATTCTGGGGTACCATGATGGGCTTTGCCTCTTTCATCCCAGTTGTGGGGACCGCATTAATCTGGATTCCAGCAGCAACTTACTTGTTCCTAACGGGTGATACCACGTGGGCGATTTTCCTAACGGTTTACTGTGTGGCAATTGTTGGTTCAATTGATAACCTTCTGCGTCCGCTGCTAATGCAAGGCAGTGCAGGCATGAATACCCTGATGATCTTCTTCTCACTATTGGGTGGTATTCAACTGTTTGGCCTAATTGGTCTTATCTACGGACCATTGATTTTTGCGATTACCATTGTCCTATTCAACATCTACGATGAAGAGTTTAAGGACTTTTTAAACCAGCAAGACAAGAGTTAATCAACGGTTCGTCAACTTGGTTGCCGAACGAGTATTAAACACTTCAAGCTTTGGGCGGATTATGCGAAAATCCGCCCTCATTTTTTGCTAACGATTCAACAGAGTGTCCTATGTCAGCTTATATTGCCCCAAGCCAGATTGCTCAACGCCAACTCGCCTACTTTGAAGGCAAACATGTTTTAGTTGCCGGTGAGGCAGAAGACTTGTTCCCTGTTGAGTTAGCCAAGCATTGTGAATCTGTCTCTGTGTTTACTTCTAATTACAGCTACTACCGTCAATTAGAAGGCTGCAACACCATCCAACGTTTTTATGGTGCGGAGTTTACCGAAGAGACCAAAGCCGACTTAGTGATGCTGTACTGGCCAAAAGCCAAAGCGGAAGCGGAATTTTTGTTGGCGATGCTATTTGCCAAGCTAGGCAAAGATACCGAGATCGTCGTGGTTGGTGAAAACCGTTCAGGCGTGAAAAGCATCGAGAAGATGTTTGCTCCTTACGGCAAAGTTGTTAAATACGATTCAGCGCGTCGTTGCTCTTTCTACTGGGGTCAATGCTTCGAGCAACCACAAGCGTTCAACCTGCAAGACTGGTTTAAGACCTACACGGTTAACATTGATGAACAACCTCTGACGGTAAAAAGCCTTCCTGGCGTCTTCAGTCACGGTCAATTCGATGTCGGTAGCCAACTTCTGTTGGATACTCTGCCAAAACTAAAAGGCAAGGTATTGGATTTTGGTTGTGGTGCAGGCGTCTTAGGCGCGGTAATGGCATCTCGTAATCCTGATATCGAGCTAGAAATGTGCGACATCAGTGCATTTGCCGTGGCATCAAGCCAAGCAACGCTAGAAGCGAATGGTTTATCGGGTAAAGTCTTCGCTTCAGATGTCTATTCTAATACTGCAGAAGACTATCAGTTCATCATCAGTAACCCGCCATTCCATTCAGGTTTAGACACTAGCTACAGCGCGACTGAGACCTTACTTGCTCAGGCTCCTAAGCATTTGAAGCGTTCTGGAGAGATGATTATTGTTGCGAATAGTTTCTTAAAATACATTCCAATTATTGAACAAGCGTTTGGAAAATGCGCGACTCTAAATAAGACTACTAAATTCGCGATCTATCACGCAAACAAATAACCTCTCTAGCACAGCGCAGGGTCATTATCTGCGCTGTCTGTTCATATTTTTGTCAAAACTCTATAAAAATGAGCTTTTGCACACGCTTTAAATACCACTTACTTGTCAAAGTAAAAAAACTCGTTAATTTCGTTAAATTGGAACCCGTTAATTCTATTCTCTGTACTTGTTTTCGCCCCTTTTAGCAGTACATCAAAGGAAAGTAGTACCCAATTTATGTTTAGATTCTATCGTAAGCAGAAGTTTAAGCGCCTTCAAAATACCCTAATGCTGGCATTTCTTGTCCTCAGTATTACACCAGTGACACTCATCGCGATATTTTTCCTCCAATCGCACAGTCAGGATCTCCAGGAACAAAGCACCTCACACCTTGTTTCGGTTCGTGATACTAAGCAGCAACAAATTGTCGATTACCTTCAAGCTCAAGAATCCCAAGTGATGGGCTTTGTTCGCTCAGAATTGGCCAATGCCAGTGGCGGGCGATTTTATGGTTTGATCAATGCCTTCCAACGATTGGGGTTAGATATTGACGAGGCTCGCGGTAATGCGCAGCAACGCTACATTCAGGGGTCTGGCGATCAAATCAAAACATCGATTCTTCCAGAGTCCAGCAGCTTTATTGGCAGCGAACGTTATCGCTTACTGCACAAGCGCTACCATAATGCTTACCTAGAACTGCTTAAACGCTCTGATTTTGACGATATTCTCTTAGTTGATATCAACGGCAACGTCGCTTATTCCGTCTTTAAAAATGACGATTACGGCACCAACTTGCTGACTGGAAAATACAAGGATTCCAACCTAGGTATTACCTTTCAACGACTAGCCAAAGACGTAACCGACCGACGCAAATCTAACGAAGATTACACGCCGGTTATCGTTTCTGACTTTAAAGACGAGAATGGCAAACAGACCGCATGGCTAGGCGCACCTATTGTTCAACAGGGTTACCTGCACAGCTACGCGATGTTTAGGCTGCCAATCAACGGCATTACTAAGTTGATTGCGGATCTCAACAAGAGTTCGAACATTCAAACGCTGCTTGTGGGTGATGATCACCTGCCGCGTAGCCTTGCCCATTCACAAGAATCAATCAACTTGAGCTTAGATGTTGTCGATAAAGCATTGGCTGGTGAAACGGCGGTTGGCACCTTCGACAACACCCTAGATCAAGCGATCATCGCGGCATATACGCCAATTGAGCTGAAATACGCAACATGGGCTCTTGTCGTAGAGCTGCCAGAGAAAGAGGCGTTTGCCCGTATTCATCAGTTAGAAAAGATCTTCGTGATCGTGATGCTAACCGCGATCATTCTCGTAGTCGTTGCATCGCACTATCTGTCTAACTTCATCACCTCCCCACTACTTAAACTGACGTGGGCTGCCGAGAAAGTATCGGCGGGTGATCTCGATGAAACCATGATCAATACCGAGCGCAAAGATGAGATCGGCCGACTCGCGGTGAGCTTCGAAAGAATGCAGCGCTCTATTCGTGAAAAAATGCAGCTCATCAAAAGTCAAAATGATGAGCTTGAGGACAACCTTAAGACCATTCAAAAGCAAAACGAAGAGCTACAACTGGCCAACAAACTTAAAGATGAGTTCTTAGCGACTACTTCACATGAGTTGAGAACACCGCTGCATGGCATGGTGGGTATCGCTGAAGCCTTGATATCTGGAGCGAACGGTCCTATTCCTGCTAATCAGAAGTATCAGTTGGATATCATCATCAATAGTGGCCAACGATTGGCGACCTTGGTTGATGATCTGCTTGATTATCACAAGATGCGCTATGGCAGCTTAGATATTAAGAAATCAGCCGTTGATTTATCTGCAGCCACCAGCTTGGTCCTAGAGTTGTCTCATCACTTATTGGGCAATAAACCAATCCGTATCATTAACCAAGTCCCAAGTGATTTAGGGCTGGTTTCATCGGATCCTCAACGACTTGAGCAAGTGATGTATAACTTGGTCGGCAATGCCATCAAGTACACTTCAGAAGGTAAGATTGTTATCTCTGCCAGCGTTATCGACGACAACATTCGTGTACAAGTTGTCGATACTGGCCAAGGTATACCGGCCGAATATCTTGAACACATCTTTGAGCCATTGATTCAAGCAGGCCAAGATGCGAGTAACTACCGTCAAGGTGCAGGGCTTGGATTATCGATCAGTCGTCAGTTGATCGAGCTAATGGGCGGTTCACTGTACGTTAGTAGTCAGCCAATGCTTGGCACTACGTTTAGCTTTACCCTGCCCCTAGCGACTCAAGATGAGCTGGACAGTTACAACGAATCAGGTCACTACTCGCACTTCCAAGCGCCGGATTTAATTGATAACAGCCAACAAGAAAACAGTGTTATCAGTGAGAACCCAGATGGCCCGTTACTGGTTATCGCTGATGATGAGCCGGTTAATCTGCGAGTATTAGACAGCTTCTTGAAATTAGAAGGTTATCGAGTACGTACTGCATGTGATGGCCCTGAAACCATTGAACTGATTGAAAAAGAGAAGCCAGAGCTGCTTCTACTCGACATCATGATGCCAGGAATGAGCGGCTATCAGGTTTGTGAAGCACTGAGAAAGCAATACGATCATGCTCAATTGCCAATCATCATGCTAACAGCCCTCAACCAAGCAGAAGACCGTGTTCGAGGTTTCGAAGCGGGTGCCAATGACTACTTGTCTAAACCGTTCAACAAACAAGAATTAGCGGCTCGAATAACAGCGCATCTATCAGCAAGCAAAGCTGAACAGAGACGCCTTGAAAACGACCAACTGCAACTCGAGCTCAAACATAGAGCGATGGTTGAGGCTAACTTGTTAGAAACTCAAGGGCGCTTATTAGAACAGCTAGAATCGGCTCCTGAAGCTATCATCTGTATTCGTGATGACCAACGTATTCGCTTTGCTAACGAAGCGGCGGCGAAGCTATTCAGGCGCGGACAAGAACAACTTAAACGCTCAATGGCTGACGAAATCATTGCGCCTAAATACCTTAAGGTGGAACAAGCCCACTACTGCGGTGACATTGATATCTATATAGATGACACACGTCAGCGCATACCGAGTGACATCCTTAAGCTGCCTGAAGGCTCAGGGCTCGACACCATGTATATCTTTAATGTAGGTGGTGGTGTTAACTCCAACCGAATCAATAACCTTGAAACGGCGGTTGAGGCTCTCTCTAGTTATGCCTTTGAAGGCGACAAAGATAAGTTACAACAGCTGAAAGAGCTTGGCGGAGAATTTACTCGTCTTGCTGACAAGGCAACCGGTGAAGGTAAAAACAAACAAGAGTTGATGCGTGAAGTACTGGTCGATGCGATGACGAATGCCATCATCTACTGGGAATCGGTGACTGGTGAAACCAAGTTCGCTTTCGCCGAGAAGAGTGGCTTGTGGCGCGTCTACTTAGACCGCAGTACGCTGCAAACTCGAACGCTAGACAAATACCTACGCGTAGAAACCCTACCGAAAACGCCTCGCTGGCGAACGGTACTGAGCTCAATCGAATTCATACTGGAACACTGCAAAGAACAGACGCCAGAAAGAACCCATATTGAGATGCTAAGAGATAAACTTCAGAAACTACTGACCAGTTAAACCCTGAACCAACATCACCAAATTAGCCCACCTAGCGTGGGCTTTTTTGTACGCCTAATAATCACAAAAAGTAGAATCCCAACGCTTGCAACGCACTTTTTTCACGTCTTTAAACAAGGAAGAATTCACGCCAATTACGCACAGTGCGTGCTGGTAACCGTCAGTACTTTTCGTTCTATTCTCAATCATATCTGACCGTTATCTGACTCTTTGTTGCAGTTTGAGAAGCGAGTCACAACAGAACGGCAGATTTAATTTTCTAGGGAAATTTAACGTAAAACTGGCAAGTGACCGAGATCTACAATTATACCAACGTAGGGTAAAGCATTATAATAAAAAGCCTTTAAAGTTAGTGACCACTTACAACCAGCAGTAACCACAAAACCAAATGCGAGTCACATCACCTTAACAATTGCGCACAAAAAACCACCAAAGCAACCTGTTTTGACGTTAATGACGTGAGGTTGTGTGTTTTTAACGTTTTTGACGGGAAACGAGTTTGATTAATTCATCGATAAGGTGTTTTCTTACTCCTGCCAAAGGCCTACAGGCCACTCTTACCACTTCTCAGAATCAACGATGAATCTGGAGCAACGAAGAAGAGGTAGGCCTTTAACCAGAGTGTGTATCTACTAAACAATTTAGCGACAGATAGCATTCAATCCATTAGTGAAATGAAAGCAAATAGTAAGGAACAGCTATGCTTGCCAATATAAAAAAAACAGCAATAGCAACAGCAATTATTGCAACTGCTACAACAGGTTTTGCATCAGTAGCAACCGCTGCAGAACGCAGTGAACTGACCGTTCACCCGAAAGAGTACACTACATTCGTACGTAACTTTAACCCGTACCTTGGTGCTACTAACCTACATACTACAACTGACTTCATGTATGAACCGCTAGTAGTATTTAACGAAATGCACGGTAACACTCCAGTGTTCCGTCTAGCTGAAAACTTCAAGATGTCAGATGATCTGATGAGCGTTGTTTTCGACATTCGTAAGGGTGTTAAATGGTCAGACGGAGAAACTTTCTCTGCTGATGATGTTGTTTTTTCTTTCAACCTTGTAAAAGAGAAACCAGAGCTTGACCAATCTGGTATCAACTCTTGGGTAACTTCTGTAGAAAAACTGAACGACAACCAAGTTAAGTTCACACTAACAGAAGCAAACTCAAACGTACCTTACGAGATTGCTAAAGTACCTGTAGTACCTAAGCACATCTGGAAAGACGTTAAAGATCCATCAACGTTTACCAATGAGAACCCGGTAGGTTCTGGTCCATTTACCGAAATCGATACGTTTACAGCGCAACTATACATCCAGTGTGCAAACCCGAACTACTGGGATGCAGACAACCTAGATGTTGACTGTCTACGTGTTCCACAAATTGCGAACAACGACCAATTCCTAGGTAAAGTTGTAAACAGTGAAATGGACTGGACGTCTTCTTTTGTTCCAGATATCGATCGTACATACGCAGCAGCTAGCCCTAAACACCACTACTGGTACCCGCCAGCAGGTACACAGGCATTCATCGTTAACTTCAAGCACCCTGATGCTGCGAAGCATGAAGCATTGAGCAACGTTGACTTCCGCCGTGCTTTCTCTATGGCTCTTGACCGTCAAACTATCATCGACATCGCATTCTACGGTGGCGGTACTGTGAACGATTTCGCATCGGGTCTTGGCTACGCGTTTGAAGCTTGGTCTGATGAAAAAACTCACGACAAGTACAAAGGCTTCAACACTTACAACGCTGAAGGTGCGAAGAAGCTTCTTGCTGACGCTGGCTTCAAAGATGTAAACAAAGATGGTTTTGTTGACACTCCATCAGGTAAGTCTTTCGAACTAATGATTCAATCGCCAAACGGCTGGACTGACTTCAACAACACAGTTCAACTAGCGGTAGAACAGCTGAACGAAATCGGTATTAAAGCGAAAGCTCGTACACCTGACTTCTCTGTTTACAACCAAGCAATGCTTGAAGGTACATACGACGTAGCATACACAAACTACTTCCACGGTGCGGATCCATACACGTACTGGAACAGTGCTTACAACTCATCACTACAATCTGGTGATGGTATGCCTCGTTTCGCAATGCACTTCTACAAAAACGACAAGCTAGATGGTCTTCTAAACAGCTTCTACAAAACAGCTGATAAGAACGAGCAGCTAGACATTGCACACGGTATCCAGCAAATCATCGCTGCAGATCAAGTGACAATCCCTGTGATGTCTGGTGCTTACATGTACCAATACAACACAACTCGCTTCACTGGTTGGTGGAACGAAGAAAATCCAAAAGGCCGTCCAAACATTTGGGCTGGTATTCCAGAGCGTCTACTTCATGTACTGGACCTAAAACCAGTTAAATAAGTAATCGTTCAATCCTTGCGGCGTAACCTCTTACGCCGCTTATAAAAATCCCCACACTCTCAATTGAAAGTATGGCGCTAGTCGTCAGGGGATTTTTCGTTCCAAATTTCGCTAGGAGCGACCTGAATCCAGAAACAGGGAAACAATCTGGGTGAGTAAGGTGTGAGTTATGGGTTATTTTTTAAGACGTTTGTCATTTTATTTTGTCGCGCTATTAGTTGCTGCGACGTTAAACTTTATTATTCCAAGAGCAATGCCTGGTGACCCAGTTACCATGATGTTTGCGAACGCTTCTGTACAAGTTACTCCAGAGCGTATTGCTGCAATGAAAGAACTATTAGGCTTCGTTGATGGCGGTCTACTGGTTCAATACGTAGCGTACATGAAGAACATTCTTAGCTGGGAACTTGGTACATCAATTCAATTCTACCCACTTTCTGTAAACACACTGTTGGGTGGAGCATTCGGTTGGTCGCTTTTCTTAGCCGGCACCGCAGTTATTCTTTCTTTCTCGATTGGTTCAATCCTAGGTATTTTCGCAGCGTGGAAACGCGGCAGTAAGTACGATGCCTTCGTAACTCCAGGGATGCTGATTCTACAAGCCGTTCCTCAAGTTGTTATCGCAATGATTGCACTATTTACCTTTGCAATTGGCTTGAAGTGGTTCCCAACCGGTTATGCCTACACCGCAGGTACTATGCCTGACTGGACAAGCTGGGCATTCATTAAAGATGTCGCTTACCACGCCTTCTTACCACTGTTCTGTGCTTCTGTTGTTCAAATTGGTGGCTTCCTAGTAAACATGCGTAACAACATGATCAACCTACTAGCCGAAGACTACATCACCATGGCGAAAGGCAAAGGCCTGAGCGAAAACCGAGTGGTATTCAACTACGCAGCTCGTAACGCGATGCTACCAAGTGTGACAGCCCTTTCAATGTCGCTAGGTATGGCAATCGGTGGTCAGTTAATTATCGAAATCATCTTTAACTACCCAGGTCTTGGCAGCGTACTTTTCAACGCAATTAACGCTCGTGACTACCAAGTACTGCAAGGTCAGCTGCTTATCATGACGCTATTCATGCTGTTCTTTAACCTAGTTGCAGACATGCTTTACGTTGTTCTTGACCCTCGTCTTCGTAAGGGTGGTAAATAATCATGAAAGACTTTCTAAAACTCATTTGGCGTAACCCGATGGCCCTAACAGGCGTCATCATCCTAAGTATCTTTATTCTTGGCGCGATTGCAGCTCCATTGATCACTAAACATGTACCAGACAAACGCACAGGTAACCCACACGAATATCCTGGTTTCGTGGTGAAGTCTGCACAAACTAACCCTGATGGCTGGGTTGCTCAAAATCTAGCAGACGACCGTCGTACATTGATCATGTCTAAAAAGGCAGACCACGTACTAGGTACAACTCGTATGGGTCGTGACGTTTGGTCTCAAGTGGTATACGGCGCACGCGTATCTCTTGCTGTAGGTTTTGGTGCGGGTCTAACCGTATGTTTACTCGCAACGGTTATTGGTGTTTCTGCAGGTTACTTCGGTGGCCGTGTCGATGACGTTCTAACAGCCGCAATGAACATCATGCTGGTAATCCCTCAATACCCATTACTGTTCGTAGTAGCAGCCTTTATCGGTGAGGCAGGGCCACTCACCATAACCTTGGTTATCGGCTTTATGTCCTGGGCTTGGGGTGCCCGTGTTGTTCGCTCCCAAACCTTAGCTCTGCGTGAAAAAGAGTTTGTAAAAGCCGCTGAGGTTTTGGGTGAATCTTCATTCCGCATCATCTTCGTAGAGATTCTGCCAAACCTTATCTCTATCGTTGGCGCAAGCTTCATCGGTTCGGTGATGTACGCAATCATGATGGAAGCAACCATCTCGTTCCTAGGTCTTGGTGACCCGAACACAATCAGCTGGGGCATCATGCTTTACAACGTTCAAACCTCTTCATCAATGCTGATTGGCGCTTGGTGGGAACTGTTGGCTCCTTGTATCGCACTGACACTACTTGTAACTGGCCTTGCTCTACTTAACTTCGCTGTCGATGAAATTGCTAACCCGCAACTGCGTTCTCACAAAGGTATGAAGCGTTGGAAAAAACTAGCAGCTCAAGACAAAGAAGAACGTGAACCAGAACTACCACCACAAAATGCACTTTGGAGCGGAGATAAATAATCATGTCTGAACCACTAATTTCTATCCGCAACTTATGCGTGGATTACATCACAGAGTCTGGCGATGTTCGTGCGTGTAACAACGTAAGTTTCGACATCGCTCCAGGTGAAGTATTCGGCCTAGCTGGTGAATCTGGCTGTGGTAAATCAACGGTCGCTTTCTCCCTTATGCGTCTTCATAAGCCGCCCGCTTACATCAGTGGTGGTGAGGTTATCTTCAACGGTGAGAACATCCTTGAATACAGTGATGACCGTATGCAGTCGTTCCGTTGGAGCGAGATGTCGATGGTATTCCAGAGTGCGATGAACGCACTCAACCCAGTACTACCGATGGAAGAGCAGTTCTGTGACGTAATCATGCGTCACACCAACATGACTCGCGAGCAAGCTAAACAACGTGCTGAAGGTCTACTTGAAATCGTCGATATTCACCCGAGCCGATTGAGTGATTACCCTCACCAATTCTCTGGCGGCATGCGTCAGCGCTTGGTTATCGCTATCGCGTTAGCACTGAATCCAAAGCTGATCATCATGGATGAGCCGACAACCGCACTTGATGTGGTTGTGCAACGCGAAATCCTACAAAAGATCTATGCACTGAAAGAAGAGTTTGGCTTCTCAATTCTGTTCATCACCCATGACTTGTCATTGATGGTCGAGTTCTCTGACCGCATCGGCATCATGTACTCAGGTGAGCTAATCGAAGTAGCTAACTCTCAAGATATTCTAGAAAACCCTTACCACCCTTACACCAAAGGGCTGGGAAGTTCTTTCCCTCCACTGACAGGGCCAAAGACAAAGCTAGCAGGTATTCCGGGTAACCCTCTGAACCTGTTAGAGATCCCTGAAGGGTGTCGTTTCCAAGCTCGTTGTGACCGTGTACATGAAACGTGTACCAAGGTGCCAACCAAGCTGCGTTCTATCGACCCGGGACATTTGTCTAACTGCCACCTGTACGGTGACCCAATAGTACAAAGGAAGCTATAGCTTGCACGCTGACTCAGCGTGAATAACGAACAAGGCGGCTCGACCGCCTAAAAACAAGCAAAGCGAATAAGGATTCTGGAGACAATTATGAGCAAAGATTTCGGTCAATTATTGGTAGAAGGCAAGAATGTCGTAAAAGACTTCCCAATAAGCAGTACCACCATTCAAACCCCAATGATGCGTGCGATTAACGACGTGTCATTCAAGATGTACAAAAGCCGCGGCCTAGCGGTGGTTGGTGAGTCAGGTTCAGGCAAATCAACAACCGCAAAAATGATCGCAAAAATGTACGCGCCTTCGGGCGGTACGATCGAATACAAAGGTCGTGATATCCAAGAGATCTCAAGCAGAAAAGATCTTATGCATTACCGTGAAGGTGTGCAGATGGTATGGCAAGACCCGTTTGGTTCACTGAACCCAACACACAATATTTTCCACCACATTGCTCGACCACTGTTGATCCACAAGAAGGTAACTCCGGGCAACAAGAGAGAACTAGAAGAACGTGTTTACGATCTTTTAGAGCAAGTTGGTCTCATTCCGCCAAAAGAGACGGCGAAAAAGTACCCTCACCAACTGTCTGGTGGTCAGCGTCAACGTGTCAACCTAGCGCGCAACATCGCGGTAGGTGCAGAAGTTGTACTAGCCGATGAACCAACCTCAATGCTTGATGTATCGATTCGTGCGGGCGTTTTGAACCTGATGGAAGAGATGAAGTTCGAGAAGCAAATGTCTCTGCTTTACATCACTCACGATATCGCAACCGCTCGTTACATCGCTGAAGATCTTTCGGTGATGTACGTGGGACACATGGTTGAATGGGGCGATACCGATGACGTTATTGCTAACCCTCAACACCCTTACACTCAGCTATTGGTTTCGGCAGTTCCAGATCCTAAAAAATCGATCCACGAGCAACTTGCTGGCAACAAAGGGGAAATTCCTCTTTGGACACCAATATCAGCAGGCTGCCCATTTGCAGGTCGTTGTACTCATGCAATGGATAAGTGTAAAGAGCAGCTACCAGGGGTTACACAGCTCGCTGATAACCACTTTGTGCGCTGTTACCTACACGAAAGCTAAGCAATAAAACCCAAGTTAGGGTCTGCGGGCCCTAACTATTTATATCCAAAACATTCAAGTACCTAGCCAATAGAAACTAGGACTGTCGGAGAATATTGATGCTGTTATTGACCAACCATATTGGCTATGAGTCCACAGGCCCCAAGCAAGCTATCCTACAAACTAAGAAAGCTCGCCTATCTAGCACAACAGCTCTGCTCGTCTGTGCTGACAACCATATGACCGTCGGAAGTTTTGATGTGGTTAAACAAGGCCGCGTAGCAAATTGGCATCAAGGGCAATTCTTCACTATCGATTTCAGTTCAGTCACTGAATCTGGTCGCTACTACCTGCGCTTTGACAACCTGCGCTCTGAAGTATTTGAGATTGGTAGCAACCTATTAATGAACCACACATTCTCTGATGTGCTTCATTACTTTAAGTCACAACGCTGTGGCGGTATTTTCGACAAAAAAGATCGACAAGCACAAATTCTAGGTACCGACCGATACGTCGATGTCCACGGTGGATGGTATGACGCATCAGGTGATGTCAGTAAGTATTTTAGCCACCTGTCTTATGGTAACTACCTAAACCCACAACAAATTCCAATGGTCGTTTGGAACATGCTAAAAAGCGTACGCTTGACTAGCCATAACCCAGACTTCCCAAAATTCTCCATGACTCGTCTAACGGAAGAGGCTCTGTTCGGTGCCGACTTCTTAGTGCGTATGCAAGACGCTGACGGATACTTCTATATGACGGTATTCGATAAATGGAGCAAAGATATCAACCAGCGCGATATCTGTGCTTATGCGACTCAAGAAGGTCATAAATCAACGGACTTACAAGCTGGCTACCGACAAGGTGCAGGTGTTGCTATCGCAGCATTAGCCGCAGCTTCTGAGCTTGAAATCTCTGGCAGCTACTCGAGCCACACATACCTTGAAACGGCGGTTAAGGGTTACTGGCATCTAAAAGAGTACAACCTCCAGTATCTAAACGATGGTGAAGAGAACATCATCGATGAGTATTGCGCCCTACTCGCAGCCAATGAGCTGTATCGCGTAACTCAAGATCAGCAATACTTAACAGAAGCAAGAACTTGGGCGACTCGTTTAATCTCTCGTCAGCAATCCGATGATTCATTTGAGCACTTCTGGTCGGCAAACTCTGATGGCTCGCGCCCATATTTTCACGCAGCAGAAGCAGGCCTTCCGGTGATTGCACTATGTGAATACATCGACAACGAAACCGATGCTGAACTAAAAGAACAGGCTCGCAAAGTTGTTGAACAAGCTTGTCAGTTCGAAATCAACATCACCTACAAAGTCACCAACCCATTCGGCTACCCAAGACAGTACGTTAAATCTGTCGATGGTGATAAACGTGATGCCTTCTTCGTCGCTCAACAGAACGAAACAGGTTACTGGTGGCAAGGCGAGAACGCACGCCTTGGCTCGCTCGCAACCATGGCTTACCTAGTTCAACCGCACATTAAAGATAATGACCTTCAAAAGCGCTTGCTCCAGCTTTCACAAAATAGCCTTGATTGGATCTTGGGCCTCAACCCATACCACATGTGCATGCTCGATGGTCATGGCCATAACAACCCAGACTACCTACCTCAGCTGGGTTTCTTTAATGCGAAAGGCGGTATCTGTAATGGCATCACGGCTGGTTTTGACGATGAACAAGACATTGCGTTCAACCCACCAGCACAAAAAGATGACATGCTTCAAAACTGGCGCTGGGGTGAACAATGGATCCCTCACGGCGCTTGGTTCCTATTAGCAACCGCTGCACAGTTCAACTTCTTAGCACAGCGTAAGGAGCAATAATCATGACTCTTTACTACGTAGGTATTGATGGTGGTGGTACTTCTTGTCGTGCTCGTATTCGTGACGACCAAGGCAAATTGATTGGTGAAGCGAAAAGTGGCAGTGCCAACATCCTTTTGGGTGTTGATGTTGCGATGAGCTCAATTATTGATGCCATCACAAAAGCGGCACAAGAAGGGCAACTTAACTCTAACGATTTTTCAAATATGCATGTTGGCCTAGCACTGGCTGGTGCTGAGCAAAAATCAGCATGGTTCGACTTCATGTCACAACCGCACCCTTTCGCAAGCATGACACTAAATACCGACGCTTATGGCGCTTGCATTGGTGCTCACAATGGCCAAAACGGCGCAATCATGATTGGTGGCACAGGTTCATGCGGCATTTACTTAAACAACGGCGAGCAACATGTTGTTGGCGGTCGTGAATTTCCGATTTCAGATCAAGGCGGCGGCGCTGTCATGGGCTTACGTTTGATTCAACAAGTCTTGCTTGCAGAAGACGGTATTCGCAGCAAAACCCCGCTGACTCTACATGTGATGAATCACTTTAATAGTGATGTGGATGCCATTGTCGAATGGTCAAAAGGTGCTATTCCAAAGGATTACGGTCAATTCTCGCCAGTGATTTTTCAACTCGCTAACGAAGGCGATGAACTGGCTATCGAGATGCTCAAGCAAACCGCGGCTGATATCGAAATGTTTGTCTTAGCACTGCATCGAAAAGGCGCTGACAAGGTGTGCTTAATGGGAAGTATCGCTGAGCGTATTCTCAACTGGCTATCACCACCAGTACAACAATGGATCGTAAAACCTCAATTCGACGCTATTGAAGGCGCATTGATGTTTGCCGGAAAACCACAACACAACTTGTATCAACAGGCTTAGCAGGGAAGTTATATGAATTATCGCATCGACTTAGCTGTTCTTTCTGAACAAAAAAATAACTGCCGATTTGGCCTTACGGTACATAACTTAAGTGACCTCGACGTAAAAGATTGGTCTCTGCACTTTGCATTTGATCGATTCATCCTTCCAGAGAGTTTATCGCAAGGAGATCTGACTCAAGTTGGCAGCTTTTGCTCGTTCAAACCAAGTTCGTCAGTGTTAAAGGCCAATAACCATTACTATCTTGAATTTAGCATTCAAAGCGCCCCGTTCCGTTTCTATTCTGACGGTCTAAACGATGCCTTTATCCAAACGCATCACCAAGGTGAAACCTCAGTACTGCCAGTTGCGATATCACCTATTGTTCTAGCGTCACCATACCGTGAACGCAACCAGATACCTGAAGTGAATGCAGCTAAGATTGCATTGATTCCTCAGCCGAACCAGATCGAACTTAAGCAAGGTAGTTTCCCGCTAAGTAGCGAATGCGGAATTGAGGTTCAATCTCATCTTGCAGATAAGGCAGTCTCTTGGTTCCAGCAAGAATTGCTATCGACCTTTGAGTTGTCTCTTTCGAACGCGCTTTCAAAAGACGAAAGTTGCGACATTCTATTTCGCAGCAACCCGACTTTAGACGAAGCCGAATACAAACTCCGCATTACTGAACAACAAATAATTGTTGAATCAGGTAGCCAGTCTGGATTTACACACGCTGTAGCAAGTCTGATTCAATTGGTTCAACAACAGGATGCCGAAAGTTTCTCTGTGCCATGTTGCAAGATAGCCGACCAACCGCGCTTTAAGTACCGCGGCATGATGTTGGATTGCGCTCGTCACTTCCACTCAGTGGATCAGGTGAAGCGTTTAATCAACCAATTGGCGCAGTACAAATTCAACGTTTTTCACTGGCACCTCACCGATGATGAAGGCTGGAGAATTGAGATCAAGAGCCTGCCTCAGCTAACAGAAATTGGCGCTTGGCGTGGTCCTGATCATGCATTGGAACCGCAATACACCCACATAGCTGACAACTATGGCGGCTTCTACACACAACAACAGATTCGCGAAGTCATTGAATATGCAGAGCAACGCAGCATCACGGTGATCCCAGAGATCGATATTCCGGGACACTGTCGCGCCGCAATCAAATCACTGCCTGACATGCTGGTAGAGCAAGCGGATACCACTCAATACAAGAGCATTCAGCACTACAACGACAATGTACTAAACCCAGGTTTACCAGGCACTTATCAATTTCTAGATGCGGTTATTGAAGAAGTCGCAGAGCTGTTCCCTAGCGAATTAATTCACATGGGTGCAGACGAAGTGCCACCGGGAGTGTGGAGCAACAGCCCTGCTGCTCAAGCGTTGATGAAAGAACACCAGTACCAAGACAGCAAAGACCTACAAGGTCACCTATTCCGCTATGCCGAAAACAAGCTTAAGCAACTCGGCAAACGCATGGTCGGCTGGGAAGAAGCACAGCACGGCGACAAAGTGAGTAAAGAGACCATCATCTACTCATGGCTCAGTGAAGACGCGGCTGTCAATTGCGCTCGCCAAGGCTTTGATGTGGTGTTGCAACCTGCACAGTTTACCTATCTCGACATGACCCAAGATTATGCACCGGAAGAACCGGGCGTAGATTGGGCTGCCGTTATCCCATTAGAACAAGCTTATACCTACGAAGCACTTGCTGAGATATCCGACACCGACCCAATTCGTAAGCGGATCCGCGGAATTCAGTGTGCTCTATGGTGTGAGATCGTCACCAACCAAAAGCGTATGGATTACATGGTATTCCCAAGAATTAGCGCTTTAGCTGAAGGATGTTGGACACATAAAAACAACCGAAACTGGCTAGATTACCTGTCTCGCCTAAAGGGGCATTTGCCATTACTCGACAGACTCAATGTTGATTATCGCAACCCTTGGAAAGCTCAATAAAACAAACCAAAGCGACACTCACACCGAGTGGTTGCTGACTCAAATTAAGGTGCTCAGTTAGATACGACTCAGCATCACTATTTAAAAATTAGCTGCATAGATGCAGTTTGTTAAAAAGGAAATGACAATGAAATACGGCTATTTCGATAACGACAATCGCGAATACGTCATCACTCGCCCTGATGTACCAGCACCTTGGACAAACTACCTAGGTACTGAAAAGTTTTGTACCGTGATTTCGCACAATGCGGGCGGTTACTCGTTCTACAATTCTCCGGAATACAACCGTGTTACTAAGTTCCGTCCAAACGGCACATTCGACCGCCCAGGACACTATGTTTACCTGCGTGATGATGAGACGGGTGATTACTGGTCTATCTCTTGGCAACCAGTGGCAAAGAGCCTAGATGAAGCGAACTACGAAGTTCGTCACGGCCTGTCATACTCAAAATTCAAATGTGAATACAGCGGCATTACCGCAACAAAGACGCTATTCGTACCTAAGGGTGAAGATGCAGAAGTTTGGGACGTTGTATTAAAGAACAACACTGACAAGCCACGTACTATCAGCACTTTCTCGTTTGTTGAGTTCTCTTTCAGCCATATTCAATCAGACAATCAAAACCATCAGATGTCTTTGTACTCTGCGGGCACGTCTTACCAAGAAGGTGTTCTGGAATACGACCTGTACTACAACACTAACGACTTTGAAGGCTTCTACTACCTAGCTTCAACTTTCTCACCAGACAGCTACGATGGCCAACGTGACAACTTCCTTGGTATGTACCGTGATGAAGCAAATCCAATTGCGGTTGAAAACGGTAAGTGTTCTAACAGCGCTCAAACTTGTTACAACCACTGTGGTTCTCTGCACAAGCAATTTACGATTCAACCAGGTGAAGAAGTTCGCTTTGCGTATGTACTCGGTATCGGTAAAGGCAACGGTGAACGCCTACGTGAGAAGTACCAAGACACAGCAAACGTAGACGCCGCTTTCCAAGGCATCAAAGATCACTGGGACGAGCGTTGCAACAAATTCCAAGTTAAGTCGCCAAACGAAGGCTTAGACACCATGATCAACACGTGGACGCTATACCAAGCGGAAACCTGTGTGGTTTGGTCACGCTTTGCATCATTCATCGAAGTTGGCGGCCGTACAGGTCTTGGTTACCGTGATACGGCGCAAGATGCTATTTCAGTACCTCATGCCAACCCACAAATGACCAAGAAGCGTATTATCGACCTGCTTCGCGGCCAAGTGAAAGCGGGCTACGGTCTACACTTGTTCGATCCTGACTGGTTCGATCCAGAGAAAGCCGACGTTAAGCCATCAAAATCACCAACAGTTGTTCCAACACCGTCAGATGACGACAAGATCCACGGCATTGAAGACACATGTTCTGATGATCACCTATGGATCGTTCCGACCATCATCAAATACGTAATGGAAACCGGTGAGCACGACTTCTTTGATGAAGTGATTCCATACGCAGACGGTGGCGACGCGACAGTTTACGAACACATGAAAGCGGCACTGAACTTCTCTGCAGAATACGTTGGTCAAACGGGTATCTGTAAAGGCCTTCGCGCAGACTGGAATGACTGTTTGAACCTAGGTGGCGGTGAATCTTCAATGGTTTCATTCCTACACTTCTGGGCTCTACAAGAATTCCTAGATCTTGCTAAGTTCCGCAATAACGATGCTGACGTTGCGAAATACACTGAAATGGCAGCTAACGTTCGCGAAGCGTGTGAAACGCATCTTTGGGATGACGAGGGTGGTTGGTACATCCGTGGTCTGACTAAAAATGGCGACAAGATCGGTACCGCTCAACAAGCTGAAGGTCGTGTACACCTTGAGTCAAACACGCTCGCGGTTCTATCTGGCGCGGTATCTCAAGAACGCGGTGAGAAAGCGATGGACGCTGTTGATGAGAACCTTTTCTCTGAATATGGCCTACACCTAAACTCTCCTTCATTCGCAACACCAAACGATGACATCGGCTTCGTAACTCGCGTTTACCAAGGCGTAAAAGAGAACGGCGCAATCTTCTCTCACCCTAACCCATGGGCTTGGGTAGCAGAAGCTAAACTAGGTCGTGGTGACCGTGCTATGAAGTTCTACGACGCACTGAACCCGTACAACCAAAACGACATGATTGAAACACGTTACGCAGAACCATACTCGTACGTGCAGTTCATCATGGGTAAAGATCACCAAGACCACGGCCGTGCAAACCACCCTTGGTTAACGGGTACGTCGGGTTGGGCTTACTTCGCGGTAACCAACTTCATTCTTGGTGTTCGTACAGGCTTTGAAGGCTTAACGGTTGATCCTTGTATCCCGACTGACTGGCCAGAATTCGAGGTTACTCGTCAATGGCGCGGCGCGACTTACAACATCACAGTACAGAACCCGAATGCAGTAAGCAAAGGCGTTGCCTCTATCACTATCAATGGTGAGTCAGTTGAAGGCGCTATCCCAGTACAAGCAGAAGGCAGCGTGAACGATGTTGTCGTTGTTCTAGGCTAGTCACGCAATTTAACGAACAGCTCTTGTCTCAAGTCTTTACGGGCTTGAGACAATGAGACTAAAAGGATTTTCTAATGATTAAATTTGGTACAGGTGGCTGGCGCGCTTTCATTGGTGAGGAGTTCACTAGAGAAAACGTCCGTTTGGTAGCACAAGCGCTCGCTAACATCATCAACAACGAAGATGCAGCCAAGAATGGGTTTGTGATCGGCTATGACCGCCGCTTCCTTTCAGATAAAGCAGCATGTTGGTTTGCAGAAGTACTTGCGGCGAACAACATCAAAGTAAGCTTCATTGATAAGTTCGTTCCAACACCTATCGTGATGTTCCAAGCGAAAGAGATGGGATGCACCTACTCGGCGTGTATTACCGCTTCTCACAACCCAGCAGACTACAATGGCATCAAGGTGTTCATTGAAGGCGGCCGCGATGCCGATGAGATCATCACAGAGAAGATCGAACAGCAAATCGCAACACTGACCAACGAAGACGTTATCCGAGTCGATTTCGAACAGGCGTTAAACGACAAAGAAATCGAGATCATCAACCCGATGAACGACTTTGTTGATTCGATCATCAACTTCATCGACATCGAGTCAATCAAGAAAGCTAACCTACGTGTACTGATTGATCCAATGTTTGGCGTGGCAAAAAATGCTCTGCAAACAGTGCTGATTAACGGTCGCTGTGATGTCGACGTCATCAACGATGGCAAAAACCCAGATTTTGGTGGCTTGATGCCATCACCAAATGCTGCAACGCTCTATCGCTTGAAGCACTTAGTTGCAGCAGAAGGCTATGACATTGGTATTGGTACTGATGGCGATGCCGACCGTTTGGGAATCATCGATGAGAAAGGTCACTTCATTCACCCTAACGAAGTACTACTCCTGCTTTACTACTACTTACTGGAATACAAAGGCTGGAAGGGCTCTGTCGTTCGTAACATCGCAACCACACATCTACTGGATAAAGTGGCGGCAGATCATGGTGAGAAGAGCTTTGAGGTTCCTGTAGGCTTTAAGCATATCAGCTCGCAAATGGAGGCTGATGACTCTCTGATTGGCGGCGAAAGTTCAGGTGGTTTAACCATTCGTGGTCATATCAAAGGTAAAGATGGCGTATTTGCTTCAAGCTTACTGGTTGAGATGATCAGTGTGACAGGCAAGAAGCTGTCTGAATTACTTGATGAGATTTACTCTAAATATGGCTATGCCTACACCGCGGAAGGCGATTGTAAGTTTAAACCTTCAGAGAAAGAAGCGCTCTACACTAAGATCTACGTCGAGAAGCAACTGCCTGAATTTGAATACGAAATTGAAAAAGTCAGCTATGAAGATGGTGCCAAGGTGTACTTCAAGAATGGCGGCTGGGTAATTGCTCGCTTCTCAGGAACAGAGCCGTTACTACGAATCTTCGCAGAAATGGAAGATAAAGACACTGCAGAACGTGTTCTTCAAAAAGTGAAAGACTTCCTCTCTCTATAGGCTTATAGAGTGCAGCAGTTTTGTATGGGACTTAACAAATCACTGCCTTGTTAAAGCCTATAAGTGAAGAACTCTTGCCCAGTACTTTGTTTAAAGTGCTGGGCTTTTTTATCGCGATTCTTGTAACGATTAGTATCGCGTTATATCTCTTTAAAAAGCCAGTACGCCTTTGGTATCGACTTTTACGTTGACCGGCATACCCACTTCAAGTGCTTCTGACGAGGTTGCTAATAACTTCTGACCATGTGCTTCGATTACATAACGACAGTGATCGCCCATAAATTGCTGCTCGAGCACTGAAATAGCACTATCTTGCTCGTAACTTGCTTGGATATGCTGGGGCCTTAGCAGAAGCTCACACGTATTGCCGAACTCAATCTCCGTTTGCGGTTTGGCTTCAACCATACCCAAACTGGTTTCAAATTCATGCTCTGAAATACGCTGTGCATTGAGATAGCTACCGCCGCCCAAAAAGTCTGCAACGAACTTACTCGAAGGATGGAAATACAACTCAGATGCCGAGCCATACTGCTCAATCACACCATGGTTCATTACTGCCATTTTATCTGCAAATGCGAACGCTTCTTCACGGCTGTGAGTTACGAAGATAGCTGTAACACCCTGCTTCTTAAAGATCTTACGAATCTGAGAAATCAGCTCATGACGAACCTGAGTATCGATGTTTGAGAATGGTTCATCTAACAGTAGTAAGTCTGGCTTGTACGCCAAAGAACGAGCAATAGCGACACGCTGTTGTTGACCTCCTGAAAGTTGGTGTGGGTAGCGGTCACCGTACTCATCTAAGTGAACCAGCTCCAGCATCTCTTGAACCTTGTCTTTCTTTTGCTGCTCAGAAAGGTCTTTCAAGCCAAAGCCGACATTCTGGTTTACCGTCAGGTGCGGAAACAGGGCGTAATCTTGGAAAATCATACCAATGTTACGCTGCTCTGGTGGCAACCAATTCTCGCCATCATCAATGGTTTGACAGTTCAAACTCATCACACCGCTACTCAATGGAAGTAAGCCCGCAATCGCCTTCAGTAAGGTCGTTTTACCGCAGCCACTCGCACCAAGAAGACAAACAATTTCACCATGCTCAACTTCTAACGAGAGCGCTTCCAAAATGGTTTGCGACTCATACTTACAGGTCAGATCTTTAATTGATAATGCACAACTCATTAGTTTTTCTGCTCCAAGGAACGGTTTACGATGATCAGAGGAATTAAACCCACCAACACCAATAATACAGCAGGCATCGCCGCCAACTCTAGGTGCTCATCTGAGGCATAGTTATAAACATAAGTCGCCAATGTTTCGAAGTTGAAAGGACGCAGTAGCAATGCCGCATTCAACTCTTTCATTGATTCGATAAACACCAGTAAACCAGCGATCAATGCGCCACGTTTAATCAAAGGTAAATGAACACGGCGTAACATCTGATTGGTATTGCAACCCATGGTTTTCGAGGCCATATCCAATGAAGGGGATACTTTACTCAAGCTGCTTTCAATGCTGCCAATTGCTACTGCCGAAAAGCGCACGACCATTGCAAAGATTAGCGCGAACATCGAACCGGAGAAGATCAAACCAGGTCGCCCCCACTCCATCACTTTCGCAATGTCATTGACCAAGTGATCCATGAACAAAACAGGTACCATCACACCAATCGCTAACACAGTGCCTGGAACGGCATAGCCCATCGAAGCGAGACGCATATAAGCCTGATTTTTCTTACTCGGACTAACTCGTTGATTAAAGTTAACAATCATCGCGATAATCACGCCAATAATCGCAGCAGCTACCGAAACGTAAAGACTGTTGATGGCATATTCTCTGAATTCAGGGGTCCAGCTTTGAGCAAAATATTTGTAGGCGTAAATTATGAGCTGGCCAAGAGGGAACAGGAATGCAACGCAAACTAATCCCCAGCACCAGAATAGTGCCAGCCATTTTTTCCAACCAGAAAGGTCATAACGAAAATCTTCGCGGCTACTGAACTGATTCTGGAATAGCTTCTGCTTACGGCGACTGTATCGCTCTGAGCTCAATAGTAGGATCACGATAACCAGCATGATTGCCGATATTTTCGCTGCTGCCGTTAAGCTTGAGTAGCCCAGCCAAGTATCATAAACCGCAGTCGTTAAAGTATTTACCGCAAAGTAACTCACGGTACCAAAGTCACCGATGGTTTCCATAGCAACAAGCGATAAACCGACCGCCATTGATGGACGAACAAGTGGTAAGGATATACGACGGAAGCTTTCCCAAGGTGAGCACTTTAGCAAACGAGCGGATTGCAATAAGGAGACGTTTTGCTCCATAAATGCCGCGCGGCACAGCAAATAAACATAAGGATAGAGAACGAGAGACAGAACAATAATAGCGCCGGATAAGGTTCTAATATCCGGGAACCAATACTCACCGGGTCCCCACCCAGTAAGATCTCGCAGTAGAACCTGAACAGGGCCGGCAAAGTCGAACCAATCGGTAAAGATATACCCAACAATATAGCCTGGCATTGCTAATGGCAGGACGAGTGCCCACTGCAAAACACGCTCTCCCGGAACACGGCACATTGCCATAACCCAAGCCGACGGAATACCAAAAACTAAAGACAGGAACATGGTTCCTATGACTAAAACCACCGTATTGTAGGCATAGGTAGGCATCACTGTGGACATCAGATGAGAAAATAGCTCATCCGTTTCTCCAACAGCCGTCGTAAAAATCGCTAAGATCGGTAAAACCAGTAATACAGCAATAATGCTGCTACTGGTGTTCCATAAATAATTCTTTTCTTTCATCGCCTAACTACAACGAGGCTTAATGAAACACAAATGCATTTGCAAATACATCTCATATCCTTTTAATGGTGGGGTTATTTATACCCATATACTCTAATGACTTCAAGGTGAGATGCTAATAACTCAAGGGATCAACAGGGTGCTTTGTATCAAAAAGTGATTTTCCAATAACAAACAACCCCAAGTAGCCAAAATGGCGACTTGAGGTTGTCATTTTACTTAGGCCGAAGCCTACCGTAATAAATTATAGATCGAACTTAACTTCGTCTAATAGCTTGATTGCAGCCGCGTGGTGGTTTGCAATTTCATCTAGAGAAACAGTATCCGCTTTGAACTCGCCCCATGAAGCAACAAGCTCAGAAGGTTTAACGTCTGCTTTCACTGGGTATTCGTAGTTCACTTCTGCGTACATGCTTTGTGCTGTGTTACCAGATAGGAATTCCATCAGCTTAACGGCATTCTCTTCATTTGGAGAGTATTTAGCCATTGCCATACCAGAGATGTTTACGTGAGTACCTGTAGTCTCTTGGTTAGGGAAGTTAATGTAAACAGAGTCAGCCCAAGCTTTTTGCTCTTTATCATTAACCATCTTACCTAGGTAGTAGCTGTTACCAAGAGCAACATCACATAGACCTTCTTTAATCGCTTTAACTTGCGCGCGGTCGTTACCTTGAGGCTTACGTGCTAGGTTTGCTTTTACGCCTTCTAGCCATTCTTTCGTTTCAGCTTCACCTTTGTGAGCAATCATCGAAGATACTAGAGAAACATTGTATGGGTGCTTACCGCTACGAGTACAGATTTTGCCTTTAAATTCAGGCTTAGTTAGATCTTCGTAAGTGAACTCTTCACCTAGACGACCAACACGGTCACGTGAAGAATAAACGCTACGTGTACGAGTTGTTAGAGCGAACCACTCGTTATCTGTATCTTGGTATTGAGCAGGGATGTTCTTTTCAAGTACATCGCTCTCTACAGATTGAACTAGACCTTGTTTAGTTAGTTCAGATAGACGGCTGATATCTACAGTTAAGACAACGTCAGCTGGGCTGTATTCACCCTCTTGAGCTAACTTCTCTGCTAAACCTTTTTTAGCAAACTTAACGTTTACTTTAATGCCAGTCTCTTTTGTGAACTCTTTGAACATTGGCTCAACAAGGAAAGGTTGACGGTAAGAGTATACGTTTACTTCTTCCGCAGCCATTGCTGTCGGGGCAATTACACCACACGCTAGAGCTGAAAGTGTTAGCAGTTTCTTCATTGTAAAATCCTTTATATCGAAATGATAATGTCTATCAGTTGCGTTATTATATTCATCATTAACATAATTACAATGACGACCAACAAAAAATCCGTCTACTCAGACCATTTAAACTCTCACTTTTGTAACAAACCATTTCAACTTTGTGTCTTGTCATCCCCCTTAAACAATGAGCCTAACTTCAACGCTCGTATTTATATATTGTTCAACCGTAAATACAACAAAGCCCCGCAACAAGAGTTACGGGGCTTTCTTTGTCCAACCTAACCCATTCAGATTAGGCGACGACTGTTGATTATTTTACTGATACAAACTCAGGGTAAGCGCCGACACCACAATCGTGCATGTCCATACCTTCAAGTTCTTCATCTTCCGTTACTCGGATACCGATTGTTGCTTTAAGCACTGCCCATACCGCTAAGCTAGCACCGAATACCCATGCAAAGATTACTGCTGCACCTAATAGTTGAGCACCAAACGTTGCATCAGCGTTGCTTAGTGGCACAGCCATTAGACCGAAGAAACCACATACACCGTGTACAGAGATAGCACCTACTGGATCATCAATCTTAGCTTTGTCTAGAGCGATGATGCTGAATACAACCAATGCGCCAGATACCGAACCAATCGCTACAGCAAATAGAGGTGATGGTGATAGAGGGTCTGCAGTGATTGCTACTAGGCCAGCTAACGCGCCGTTAAGAATCATTGTTAGGTCTGCTTTACCCCAAGTTGTTTTACATACTAGTAGTGCTGCAATTGCGCCAGCTGCTGCTGCTGCGTTGGTGTTAAGGAAGATTTGACCTACTGCTGTTGCGTTCTCAAAATCCGAAACCATCAGTTGAGAACCGCCGTTGAAACCGAACCAACCAAACCAAAGGATAAATGTACCTAGCGTTGCAAGTGGCATGTTTGAACCAGGAATCGGGTAGATTTCACCGTTCTTACCGTATTTACCTTTACGAGCACCGAGTAGTAAAACACCAGCCAACGCTGCTGCTGCACCAGCCATGTGTACGATACCTGAACCTGCGAAGTCACTGAAACCCGCTTCTGATAGGAAACCGCCACCCCAAGTCCAGTAACCTTCAACTGGGTAAATGAACGCTGTTAGTACTACTGAGAAGATTAGGAATGACCAAAGTTTCATACGCTCAGCAACCGCACCAGATACTACAGACATTGCTGTTGCAACGAATACTACCTGGAAGAAGAAGTCTGATTCTAGAGAGTGGTCTGCGCCTTCACCTTGTGTACCAATTAGAGTACCAAATGATGGCAACCAACCGCCTTCACCGTTGTCGACATACATGATGTTGTAACCAACCACTAAGAAAGCTGTACAAGCAATTGCGTACAAACAGATGTTCTTAGTTAAAATTTCTGTGGTGTTCTTTGAACGAACTAGGCCAGCTTCTAACATCGCGAAGCCTGCTGCCATCCACATTACCAACGCACCTGAAATGAGGAAGAAAAAAGTGTCTAGTGCGTAACGTAGTTCCGTTACTGTTGTTGTAAGTTCCATATTAAAGTCTCCAGTCCTTGTAATTCTTTAAAGTGCTTCAGCATCCATTTCACCAGTACGAATTCGTACGGCTTGGCTTAGGTCATACACAAAAATTTTGCCGTCGCCGATTTTTCCGGTGTGTGCCGCTTGGCTAATCGCTTCAACAACTCGGTCAACATTTTCAGCTTGGGTAGCAATCTCTAGCTTCACCTTTGGTAGGAAATCCACTTGGTACTCTGCACCACGATACAATTCAGTGTGTCCCTTCTGACGACCAAAGCCTTTCACTTCAGAAACAGTCATACCTTCAATACCCACATCAGAGAGCGCTTCGCGTACATCGTCTAATTTGAATGGCTTAACAATGGCATTTATTAATTTCATATTCGTTCCTTAAATTCTTACTTAATCCGTTAATTCTCTTATTACAATCCAAGTAGCGTGCCAAAAAGTTAAGTAATTGATTTTAAATGAGATGAAGATAATAAGGTCGTAATAACGAAAAAGGCCGCACCAATATGGTGCGGCCTTTTCACTATCTTAATGCGTGATGCTCTTATTGCTCCAGTTTTGGGCAACGAAGCCTTCAAAGCTCTGAATGACTAACAAATAGGTCTTAGGACTAGTAACCTAAAAAATCCATCCAGCGTTCGATGAGCAGTTCGAAATCGTCGATTCCGCAGCTTGCTTGGCTTTCACAGTTATAGAAGTCGAACTCACTGCCCTCTTCCATCTCTTGCTCATGCGCTAACACGTTTTCTTGAATCGTTACTTCATCTTCATTGATCGCAAGGCTAATCTCTTTGCCAAGCAACGTCACTTCATTGCTCAAATCCTGTCGAGATTGCTCAATCAACGCCATCACATGATCTAATTTCTGCTTATCTTTGCCGATCTCTTCTTGAAGCCAACGGCCAACAATCTCATGGCCCATGCTGCATTTCACATAGTATTCACCCATTAGAGTGTTTCTAGTAAATTCGAATTCCATAAGGCTCCAAAGCTCTAATAAAAAGAGACTCAATAAAAGGGTTGTGGCAAAAATGAGGCGAGAGTATATAGCGAAGTCATCAAGAGATCGAGTCGCTCGTCGTCCAGAATTCAGACATAAAAAAACGCCTACCGAAGTAGACGTTCTATCATTTGGGTTCCTCTAAATAGTTGGAGTTGCAGTTAGGCGACAAGTACGTTCATCCCTATGAGCATAGAAGCTCTATGTGATTAGGGCGGCCGGCGCTCCGGTGAACGTACGCAGTCAACAACGCTGCAGCTACAAATATAACGAGGAACTAAGCTGGTTCTTGGAAGATAACCGTGTCTGCTTTTTCCGTGTACTGACCCATTTTATGGAAGTTCAGGTAACGGTATGTATCAGCAGCGGTTGCATTAATCTTCTCAGCGTACTCTAAGTACTCTTCTTTCGTTGGGATGCGACCTAGAATCGCGCCAACAGCAGAAAGCTCAGCAGAAGCCAGATAAACGTTCGCACCATTACCTAAGCGGTTCGGGAAGTTACGCGTTGACGTCGACATAACCGTCGAAGCATCAGCAACACGAGCTTGGTTACCCATACATAGTGAACAGCCAGGAGTTTCGATACGTACCCCAGCACGACCGAAGATGCCGTAATAGCCCTCTTCTGTCAGTTGGTCTTTATCCATCTTCGTTGGCGGAGCCACCCAGAGGCGAGTATTTAGCGAGCCGTTAAACTCTTCTAGCATCTTACCTGCAGCACGGAAGTGACCGATGTTGGTCATACAAGAACCGATAAACACTTCTTGAATCTCAGTGCCTTGAACGTCAGAAAGAAGACGAGCATCATCTGGATCGTTTGGTGCACATAGGATTGGTTGATCGATGTCAGCAAGATCAATCTCAATAACATGCGCGTATTCCGCATCTGAATCAGCAGATAGCAACTCAGGGTTCGCTAACCACTCTTCCATTGCCGTAATACGACGCTCAATCGTACGAACATCACCGTAACCTTCAGCAATCATCCACTTAAGCATCACGATATTCGAGTTCAGGTACTCATCGATAGACTCTTGAGATAGCTTAACCGTACAACCTGCAGCAGAACGCTCAGCAGATGCATCAGAAAGCTCAAATGCTTGCTCAACAGATAAGTGCTCAACACCTTCAATTTCTAGTACACGACCAGAGAATTCGTTGATCTTACCGGCTTTCTCTACCGTTAGTAGACCTTGCTTGATACCGTAAAGAGGAATGGCATGTACGAGGTCACGTAGCGTGATACCCGGCTGCATTTCACCTTTAAAGCGAACCAAGATAGATTCAGGCATATCAAGAGGCATTACGCCTGTTGCCGCAGCAAACGCGACTAAGCCAGAACCCGCAGGGAATGAAATACCTAGAGGGAAACGAGTATGCGAGTCACCACCTGTACCTACAGTATCAGGAAGAAGCATACGGTTTAGCCATGAGTGGATAACGCCATCACCCGGACGAAGTGAAACACCCGCACGGTTCATGATGAAATCAGGTAGCGTATGGTGAGTGTTTACATCGACTGGTTTAGGGTATGCCGATGTGTGACAGAAAGACTGCATTACAAGGTCTGCAGAGAAACCAAGACACGCCAGATCTTTAAGCTCATCACGAGTCATAGGACCGGTCGTATCTTGAGAACCGACTGTCGTCATTTTAGGTTCACAGTACTGACCAGCACGAACACCTTCAACGCCACATGCTTTACCAACCATCTTCTGAGCTAGCGTGTAGCCTTTATCAGATGCAGATGGATCGATTGGTTTAGCAAACAGATCCGTTTCAGCTAGACCTAGAGCGTCACGAGCACGACCCGTTAGACCACGACCGATGATCAGTGGAATACGGCCACCAGCACGCACTTCATCAAGAAGTACTTTGCTTAGCTCAAAGTTTGAAATCACAGAACCGTTCTTGTGAACAACACCTTCGTACGGGTAGATATCAATGATATCGCCCATATTCATGTCTTGTACGTTCAGTTCAATGGGTAGTGCGCCTGAATCTTCCATTGTGTTGTAGAAGATTGGTGCAATTTTACCACCAAGACAAACACCGCCAGTACGCTTGTTTGGTACGAATGGGATATCTTCACCCATGAACCAAAGTACTGAGTTTGTTGCCGATTTACGTGAAGAACCTGTACCAACAACATCACCAACGTAAGCCAGTGGAATGCCATCTTTTTGCATTTCTTCAATTTGATTGATTGGACCAACGCTACCCTGTTCATCAGGAGTAATGCCATCACGTTCCATCTTCAGCATCGCTTTCGCGTGCACTGGGATATCAGGACGTGACCATGCATCAGGCGCTGGAGATAAGTCATCAGTGTTCGTTTCACCGGTAACTTTAAATACTTTAACGGTGATTTTTTCCGCTACTTTGTTTTTCGCTGTAAACCATTCAGCATCAGCCCAAGATTGAAGTACTTGTTGTGCAGATGCATTGCCAGCTTTCGCTTTCTCTTCTACGTCATAGAACGCATCAAACATCAGTAGAGTATGAGATAGCGCTTTAACAGCGATTGGAGCAAGCTCAGCATCGTCTAGTAGAGATACTAGGGATTCGATGTTGTAACCGCCTTGCATAGTACCAAGCAGTTCTGCAGCTTTTGCTTTGCTTACTAGTGGAGAAGCTACTTCACCTTTAGTGATAGCCGTAAGAAAGCCAGCTTTTACGTAAGCAGCTTCATCTACACCCGGTGGAATGCGATTTTCTAGTAGGTCAAGAATGATTTCTTCTTCACCTTGAGGTGGATTCTTCAGAAGTTCAACTAGGCCAGCTACCTGCTCAGCATCTAGTGGTTTTGGAACAACTCCTTCGGCAGCACGTTCTTCGACGTGTTTACGGTAGGCTTCAAGCACGACTTTTTTCCTCTCATTGCGGTTCACTTCTTCCCTTCATAATTGTTAGTAAAATAAAGAAGTGAACATCCTTGGAAACTTGGCTCTCCATTGCCATTTTTGTCATTCAATTTGTATTGATGAGCGGCGTCATAGAGGCCAAACTGTGGGCGGTAGAATAGCAAATTTAACGTTAAATTAAAATCTTATCATTTTGACCAACATAGCAAGTTAAGACGAAAGTCCCACTATTTTTGCCTAATTACGCACTTAGATGGCGACTCTGCGCATGGTTATTTGTAGGACGTACCTACAATCAGATACACCGAATCGAAATTATCTTCGGTTCGGCCATAAGCTAAAATGATCGGCCCGATTGGTGAATCGACACCCGCAAAAACAGAACCCGCGGTGTACATTGGCGCTTCATCAATACTCAAATCATTGTTCGACCAAACACCACCATGCTCAATGGATGCCCCCACGTAGAATGGTGATTCAAAGAGTCCGAAGTCATTTTCAAACCACTTATAACGATAAATAAGACTGGTATAGGCCAGGTTCTGACCAATCATACTGTTCCTTGGAATACCTGACAGGTTTAAGAAGCCACCAAGCTCCTTGGGATCGATAGGGAAAACAGAGTTTTTACTTTCTACAATGCCATAATCAAGTTTTGCGACTAAAGTATGCTTCTCGATACTCTTTGCTGCCATGAAATTAGCCGAAAGCTCATAAACCGTATCGCTTCCAGAAGCTAATTCACTATCTCCGATCTCACTACCATTTTCAAAATCATCATGAGAGACAAGGTATTCTAAATCGACAAAGTAGCCCTTGGTAGGCAAGCTGAAGTTATCCAAAGTATCCAATCGATAATTGATAAATCCACCAATACGCGTGTAACCACCATTACCTAACGAAGGTAACGAAGATACCTCAACATCCCCATCAGTATAACGAACACCAAACTTCAGCTCTTGCCATAAGGTCGGTTGATAGCCTAATGCCAATTCACCGATATACTCGCTATACGCCATTGGTAGATAGTCTTTAGTTACATCTAGCGACGGCTCTCCAATCTCGCCCTCACCCGCTGGTAGGTTTCTGTTTTCCTTGCTATAAGCAATCGATGCAGAAGTGAACAATTTTTGACTCGAAAAGAATGGCGAATAGAGTTCCGCCTCAATTCGTTTATCCGTTCCCATCTCGATATTGGTTCTTAGCTCTGCACCGTGCGAGTTGATATCGGTAAAGTTGGCTGAAACACCGATCGAGTACTGACTGGTAGTGGAGAAATCATCTTCAAGAAAGAATCGAAAGTTGAGGTAGTTTGGCCCCCAAGATTTTTCGTTCACATTGACCTGCAGTTGCTCCTCGCCATCAACAGTATCAAATTCATAAGTCACCAACTCGAATCTATCTAGCGCATAGAGGTCTTGAACTTTAGATTCAATTTCACTGGTCTTCAGAACCTCACCTGAATCAAGGTTTAAACGGTTTTCGATCAGCTTATCGGAATAGTGGGTATTGTTATTGATGACAACTCGGTCAACGACGGTCTTATCGCCGTGTTTCAGCTGTCTTCGTGCTTTTTGCTTGTCCTCGATATAATGCTGATAATCGGCATTTGAGAGCGATAGCTTAGAAAGTTCATCAGTATGCTGCTTAGCGGCTTCATAGCCCGCGAGGAAAGCCGATGGCATTTTATCAAAGTCAGTCGTCTCCATTTCCCCAACATCAGGGCGCAGGAAGACATCATCGTCTGTGAGTGTTTCAGCTTGCTCTTGTGTGCTGCGTTGAACAAGATAATTAGAGAGTTGGTCAGCGGCGGCTAGAAAATTCGTGAAATCATCTTTGCCTTTGTAGTTGGTACTGATATCCACCGCAATGACGATGTCTGCACCCATCGCTCTGGCAACGTCGACGGGCATGTTATTGGTGACACCACCATCAACCAGCATTCGACCATCGAGTTCATAAGGAGGAAGCGCGCCGGGAACTGACATACTGGCCATCATGGCATCAACAAGGTGACCATGGTCGATGACCACCTCTTCAAGTTCGATAATGTCGGTTGCGACGGAACGGTATGGAATAGCAAGATGGTCGAAAGAATCGAATGAGGATAGATTACCGGTGGTTTCACGCAGAATACGCAACATATTCTGGCCTTGCACCACCCCTTTCCTTGCTTTGATTTCCCCCCAACCTAAGCCGAGATCGGTGTTCAGTTGGTAGCGGTCTTCATATTCTTTGTCACGTACACGGCGATCACTACGGTTAACGCGATCACGATAACCGCGATTCCAATCGACCGTATAAATAAAGCTCTCGATCTCGTCTGCGCTCATCCCTGTCGCATAAAGACCACCAACGTATGAGCCCATACTGGTACCGGTAATGTAATCAACCGGGATTTGCATCTCTTCTAGAGCTTTAAGCACACCAATGTGAGCTGCACCTTTTGCCCCACCACCAGCAAGAACAACAGCAACGGTTGGCCTTTTATGAGCTTGCTCAGCCTGCTGAGATTGATCAACCTGTGTCGCGGTGGATGCAAACAGCTGAAAACTGATCACAGTACCGACAATGCCTAAGCTACTCACTAACCAACGAGAAATCATTATTTTAACTGTCCTTGTCATTCTTTCTTGTTACGACTTTACCACTGAAAAAGCTTCTTTAGCCACTGTTTTGGTTGACTTTCACAGCCCTTTTTAATGTTTCCATCCTCATCCCAAACTGGCAGTTTAACTGCACCATCACAATCAAACTCTAAAGCCCCTTCAGAAGTTCGAGTAAAGTTAGCGGTGACAATTCCTGTCGGCCAAGGCAGCAATAACTGCTCGGGTGTTCTCTGTTTGAGATAATCGGCATAAACACGTAACGCACCACTCGAACCAGTAAGCTTAGTCGGCTTATTATCATCACGCCCTAGCCAGATGGTCGTCACTTCACGGCCATCAACGCCCACAAACCAACTGTCTCGGCTGTCATTACTGGTACCGGTCTTGCCGGCTAATCCTGCCCATGCAAACTGACCTTGTAGGAAACGCCCCGTACCTTCCGATACGCCACGTTTCATTGCATAGGTTGTTAGCCAAGCGGCTTGCTGGTCAACGCTTTGTGATACACGAGGGATCGACTGATACAGAACCTCGCCATCGTTATCAACCACAGAGCGAAGTGCAGACAAAGGTGCGATACGGCCAGAGTTGGTGATAGTTTGATACATCTGCGCGACTTGGAATGGAGTCAGTGAGAACGACCCCAAAAACATCGACGGTACTGGGCGAATTTCATTTTTATCGACCCCCAGTTTTCCAATCGTATCCGAGACACTATCAATGCCTAATTGCATGCCTAAACGAACAGTAGGTACGTTGTAAGACTTAGAAAGCGCCACATACAAAGGCACATCGCCACGGAACTTACGATCGAAGTTTCTCGGGCTCCACACACTGCCTTTACTGCCTTTCAAGCTCAGTGGCGTGTCCTTCAATGTTGTCGCCAACGTGTATTTCTGAGGCTGCTCTAGTGCGGTTAAGTAAATTGCAGGCTTGACCAAAGAACCAATTGGACGACTCGCGTTCAAGGCACGGTTAAAGCCATCATAGCCAGTACGCTTACCACCGACCATCGCTCGGATTTCACCGGTATTTCTATCCACGGCAATAGCTGCTGCTTCCAGTTTGTTACCTGCGGTTTTCGATAAATCAGGCACCTTACGAGCAATCGACTTCTCTAACTTGTCTTGGGAAACCGGATCCAAAGAGGTAAAAACTCGAATCCCTTTTTTCGCCTCAAATCGATCGCCGACATACTTCTTAAGCTCAATATTTACTTGTTGGAAGTAAGCTGGCTGACGGCTAGCAATACGTGGGTTGTCTTGAATATCCAAATCACGACTCGCCGCTTCTTCGTATTGTCGCGGAGTTAATATGTCTTGTTGCATCAATAAGCGAAGAACCAGATCGCGTCGAGTCTTAGCACGCTCAGGATAACGAACCGGATTGTAATACGATGGTCCTTTCACCATACCCACCAGCAGTGCTAGCTGATCAATACGGAGCTCTTGAATTGGCTGACCGAAGTACAAGCGAGACGCTAAACCGAAGCCATGGATCGCTTGCCCACCATTTTGCCCAAGGTAAACCTCGTTTAAGTAAGCCTCTAGGATTCGGTCTTTGCTATAACGATGGTCCAAGATAAGTGCAATGTAGGCTTCACGGACCTTACGCCACAAAGTACGTTCACTGGACAGGAACAGGTTTTTTGCCAGCTGTTGTGTCAGCGTACTACCACCTTGGACCGTTCGCCCAGCTTTGACATTAACGACCATTGCACGAGCGATGGCCAGTGGCGACACGCCATCGTGTTGATAGAAATTTCGGTCTTCGGTTGCTAATAAGGCATCAACCATCACTTCTGGGAACTGATTACGCTTTAAGAACAGGCGCTGCTCATCGTTACTTTTCTCAAGCATGCCAAGCATTTTCGGTTCAACACGCAGGTAGCCCATGTCGCCTTTCTTCTCTAGCGACTGAATACGAGTTAACTCGTTACCATTGAAATGCAGCATCACATGACGATCCGCTTCCGGTCCATCGACAAACTCGAACGGACGACGAATCATTTCAATCTTGGTGGAAGAAGAGGAGTATTCGCCCGGGTGACGAGGCGCGTTCACCTTACGGTAATTAAGTACATCGAGCTCATTCTTAACCTGAACCAAACTCACCGGAGTTCCCGGAGAGAGATTTAGCACTCGCGCATAAACCACGGTTGGCAAATCAAACAGCTGACCTTCAAAGCGTTGCTTAACCACAGAATCGAGATAAATACCGACGAACAACAGCAATGCCGCAAGCGCTAAGCCCGCTTTCCAAGAAATGCCCCATAGGATCTTCAACCAACCTCTTTTGCCAGATTTCTTAGCCTTAGATTTGGTCTTTTTCGCAGCCGCTCTTGGTTTTCTTGGCTTAGCTTTGGTTGCTGGTGACTTCTTTGCTGGCGCTTTGTTAGGTGGTGCCTTTTTTGGCGTTAACATTTTGGTCATCATCGATTCAACTGTCGTTTGGTTTTAGTGGTTGCTACATGGTTAGCAGGGTCATCCGGCCAAGGATGTTTTGGGTAACGGCCTTTCATCTCTTTTTGTACTTCTTTGTACGCGCCAGCCCAAAAGCCGACTAAATCTTGAGTAATTTGTAGTGGTCGCTGTGCTGGAGAAAGGAGCTCAAGCACTACTTTTTTACGCCCTTGCGCGATCAATGGCGAGTCTTGTTCGCCAAAGACTTCCTGCATTCGCACTGAGATCACTGGTTCAGATTGATATTGATAACGAATGGCCTTCTTGCTGCCGGTCGGCATCAGGTAGTGCGTTGGCAGCCATTGGTCGATTTCTTGATTCAAAGGCCAGCCGAGATAAGCCGACAATGCTTGCTCAATCGAAACACTAGCCAGCCCTTTTGCCGACTTAATGCCATTCAAATACGGAGATAGCCACTCATCAAGGTGTTCAATCAAACTCGCATCGTCCATCTCTGGCCAATCATGCTCAGCCATCCAAAGCTCTGCACAGCGTACACGCTCAACCAACTGCTTAGCCGAAGCAGTCCAATTTAAGCGATCCAGCCCGCATCGAGCGACATAATTGAGCAGCGCTTGGCTCGCCTGATTCGCATCGGGATCAGGTAAAGCTTTGGTGCTGATAATCAACTTGCCCAGAGACACTCGCTGCTCAGCAACTAAACGGCCACGTTTCTCATCCCAATCGGCGTAATCGGAACGCACAAACAGTTTTGGAAATTCAGCTTCTAGCTGCGCGATATCAACCGCGGTGGCTAAGAAAATTTGACTGGCTCGCCCTGTGCTGCGCATCAAATCAATCACTACGATATAGTCATTGTTCGCCAATGGGTCATCGTCACGAACCTCAGCGCCGTGGCCATTCGCCAGAAGGAAAGCACTGCTGGTCGCGCCTCTCACTTGTGCAATCCGGTCTGGGAAGGCAAAACAAAGCACTAATGGTAGCAATGATTCGTCAGCTTGTGACAAATCTAAGTGATGATTGAGTTTGCTCGCGAGACTTTTCGCTCGCTGCATCACAACGCTATTTTTGGAATGTTTTCTTTGCTTAAATCGGTGCAAAGAGTGTTGAATATCCGTCACATTGCGTTCCGGCTCTTCCAGCAAAGCAGCGGCAACAATCGCGACATTCAACAGAGCAGGACTACCTTGCTGCGCTTTAACTAACATGCTGGCAATACGAGGCTCTAAACCTAAACGTTGGGCCTGTTTTCCTAATGCCGTAAATTGACCATTATCGTCTAACAATTCAAGAGTCTGTAAGAGTTGCTTGGCTTGCCCAATAGAAGCTTTGGGTGGAACGTCTAACCATTGCAGTTCATCAGCACTCGCAGCGCCCCATTGCGTCAATTCAGACACCAGCGAAGACAAATCAGAGTGAAGAATTTCAGGTTCTGGTACAGCTGGTTGCTGAATAAGTTGCATTTCGCTGTACAAACGGACGCACAAGCCCTCTTCCATTCGTCCCGCACGCCCCGCCCGTTGTTCAGCTGAAGATTGCGAGATTTTCACTTGCTCAAGCTTAGTAATACCGGTTTTCAGATCGAACTTCGCCACACGTTCAAGCCCGGAATCGACCACCAATCGAATACCTTCAATCGTCAAAGAAGTCTCAGCAATATTGGTCGCTAACACCACCTTTCGACGCCCCTTCTCTGATGGCGCGATCGCTTTTTGTTGTTGAGGAAAGCTGAGCTGACCGTACAAAGGACACACATCGATATCGCTGGCGAGTTGTTCTAGTTGAGATTCGACTTGCTTAATCGCCGAGACACCCGGCAAGAAAGCCAAAAGTGAGCCTGACTGTTTCTCCATCAGAGATTGAATCACCTTAGCCATTTTAGGGGCTAGATATTCATTCGAGCCTAATGGCTGATAACGGAAATCGACCGGAAAGGTGCGACCTTGTGATTCAACGTATTTGGCATTCGGCAGCAAAGTTTGCAGAGCTTGTTGATCTAAGGTTGCCGACATCACAACCACTTTTAGATCATCACGCAACGCCTCTTGGATCTCTAAGCTAAACGCCAATGCGGTATCGGCGTGAATACTGCGCTCGTGAAACTCATCAAAGATCACCATATCAACCCCAGTTAATTCAGGGTCGGTTTGGATCATTCTCGTCATGATCCCTTCGGTGACGATTTCCAAGCGAGTTGCACTGCTAGTTTTAGATTCACCACGGACTCTAAAGCCAATGCTCTCCCCCACCTTTTCTCCCAATTGGCTCGCTAAGTAAGTGGCAATATTCCTTGCCGCCAAACGCCTCGGTTCAAGTATAATGATTTTGCCTTGAACGGCGTTGGTCTTAACTAACTGTAAAGGAAAGAATGTTGACTTACCCGCACCGGGAGCGGCCTTTAGAATAAGTTGAGTGTGTGTTTCTACGCCAGCGAGCAGATCTGGCATCACAGCTTCTATGGGCAGTTGTGGCAATGGGAGAACCTTGTGGTGTAATGTTGGCAACATTGTACATAAAAACCTACCTGTCTAAATAAGTAATATGCACTTCAATCCGCCATTAGAGCCAGCGACTCTTATTAAACGCTATAAACGTTTCCTCACTGACATCCAACTTCCAGACGGTAGCGAGCGTACTATTCACTGCGCTAACACTGGAGCGATGACAGGATGTGCGACTCCTGGCAATACGGTGTGGTACTCAACCTCCGATAATGCAAAAAGAAAGTACCCAAACAGCTGGGAGATCTCAGAAACAGACAAAGGTCATCGTATTTGTGTAAATACTGCGCGGGCAAACCAGCTAGCAGTGGAAGCAATTGAAAATGGGACTATAGTTGAACTCTTAGGTTATAACGCGTTACGAACCGAAGTGAAATATGGCAGTGAGAATAGTCGCATTGATATTCTGCTTGAAGATAACGAAAAGCCGCCTTGCTATATCGAAGTGAAAAGCGTCACTTTGCTCGACGAGCTAGAAACGTCAACTAAAGGGCAAGGTTTTTTCCCTGATGCGGTCACAACCAGAGGCCAAAAACATCTGCGTGAACTCACAGAAATGGTCGAATCTGGAAATAGAGCCGTACTTTTATTCACTGTTTTACATTCAGGTATTGAAAAAGTGTCTGCGGCACACCATATAGACGCCAAATATTCGTTATTACTAAAACAAGCACAAGACGCTGGAGTTGAAGTGCTTTGCTATAAAGCAGAGCTCAGCAGTACTCAAATACAACTAAAACAAGCTGTTGAATTTATCAATAGCTAAGCAAAGATGTTGAACTAATCACATTGATTGCAAGTTTGAATAAGAGTATTTGCCACCATTCGTTCTTTCTGCTATAGATACCCGCCTTAAAATTAGCTGCTTTGCAGTTGACTAGGTGTAAATAGGAGATGCTGTATGCCAGAATCTAAGAAAAAAGCGCTAGGCATCCTAGCCATCGCAGGTGTTGAACCGTACCAAGAGAAGCCAGGTGAAGAGTACATGTCACCTGAGCAAACGGAACATTTTACAAAAATTTTAGCAGCTTGGCGCAACCAGCTCAGGGAAGAAGTTGATCGTACTGTGCACCACATGCAGGACGAAGCAGCGAATTTCCCAGACCCAGTTGACCGTGCTTCTCAAGAAGAAGAATTCAGCCTAGAGTTACGTAACCGTGACCGTGAGCGTCGTCTTATCAAAAAAATTGAGAAGACATTAGACAAGATCGAAGAAGACGATTTCGGCTTCTGTGATTCTTGCGGTATCGAGATTGGCATTCGTCGCCTTGAAGCTCGTCCAACTGCTGATCTTTGTATTGACTGTAAAACACTTGCAGAGATCAAAGAGAAACAGATGCAAGGTTAATTCTTGCAGATGTAAAGAAAGGGAGCCTTGGCTCCCTTTTTTGTTTGTTATCCAAGCGAAGTATTTCACACGCTTGATAGTAAATAGCAGCTTTAAGCCTTAGTTCTATGCATCAAACCTTTTTTCTATAGATTGAAGCTTAGTTCTACGCATTAAAGCTCTTGTTAAACGTCTTAAGAATCGGCTACTGCGGTACCATTTAGATTAGGTTGTTCACTCATGAATTATATCGGGCGCTTTGCACCATCACCGTCAGGTCCTCTTCATTTTGGCTCACTTGTTGCTGCTCTTGGTAGCTACTTTCAAGCGAAATCTAACCAAGGAAAATGGTTAGTTCGTATGGAAGACCTCGACCCGCCAAGAGAAATGGCCGGCGCTGCAGACCTCATTCTTAAGACGCTTGAGGCTTACCATCTATTTTGGGATGGTGAAGTCGTCTATCAAAGCCAGCGTCATGACTTGTATCAAGCTCAAATCGCTCAATGGGTTGCTGACAATCAAGCCTACTACTGCCAATGCACCCGCAAGCAGATAAAGGCTTGGGGGGGCTTTTACAATGGTCATTGTCGAGAGGCAGGCCTAATCGACTCAGGTGAACAGGCGGTGCGCTTGTGCATGGACTTTCCAGTAGAGTCCTTTGATGATGTTCGCCACGGCACCATTCAAATCCCTAAAGCATTAGCTGCAGAAGATTTTATTATTAAACGCAGAGATGGATTGTTTGCCTATAACTTGGCCGTTGTCCTTGATGACATCGAACAAGGAGTAACAGAAGTCGTAAGAGGCGCCGACCTGATAGAACCAACAGGTCGACAAATCAGTTTGTATAAGACGCTCAAACAAAAAACAGTGAGCTACTTGCACTTACCATTGGCAACCGATGGCTTGGGGAATAAACTGTCAAAACAGAACCATGCCACCGCGATAGATCTCGATAACCCAAAACCAACGTTACTCAACGCGATGCGATTCTTAGGTTTTGATATCCCGACGGCCCTTTATGAGGCTTCAATGGATGAGATTTTATTGTGGGGCTGCCAACAATGGAACGTCAGTCAGTTACCTGATAGTTTACAAAAAGAGCACTGTAATTAGCTCGAAACTCACGGCAAATAGCAAAAACGACACATAAAAATGCCATAACCAACCACTGTGGTTAAGCAGACGATGTTCTCAAATGGCTCGCGCTAAGCTATTATTAGCCGCAATTAAACTCTGCACTACCACTTTGGACTAAGAGAAAAACAAAGTTGGCGATACCTACTTTGTTCTAAACTAATGAATACAAACGACAATACCCCAAGCGAACAACGCGGATTCCACGAATTAGCTCTGAATATTTATACTCGTCAAGAGCACAATATTTCACGCAAGCAGATCAGCGACAACGCACTAAAAGTGCTATATCGCCTGAATGGTGCGGGTTTTGACGCATTTTTAGTCGGTGGTGGTGTGCGCGATATCTTATTAGGCTCTCAGCCAAAAGATTTTGATATTGCGACCAACGCAACGCCAGAGCAAATCAAACACCTCTTCAGAAACTGTCGCCTTATCGGTCGCCGTTTCCGCTTGGCACATATCATGTTTGGTCGTGACATCATTGAAGTAGCAACTTTCCGTGGTCACCACCAAGAACCATCGAAAAATGTTTCTGCACAATCGAAAGAAGGCATGCTACTGCGCGATAACGTGTACGGCAGTGTTGATGAAGATGCAGAACGTCGTGATTTCACAATCAACGCGATGTACTACAACATTGCAGACTACAGCATCCACGATTACGCGGGTGGTGTAGAAGATTTAGAAGATAAACTGATCCGCCTGATTGGCGATCCAGAAACGCGTTACCGCGAAGACCCAGTACGTATGCTACGTGCAATGCGCTTCGCCGCTAAACTGGATTTCGACATCGAAGAAGACACGGCTGACCCGATTGAAGAGTTAGCGCACCTTCTAAGAGACATCCCAGCAGCGCGCCTTTACGAAGAGTCTCTAAAACTGCTGCAATCAGGTCACGGTTTAGAAACCTACCACCTGATGCGCGAGTACAACCTGTTCCAACAGATGTTCCCAGCCGTGGCTGAGCACTTCACCGAAGATTATGACTCTCACACAGAGCAGATGCTTGATTTGGTTCTCGATTCAACCGACCTTCGCATCGAAGATGGTAAGCGAGTAAATCCAGCATTCATGTTCGCAGCGATGCTTTGGTACCCAATGAACAAACTGGCAGACAAACTTGTCGCAGAACAGGGTATGGCACACTACGATGCGATCATGGAAGCGAGTAACATCATTCTTGATCAGCAAGTAAAGTCTATTGCTATTCCTCGCCGTCATACCGCCACCATTCGCGAAGTTTGGCAACTGCAACTTCGACTGCCTCGCCGTAACGGTAAACGCGCTGTTCGTCTAATGGAGCTCAACAAGTTCCGTGCAGGCTACGATTTCCTAGAAATGCGTGGTGAGATTGAAGGTGGCGAAACCAAAGAGTTAGCAAAATGGTGGGAGCGTTATCAGACGGCAGGTCGCAACATGCGTCAAGCAATGGCTAACGACGTTGCAGCACCATCAAAGTCAGGCCATCGTCGCCGTAAGACTTACCGAAACAAAAAGAGTAAGCAATCAGAATGATAACTGCTTACATTGCGGTCGGCAGCAACCTTGCCGACCCAGTTAGCCAAGCAAATTTGGCTATCGAAACGCTAAAAAGCCTACCGCGATCAACGTTTATTGCGACCTCTCAGCTATATAGTAGCACTCCAATGGGACCGCAAAATCAACCAGACTACATCAACGCGGTAGTCGCTATCCAAACCGAATTAACGCCAATTGAACTACTTGATTGCACTCAAAAGATCGAACTAGAGCAAGGGCGCGTCCGTAAAGATGAACGTTGGGGACCAAGAACCTTGGATCTCGACATTGTGCTATACGGCAATGAGGTGATCGATTCAGAGCGCTTAATCGTTCCTCATTATGGAATGAAAGAACGAGAGTTTGTACTCTACCCGCTTGCTGAAATCGCACCAAGTTTACAACTCCCTGATGGGACTGAGCTGACAAAACTGCTGAAAATAGTAGATAAGAACGGGCTCAATGTTTGGCAACAATAGCCAAGCGCATTAAGGAAAACCAATGAAAAAAGTAACCATTAACGACCTGATCAAATGCAAACTTGAAGGCCGTAAATTCGCGACTTCGACAGCTTATGATGCGAGCTTTGCTCAATTATTCGAAAGCCAAGAAATGCCAGTTCTGCTTGTCGGTGATTCACTGGGTATGGTTTTACAAGGCCATAACGATACATTACCAGTAACCGTTGAAGACATTGCTTACCATACTCGCTCAGTGCGTGCTGGTAGCCCAAATTGTCTTCTTATGGCTGACATGCCTTTCATGAGCTACGCAACGCCAGAACAAGCTTGTGAGAGCGCAGCGATTTTGATGCGTGCTGGTGCGAACATGGTAAAAATCGAAGGCGGAAGCTGGTTGGTTGATACTGTGAAGATGCTAACAGAACGTGCAGTACCAGTATGTGCACACTTAGGCTTAACGCCCCAGTCTGTGAACATTTTTGGTGGTTACAAGATTCAAGGTCGTGACGACGAGCAAGCCGACAAAATGGTTGCTGACGCGTTAGCACTGCAAAACGCAGGCGCTCAAATCGTTCTACTTGAATGTGTGCCAGCTTCATTGGCAAAACGAATTACAGAAGCTTGTGACGTACCGGTTATCGGTATCGGCGCAGGTAATGTTACCGATGGTCAGATCTTGGTTATGCATGACATGTTCGGTATTTCTGCGAACTACATGCCGAAGTTCTCTAAGAATTTCCTAGCAGAAACAGGTGATATGCGTAAAGCAGTAGCTCTATACAAAGAAGAAGTAGAGAGCGCGCGCTTCCCTGATGAAGCTCATACAATCGCTTAGGAGTAAGTATGCAAACTTTTGCTGAAATAGCGGCTCTTCGTGAGCAGATTAAACAGTTTAAGCGTGATGGACGTACGGTTGCTTTTGTACCGACAATGGGAAACCTGCATGAAGGCCACCTGACTCTGGTAAAGAAAGCTCGTGAACTGGCCGACATCGTTGTGGTAAGCATCTTTGTAAACCCAATGCAGTTTGAACGTGCCGACGACCTAAACAACTACCCTCGCACGTTAGAAGCAGATTTAAGCAAGCTAACAGGTGAAGGTGTTGAGCTAGTATTTACACCAACGCCAGAGGTGATGTACCCAGATGGATTAGACAAGCAGACGTTTGTTGAGGTCCCTGGCATATCTCACATGCTTGAAGGTGCCTCTCGTCCAGGTCACTTCCGTGGTGTATCAACCATTGTCACTAAACTGTTTAATATCGTTCAGCCAGACTTTGCATGCTTCGGCGAGAAAGACTTTCAACAACTTGCTGTTATTCGCCAGATGACCACTGATTTAGCGTTAGACATTGAAGTTGTCGGCGTTGCGACCGTTCGTGAAATGGATGGTTTGGCAATGAGCTCTCGCAATAGCAACCTAACGATTGACGAGCGCCAACGAGCGCCCGTTCTAGCGCGCACTATGCGTTGGATCAGCAGCGCTATTCGTGGTGGCCGCGATGATTACGCCTCAGTGATTGAAGATGCAACTGACCAGCTACGCGCTGCAGATCTTCAACCTGACGAGATCTTCATCTGCGATGCGAAAACACTGCAAGCAATCACTTCAGAATCAACTCAAGCAGTGATTCTAATGTCGGCTTTCCTAGGTAAGACGCGTCTTATCGATAACCAAGTTCTCGATTTGGTAACGGAAACCAAAGAAGAAGTGAAAGAAGAAGCGACTGAATAGTCGGCTTCTACTCTTAACGCAAAACAAAAACACCAAACGCAAAACATAAAAAAGGTCGATGTTATATCGACCTTTTTCTTTACCTGTTACTTAGATGAACCAAAGGTTAGCTACGTAAGCCGATACCCTTTGTCACTAAGTAGTGTGCAATGCCATACAACAGCACGATAAACACACCTAGTACGCCAAACGACGTCACGATACCCACATCAGACACACCCAAGAAGCCATATCTGAACGCGTTAACCATGTACACGATAGGGTTCAACTTCGATACACCTTGCCAGAATTCAGGCAATAGACTGATCGAGTAGAACACACCACCAAGGTAAGTCAGCGGCGTTAAGATAAAGGTTGGGATAATAGAGATATCATCAAACGTGCGTGCGAATACCGCGTTAATCAAGCCACCCAGAGCGAACACAACTGATGTTAAAAATACCGTCGCAATGATCACGCCCCAATGGTCAACTTGTAAGTCGACAAAGAACAACGACACGAAGGTTACGATAGTGCCCACTAACAAGCCACGAACCACGCCGCCCATTACGAAACCTGCGATAATCACGTAATTAGGAACGGGGGCTACAAGTAACTCTTCAATGTTCTTTTGGAATTTAGCACTAAAGAACGATGAAGCAACGTTGGAGTATGAGTTGGTGATCACCGACATCATGATCAGACCGGGAACAATGTATTCCATGTAGCTAAAGCCGTTCATTTCACCAATACGCGCACCAATCAGGTTACCGAAAATGATGAAGTAAAGCGTCATGGTAATCGCTGGCGGCACCAGAGTTTGCACCCAGATACGAGTAAAGCGATTGATCTCTTTGGTCAACAAACTGCAGAAAGCTGTCCAATATAGGCTGTACATATTATTTACTCCCCTCACGGACGATACTCACAAATAGCTCTTCTAGACGGTTTGCTTTGTTACGCATAGAGAGGACTTTAACCTGTTGCTCGCTCAATTGAGCAAAGATGGTATTCAAACCTAGGTTCTTGTCGATTTCAATTTCTAGCGAGCCATTGACCATCACTTGGCTATTCACGCCTTCAAGCTTAGGTTCAGTCGTGCCCTCTTCCAGATCCAGAATAAAGGTCTCAGCACTCAATTTACCCAACAGCGCTTTCATTGTTGTGTTCTCAATCAGTTCACCGCGATTGATGATACCAATGTTGCGACACAGCATTTCTGCTTCTTCTAGGTAGTGCGTGGTCAAGATAATGGTAATGCCCTGCTTCTCATTGATCTCTTTTAGGAATTCCCACATTGAACGACGTAGTTCAATATCAACGCCTGCTGTCGGTTCATCAAGGATCAACAAATGAGGTTCATGCATCAATGCACGCGCGATCATCAAACGACGCTTCATACCACCAGACAAGTTACGCGCACGTTCGCCACGCTTTTCCCACAAATCGAGTTGAGATAGGTACTTTTTCGCTCGCTCTTTCGCTAATGCTTTTGGCACGCCGTAATAACCCGCTTGTTGCAGCACGATCTGTTCAACGGTTTCGAACGGGTTAAAGTTAAACTCTTGAGGCACAAGGCCTAAGTTCTGCTTCGCCAATTCCAGATCGGTATCAATGTCGTAACCGAACACTTTAACCTTGCCTGACGTTTTATTTACCAGTGAAGAGATAACACCAATGGTGGTTGATTTACCCGCACCATTGGGACCAAGTAGTGCGTAAAAGTCGCCTTTTTCTACTTGTAAACTAACGCCCTTAAGAGCCTCGAAGCCCCCAGCATAAGTTTTTCTTAATTGCTCAATTTCTAATGCATACATAGAGATAGACTGCCATTTGCTATAGATAAGATGTAGACGACCGAGCTTGAGGAAGAGAATAATGCTTAAACGAGCTAGCAGAAAACTAACCCAAACTTGTTTACTCGGCCATTTTGCAAACAAGTTTATCGTTGATTGACGATTAATACAAATATCGTGTGAGAGTTTCTTTCGAAAACAAATAAGCGTCTTGGCTCCCTGAAGACTAAATCAATGTTCAGTAAATATAAAAATGCCGCTAAGTGATTCACTTAACGGCATTAATGATCAGTCTTGAAGTGAGCGTCTATAGCTTATTCATACTAGATTATTCATATCCGATTATTACTGAAAATTAAACTGACTCAAATTGATGCTCATCTCTATCGACATAGCTTGTTGCTGCCGTCAGGGCTTCATATCTGAATCGATAAGTATTGGATTCCGGCACTAGGTCAATCACGTGGAACTTCTCCAGTTGCTGACGAGTATTCTCATTAGGACACAGTAGATACACCTCACACTGCGCATCCAATGCATCTTTAATCGCATTCTCTAGCGCAAGACCAACAGTGACATCAATCATAGGGACATCTGTCAGGTCTAGAATCATCGCTTCATAGTCAGAAATACTTGAGTGTTGACGTGAGATCGCCTTTGAGACACTGAATATCATCGGCCCAGATAGATAGAAGAACAACACTTTACCATTGGCACTATCGAGTAACTGACGTTCGCTATCGGTCAATGGGATATCGTCTTCATCATCACCATCACTGATCGACTTAACTTGTCTGGCTTGCTCTCGGCTCAATCTTTCAATAATCAGAATGTTCGAGATAAACACGCCCAGTCCAACGGCAATAATCAAGTCAACGAATACAGTCAGTAGCATCACGCCGTACATCACGCCCATGCCGGCATAGCTAACCTTGTGCGCGCGCTGGATAAAACTCCAATCTAGGATATTGAAACCAACATACATCGCGATACCAGCCAGCACTGCCATAGGAATAGGTTCTGTTAAGCCACCTGCAACCAATACCACTAGCGCAAGTACTAAAGCTCGAATAACACCTGAAAGCGGAGAACGCGCTCCCACCTGAATATTCGTTACGGTACCCATAGTGGCGCCCGCGCCAGGTAGCGCACCAAACAGGCCAGAGATCATATTGGCAATGCCTTGGCCGCGAAGTTCTTTGTCTGAGTCATGCTCTTTACGAGTCAATGAATCTCCGATAACCGCGGTCAAAAGCGTATCAATACAACCTAATGTACCAAGCACCAAGGCATCAATAACCATAGTAGTTAACTGTTCAGCGCTGATCGTAGGGATAACGAGAGTAGGCAAACCAGCTGGGATTTCACCAATACGGCGAATAGAGTCGGTATCAAAAATAATGACGGACAAGAGTGTCACAGCAACCAAAGCGACCAGTTGAGCAGGAACATACTTACGATAGTTGGCTGGAAAACCGAAAAGAATACCGAGCGTCAATGCTCCTAAAAACAGCTCGCTGATTTTAAGATTAGCCAACGTATCTGGAAGCGCAGAGAGCGTGCCCATCACCCCACCAGAAGGTGCGGCGTGTCCTAATAAAGGGGATAACTGCAAAATAATTAGAATAACGCCAATACCCGACATAAATCCGGAGATCACGCTATATGGCATCAAAGTCACGTATTTTCCGAGCTTTAATGTACCGAGTAATATCTGAAAAGCACCTGCCATCATCACGACTGTGAAGGTCATTGCCATGCCGGTTTCAGGATACTTCGCGACCATGCTGGTCATTACGGCTGTCATGATCACCGTCATCGGGCCGGTCGGTTCAGAGATCAGGCTGCTCGATCCACCAAACAATGCCGCAAATAGGCCAACCATGATGGCACCCCAGAGGCCAGCTTCCGCGCCCGCACCAGAAGCAACACCAAATGCCAACGCTAAAGGTAATGAGATGATGGCTGTAGTCACACCGCCAAACATATCCCCTTTGAGATTGATATCCGTAAAACGACTTCCAAACAAAACACACCTTCCTGATGATGAAATGACAAACCTTATCACTTTAACAAATGTATCAAGTGTTCAGAAAGTGTTAATTCAATCACATTATTCATGTCTTATAACCGGATCATAGCTTCTACGCTAAGTTAATGATTTTAACGACGAGTACACGTCAGATGAGTACTATTTGACACAGTTTTTACGAGATTGAATTTGTAACATTGTGTATAGTTGAGATTCTTAATTAAGGGATGTAAGACGCAAAATGCCAGAGATTAAACAGCTTTTTGAAAACAACTCTAAATGGTCAGAAGAAATTCGATCTCAACGACCTGAGTATTTTACAACGCTTGAAGAGGGTCAAAGCCCTGGTTTTCTATGGATTGGCTGCTCAGATAGCCGTGTTCCGGCCGAGCGTCTCACTGGTTTGTATTCTGGCGAACTGTTTGTTCACCGAAATGTGGCAAACCAAGTGGTTCATACCGACCTAAACTGCCTCTCAGTGGTACAGTACGCCGTCGATGTACTCAAAGTTAAACACATCATTGTCTGTGGCCACTACGGCTGTGGCGGTGTTAATGCGGCGATTGATAACCCTAAACTTGGTCTTATCAACAACTGGTTACTTCACATCCGTGACAATTACCTAAAATACCGTAAGCAAATCGAGGGGCTTCCTCGTGAGCAATGGGGTGACAAGTTATGCGAAATTAACGTCGCAGAACAGGTTTATAACCTAGGTAACTCAACCATTATGCAAAATGCGTGGGAGCGTGGCCAAGACGTTGAAATCCATGGTGTGGTTTATGGTATTGGCGATGGCAAGCTACAGGACCTTGGCGTACGTTGCTCAAGTAACGATACTTTAGAGAACAGTCACTTAGATGCATTAAACAAGATCTTAACGACGCCTCTTCTTAGTCAACAAAGCTAACCCATTCCGTCATATATACAAAAAGCCCGCGTCAAGCGGGCTTTTTAATGACTTCTAAACCACAAGCGTAATGATTACTCTTGAGGTACTACCTTACCGATGTACGGTAGGTGACGATATTTTTGTGCGTAGTCGATACCAACACCTACAACAAACTCGTCTGGGATTTCAAAACCAATCCATTTTGTATCGACAGTCACTTCACGGCGAGAAGGCTTGTCTAATAGCGTACAAATTTCGATAGACTTAGGACCACGTAGGCTCAGAATCTCTTTTACTTTAGTCAGCGTGTTACCTGTATCGATAATATCTTCTACAAGTAGAACGTCTTTACCTTGGATATCATCATCAAGGTCTTTCAAAATACGAACATCACGTGAGCTTTCCATGCCGTTGCCGTAGCTAGACGCGGTCATGAAATCAACTTGGTGAGTTAAATCGATAGCACGAGCAAGATCTGCCATAAAGACAAAAGATCCACGCAATAAGCCAACTAAAACTAGATCTTCACTACCGTTGTAGTGTTCCGTGATCTGTTTGCCTAGTTCGTTCACTCGATCCTGAACTTCTTGCTCAGAGATCATGACTTCAACTGTATGCTTCATACTGCTCTCATTCTATTTGGTGATTGCGACGAATGTTGACAGTTTCGTCAGTTGTGTCGCTCAATTTTGTGCGTAAGTCTAGCACTGCTCAAATACCCACACCACCTTATGGTTCGAATTTACTGTCAGATTCTCAACGAAATGTGCGCTGGTGCCTTATCCAATACTCGTCTCCTTTCACATCAATGCTGATCACGCTTTATGTATCAAGTTTGATGTAACTGTCTATAAAATAAGCTGAAAGGATTGACCATTCGCATATGCACCATTACACTCATCTTGGCTTAAATAATAATAAAATCATTAATATAAAAATTTCGTTGGCAAGGAAAATAAAATGGACTCAATATCTAAGAGACCTAGAACTAGGCTTTCACCTTTAAAAAGAAAACTTCAATTGATGGAAATCGCTCTTGAGGTATTCTCTCGCCGCGGTATCGGTCGTGGTGGACACGCTGATATTGCAGACATCGCTCAGGTGTCTGTCGCAACTGTATTTAATTACTTCCCTACCCGTGAAGATCTGGTTGATGAAGTACTAAATCACGTTGTACGCCAATTCTCTAACTTCCTTTCAGACAATATCGATCTGGATATTCACGCAAAACAAAACCTACATAATATTGCGACTGAAATGGTGACGTTAGTGGCTCAAGATAGCCATTGGTTAAATGTATGGTTCGAATGGAGCGCTTCGACTCGTGATGAAGTATGGCCGCTATTCGTAACAACGAACCGCACTAACCAAATGTTAGTACAAAACATGTTTAGCAAAGCGATTGAACGTGGCGAAGTCTGTGACGATCACGACCCTAAACATCTAGCGAATCTATTCCACGGCATTTGCTACTCGCTATTCATCCAAGCGAAACGTGTAGAAACGCCAGAAGAGCTTTCAAGCTTAACGGATAGCTACTTGAACATGCTGTGCATTTATAAGTAGATTCGAGATTCGAGATTCGAGATTCGAGTAAAGCGATTGAAAGGGTTGGCGTTTTCGTCAATCCTTTTTTGTTACCGATAGATGGATATTGGTTGAAAAAGATTCCCTACTCCCTCCTTCGTCAATCTAAGGAATGACGTAAATAGTGAGCAGCAACTCTCTCATATTCAAAAATAACCCAATCACAAAGTTCAACACCTCATTTCGTCATCCTCAAGAGCGAGGTACGAGCGAGTTGGGGATCTCTTTTAGTAAAATGACTCACTAATAATGACGCATAAAAAAACCGCTGACGAATCAGCGGCTTTTAAAAACATTAGCTAGTGGCTAAGAAAGAATTACTTCTTCTTTTTCACCGCTTTCTTGTTTGGAAGGTCAGTGATTGAACCTTCGAATACTTCCGCAGCTAGACCAACAGACTCGTGTAGAGTTGGGTGAGCGTGGATAGTAAGTGCGATATCTTCTGCATCACAACCCATTTCGATTGCTAGGCCGATTTCGCCAAGAAGTTCACCACCGTTAGTACCAACAACAGCACCACCGATTACGCGATGAGTATCTTTATCGAAGATCATCTTAGTCACGCCATCTGCACAGTCAGAAGCGATTGCACGACCAGAAGCAGCCCAAGGGAAAGTAGCAACTTCGTAGTTGATGCCTTCAGCTTTCGCTTCTTTCTCAGTCTTACCTACCCAAGCAACTTCTGGCTCAGTGTACGCAATTGATGGGATTACTTTAGGATCGAAGTAGTGCTTCTTACCAGAGATAACTTCAGCAGCTACGTGACCTTCATGCACACCTTTGTGAGCAAGCATTGGTTGACCAACAACGTCACCGATCGCGTGGATGTGAGGAACGTTAGTACGCATTTGCTTATCAACATTGATGAAGCCACGCTCATCAACTTCGATACCCGCTTTTTCAGCGTCGATAAGTGCACCGTTTGGAACACGACCGATAGCAACAAGAACAGCATCGTAGCGCTCAGCTTCAGCTGGTGCTTTTTTGCCTTCCATTGAAACGTAGATACCGTCTTCTTTCGCTTCAACAGCAGTCACTTTAGTTTCAAGCATTAGCTTGAACTTGTTCTTAATGCGCTTAGTGAAAACTTTAACGATGTCTTTATCCGCAGCAGGGATAACTTGATCGAACATCTCTACAACTTCAACTTTAGAACCTAGAGAGTGGTAAACCGTACCCATCTCAAGACCGATGATACCGCCGCCCATGATAAGCAGTTTTTCAGGTACTTCGTTTAGTTCTAGTGCATCCGTAGAATCCCAAATACGTGGGTCTTCATGTGGGATGAAAGGAAGTTTGATTGGGCGAGAACCCGCAGCAATGATTGCGTTGTCAAAGTTAACCGTAGTTGCTTCGCCTTCGCCTTCAACAAGAATGCTGTTAGGACCAGTGAACTTACCGAAACCGTTAACAACAGTTACGTTACGCATCTTAGCCATACCGCCAAGACCGCCAGTTAGTTGATCAACTACTTTTTCTTTCCAAATACGGATCTTGTTGATGTCCGTTTGTGGCTCGCCGAATACAACGCCGTGCTCTGCCATCGCTTTAGCTTCTTCGATTACTTTAGAAACGTGAAGAAGTGCTTTTGATGGAATACAACCAACGTTTAGACATACACCACCAAGAGTGCTGTAACGTTCAACTAGTACTGTTTCTAGACCTAAATCCGCACAACGGAATGCCGCTGAGTAACCAGCAGGACCTGAACCAAGTACAACAACTTGGGCTTTAATTTCTTTGCTCATTGTGACCTCTTGTAGTCATTATCCCTAACAGGCTGAGTAGATGTTCTTAAAATTATTGGGCTTTCAAACAGGAAACATTTTACAGAGATGTTAACAGTGTGAAAGTAGCTTTAAGTTAGCCTGTGAGCTAGACAACAATTCCCCATCAGATTATGAGAAATGCAGGAAACTGTTCTCTAAAAATAGTCTTTATATAAAGAATTAAGGTGACCCGAAAGTCACCTTAATAATTACTTTCTCAATTACAGTACTAGACGACGAATGTCAGATAGTGCGCTGTTTAGGAAAGTAATGAAGCGTGCACCTTCAGCACCATCGATCACACGGTGGTCGTATGATAGAGACAGTGGAAGCTGTAGACGTGGTTGGAACTCTTTACCATTCCAAACTGGCTTAATTTCAGACTTAGATACACCTAGGATACCTACTTCTGGAGCATTTACGATTGGAGTAAATGCAGTACCGCCAATACCACCAAGGCTAGAGATTGTGAAACAACCGCCTTGCATGTCTGCCGCTGTTAGCTTACCAGAACGTGCTTTCTTAGAAACAGCCATTAGCTCTTCAGATAGCTCGTAAATGCCTTTCTTGTTCACGTCTTTGAAGACAGGAACAACTAGACCGTTTGGTGTATCAACAGCGATACCCACGTTTACGTACTTCTTAAGAATGATGCTTTCGCCATCTTCAGAAAGAGAAGAGTTAAACGCTGGGAATGCTTCTAGCGCTTTAGCAACAGCTTTCATGATGAACACAAGTGGAGTGATCTTCATGCCAGTGTCTTTCTTCGCTTCGATTGCGTTCTGTTCTTTACGGAATGCTTCTAGCTCAGTGATGTCTGCGTTGTCCCACTGTGTAACGTGAGGGATCATTACCCAGTTACGGTGCAGGTTAGCGCCAGAGATCTTCTTAATCTTAGAAAGCTTCTGAACTTCAGTTTCGCCGAATTTGCTGAAGTCAACTTTTGGCCATGGTAGTAGACCAAGAGCAGAACCGTCGCCGCCTTTGCCTGATGCCGCTGCACCAGACTCTAGACGCTTAAGTGCATCTTTAACGTAAGACTGAACGTCTTCTTTAAGGATACGGCTCTTACGACCAGTACCTTTAACCTTAGAAAGGTTAACGCCAAACTCACGAGCTAGACGACGAACAACTGGAGAAGCGTGCGCGTAGTCACCGTTCTCTTGGAAGTCGCCTGCTGCTGCTGGAGCCGCTGCAGGTGCTTCTGCTTTAGGAGCAGGTGCCGCCGCTGGAGCTGCTGCTTGTGCAGGTGCTGCAACAGGAGCAGGCGCTGCGCCTTCAACTACGAAAGTCATGATTAGAGAGCCAGTTGACACTTTGTCGCCAGCTGCAATCTTGATCTCTTTTACTGTACCAGCGAATGGTGCAGGAACTTCCATTGAAGCTTTGTCGCCTTCAACAGTAATTAGAGATTGCTCTTCTTCTACTGTATCGCCAACCGCTACCATGATTTCAGTAACTTCTACTTCGTCACCACCGATATCAGGAACGTTTACTTCTTTTTCAGCTGATGCTGCTGGTGCCGCCGCTGGAGCAGGAGCTGCTGCAACTGGAGCGCCTGAACCCGCTACTTCAAATACCATTACTAGAGAACCAGTCGATACTGAATCACCAGAAGCGATCTTGATTTCTTTAACGATACCAGCGAATGGTGCAGGAACTTCCATTGAAGCCTTGTCACCTTCAACAGTAAGAAGAGATTGCTCTTCTTCTACTGCGTCACCGATAGCAACCATGATTTCAGTTACTTCAACTTCATCACCGCCGATGTCAGGAACGTGAACTTCTTTAAGCTCAGCTGCCGCTGCAGGAGCAGCTGCAACTGGTGCCGCCGCTTCAACTGCTGGAGCAGCCGGTGCTGCTGCAGCACCTTCCGCTTCGAAGATCATGATAAGAGAACCAGTAGAAACAGAATCGCCTTCCGCTACTTTGATTTCTTTAACGATACCCGCTTGAGACGCAGGAACTTCCATTGAAGCTTTGTCGCCTTCAACAGTGATCAGTGACTGCTCTTCTTCAACCTTGTCGCCAACGTTTACAAGAATCTCAGTTACTTCAACCTCGTCAGCACCGATGTCTGGTACATTAATTTCGATTGTCATTGTATTTACCTACCTTAATGCCAGTCTTATGCGTATTGCGGGTTAGTTTTTTCAGTGTCGATATCGAATTTAGCAATTGCTTCAACAACTACAGATTTCTCGATGTCACCACGTTTAGCCAGTTCAGTTAGAGCTGCAACTACGATGTAGCCAGCGTTAACTTCGAAGTGACGACGTAGGTTTGCACGGCTGTCAGAACGGCCGAAACCATCTGTACCAAGTACTTTGTAAGACTCAGTTGGCATGTACGCACGTACTTGCTCAGCGTAGTTCTTCATGTAGTCAGTCACTGCGATTGCAGGTTCTTTACCAAGAACAGTCGTGATGTACGGTACTTTCTCTTCAGCTTCTGGGTGAAGCATGTTGTCACGCTCTACCGCTTGGCCGTCACGAGTTAGTTCGTTGAACGACGTTACAGAGAATACGTCAGATGCTACGCCGTACTCTTCGCTTAGAATTTCAGCTGCTTTACGCGCTTCGTTCATGATAGTACCAGAGCTCATTAGTTGAACTTTGCCCTTAGCACCAGCGTGAGATTCAAGCTTGTAGATACCTTTACGGATGCCTTCTTCAGCGCCTTCTGGCATTGCTGGCATTGCGTAGTTCTCGTTCATTACTGTTAGGTAGTAGTAAACGTTCTCTTGCTCAGGACCGTACATGCGACGGATACCGTCTTGCATGATTACCGCTAGCTCGTAAGCAAACGTTGGGTCGTAAGAGATACAGTTCGGGATAGTGTTCGCTTGGATGTGCGAGTGACCATCTTCGTGCTGTAGACCTTCACCGTTCAGTGTTGTACGACCTGCAGTAGCACCTAGTAGGAAGCCACGAGCTTGTTGGTCGCCTGCTAGCCATGCCATGTCACCAATACGTTGGAAACCGAACATTGAGTAGTAGATGTAGAACGGGATCATCGGTAGATCGTTTGTGCTGTATGACGTTGCAGCAGCAACCCATGAAGCCATAGAACCTAGTTCGTTGATACCTTCTTGAAGAACTTGACCAGACGTTGCTTCTTTGTAGTAAGAAACGATGCCTTTATCTTCAGGTGTGTATTCTTGACCGTGTGGGTTGTAGATACCAACCTGACGGAATAGACCTTCCATACCGAATGTACGAGCTTCATCACAGATGATAGGAACGATGTTCTTACCAATGTTCTTATCTTTAAGAAGGATGTTTAGCGTACGTACATAAGCCATAGTTGTAGAGATATCACGCTTCTGCTCACCTAGTAGAGGTGCGAATGCGTCTAGCTCAGGAACCTTGAACTCTTGAGTAAACTTAGGAAGACGTGCAGGTGTGTAACCGTGTAGAGCGTTACGACGAGCGTGCATGTATTCGTACTCAGGCGTACCTTCTTCCAGTTTCAGGTAAGGAAGTTCAGCGATCTTCTCATCTGAAAGGATGTCTTCTAGGCCTAGGCGATCACGTAGGTGTTGAACATGAGTCATATCCATTTTCTTAACACCGTGTGCAATGTTCTTACCTTCAGCTGCATCACCCATGCCGTAACCTTTAACAGTCTTAGCTAGGATTACAGTTGGCTTACCGTTTGTCTCTTTTGCATTGTTGAATGCAGCAAACAGTTTAGAAGAATCGTGACCACCACGCTTAAGAGCGAAGATTTCGTCATCAGTCATGTCTGCAACTAGTGCAGCTGTTTCTGGGTACTTACCAAAGAAGTGCTCACGTACGTATGCGCCATCTTTAGATTTGAATGTTTGGTAGTCACCATCGATAGTTTCGTTCATTAGTTGAAGAAGCTTACCAGTAGTGTCTTTAGCTAGTAGAGAATCCCAGTTGCTACCCCAGATAACTTTAACAACGTTCCAACCTGCGCCTTTGAATAGGCCTTCAAGTTCTTGGATGATGCTACCGTTACCCATTACAGGGCCGTCTAGACGCTGTAGGTTACAGTTGATTAGGAAACACAGGTTGTCTAGCTTCTCACGCGCAGCGAAAGAGATAGCACCACGTGATTCTGGCTCATCCATCTCACCGTCACCTAGGAACGCGTATACGCGTTGCGCTGAAGTTTCTTTCAGGCCACGGCCGTCAAGGTACTTAAGGAAGCGCGCTTGGTAGATAGCAGAGATAGGGCCAAGACCCATAGATACTGTCGGGAACTGCCAGAACTCAGGCATCAGTTTCGGGTGCGGGTAAGAAGGGATACCTTTACCATCGACTTCTTGACGGAAGTTATCTAGCTGTTCTTCAGTTAGACGACCTTCAACGAATGCACGAGAGTAGATACCAGGAGAGATGTGACCTTGGTAGTAAACTAGATCGCCACCGTCTGTCTCGTTTGGAGCACGGAAGAAGTGGTTGAAACATACTTCGTAGAACGCTGCTGCTGACTGGTAAGAAGCCATGTGACCACCAAGGTCTAGGTCTTTCTTAGAAGCACGCAATACGATCATGATTGCGTTCCAGCGAATAATCGAACGAATACGACGCTCAAGAGTTACGTCACCAGGGTAAGCTGGCTCTTGTGCTGCTGGAATTGTGTTGATGTAGTTTGTGTTGATGCCTGTAGCCATATCAACACCATCTAAACGCGCTTTATCTAGAACTTGTTCTAGTAAAAACTGTGCACGTTCTACACCTTCTTCACGTACTACTGACTCAAGAGCTTCTAACCAATCTTGAGTTTCCAGAGCATCAACGTCATGCTTCATGTCAGACATGGCGATCTATCCTTTTTGTTAGTTGGATTCTACTAAACACGTAAATAGCCGAAGTATTACGGCTATTTACCCTGTTGAATTCGACGTAAAGAACGTTCGCGACGCGACTCTTCTTTGGTCAAATCCATCAATGTTTCTTCGATGTAAGCTAAATGAGAGTGTGACATTTCACGAGCCTGTTCTGGCTGTCCTGAAACGATCGCATCTACAATGTTAGCTCGATGTATACTCACTTTCTCCACAACGTCTTTACGACGATGCAACAGCTTTAAATTTTCTAAGACGTTTTGTTCGAGTAACGGAGCCAAGCTACGAACAATGTGCAATAACACCACATTGTGCGCTGCCTCTGTTAAAGCAATAAGAAAAGCCATCACTGCTGCAGATTCGGCTTCAATATCACCCTTATCTTGCGCACCGCGAATTTTTTCTTGGCATGCTTGAATTCGAGCAAAGTCTTCATCAGTTCCACGCAATGCCGCGAAGTAAGCCGAAATCCCTTCCATCGCATGACGCGATTCCAACAAGTCTAGCTGGGTTTCAGAATGGGACGACAACAAATTAAGCAAAGGATCTGAAAAGCTTTTCCAGATATTTTCGCTAACAAACGTACCTCCACCTTGACGGCGAGTAAGCAAGCGTTTTGCTTCTAAACGTTGTATCGCTTCTCGGATTGAAGGACGAGACACATCGAACTGTTTCGCCAGTTCGCGCTCAGGCGGCAGCTGCTGCCCTGGAGCCAGTGTTCCTTCCACTATCAACCTTTCTAACTCTTGTTCGATAACATCGGAGAGTTTTGGCTGACGAATCCTTTGATAAGCCATAGTTTGTTGTTCTTCTTTTTCTTCGCTGACAATTGGTAATACCAATTTTAAGTTGGGCAGAAATTAACATAATTAAAACGCCACTGTCCAGCCTAAAATTGACCTGCATCATAGAATACAGCGTGAATTAACCATGATTTAACAAATGAAATTTAAAACAGCAACCAAATTGGTCTTACCATTTACAGAGGTAATACTTTTGGGGAGTGTTCGTGCTAGAAAGTTTCAGGATAAAAATGAATTGTTTCAGAAAGATTAGCGTCACTTGTTTAAAAATCGAACCAAGCGCACATTTAGGGTGGAAATTCTGTTCATAAGTTTTAATAAATGAGTGTTTGATAAGTTCGTCACACTCTCAATTTATTGATGCGCTTCTCTTCACCACTTTCTTTACATCGCAACAACAAAAATTCACAAGTCATTATGCCAGGCGTTGACTATTCAACGCCCACCAGCGGTAAGGCCATCGTCAAAAACGGAGGCTTAAACTTTGAGATTTTTTTTAAACTTCTGCCAATCGAACACCAAGCCAGGGTCAGTTTTACGCAGAGGCGCTATGTATTGATGGCCAGTGATACGTTCTCTGGTGATTTGAGGGAACGTCGATACGATCGTTTCTGTTAATTGGGCAAGCGCTTGATACTGCTGCTCGGTGTAAGCCACAAAGTCACTGCCTTCTAGTTCAATACCAATCGAATAGTCATTGCACCTTTCACGCCCTGCAAAGCTCGACTGGCCAGCATGCCAAGCTCGGTCTAAGAAAGAAACGAACTGCACCACTTCCCCATCGCGACGAATCAAACAGTGCGCTGATACGCCCATTTGGTGAATCACCTTAAAAAACGGGTGTTCCGACGGGTCTAACTTACCCGTAAAAAACTGTTCGATGTAAAGCCCACCAAATTGACCCGGAGGCAAACTAATATTGTGAACCACCAGCAGAGAAATATCGTCGGTACTCGGTCGAGCATCAAAATACGGGGAAGGAACATGCCGAGCGTTGTCGTACCATCCGTTGGAGCTGATCGTCATCTTGGTCTCACTTTCTTTTCTGCTAGCACAATAAGATGTGACCTTGCCCATAGAGCAGTCGCGCTAGCCTCTTTAATTTGAAGTTAAGCAAGAGTATCATTCCATTCCCACTCCCTTTCAAGATTAGATTTGCGATGAAAAACACACATAACAGCCACCAACGCCTTGACTACTTAAAAGAGCAACTGCCTCTAGAGATCACTCGTGCAGTAGCCGAGACTATCAAAGAAGATCTAGGTGGTACGTTAGATCCAGCGGCTGATATTACGGCAAGTCTAATCCCTGCTGACGCAATCAACAGTGCAACCATTATTACCCGTGAGCACGGCGTGTTCTGCGGTAAAGCTTGGGCTGATGAAGTGTTCAAGCAACTGGGCGGTGAAGTGACTATCGAGTGGAATGTAGAAGATGGCGACAAAGTTGAACCAAACCAAACGCTTTGCACGCTAACTGGCCCAGCTCGCGCGCTATTAACCGGTGAGCGTAACGCAATGAACTTCATTCAAACGCTATCTGGTTGTGCGACTACTGCGGCTATCTATGCAGACAAAATCAAACACACTGAATGCCGCCTGTTGGATACGCGTAAAACCATCCCAGGCCTACGCAGTGCACTTAAATACGCGGTTGCCTGTGGTGGCGGTTTCAATCACCGTATTGGTGTGTTCGATGCTTACCTAATCAAAGAAAACCACATCATCGCTTGTGGTGGCATTGAGAAGGCTATCTCTACTGCAAAAGAGCTAAACCCAGGTAAACCAGTAGAAGTAGAAACCGAAAGCCTAGAAGAGCTAGAGCAAGCGATCAGCGCTGGCGCAGACATCATCATGCTAGACAACTTCACCACAGACATGATGCGTGAAGCGGTTAAAATAAACGCTGGACGTGCTGCGCTAGAAAACTCAGGTAACGTGACTCTAGATACGATCGCTGAGTTCGCTGAAACGGGTGTTGATTACATCTCGGTAGGCGCGCTTACTAAACACCTAAAAGCAATGGATCTATCAATGAGATTCAAAGCATAATTTACTGAATAGTAAGTAATTTCTGTAAAGGCACTGTTGATAACAGTGCCTTTTTTATTGCCTGAATTATCAGTATATCAAGCAGTTATTTAAGTTGATCGCATAAATTTGCGCGCTATATGAAACACTACACCAATAAATACCAAACCACTCGCGACCGCACCTGAACACCATTCCACAACCCCATATCAACTTCTATTCTTTCCATCAACCAGTGCCTGCACTGAAACAAACTAAAGAATGGAATTAGACAATGAATAACAAGAACAAAAGAACGAACCAAAAAGGCTTTACGCTGATTGAATTGATGATTGTAGTGGCTGTAATTGGGGTTCTTTCAGCTATTGCGATCCCTAAGTATCAAGAATATGTTGAGAAAGGTGCTCTAGGAGCTGCATTAGCTACGGCAACAGCTCTCAAAACAAACTATGAAGATTACTTAGCAGTGAGTGGGGCAGCACCTACAACTTCAGCAGCTATTGGCGCAACAGACTTTAGCATAGGTACTATTGCTGTAACTTCAGGCGGGATTGATGTGACAATAACTAGTGGTGGTGGCAAAGGCAGTTCAGTTTCTTTATCTAGGGTCGATGATAGCTGGTCATGTGGTGTTAGCTCGGCAAGGAACGTCATCCTTAACGGCTGCTCATAAGTGCTAACCAACCTCCCAACCGTTCTTCGCCAGGCCGACTTACTCAGCCTGACTCAAGAACAAGCTGTAGCGGAACATGTACAAGCTTCAGGTATTTCGACACCTGAAGCTTTGCTCGTTCTCGATTTCTTCAGCGGCGATTCCTTAGCAAACAACATTAAAACCATCTTCGGCTTACCGTTAGTACAGCTCGTCAATACAGACTATGAAGGCTTATGCGACCAACTAGGGCTTCGTGAACTGATCACCAAGTATCATGCTATCCCGATTTCAGCCTCTAGCTCGACTCTCACGCTCGCCTCTGCTGACCCTACCGACTTGCAAGCGGAAGATGACTTTCGATTTGCGACCGGATTACAGATTGAATTGGTTGTCGCCAACTACTCAGAACTAGAAGGCGCAATACGAAAGCTGTATGGCCGTTCGATTTCCGGGCAAGACTCTAAACGCAAAGAGATCACCCAAGATGAACTCGCTAATCTTGTTGAAGTGTCTGACGATGAGATAGCGTCGATAGAAGATCTCAGTCAAGACGATTCCCCTGTCAGCCGATTTATCAATCAGATATTGGTCGACGCGGTGCGTAAAGGTGCATCAGATATCCACTTCGAACCTTATGAAGAGCACTACCGAGTACGACTGCGTTGTGATGGCATCCTTGTTGAAATACAACAACCCGCTTCCCATTTAAGTCGCCGTTTATCTGCTCGTGTGAAAATACTCGCCAAACTTGATATTGCCGAACGTCGCTTGCCTCAAGACGGTCGTATTAAACTGCGTCTAAATGACGACTTGGCGATTGATATGCGTGTATCAACGCTGCCGACCTTGTGGGGTGAAAAGATCGTACTGCGACTGCTTGATAGCAGCGCGGCTAATCTCGATATCGATAAACTCGGTTATAGCGAAGATCAAAAAGCACTCTACCTCAATGCGCTAAAACGCCCACAAGGGATGATCTTAATGACAGGGCCTACCGGCAGCGGAAAAACCGTCTCCCTTTATACTGGCCTTCGAGTGCTCAACACTACTGAACGCAATATCTCGACAGCTGAAGACCCAGTGGAGATTAACCTGTGCGGCATTAATCAGGTACAAGTAACACCTAAGATTGGCTTTGGGTTTGCTGAGGCACTTCGATCATTTTTGCGACAAGATCCTGATGTTGTAATGGTTGGAGAGATCCGCGACTTAGAAACCGCAGAGATCGCGATCAAAGCATCGCAAACCGGTCACTTAGTGCTTTCGACACTGCACACTAATTCCGCCGCAGAAACCGTCACCCGACTCGCAAATATGGGGATAGAACCCTTTAACCTCGCTTCATCATTGAGTTTGATTATCGCCCAACGACTGGCAAGACGATTATGCAACCACTGCAAAGAAACTGATGACTCGCCAGACATCTTTCTGCGTCACTCGATTCCTAACAGCCAAACCATCTACAAAGCGAGTCCTAAAGGTTGCAATGAGTGTAACCAGGGGTATTCGGGGCGAGTGGGTATCTATGAAGTGATGCCGTTTAGCGATCAACTGAAAAGCAGCCTGATCGACAAACCGAACGCGTTAGCCATTGAAAACTTAGCTCGTCGAGAAGGCATGAGAACTCTGCAAGAGTCGGGGCTAGATAAATTGCTTGAAGGCACCACCAGCTATCAAGAACTGCAACGTGTTCTGTACATATAAACCCATGGAGCACCAATGAGTAGCAAGTCCAAACAATCACAACTAAAAAGCTATCACTGGAAAGGAATTAACAGCTCAGGCAAGAAAGTGTCTGGGCAAACCTTAGCGCTCACCGAATTGGAAGTACGAGAAAAGCTCAAAGAGCAGCATATTCAGATTAAGAAAATCAAAAAGAAAAGTATTTCAGCCGTCACTCGTTTAACCCATAGAGTCAAAGCCAAAGACATCACTATTTTAACTCGGCAACTGGCTACTATGTTGGCTACTGGTGTACCCATCGTGCAGGCTATCAAGTTGGTGTCAGACAATCACCGCAAAGCTGAAATGAAATCGATTCTATCGCATATCTGCAAAGGTGTAGAAGCCGGAACGCCAATCTCAAAAGCGATGCGAACCGCAAGTCGTCACTTTGATGACCTCTATACTGATTTGGTTGCGACAGGCGAGCTCTCCGGTAACCTCGCCCAAGTATTCGAACGCTTAGCGACCTATAGAGAAAAGAGCGAGCAGCTAAAGTCCAAAGTCGTCAAAGCACTGATCTACCCCGCCATGGTGGTCACCGTTGCACTGACCGTTTCTTATTTAATGCTGACCATGGTGATTCCAGAGTTTGAGTCGATGTTTTCAGGCTTTGGCGCCGACCTGCCTTGGTTCACCCAACAAGTACTCTACCTTTCCCATTGGATGCAGGCTTACAGTTTTTATACGGCTGTAGGCATCGGGCTTGTTGTCCTGATTATTTACCAACTGTGTCAGCGTTCCCACTCGATCAGACTGTCTGTCAGCCGACTAGGATTACGCTTCCCTGTTCTTGGTGGCGTATTAGCCAAAGCATCCATAGCCAAATTTAGCCGAACCTTATCAACCAGCTTTAGTTCTGGCATTCCAATTTTGATGAGCCTCAAAACCACAGCAAAAACCGCAGGCAACCTGCATTATGAATCGGCCATCATTGAAGTTCACCGAGAAACGGCTGCTGGCATGCCAATGTATATCGCAATGCGCAATACCAATGCCTTCCCTGAAATGGTGTTACAGATGGTGATGATCGGTGAAGAGTCAGGCAACCTTGATGATATGCTTAATAAAGTCGCTTCCATTTACGAGTTTGAAGTCGACAACACAGTCGACAATTTGGGCAAAATTCTAGAGCCACTGATCATCGTGTTTTTAGGTACTGTCGTTGGTGGGCTTGTGGTTGCGATGTACTTACCGATCTTTAATCTTATGAGTGTGTTAGGATAGTTAAAAGCAACTAAACACCCATGAGCAGCAATCTCTGCTCACCTTGATTAAGTGGTAAAGGACACTATGGAAGTATTTCACTACTATCCTTGGCTATTCCCCGTATTAGCTTTCATTTTTAGCCTTCTTATCGGCAGCTTCCTCAACGTAGTCATACACCGTTTGCCGATTATGATGGAACGCGAATGGCAACAAGAGTGCTCGGAATATTTCTCTCAATATAAAATTCCAGCGCCAGAGGGAAAGTTCAATCTCAGCATTCCTCGTTCAACCTGCCCGAAATGCAAAACTCAATTAAGAATCGTCGACAATATCCCAGTGTTAAGCTGGTTATTCTTAAAGGGTAAGTGCCATAGCTGCGCTAATCCAATCAGCGCTCGCTACCCTTTAGTCGAGTTGCTTACCGCAATACTTTGCACAATGGTTGCTAGCCACTTTGGTTTCAGCTACTACGCCATTGCTTTGATTTTTTTCACCTTCGCCCTGATTACCGCGACCTTTATCGATCTCGATACCATGCTACTGCCCGATCAAATCACCTTGCCTTTGGTATGGTCCGGTATCGCTTTAGCACTGTTTAATATCAGCCCAGTATCGCTACAAGATTCTGTGGTTGGCGCAATGGCTGGCTACCTAGCTCTGTGGTCGGTGTATTGGTTGTTCAAACTACTCACAGGTAAAGAAGGCATGGGTTACGGTGACTTCAAACTCCTGGCTGCACTTGGTGCATGGCTTGGTTGGCAGCATCTACCGATGATCATCCTTTTATCTTCGCTTGTCGGTTTGGTTTTTGGCTTGATTCAACTTCGCTTGAAACAGCAAGGCATTGATAAAGCCTTTCCGTTTGGCCCCTATCTTGCGATTGCGGGTTGGGTAAGCTTGATGTGGGGTAACGACATCATGGGATGGTATTTCACTTCTGTACTAGGAATTTAACCATGGCAATTATTATCGGATTAAGCGGTGGTATCGCCAGTGGCAAAACCACGGTCGCTAACCTGTTCAATGAACATTTTAATATTGATATTGTTGATGCTGATATCGTGGCACGTGAAGTGGTTGCGCTGGGCAGTGACGGTTTAAAACAGATTACAGAACACTTTGGTGAGTCTATCTTGCTTGAAGATGGAACGCTCAATCGAAGTAGCCTGCGTGAGCTGATCTTCTCAGACCCTAAAGAGAAGCAGTGGCTCAATGATCTTCTTCATCCCATGATCCGTGACAAAATTGACAGTGACCTGTCTAAAATCACATCCCCGTATGGTTTATTAGTTGCACCGCTATTGGTGGAAAACCAAATGCAAGGCATGGCCGATCGCGTATTAATTGTTGATGTGCCAGCAGAAGTTCAAATAGAACGTACGATGAGTCGTGATAATGTTTCTAGGGAACAAGTTGCATCAATTTTAAAATCACAGGCTTCAAGAGAACAACGCTTAGCAGTTGCAGATGACGTGATTAAAAACCATACTAAAAACCAAGAACTTTTGCCTCAAATCACAGATTTACATCAAAAGTATCTGGCAATCAGTGCTGTAGATGGGTCAGAATAGAACAATGTTGAATGAAGGTTTGCTCGATGATCACCCATAAATTTGAACATCCTCTAAATGAGAAAACACGCATCTACTTAAGAGTCGAATCACTCTTGAGGCAGCTACACTTGTCTTCTACATTTTTCGATGCTCAACAGTATCAACTCTTTTTCCGTTCCATCTTTGATCTGATTGAAATCTTCGAACAGATCCAACTCAAGAGCGAACTGGCAAAAGATATTGAGAAGCAACGTGTAACCTACAAAAGTTGGTTGGATGTTGAAGGTGTCGATCAAGAGATGCTGACATCACTGCTTAATGACATTGGCAACATCTATCGTGATCTGATGCAGGCAGAGCGTTTTGGCCAGTCACTTAAAGAAGACCGCTTCCTAAGTGCGATTCGCCAACGCTTTAATCTTCCAGGTGGCTCATGCTGCTTTGATTTACCGGCACTGCATTATTGGCTGCACCTTCCTCTTGATAAGAGAATGAGAGATGCTAAAGCTTGGATGGATAGCTTACAGCCTCTGTATGAAGCGCTAACACTGTGGTTGAAGCTCACCAGAGAGACTGGCCACTTTAAAGAGCAAATCGCTCGTGCTGGCTTCTTCCAGAGCGATGCCGATGAGGCGAATATCCTTCGTCTTTCTATTCCAATGCAATACGGTGCCTACCCGATGATCTCAGGTCACAAGAACCGCTTTGCAGTTAAATTCATGAGCTTTGAAACTGGGCAAGCCTGTACTCAAGACATCGAATTTGAGTTGGCGATCTGCACCTAATTAATTTCCTTTTATAGTTTGGCTTGAGTCCTCACTCGAGCCTAAACTCACTATTATTACATCCTCAAATTAAGAATCACTATGTCGAAGAAAATCACCATCGTTAAATGCCCTCAATGTAATACTGACGTTGAATGGGGCGAACAAAGCCCGCACCGCCCGTTTTGCAGCAAGCAATGTCAGATGATTGATTTCGGTGAATGGGCAGACGAAGAGAACAGCATCGCTGGCGCACCAGACATGTCGGATAGCGATGGTTGGTCGGAAGATCCATACTAAGCGAGAGTAGCGAGTAGCGAGTAGCGAGTAGCGAGTAGCGAGTAGCGAGTAGCGAGTAGCGAGTAGCGAGTAGCGAGTAGCGAGTAGC
>NZ_JALNTU010000002.1:514465-531842 GCF_023161685.1 Vibrio sp. 1CM8B
GAGTAAATTTTGGAGGGTTGGCGTTTAACGTCAATCCTTTTTTATTGTCTATAACACGGCGCTAGTAGAGGTTCCCTACTCCTTCTTTCGTCAGTCTAGGGAATGACGGTCAAATATCAGTTTCGGTTTGGTTCGTCATCCTCAAGAGTGAGGTACGAGCTAATTGGGGATCTCTTACCTGCGAAACTCCAAATAACAGACACAAAAAAGCGGAGCCAAATGGCTCCGCTTTTATCGATAGAATGCAAAAAGAATTACTTCTTAGTAAGCTTCTCTTTAATACGAGCTGACTTACCAGAACGCTCACGTAGGTAGTACAACTTGGCACGACGTACTGCACCACGGCGTTTAACTTCGATGCTATCAACCATTGGAGAGTGAGTTTGGAACGCACGCTCTACGCCTTCACCGTTCGAGATCTTACGAACTGTGAATGCAGAGTGTAGACCACGGTTACGAATAGCGATTACAACGCCTTCGAAAGCCTGTAGACGCTCACGGTCACCTTCTTTTACCTTAACCTGAACTACAACAGTGTCACCTGGTGCGAATTTAGGAAGGTCTGATTTTAGTTGCTCTTCTTCAAGAGCCTTGATGATGTTGCTCATTTGTATAAATTCCTAGAATAAACTGATACTAAATTTAATAGGTTACTGCTTGCTTTTCGTTAAGAGCGTTGCTCTTTAATGAATTCAGCCAGTAATTGTTCCTGTTCGTCAGTCAGAGCTAGGTTTTCCAGGAGTTCTGGTCTTCTTAGCCAAGTTCGGCCCAACGATTGTTTTAATCGCCAGCGACGAATGTCCTTATGGTTTCCAGACTTGAGTACCGATGGCACATCTTTATCGTCTAGAACCTCAGGGCGCGTATAATGGGGACAATCTAGCAAACCATTTGCAAAAGAATCTTCTTCTGCTGAAGCGAAATCTCCAAGTACACCCGGAACAAACCGAGATACTGAATCAATCAGCGTCATGGCTGGCAGTTCGCCACCCGTCATCACAAAATCTCCAATCGACCATTCTTCGTCAACTTCAGATTGAATGATGCGCTCATCTACCCCTTCGTAGCGACCACAAATAAGAAGTAAATTCTCGTTTGTTGCCAGCTCTTCAACACCTTTCTGGTCGAGTTTACGACCTTGAGGTGAAAGATAGATAACTTTCGTCTTTCCCGGTGCTGCTTGCTTGGCCGTTTTGATAGCGTCGCGCAAAGGCTGAACCATCATTAACATGCCAGGACCACCACCGTAAGGTCTGTCATCAACAGTGCGATGTTTATCATGAGTGAAATCACGAGGATTCCATGTCTCAATAGATAAAAGACCTTTTTTAACCGCTTGACCTGTTACTCCAAAATCAGTAACAGAACGGAACATTTCAGGAAAAAGGCTAATAATGCCAACCCACATGTGTTCTCTCGCTCTGTAATTTGGAGTTAGAATCCAGGATCCCAGTCAACTTCGATCCGGCGAGCTTCGCGATCAACTTTCTTGATCACTTGCTCTTCAAGGTACGGTACTAACCGTTCCTTTTGGCCAAAAGCATCTTTAAGATTTGCTTTGATTACTAGAACATCATTCGAGCCAGTTTCTAATAGGTCAGTGACCTTACCAAGGTCGTAACCTTTAGTAGTAAAAACTTGCATACCGAACAATTCGCGCCAGTAGAATTCATCTTCTGACAATTCAGGTAACGAAGCAGGGTCAATAGCAATTTCAAAGTTAGTCATCAGTTGCGCGTCTTCACGAACATCTAATCCCGCTAGCTTACATACATAACCTTGGCCATGACGTTTCCAGCTCTCAACTTTGTACTCAACCCACTTACCCTTTTGGTTTAAATACCAAGGGCTGTAATCAAATATGCTTTCAGCATTGTCTGTGTAGGAGAACACTTTAAGCCAGCCACGAATACCATAGGTAGACCCAAGTTTACCCATGACAATTCTATTGTTTTGCTCGCTCATAGTTTCTTTACCCTTCATCGACATAAGCTATTTCTCTTTAAAAAAGAATTAAGCCGCTTTTTGAGCGTCTTTAACTAGCTTAGCTACACGATCAGATAGAGATGCGCCTTGACCAACCCAGTGGTTAACACGATCTAGGTCTAGACGTAGACCTTCTTCTTGACCTTGAGCAGTAGGGTTAAAGAAACCTACTTTCTCGATGAAACGGCCAGTTGCAGCGTTACGGCTATCCGCAACTACGATTTGATAAAATGGGCGCTTCTTTGCACCGTGACGTGCCAAACGAATGGTTACCATGTCGTCCTCTTTGCTTTCTTAATAAAATAATTAACCCCAAGTATAAGTAAATAGCTTGGGGTCTCGTGCCAAATTAAAGCCCCGGAATTTTACTCTTATTCCGGTGCAATGCAAGGGCTTTAGCTATTTTTTCACCAACATAGCTGCCGTACACTTTCTGTGACACGGCTAACACTATGAAAAGTAACGTAGCTAAAGCTTACATTTGTAGATTATCGACCAAACGGGTTAAAGCCACCACCCATTCCGCCCATACCTCCACCGCCGCCCATCATGCCTTGCATGTTGCGCATCATGCCTTTCATGCCACCTTTCTGCATCTTCTTCATCATCTTCTGCATTTGGGTGAACTGCTTAAGCATACGGTTTACATCTTGTACCTGTGTACCAGAACCAGCGGCAATACGCTTTTTGCGTGAGCCTTTGATTAGGTCAGGGCGTTGACGCTCTTTCATGGTCATAGAGTTGATGATCGCTTCCATTTGCTTGAACATCTTGTCATCAACTTTATCTTTAACGTTATCTGGTAGCTGAGACATGCCTGGAAGCTTATCCATCATGCCCATCATTCCGCCCATGTTTTGCATCTGACCTAGCTGTTCACGGAAGTCTTCAAGGTCAAAGCCTTTCTTCTCTTTGAACTTCTTAGCCAGTTTCTCTGCTTTCTCGGTATCAACGTTTTTCTGCAGGTCTTCAATAAGAGACAGTACGTCGCCCATACCTAAGATACGAGAAGCAACACGATCTGGGTGGAACGGTTCTAGTGCGTCAGTCTTTTCACCAACACCCAAGAATTTAATCGGCTTACCTGTGATATGACGAACAGACAGAGCAGCACCACCACGCGCATCACCATCAACTTTCGTCAAGATAACACCGGTTAGTGGTAACGCATCACCAAAGGCTTTTGCAGTGTTCGCAGCATCTTGACCTGTCATTGCATCAACAACGAACAGTGTCTCTACTGGTTTAATTGCAGTATGAAGCTCTTTGATCTCGCCCATCATCTCTTCATCGATAGCCAAACGACCCGCAGTATCGACAAGTAGCACGTCGTAGAATTTCTTCTTCGCGTGGTCGATTGCAGCGTTTGCAATATCAAGAGGTTTTTGATCAGCTGAAGATGGGAAGAAGTCTACGCCAACATCGCTTGCTAACGTTTCAAGCTGTTTGATTGCCGCTGGACGGTAAACGTCGGCAGACACAACCAAGACTTTCTTCTTATCACGCTCAGTTAGAAGCTTAGATAGCTTACCTACCGATGTGGTTTTACCCGCACCTTGTAGACCCGCCATTAAGATAACGGCTGGCGGCTGCGCTGCTAGGTTAAGAGCCTCGTTAGACTCACCCATCACCGCTTCAAGTTCAGCTTGAACGATCTTAATGAATTCTTGACCAGGCGTTAGAGATTTAGAAACCTCAACACCCACAGCGCCTTCTTTTACGCGCTTAACAAAATCGCGGACAACGGGCAGTGCAACGTCGGCTTCAAGTAGCGCCATACGTACTTCACGCAGCGTCTCTTTAATGTTGTCTTCGGTCAGACGACCTTTACCGCTGATGTTCTTCAGCGTTTTGGATAGACGATCCGTTAAATTATCAAACATAGTTTTCTCTTCGCTCAAAACTGCGACTATTACTGTGAGTATACATTAGCGCGGATTAGAGTCATACCCGTTGTAGAGCGTTAATCATCCGTGCTTGTGATGTGAGACATTATTCACTTGGAATTGAATGAGGTTCGCCATAGCCCCAAAGAGCGATGCGAGGTATAATTCGCCAATTAATAATCATTAAAATGGATACCATGGACAGTCTTATTGCGATCGCAGCAGCCTTTCTTTATACAATGGCGATTTCCACGATCATTCCAGGTCTCGTGCACCAAACAGGAATCCGTGTAAAAACGGTGTTTATCAGCGCATTACTTGCTCTAGCTTTCCATGCTTGGTTGCTTGGCGATTTGATTTTTAATGCCAGTGGCCAAAACCTCAGTATCTTGAACGTTGCTTCATTAATCAGTTTAATCATATCCGTGGTAATGAGCGGTGCAATGCTCAAAACCCGTCTGTGGTTTATCTTGCCCGTCGTTTATAGCTTCGCTGCGCTAAACTTGATGGCTGCCACTTTTCTTCCAAGCACCTTCATCAAACATCTAGAGAATGACCCAAAACTGCTCGTGCACATCTCTTTGGCTCTATTCTCATACGCAACGTTAACTATCGGTGCGCTATACGCCCTGCAACTTGCTTGGCTAGATCACAAACTTAAAAAGAAAAAAGCCTTAGTGATAAACCCTAACCTACCTCCTTTAATGATGGTGGAAAGACAGCTTTTCAAGATCATTCTGATTGGTAATGGCTTATTAACGGGTACTTTGTTGACGGGTCTCATCTTCGTGCAAGATATGTTTGCTCAAGGAAAAGCACACAAGGCTGTGTTGTCTTTTATCGCTTGGGTTATCTACTCCATCCTTCTATGGGGTCACTATCAGAAAGGCTGGCGTGGACAGAAAGTCACTTGGTTCGCACTGGCCGGTGCCAGCATGCTCACATTAGCCTACTTCGGTAGCCGCTTCGTCCAGGAAATCATCCTGAACTAGTCTGTAAAATAAAGGCAAGGTCTCACATACCTTGCCTTTAAAATATTGAGTGCAATACATTCAATTGACATCTCGACCATGTTCGGTCATAAATTAATCAAGATACACAAATAGGAAAAGAATAGTTTTGGACGACATATCAACGGGTATCTTATTTGCGCTACTCGCGTGTCTCATTGTAATTTCTGGTTATTTCTCTGGTTCCGAAACGGGCATGATGTCCCTGAACCGCTACCGTTTAAAGCACTTGGCCAATACGGGTCATAAAGGTGCCAAACGTGTAGAAAAACTTCTGAACCGCCCAGACAGATTGATTGGCCTCATTCTCATCGGCAACAATCTCGTCAACATTCTTGCATCTGCGATCGCTACTATTCTTGGTATGCGCATCTACGGGGATATCGGTGTGGCTATCGCTACTGGTACCCTGACTCTCGTGATCCTAGTATTCGCCGAGGTAACCCCAAAGACCATCGCTTCTCTATTTCCTGAACGTGTCTCTTACGCGAGTAGTATCCTTTTGATGATACTGATGAAGGTGCTATCACCATTGGTGATCTTAGTGAACTTCATTACCAACGGCTTCATTCGTATCTTAGGCGTTAAAGCCAGCCATGATGCAACCGACCACTTGAGCTCCGAAGAGCTTAGAACCGTGGTCAATGAAGCCGGTAGCTTAATCCCTCAACGTCACCAAGATATGTTGGTGTCTATTCTGGACTTAGAGCACGTCACCGTGAACGACATCATGGTGCCGCGTAATGAGATAACTGGTATCGACATCAATGACGACTGGAAATCTATCGTTCGTCAATTGACCCACTCGCCTCATGGCCGCGTGGTGCTGTACCGTGACCAAATAGATGAAGTGGTCGGCATGCTTAGGCTGCGTGAAGCTTACCGCCTGATGCTTGAAAAGAACGAATTCAATAAAGAGACACTGCTGCGTGCCGCAGATGAGATCTACTTTATTCCTGAAGCGACACCACTCAACATTCAGCTACTTAAGTTTCAACGCAATAAGCAGCGCATCGGCTTGATTGTTGATGAGTATGGCGATATCAACGGCTTGGTTACATTAGAAGATATTCTAGAAGAGATCGTAGGTGAGTTTACCACTTCAATCGCCCCAAGCTTGTCTGAAGAGATCACGCCACAAAGTGATGGCAGCTTCTTGATTGAAGGCAGCGCCAATATCCGAGACATCAACAAAGGCTTACAGTGGGCACTGCCTACCGATGGCCCAAGAACCCTGAATGGTTTGATACTGGAACACCTTGAAGATATTCCAGAGAGTCACCTGAGTGTTCAGGTTGCCAGCCACCCAATGGAAATTGTTGAGCTTGAAGAGAACCGCATCAAACTAGTGCGCGTGTTCCCACAGATCGTGAACGGCTAACTGAGTTATCACTGAATCTCTGTCTCGCCCTAAAATACGTTGACGAAAAAGGCCCGGTTCATTGAACCGGGCCTTTTAATATCTAACTCACCTCATCAAGGTGAACGAACAACGACTAGTCGATTTTAAGCTCTTGCAGCATAGATTCTGGCAGTGCCAGTTCATCATTCTTGTTTACAGAAATACCTGCAGCGATGATCGCATTCGCGATCTCTTTCGCTTCATCCAAAGAGTGCATTGCTGCGGTACCACATTGGTATTCGTTCAGCTCAGGGATCTTATTCTGGTTCTCAACTTTCAGTACGTCTTGCATCGCTGCCAACCAACCGTCAGCCACTTGTTGCTCTGTAGGCGTACCAATCAGGCTCATGTAGAAACCCGTGCGACAGCCCATCGGTGAGATATCGATGATCTCTACATCTGAGCCGTTCAATTGATTACGCATAAAGCCAGCGTATAGGTGCTCTAGAGTATGGATACCTTTCTCAGATAGGATGTCTTTGTTTGGCGCAGTAAAACGCAGGTCAAACACAGTGATGGTATCCCCTTTTGGGGTTTGCATTGTTTTAGCAACACGAACTGCAGGTGCGTTCATGCGTGTGTGATCAACAGTGAAACTATCTAATAAAGGCATTGCTCTTCTCCATGACGGCTGGCTTTAGAAAAACCAGCTTCGATTGTCTTCTAGTTCTTTGCGGCACTGCTTCAGCTGCCATCCATAATCTTTTGCTTGCTGTTCAACTTTACGCGCCACCTTAATCAGCGATGGCTTGCTGTTGTATGACTTGCGCTTATAACCACCACGGCCTTCATGATAAGCCAGGTATTGGTTATATGGGTCCCATAGTGAGATGCCCAATTGACGACGCGTCTCGCTGGTATACCAACCGATGAACATCAATGCATCATCAAAGTTGGTTCTTGAGCCACCGTTATTGGTCGCCTTTTGGAAATCTTCCCAAGCAGGGTCTTGAGCTTGTGCATAACCGTAGGCACTGCTTACACGCCCCCACGGTATAAAGCCAAGAATGTAATCTTTAGGTGGGCGCGCATCATGACGATAGCTACTCTCTTGTTTCACAAAAGCCATCGCAACGTTAATCGGCGTTCCCCACTCTTCTTGCATATCCAAGGCATCTTCATACCATGAAGGGTGCTCTCGAAAGATGCTACACAAATTATCTTGCTGCTTTGGCGGTGGCGTTGCACATCCAACCAATAGGCTAGAGACAACACCAACAGTCACTACAGGTAACCATTTACTACTCACACGAGTAGGCTGACCTAATAAGGCTTGCTTCCTTTCCACCAAAGTCTCGCTATGCTTTTAAATACGAAAAATAATCCGCTAAGAAGCTATCAAAATCTTGAGTGCTTGCTTCTTCACTTTGTTGCTGAGCAATCACAGAACGTTGAACTTCTGCTTCCATCAACTCAGCTGAATACACTTTGTATTGGTGAGCTTTGTGTTGCTGAGCGTACGTTTTACCTAACGCGCAACCCACTTTACCTAAGCCACCCAGTTTTTTGGTTTCTTCTAATAACTGGCCAGAAATGGTCAGCTCTGGGTTATCAATCCAAGCTTCAAGCGTATCGCACGTTTCTTGGTATGCACGACCACCTTGTTCAGCGTCCATCATCTCGGCAATAGAGCGCAGATCTTTGAAGACACGCTTCGCCCAATCTTGCAGAGACAATCGCTCACCATGACAACCGATTTGCAGCTCTAGACCAACCTGACGACCTTCTAGGATCACCTTGTTCCAGTTATCGCGCCAGCATTCAAGCTCGCAGTTATCCATCTCAGCAGAGTCCGTTAGCACACTCCACGTTAGGAATAAGTCTAGGAAGCGAACCTGCTGCTCATTGATACCAATTGAGCTGAATGGGTTTACATCTAAAGAGCGAACCTCAATGTACTCAACACCACCGCGAGCCAATGCTTCAGATGGTTTTTCACCACTCTTCGCCACACGCTTAGGACGGATTGGAGCATAAAGCTCATTCTCAATTTGCAGTACGTTGCTATTCAATTGACGGTATTCACCATCAACCTTAGTGCCAATCTCGGCGAATTCTTCTGATGGTGTGCGAATCGCTTGATTCAAACCTTCAAGGTATTGGTCTAGGCTGTTGAAACCAATCTTCAATACGCTTTGCGCACTGTTGGTGTAGCCAAGATCACTCAGGCGCAGTGCCGTTGCTTTTGGTAAGTACAGTGTCTCGCCAATCTTTTCAAAAGGCAGGCTTGTCTCTCTTCCTTTGATGAAAGAAGAACATAGCGCAGGTGAAGCACCGAAGAAGTATGGGATTAACCAACCAAAGCGGTAGTAGTTACGAATCAAACCGAAGTAAGCATCTGACTTAGATTCACAACGCGCTTCTTCTGTTTGCTCTCCAAACAGGCTATCCCAAAAGCTTTCTGGGAAAGAGAAGTTGAAGTGAACACCAGAGATAATCTGCATCAGGCTACCGTAACGACGTTTTAGGCCTTCACGATATAACGTCTTCATCTTACCGTTGTTAGAGGTGCCGTATTGCGCTAGCTGAATGTAATCTTCACTGCCAACGTAACAAGGCATAGAAAGCGGCCATAGTTTTTCGCCGTCTAACTTGGTTTGCGTGAAGTGATGGATATCAGACAACTGATTCAAAAGCGTCGGAACGTCGTTAGAAACAGGCGTGATAAATTCCAGTAGCGACTCAGAGAAATCGGTCGTTACCCATTCGTTCATCAACGCAGATCCCAAAGCCTCAGGGTGCGGCCCAGTAGCAAGGTGCCCATCTTCCGTGTAGCGTAATGTTTCCCTTTCAACACCACGACCAAATTGAGAGAAGGTCTTAGGGTTGGTTGCAACTTGCTTTAGTCGCGCAGCAAAATCAGTCAAAATTCAGTTCACTTATCTTATATTGTTCTGATTAGAACTATCATAAATTAGGTTGGAGGAGAAAAGTAGAGTCTCTTCCCTCCCCCTTTAATGTGTACTCTAACGAATGATTTCAAGCTCTTCTATTGGAATATCTAACTTTTCTAATTGCGGGCGAAGCGAAGTCGCGTCACCAACAACGATTATTTGATAATCATTCGGGTCAAACCATTTCTTAGATAGCTCGTTTAAGGTCTCTTTTGAAACCGTTTCAACTATCTGATTACGCTGTTGTAGGTAATCTTCATCAAGGCTCAATGCAACAATATTACTCAACAACCCAGCCTTTTGACTTGGCGTTTCGTATTTAAGTGCATCTTGTTGACCGACGGCAAGGCGCATAAATTTCACCTCTTCGTCAGTTAATCCACTCTGACTAAACTCATTCAGCTCATTAATAAACTCTTGAATCGATGGAACCGTCGCATTCGCTCTTACCTGCGCGCTAAATACTACTGCGCCAGTTTCTCGAGTACTTGCGAAGTAGCCGCTTGCACCGTAAGTGTAGGCTTTGTCTTCACGTAGATTCTGGTTGATACGGCTATTGAAGTTACCTGCTAGGTTAAAGTTAGCCAGTTGACTCAAATACAGTTCACCCGTCGCATCAAACGGCAGGCCTTTGCGAACCAAGCGAACAATGCTTTGCGGCGCACCCGGTTTGTCGACTAAGTACAGGTGCTGACCAGAAAGCTCTTTGACGATCTGTGGACGCGTTAATGGTGCCGCATCGCCTTGCCACTCTTCAAAGAATTGTAGCTGTTTCCCTACCTCTTTCTTCGAGATGTCTCCCACAACAACAATATTGGCACCTTCTGGTGTGTAATGTTGCGCATAGAATTTTTTCACATCGTCTAAGGTCAATTTCGATAGAGATTCCTTAGTGCCATCACTTGCGCGAGCAAAAATACTGTCACCAAACAGCACTTCACGGGTTGCTTGAGAAGCCATCCAGCTTGGCTGCTGATGCTGATACACAACGCCTTCTAGCATCTGTTTCTTAACGCGCTCAAAATCTTGCTCATCGAACTTAGGCTCGAATAGAACCTCTTGCACAATCGCTAAGGTTTGAGGCAAGTCTTTCTCTAGCGCCGAGACTGAAATATCTGTGGTGTAGCTGCCCGCACTAATGCTCACACTGCTACCAAGTTTATCTAAGGTCGCCTGTAACTCTTCAACGGTTCGTTTGGTTGACCCTTCTTCCATCATCGAAGCCGTTAGGTTTGCTAGGCCTTCTTGCCCTTTACGAACATAACGCTCGCCAGCTGGAAGTTGAATCTGTAGCTGTACTGTCGGTGTTTCGCTGGTCACAGTACCAATCAAGTCCGTGCCATTTGCAAAGTGCATGCGGTACAACTCTGGCATGGTCGCCTCAACACCAAAGTTCACTTCTGGCATTACACTTCGATCAAAGGTATTCGGTGCCTTTCTGAAGTCCAGTTGGTCTTCCGTCACCTTGCTGTATTCCGGCAACGTACGTGGTGGCGTGGTAAAAGTCGCTTCACGAACCGCTAAATCGAGTTTTTTCTTAGGAACCACACTCAAGGTAACCTTGTGCTTACCTTCGATGAAATCTTGGTATACCTTGCTCACGCTCTCAGGCGTCACCGCTCGGATTTGATCGAGTTGTGATTCAATGCGATCAGGCTGACCATAGAAGGTTTGGTTAGACGCGAGTTGCGACACCTTACCTTTAACGCTTTGCAATGCAAAAACGGCATTCGCTTCTGCCATGCCTGTGATCTGGTCTAAACGCTCTTGTTCAACACCCTCTTTCGAGAATTGCTCTAGGGTATCCATCAGCTCTTTATTGAGAACCGTCAAATCGCCTTTTTCACCTGAGTTGCCCATTGCATACACGTACATGGTACAAGCAAGCTCAGCACAATCATGGAAAGAGCCAGCGCTGACGGCCTTCTGCGTTTTTACGAGGTTTTGATATAGGTAACTGTTGGTACCTGAACCTAACACGTTAGACAATGCATTCAGGGAAGCTTGCGTCTCTTCACCGCGATACGTTGTTGGCCAACCCACAAGCACCATCGGCTGACGAATATTGTCTTCTAAGGTGATGTACTTATCTTCAGTCAGAACAGCAGGTTGCTTCTCTGCTGCCTTCACTTCAGGACCTTGAGGGATCGGGCCAAAGTACTTGTTAACCCACTCTAGCGTGTCATCAACGTCGATATCACCACCAATCGTTAACACGGCATTGTTTGGGCCATACCAACGCAGGAAGAACGCTTTAAGATCATTCACGTCAACACGGTCAAGATCTTCAACATAGCCGATTGGTTGCCAAGAGTAAGGGTGACCTTCTGGGTAAAGCGCTTCGCCCATGCGTTCCCACATCAGGCCGTAAGGACGGTTTTCATAGCTCTGCGCTCGCTCGTTTTTAACCGTGCCTCTTTGCACCTCAAATTTCTTCTGAGAAACTGCATCTAACAAGAAGCCCATTCGGTCTGACTCTAACCACAACATTTTTTCAAGTTGGTTAGAAGGAACAGTTTCAAAGTAGTTGGTGCGGTCACGATTGGTCGTACCGTTTAACGAACCACCCGCTTCGGTAATGATCTTAAAGTGCTGTTGGTCACCAACGTTCTCAGAACCCTGGAACATCATGTGCTCAAAGAAGTGAGCAAAGCCCGACTTACCAATCTCTTCACGTGCTGAACCGACGTGATAAGTTACATCAACATGCACTAACGGATCGGAATCATCAGGGGAAAGAATAACGGTCAGGCCGTTTTCAAGCTGATACTTGGTGTAAGGAATCACCACTTTATCTTTAGAAGGCTTAACCTCTTCTAACAGAGTGACACCTTCAGGTAACGAGGAAAAGAAGGGCGTTGAGCTAGGTACATTGTAAGAACAGCCAGCAATGGCGATAAGAGAAAATGTACCAAGTAAAACCTTTTTCATAGGTTCTCCTTAGAAAAAACCGAAGTAGATAGCAGCAAGTAAGCTATAGCGAGCGGCTTTGCCAATCGCTATCAAAATAACGCTAGGGATGAATTTCATTCTTAGCCAACCCGCCGCTAGACACAAAGGGTCACCAATGATCGGTAACCAACTAAATAACAGTGTCCAGTAGCCATAACGACTCAGCCAAGCCATAGCCTTATGACCATGCTTTTCAGATTGAGTTCGATTAGGCAACCACAAACCAATCCAATAGTTAGTCAGGCCGCCTAAGGTGTTGCCGAGTGTCGCTATGAGAATAATCGACGATGTTGAGAATTGATCTAGGCTCAATGCGGCAACAAGACTGGCTTCTGAACCGCCGGGCAATAACGTGGCACTTAAGAAGCCACTGATGAAGAGTACCCAAAGCGCCGAGTCAGAGAACCACAGCGCTATGTTTTCAAAAAGGGAATTAAAGAACTCTAGCACTGCCTATCAGCCTTCTTGCATTTTAAGTAGCACCTTGCCTCTGGTGTGTCCGGTTTCAACCTGTAGATGCGCCGACTGCGCTTCATCCAATTGGTAGATACCTTGAATTTCTGTTTTAAGCAATCCAACACTGACCATGTAAAGCATGGTGTCCATTTGCTCTGGGTTTGGCTCAACCAGCATGCCTGATGCAGTAAAACCTAGTAGTGTGGCTTTTTCGCAGATCAGTTCTGCAGATAGAGTCGGAACGGTCACTACTCTTGCGCCATCTTTCAGACACTTCAATGCATCAAGCGCTGTATCGCCACCGACCAAATCAATCAACACATCAACATCAGAAACTCGTTCTGAAGCAGGGGCAAATTTATAGTTGATCGCATGAGCGCCAAGCGTTGCAAGATAATCAAGGTTGGCTTCGCTGCAGGTGGTGTAAACCTCGGCTTTTGCAGCCACTGCAATTTGAACTGCAAGATGACCAACGCCGCCCGCGCCCGCTAAGATAAGCACACGATCGCCTTCTTTCACCTCAGCTTTATTGAGTGCTTGAGCTGCTGTTTGGCTAGCAAGTGGTAATGCCGCTGCCGCTTCTAGGGTGACAGAGTCAGGAACCATGCTGAGTGCCGCTTCTGGCACACACACATATTGGCTGTAGCCGCCACCTTGCAGTGGGAAACCAATAAAGCCTGCCACGTTATCACCAACAGTAAAGCGTTCAGCCTGTTCGCCTAGCGAGACAATTTGCCCTGAAATATCGTAGCCAGGCACCCAAGGCAGGTTATCTTTGTTTTGTGCTGCCGCCCAACCAAGGCCTGCACGGGTTTTGACATCAATCGGATTAATGCCTGAAAAGGAAACTTTAACCACCACTTCTTCAGCCTTAGGCTCAGGGATCGCACTGGTTTGAATACTTAGGTTTTCGACGCCGCCGAATTGAGTAATCGCAATCTGTTTATTTTCCATTTCCACATTTCCTTGATTGATAAAAGCCCTAGTGAGCAAGCACCCTAATTAATAAAAAGAAAGGGATGCGAAAGCATCCCTTTGACTATAAACCATTTAATAAGGCTAAGTTAACCGCTCATTCGTAAATTGACGACCAATTAACGTAACGATACATGACCCAGCAAATCCACTAGCCCACGAGAGCTAATAGAATACCCGCCGCAACCGCACTACCAAGTACACCGGCTACGTTCGGGCCCATTGCATGCATCAACAAGAAGTTCTGAGGGTTTGCCTCAAGACCAACCTTGTTCACAACACGTGCCGCCATTGGAACCGCTGATACGCCAGCTGCGCCAATCAGTGGGTTGATGTCCTCTTTCGAGAATCGGTTCAACACCTTAGCCATCAATACACCACCCGCCGTACCGATACTGAACGCGACCGCACCCAAACCTAGAATACCCAATGTTTCTAAGTTCAAGAACGTATCCGCTTGAAGCTTAGAACCAACCCCTAGACCTAGGAAAATAGTTACAACGTTAATCAGTTCGTTTTGAGCTGTTTTTGAAAGGCGATCAACCACACCCGCTTCACGCATTAAGTTACCCAAACAGAACATACCAACTAAAGGTGTTGCTGAAGGTAGGAACAAAATCGTCATCAGTAGTACAGCAAGCGGGAAAAGAATCTTCTCTGCTTTGCTAACGTGACGAAGTTGAGCCATCTTAATTTTGCGCTCTTCAGGAGACGTTAACGCTTTCATGATTGGTGGCTGAATGATAGGAACCAAAGCCATGTAGCTATAAGCCGCTACTGCAATGGCACCTAAAAGATCCGGAGATAACTTACTCGCCAAGAAGATCGCAGTCGGGCCATCGGCACCACCAATGATCGCAATTGACGAAGCATCGGCCATCGAGAACTCCATTCCTGGAACATAGTTCAGCAAGATCGCACCAAATAGCGTTGCAAAGATACCAAACTGAGCCGCAGCCCCTAGCCATAACGTTTTAGGGTTAGCAATCAACGCACCGAAGTCCGTCATTGCACCAACACCCATGAAGATCAGCAATGGGAAAATACCCGTTTCAATACCAATGTAGTAAACGTAGTAAAGCAAACCACCGGGATCAGTAAACCCAGCATTTGGAATGTTTGCTAGTACAGCACCAAAACCAATCGGTAATAAAAGTAACGGTTCAAATCCTTTACGAATTGCCAAAAACAACAATAAGCAACCAACCAGCATCATACAGATCTGGCCGAACTCAAAGTTAGCAATCCCTGTTTCAGACCATAAGGTCATCAATCCTTCCATGGTACTCCCTTAGGCTAAGCTTAGTAGTGGAGCGCCTACAGTAACTGCATCGCCTTCTTTAACATTCAATTCTTGAACGATACCACCACGAGCAGCACGAACTTCCGTTTCCATCTTCATCGCTTCTAGGATTAGCAGAACGTCGCCTTCAGCAACCTCAGCACCCGCCTGAACGTTTACTTTAAAGATGTTACCCGCCAATGGAGCTGGAACCGCTTCAGCGTCAGAAGCTGCTACTGGCGCAGCCTGAGCCGCTTGAGCAGGTTTTGCAGATGGCGCTACCGATGTCAGTTCACCTTGTGGGCCAACTTCAACATCGTAAACCTGGCCATCAACCTTCACGCTGTAGCTTTCAATACCACCAGAAGCTTTTACAGGAGCTGCGGCAACTGGAGCCGCAACTTCTAGCGTTGGTGCAGGTTCAAATGCTTCAGGGTTACGACGGTTCTTAAGGAACTTAAGGCCCACTTGTGGGAAAAGTGCGTAAGTCAGTACATCATCAACCGTATCTTCAGCTAGAGAGATTCCCTCTGATTTCGCTTTCTCTAACAGATCCGTCGTTAACGTATCCATTTCAGACTTAAGTAAATCAGCAGGACGACAAGTAATCGGCTCTGCGCCATCCAGTACTTTCGCTTGCAGTTCAGCATCAACTTCAGCAGGTGCTTGACCGTATTCACCTTTCAGTAGACCAGCAGTCTCTTTCGTGATGCTCTTATAGCGTTCGCCCGTTAGGACGTTAATAACCGCTTGAGTACCGACAATCTGAGAAGTTGGTGTTACTAAAGGAATGTAACCAAGCTCTTTACGTACGCGTGGGATCTCTTCTAGCACTTCATCCATGCGATCGGCTGCGCCTTGCTCTTTAAGCTGGCCTTCCATGTTAGTTAACATGCCGCCAGGAACTTGAGCGATCAGGATACGAGAATCGACACCTTTCAGCTGACCTTCCCATTTCGCGTACTTTTTACGTACATCACGGAAGTAAGCTGCGATTGGTTCGATTTGGTCTAGTTTAAGATTCGTGTCGCGCTCTGTACCTTCTAACATCGCAACAACCGTTTCGGTTGGCGTATGACCGTAAGTACAGCTCATTGAAGAGATAGCGGTATCTAGAATGTCGATACCCGCTTCAACGGCTTTAACCGCTGTTGCAGTCGATAGACCGGTTGTCGCGTGGCTATGCAGTGCTAGAGGAACGTCACACGATGCTTTGATACGTGTAATCAGCTCTTCTGCTTCATACGGCTTTAATAAACCTGACATATCTTTAATACATAGTGAGTGACAACCTAGGTCCTCTAGGCGCTTAGCCAAATCAACCCAAGTATCTGAGTTATGAACCGGACTGGTTGTGTAAGACAACGTACCTTGAGCGTGGCCACCAACGTCGATCGTTGCTTTCACTGCTTTTTCAAAGTTACGTACGTCATTCATCGCATCAAAAATACGGAATACGTCCATGCCGTTTTTATGGGCACGTTCAACAAATTTTTCTACTACATCATCCGCGTAGTGACGGTAGCCCAATAGGTTTTGACCACGCAGTAGCATCTGCATTGGTGTGTTTGGCATCGCTTTTTTCAGCTCACGCAAACGCTCCCATGGATCCTCGCCAAGAAAACGGATACACGAATCAAACGTCGCGCCGCCCCAAGTCTCAAGTGACCAGTAACCGACTTTATCCAGTTCTGCCGCAATTGGCAGCATATCTTCGATACGCATACGAGTAGCAAATAGTGACTGGTGCGCGTCACGAAGTACCACATCTGTGATAGCTAGTGGTTTAGACATGCTCATAAACTCCTTTTTAATCCTTTAAATGCTACTTAGCAGTAGACGCACGGTATTGATGAACCGCGGCCGAAATTGCTGCCACTACCTGTGGACTAACAGCTGAAGGGTTTGATTGTGATTTTTGAATTTTTTTAGGTGCTGCGATCGGCTCTGGTACTTCTTCTGGTACCAGTTTTGACATCAACCGAACGAGGTAAACTAGAATAGTTAGGAAAATAAAGACAACGGACATCCCCGTTATCATTAGAGTCGCCGCATCTCCTAGCAGGCTTCCAATATTAGTCATGTTGCTTCCTTTCTTCGTCATCCTGACATACGTACAGGATTTCAGCGAATAGTGATCCCGACCCATGGATTATCTCGATTGGTAAAAGTTTGTCAATTTTGTTTAAGGTTCTGTTACGGATAACGCACACATAAGGTTAATTATTCGCCTATCAGATCACATAAATCTGTCAAATACGTCATTTTTAGATATTTAAACTGTGACTTAAACGGGGCTTTTCTGGGAATTGATATGAGAAAGGTGGAATAACAAAGAAGCAATCAAGAACTACTTTAAATACAACAAGTTAAACAACGAACAAATTTAACATTGTCGCAACAAATTTGCAGCAGGCATAAAAAAAGCCTCGTATAAACGAGGCTTTTTCTAATAATGTGGCGCGCTCTGGAGGATTCGAACCTCCGACCGCCTGGTTCGTAGCCAGGTACTCTATCCAGCTGAGCTAAGAGCG
>NZ_JALNTU010000002.1:531942-619991 GCF_023161685.1 Vibrio sp. 1CM8B
TGGCGCGTCCTGGAGGATTCGAACCTCCGACCGCCTGGTTCGTAGCCAGGTACTCTATCCAGCTGAGCTAAGGACGCACGGTTTTTGATATTAATTCTCGACGAACGATTTATCAATATCAGGATTCATATTCTTATAAGAAATAAACCCTAAATAGTGGCGCGCTCTGGAGGATTCGAACCTCCGACCGCCTGGTTCGTAGCCAGGTACTCTATCCAGCTGAGCTAAGAGCGCACGGTTTTAGTATCAACTTAGTCAATACAAGGACTTTCATTCTTAAAAGAAATAAACCCTTAAATAGTGGCGCGTCCTGGAGGATTCGAACCTCCGACCGCCTGGTTCGTAGCCAGGTACTCTATCCAGCTGAGCTAAGGACGCACGGTGTTCATTCATTAAGAATGAAGTTGTGAAATATATCACATTCTTCTTGCTACGAAGAAAAAAAAAGGCCATCGGCCTGTAATGAATGGCGGTGAGGGAGGGATTCGAACCCTCGATGCAGCTACAAACCACATACTCCCTTAGCAGGGGAGCGCCTTCGGCCACTCGGCCACCTCACCTAATTCATTATTCTCAAATCACTTACAAGTAAGAAAAGAGAGAATGGCGCGTCCTGGAGGATTCGAACCTCCGACCGCCTGGTTCGTAGCCAGGTACTCTATCCAGCTGAGCTAAGGACGCACATTTACATTGTCTAAATTGCTAATTTTAGACTCGCAAGAAATGGCGGTGAGGGAGGGATTCGAACCCTCGATGCAGCTACAAACCACATACTCCCTTAGCAGGGGAGCGCCTTCGGCCTCTCGGCCACCTCACCGTCTTGCGGAGGCACATATTACGTTTTACCGAAAATATGTCAAACACTTTATTGAAAAAAATTGGACAAAAACACTCAACCGTTTGCTATTTAATCAAAGCGCTTGCAAATTGAACTTATAAGATTCAAATCGCGCTTTTTCCCTTAAAAATTAAGGTGAAAGATTGGCAATAATAAACAGCCGAAAACAATTATCTAATTTCTCCAGCAGCAAGTGCTACCGCTGATGGCACAATACTACGGGATGCGTATTTTCGCCATAGGGGAAGCTAATAAATCTTGAGTTTTGCCAAACAAAATACAGAGCAACCGTTCTGTTCAACCTTGTCTGTATCTCGCTGCATCACAAAGCATTCACTTCACCACTTTGAGACTGAAGCGTTATCCAACCTATCTATGTCCCAATCAGTGTTTCGGTTCCCCAAGATCAAAAAAGGCTAGCAACAATGCTAGCCTCTTCTCTACGCAAAAGTATTAGTAGTTGCCAGATGCAACGTTACCATTACCTTTTTCAGCTTGAATGCGCATGTAGATCTCTTCACGGTGAACAGATACTTCTTTAGGTGCGTTAACACCGATACGTACTTGGTTACCTTTAACGCCTAGTACAGTAACTGTTACTTCATCACCAATCATCAGTGTTTCGCCAACGCGGCGAGTCAAAATTAGCATTCTTTGCTCCTTGAGTAATCTCTAAATTTATCTAGCTACGAGAGCATTATCCAACAAAAGTTATATTTTCGTAAACTATCGATTGAGTTTATTTAACCAAAATGCACTTCTTTTTTAGGATAACCCTGTGTTTCACGCGCTACGATGTATGCATTGTGTAATATGTTAGCAGCCATATCGACTTGCGTTGGTGATATCACCAAAGTTAAAGACTGCTGCTGCAATAAGTGATGCTGTACATCAATTTCGCCTTCAGACAACAATCCATGTGAACTGACCACAATTTCTTGTGTTCGGCTTCCTACCACAGTTAACAAACTAACCTGTTCACTATTACGGATTTTCTCAGCAAAAACTAGTTTTAATTTGGCACTTATGTCTTGTTTAATAATGAGTGCTGCCCGTTCTGTTTCCTCGATCACACTACAGACTTCGATCCCCAACAGTTGGCAATGTGAAATGAAAGACGGTAAATCTTCATTCAAACACTCGATACGTACCATATCTCTTTGGATGGCGATGCCAGCAATATCATTCAAACACTGATTACCCGCGATCAATGTGCCCTCGCCTTGTTCAAAGCTTGAAAGCACTCGCAATGGCACGTTGTGCTGCCATGCATACTGAACACAAGGAAGGTGCAATACCTTAGCGCCTCGGCGAGCCATCTCTTCCATAGAAGGAAAGTCTAAGGTATCTAATTTCTGAGATTGCTTTACGACTCTAGGGTCACAAGAGTAAACACCATCTACATCAGTATAGATCTGGCATTCTTTCGCCTGTAAGGCACCCGCAAGCGCTACCGCTGTAGTATCTGAACCACCGCGACCTAATGTTGTGATATCGCCTTTCGCATTGAATCCTTGAAAGCCTGCAACAATGACAATCTGGTTGTCATCTAGCAGAGCTTGAATCGGAGCAGTATCAATACGCTCAATCGCTGCATTATTATGATTAGAATCCGTGTGTATCTTGGCTTGGTAGCCAGTCATCGATGTCGCTTCATAACCTAACTTGTGTAACGTCATTGCTAACAAGGCCATGGAAACTTGCTCGCCAGCCGTTAACAACACATCCAGTTCTCTAGCGTTTGGTACGCTATCAACTTGTGTGGCTAAGTTAACTAACCGATTTGTTTCACCAGACATAGCAGAAACGACAACCACAATCTGGTTCCCTTCATTTTTCGCTTCAATGATTTTTTCTGCTACATGATGGATTCGTTCAATTGAACCCACCGACGTTCCACCAAATTTCTGCACGATAAGAGGCATTTTCACCCGTCCTCACCTTCCCAAGACCAATGTCTATATATGACAAAAAAACACATACTCCGCGTCAGGGCGAAGCAATAAAAAATTAACCAAGGAGTCTAACGCCACCATTAGACTTCTTGGTTAATCTCAATCAAACCTTGTTTAAACACACTTCCAATAAGCAAAATAAAAGATGCCCAATCAACTGATTGGGCATCTTTGTATCAATTACTTAAGCTTAAAGACGTTCTTCTAGCCAAGTACGTACAGATTTAAGCGCTTCTGGCAGTGCTTCAACATCTGTACCGCCCGCTTGAGCCATATCTGGACGACCGCCGCCTTTACCGCCAACTTGCTCAGCAACCATCTTAACGAGATCACCCGCTTTTACTTTGCCGATTAGGTCTTTGGTTACACCAGCAATCAAGCCAACTTTACCGTCTGCTACGTTTGCGATCAGGATGATACCGCTACCTACTTGGTTTTTAGCGTTATCAACCATAGTACGTAGGTTCTTGTTGTCTGCGCCTTCAATTGCAGCAACCAAAACTTTAGTACCCGAAATGTCTTCTACTTTGCCCATGATGTTTGCGCTTTCTGCAGCAGCCATCTTTTCTTTAAGCAGTTGGATTTCTTTCTCTAGCGATTTTGCTTTCTTAGCTGATTCAGCAAGTTTCTCTTCGTAAGCGTAAGCCTGAGCTTCTACTGCATCTAGAGCAGCTTCACCCGTTACCGCTTCAATACGACGAATACCCGCAGCAATACCACCTTCAGAAGTGATCTTGAATAGGCCGATATCACCCGTGTTGCTTGCGTGGATACCGCCACAAAGTTCAGTAGAGAAATCGCCCATAGATAGAACGCGAACTTCATCATCGTATTTCTCGCCAAACAGTGCCATTGCACCTTTTTCTTTCGCTGACTCGATGTCCATGATGTTGGTTTCAATCACGTGATTCTTACGAACTTGTGCGTTAACCAAACGCTCTACTTCTTTAATCTGTGCCGGTGTTACCGCTTCAAGGTTAGAAAAGTCAAAACGTAGGTTGTCTGGCTTAACTAAAGAACCTTTCTGAGCAACATGTTCACCTAGAACTTCGCGCAGTGCAGAGTGAAGTAAGTGAGTTGCAGAGTGGTTTAGTGAGATAGCAGCACGACGCTCAGCGTCAACCGTTGCTTCTACTTTATCGCCCTTAGCAAATACACCTTCAACTAGCTCACCGTGGTGCGCAAATGCGTTACCTAGCTTCTGAGTATCTTGTACTTTGAAAAGACCCGACGCTGTTTTTAGTGTACCAGCATCACCACATTGACCGCCTGACTCAGCGTAGAATGGTGTCTCTTCAAGGATGATAATTGCTTTGTCGCCAGCCGATAGTGAAGATACTTCTTCGCCGTCAACAAATAGCGCAGAGATTTCACCAGCACCTTCAGTTGCTGTGTAACCACAGAACTCAGTGTTGGTGTCTACTTTGATCGTCGCGTTGTAATCTGTGCCGAATTGGCCAGCTTCACGTGCACGCTTACGCTGCGCTTCCATCGCCTTCTCAAAGCCTTCTTCATCGATAGTAAAGTCGCGTTCACGAGCTACATCGTTAGTAAGGTCAGCAGGGAAGCCGTATGTATCGTAAAGTTTGAAAACTGTTTCGCCGTCAAGCTCTTTGCCTTCAAGTGCATCTAGTGCGTCATTAAGAATAACCATGCCGCGCTCTAGAGTACGACCAAAGTTCTCTTCTTCAATTCGAAGTACTTTTTCAACAAGTTCTTGTTGTTTCTTAAGCTCTTCAGCTGCAGAACCCATCACTTCAGCCAGTACACCCACAAGTTTGTGGAAGAACACGCCTTGTGCACCAATCTTGTTACCGTGACGAACTGCACGACGAATAATACGACGTAGAACGTAGCCACGACCTTCGTTTGAAGGCATAACGCCGTCAGCGATTAGGAATGAACAAGAACGGATGTGGTCAGCAATAACGCGTAGCGATTGGTTAGATAGATCGTCATGACCCACAACTTCCGCTGTCGCTTTGATTAGCTTTTGGAATACATCAATTTCGTAGTTAGAGTGAACGCCCTGCATAATTGCAGAAATACGCTCAATACCCATACCTGTATCTACAGCAGGCTTAGGTAGCGGTTCCATTGTGCCGTCAGCGTGACGGTTGAACTGCATGAATACGTTGTTCCAGATCTCGATGAAACGGTCACCATCTTCTTCAGGTGTGCCAGGACGGCCGCCCCAGATGTGCTCACCGTGATCGTAGAAGATTTCAGTACATGGACCACAAGGACCGGTGTCACCCATCGTCCAGAAGTTATCAGACTCGAACTGTTTACCGCCTTCTTTGTCGCCAATGCGAACGATACGGTCAGCAGGTACACCTACTTTCTTGTTCCAGATATCGAATGCTTCATCATCTGTCTCGTATACCGTTACCAGTAGACGATCTTTTGGCAGTTGAAGAGTTTCTGTCAGGAATTCCCAAGCAAAACCAATCGCTTCTTCTTTGAAGTAGTCGCCAAAGCTGAAGTTGCCTAGCATTTCAAAGAACGTGTGGTGACGAGCCGTGAAACCTACGTTTTCAAGGTCATTGTGTTTACCACCCGCACGTACACAACGCTGAGCCGTAGTTGCTCGAGTGTAGGCACGCTTTTCGGCGCCTAAGAAGCAATCTTTGAATTGGTTCATACCTGCGTTAGTAAATAGCAGGGTTGGATCGTTATGTGGAACTAACGATGAACTGTCTACGATTTGGTGTTCTTTGCTCTCAAAGAACTTAAGGAACGCGTTGCGAACCTCATCAGTGCTCATGTACATGCAGCTCTTCCTGAAAATAGTCGAGTTAGAATTTTGCCGTATTGTAGATCATGGTTAAGGCTTCGACTAGTTTTCTTGTAGAAAAGACACCCTTGGGCAGGATTTTAGTGGGAATTCGATAAAATGAAGAATATTCCACTATATCTAGCCGTGGAAAAGCAGAACTAAATTGACGACCTAGTACCGAAGAAACTCAGTCAACGAAAGAGATTTGACCAAAGACATGCTCGACGGAGCAGATCCAATAAAAAAGCCCCGCATAAAATATGCGAGGCTTTAAATTCTTTCAAAGCGGATGCTTCTTTCAAACATCCACTCTATAAAACGTTAGCTTATAGCTCTTCGTTTTCTTCTTCTTTCTCTACGCCCTTCTCTTCAAGAACAGCAGGAGTCAGTAGTAACTCACGAAGTTTAGTATCGATCTCTAGAGCAACTTCTGGGTTTTCACGTAGGTATTTACCAGCGTTAGCTTTACCTTGGCCGATCTTATCGCCTTTGTAGCTGTACCAAGCGCCCGCTTTTTCTACTAGCTTATTCTTAACACCTAAGTCGATAAGCTCACCTTCGCGGTTGAAGCCTTTACCGTAAAGGATTTGAGTCTCAGCTTGTTTGAATGGTGCAGCAATCTTGTTCTTAACGACCTTGATACGAGTTTCGTTACCAACAACTTCATCACCATCTTTAATCGCACCAGTACGGCGAATATCAAGACGAACAGATGCGTAGAACTTAAGTGCGTTACCACCTGTTGTTGTTTCTGGGTTACCGAACATCACACCAATTTTCATACGAATTTGGTTAATGAAGATAGCCATACAGTTAGACTGCTTAAGGTTACCCGTCAGCTTACGCATCGCTTGAGAAAGCATACGAGCCTGAAGACCCATGTGGCTGTCGCCCATTTCGCCTTCAATTTCTGCTTTTGGTGTTAGTGCTGCTACTGAGTCAATAACAAGAACGTCGATTGCACCTGAACGAGCCAGTGCATCACAGATTTCAAGCGCTTGCTCACCCGTATCTGGTTGAGAAACAAGAAGTGCATCGATATCAACACCAAGCTTTTGAGCGTAGATAGGGTCTAGTGCGTGCTCCGCATCAACGAATGCACACGTTTTGCCTACTTTCTGTGCTGCAGCAATAAGCTCAAGCGTTAGCGTTGTTTTACCTGATGATTCTGGACCGTAAACTTCTACGATACGTCCCATTGGTAGGCCACCAGCACCTAGTGCGATATCTAGAGATAGAGAACCTGTAGAAATAGTTTCTACGTCCATTGTGCGGTTATCACCAAGACGCATGATAGAACCTTTACCAAATTGCTTTTCAATCTGACCAAGGGCTGCGGCTAACGCTTTTTGTTTATTCTCGTCCATTTCTATCTCCACATAATCGGTTGTCTCAACAAGCGATCTAGAATCTATTTCTAACCCACATAGGGGTGACTAATTGGCTTTCATTATACTGTTGATTCATACAGTGTCTATACCTGTATGAAAATAATTTGTACAAATGTTACTTACCTTCCATTGATAGGTAATCATAAATAACTTGCAGGGCATGGTGCGTGGCTTGTTGGCGTACTTGTGATCTGTCGCCTGTAAATACATGCGTTTCTACTTTATCCCAGCCATTTAGCGCTTTCCACGCGAAGCATACTGTACCAACAGGCTTATCTTCGGTCGCGCCGCCTGGGCCAGCAATACCACTGATCGATACAGAGATAGTCCCGTTTGAATGTTGCAATGCCCCGCTCGCCATTTCTATTACGACAGGCTCACTCACAGCGCCGAACTCAATCAAGGTTTTAAGTTGTACACCGATCATCTCTTGTTTGGCTTCATTGCTGTACGTAACAAAAGCGCGATCAAACCACCCAGAGCTGCCCGCAATATCGGTGACTGCACTCGCGACACCTCCGCCAGTGCAAGATTCAGCCGTCACTAACACGTGTTTGTGTTTCACGAGTAACACACCTAACTTCTCACATAGTGTCTTTTCTATTTGCACAACGATACTCCTTCTCATGTTTAACGACTAACGATGGAAATGATCATTAAAATTGATTTACGACATCGTATTACTCAACCACAGTAAACGAAAGAGCAAAACCTAAACTCGATAACAAACAGCCTCTCATAACTTCCACGAATTCCAACTCAATGTTGTCGCTATTGCTTAATTCACACGCAACATCTTTTATCTCTAAATATTCAATAATGATTAACGCATGTTAATTAGAACTTAATTTTCCTGAACACCTCCGTCATTTACCATTCTCATATAACCACAATTTGAGTAATGAAATGAAACTAACCCCAAGTATTAAACAAAAAGGGCATGTGTATATTGTTGGTGCTGGAACCGGTGACCCTGATCTTCTTACGGTTAAGGCATTACGCATCATTTCAACAGCCGATGTTGTTATTTACGACAATCTGATATCCGCTGACATTCTTGCATTTATCCCCGAAGAGACTGAAAAGGTCTACGTCGGCAAAGTTTTCAATTCAAAGTGCATACTTCAATCTGAGATCAACCAGAAGATCCTAAAACACGCAGAGCTAGGCAAGACAGTTTGCCGTCTTAAAGGCGGAGACCCATTCGTATTTGGGCGTGGTGGCGAAGAAGCGCTTTTTCTCGACTATGCAGGCATAGCATTTGACATAGTCCCCGGGATCACAGCTGCAGTTGGTTGTTGCAGTTACGCTGGAATCCCCGTCACTCATCGCGGCATATCTAACGGCGTCACGATTGTCACTGCACGCGACCAACATGATTCAGACCACATTAACTGGAAAGGTCTCGCGAATGTAAATCACACCATTGTGTTTTATATGGGTCTACACAAAGCGGGCAACATTTCAAAGAACCTCATCGACCATGGGCTAAGAAAAGAGACTCCGACAGCCATTATCAGCAACGGTACGCGACATGACCAACGCGTCATTCGGTGCTCGTTAAGTGAACTCCCCGATGCTGTCGATATCTGTAATCCACCCATGCCTGCCGTCATCGTCGTAGGCCACGTCGTCAAACTTTCAGAAACCATTGACTGGTTCACCAAGCGTGAAACGTTCGATGGTTACGTACGCAGATTTTTCACAAAAATGCCAGAGGCAGAACATGTCTAAATTTTTAACTAATGATGAACTCCAAGGTGTCATTTCAGATTTGAAAGAAACCTACCGAGTGATGTCACCGATGTACGAACGTATGGGCGGCCGGTTTGCTCATACTGATAACCTAATCTACGACGAAATAGAGTCTTTTAGCGATATCGTCTGGAAGGAAAAGTCTCATTTCTCTCCAAAAGAAGTGGTTTTTCCTATCACTGAAACTCTGTTTTGGTTAGATGGAAACGAACTCAGAGAGTCAAAAGTCGACCCTCGACCTGTTGTTTTATTTTTGCGAGCTTGCGATATCAATGCCCTAAAAAGCTTGGATCACATGTTCTTAAAAAATGGGGGAAATGAAGATTTCTACTACAAACGTCTACGCGAAAAGCTCAAATTAGTTTTAATTGAGTGCGAATCAAGCTTTGAAAATTGCTTCTGCGTATCAATGAATGCCAATACGACCACTAACTTTGCGGCCTCTATTCGCTTCTCTTCTGGTGGCGGCGCTGATGTGGTAACTCAAGATGAAGCCTTTGCTAAATACTTGGCTGAAGTCGGCATTGAATCAAATCATAAAACAGGTTTTGTTCAAGAAAACCACGTAAAAGTACGCACACCTGACCAAATATGTGGTGACCCAATTAAGGTTCGCGAGATCCTAACAGGCAACCCGGTTTGGAATGAATACGACAGCCGCTGCATTGGCTGTGGACGATGTACAACATCATGCCCTACCTGTAGCTGCTACAGCGTATTTGATGTGGTTTACAACCAAGAAGCTAAAGTGGGTGAGCGCCGTCGTCAGCATGCGAGCTGCATGACAGGGAACTTTACCGATATGGCTGGTGGACACCAATTCAGACAGAAGACGGGCGAACGACTTCGTTACCGCGCTCTGCACAAAGTTAATGACTTCAAAGCACGCCAAGGTGAGCACCATATGTGTGTTGGCTGTGGTCGCTGTGATGACCGCTGTCCGCATTACATTTCGTTCAGCAACATCATCAATAAAATGTCTGATCAAATTGAATTAACTTTGAAGAATGAGGCCGAAAATGTGCCAGTGTAAAAATCAATTAGTACCTCAATCGTACAAGATCTTAGACATCACTAAGCATACTGAGATCGAATGGAACTTTCGTGTCGAGTGTGACTTCGATGTGAAATTCGGCCAATTTGTTGAAGTTTCATTACCATTATTCGGTGAAGCTCCTATCTCCATTTCAGACTTTGGTGAAGGCTATATCGACCTACTGATCCGTAAAGTCGGTAAGGTTACCTATGAGCTATTTACTAAACATGTTGGTGACATGGTATGGATGCGTGGTGTTCATGGTAATGGTTACCCAATGGAAAAATACCACGGTAAGCACTTAATCGTGATTGCTGGTGGTACTGGTGTCGCGCCTGTAAAAGGTTTGATCAACCACTTCAGTCACGAGACTCAGTTAGTAAAATCAATGGACGTGGTTGTCGGTTACAAAAACGATCAAGCCGTCCTTTACAAAGAAGAAATGAAGCATTGGAACGATACAATCAACCTGATTTGTACGCTGGATGAAGAATCCAATAACGAGTTTTATCAAACTGGTCTTGTGACTAAATACATCGAAACGCTTGATTTATCAGATATACACGACGTGCAACTGATTGTTGTTGGCCCTCCAATTATGATCAAGTTCGTTGTAAAAGCCTTTCTAGAGCTTGGTCTTAAAGAAGAGCAAATCTGGGTCGATTACGAGCGAAAAATGGCTTGTGCTGTAGGTAAATGTGGGCACTGCCGTATTGGTGAAAAGTACGTATGTGTTGACGGGCCTGTATTCCAATACGACGAAGCACAGTCAATGGTTGATTAGGGAGACGACGATGAGTTTAGATGTAGATATTATCAAAATGCGTGCTGATGCGGACTATCGTCTATCGAAAGTTCGTGGCGAATGCATGATCAGTGTTCGAATCCCTGGTGGCATCATGCCCGCTCACCTACTTGCAACTGCGCAAGAGATTGCCGAGAAATGGGGTAACGGTGTTATCCACCTCACAACTCGCCAAAAATTGGCGATGCCAGGTATCCGCTACGAAGATATTCCAGAAGTAAATAAAGCACTGCGCCCATTTATTGAAGACATTACTCAAGATATTTGTGGCATTGAAGTGGAAGATCTTGAGGCCGGTTACCAATCAATTGGTGGACGAAATATTGTTGCTTGCCAAGGCAGCCAAATTTGTCAAAAAGCCAATACCGATACGACTGGGTTAGCACAGCGCTTAGAACATCACGTATACCCAAGCAAATATCACTTGAAGATTGTCGCCGCGGGCTGCCCTAATGATTGCGCTAAAGCCAACATGGCAGACTTCGGTATATTAGGCATAGCAAAGATTGATTTCACATCAGAGCGTTGTATTGGTTGTGGTGCTTGTGTTGACGCTTGCTCCCACCATGCTGTGAACTGCCTATCTATTGTCGATGGCAAAGCAACCAAAGAAGAAAGCAAGTGCATCGGTTGCGGTGAGTGTGTTCTTGCCTGCCCAACTTTGGCATGGCAACGTAATCCAAAACAGTTGTACATGGTTAAGCTAGGTGGACGTACGTCGAAGAAAACCCCACGTGTGGGTAAATTATTCTTAAATTGGGTAACTGAAGAAGTGATTCATCAGGTTATTGAAAACCTATTTGAGTTTGAGAAAGAAATGCTGAAAGGTATTCCTAAGTATTTACATATGGGTCACCTCATTGACCAAGGTGGCTACCTAAGATTCAAAGAACGCGTATTAAACGGTGTTGAATTGAATCCAGAAGCCAAAGTAGCACAACGAATGTACTGGGCTGAAGATGAATATATGGCGAACATACATGTAAAATAAGCCGATAAAATCAGACAGCACAAAAACAAAACACCTCTCACGAGGTGTTTTTTTGTTAGGGCTTTTGCATCTTTTCGCTTGAGCTGCTTTTCGCACGAAACGCTTTCACGTATCCTAAGCCGCAATAGAAATAAACGAAAGAAGTTAACTGTGAAAGCCGATCAAAAACATACTCCCATGATGCAGCAGTACCTAAAACTGAAAGCAGAAAACCCAGAAATTCTGCTGTTCTACCGCATGGGCGATTTCTACGAGCTTTTCTACGATGATGCTAAAAAAGCTTCTCAACTCCTCGATATTTCACTGACTAAACGTGGTTCATCAAACGGTGAGCCTATTCCTATGGCGGGTGTTCCTTACCATGCCGTTGAAGGGTACCTTGCAAAGTTAGTGCAACTTGGTGAATCCGTAGCAATTTGTGAACAGATTGGTAATCCAGCAACTTCAAAAGGCCCTGTTGAGCGCGCTGTCGTACGTATCGTTACACCCGGTACCGTGACCGATGAGGCATTGCTTTCTGAGCGCGTAGATAACCTGATTGCGGCCATCTACCATCACAACGGTAAGTTTGGTTACGCGACACTGGATATTACCTCCGGTCGATTCCAACTCTGCGAGCCAGAAACCGAAGAAGCAATGGCCGCAGAACTGCAGAGAACCTCGCCTCGTGAGCTACTGTTCCCTGAAGATTTCGAACCTGTCAATCTAATGGCAAGCCGTAATGGCAACCGCCGCCGCCCGGTATGGGAATTTGAATTAGACACCGCTAAGCAGCAATTGAATAAGCAGTTTGGTACTCGCGATCTGGTTGGCTTTGGCGTAGAAAGCGCGAAACTGGGTCTATGTGCGGCTGGTTGTTTGATCCAATACGTGAAAGATACCCAACGTACTGCCCTTCCACATATCCGTTCACTGACGATGGATAAACAAGATCACTCGGTGATCCTTGATGCAGCGACTCGACGCAATCTAGAGATCACGCAAAATCTTGGTGGTGGTACTGATAACACCCTTGCCGAAGTACTTGATCACACTGCGACAGCAATGGGTAGCCGTATGCTTAAGCGCTGGTTACATCAACCAATGCGCAATATCTCTGCACTCGATCAGCGCCTAGATGCGATTGGTGAGATGAAAGATTTGGCTCTATTCACAGAGCTACAACCAACCTTAAAGCAGATTGGTGATATCGAACGTATTCTTGCTCGATTGGCACTTCGTTCAGCTCGCCCTCGCGATATGGCACGACTTCGCCAAGCAATGGAATATTTACCAGAGCTTGCAGAGACACTGACGCAACTTAAGCATCCGTACCTAACTCAGTTAGCTCAGTATGCTTCTCCTGTGGATGAGGTTTCTGAGCTACTTGAGCGTGCAATCAAAGAGAACCCACCGGTGGTTATCCGTGACGGTGGTGTGATTGCAGAAGGCTACAATGCCGAGTTAGACGAATGGCGCGACCTTGCAGCAGGCGCAACCGAATTTCTTGATAAGCTTGAGCAAGAAGAACGTGAACGTCATGGCATCGACACGCTTAAAGTTGGCTACAACAACGTACACGGTTTCTTCATTCAAGTAAGCCGTGGGCAAAGCCACCTTGTGCCGCCACACTATGTTCGTCGTCAAACGCTGAAAAATGCAGAGCGTTACATCATTCCTGAACTAAAAGAGCACGAAGACAAAGTACTTAACTCTAAGTCGAAAGCACTCGCTATCGAGAAACAGCTTTGGGAAGAGTTGTTTGACTTGCTATTGCCGTATCTAGAGCGCCTACAAAACATCGCCTCTTCAGTATCTCAGCTTGATGTTCTACAGAACTTGGCTGAGCGTGCAGATACCCTTGATTACTGTCGTCCAACCATGACAGAGTCTGCTGGCGTACAAATTCAGGCCGGTCGTCACCCTGTTGTTGAACAAGTGATGGACGAACCTTTCATTGCTAACCCTATCGATCTGAATGATCAACGCAAGATGCTGATCATCACAGGTCCAAACATGGGTGGTAAATCGACCTACATGCGCCAAACGGCACTCATCGCATTGATGGCTCATATCGGTTGTTATGTTCCTGCAGAAAGCGCGACGATTGGTTCTATCGACCGTATCTTTACCCGTATTGGCGCATCCGATGATTTGGCTTCTGGTCGTTCAACCTTCATGGTTGAGATGACAGAAACGGCGAATATCCTGCACAATGCGACACCAAATAGCCTTGTGCTAATGGATGAAATCGGTCGTGGTACTAGTACTTACGATGGTCTATCTCTGGCTTGGGCAAGTGCAGAGTGGCTAGCCAATCAAATCAATGCGATGACACTGTTTGCAACGCACTACTTTGAGCTAACTGAATTGCCTAACCAACTTCCAACACTGGCTAACGTGCACCTAGATGCGGTTGAGCATGGTGACAGCATTGCCTTTATGCACGCAGTTCAAGAAGGTGCAGCAAGTAAATCTTACGGTCTAGCGGTTGCAGGTCTAGCTGGCGTACCGAAAGCGGTGATCAAGAATGCTCGTGCGAAGCTGACTCAACTAGAAGCGTTAAGTATCGAGTCGCCAACATCGAAGCCAAGCGGTGTCGATATCGCAAACCAGCTGAGCCTGATCCCAGAGCCTAGTGAAGTGGAGCAAGCGCTAGCGAATGTTGATCCTGATGATCTAACTCCTCGCCAAGCATTAGAAGAACTTTACCGCTTGAAGAAGCTGCTTTAGTTTCTTACCAAGTAGCTTGTTATTGCCAAACTGTTATTTTGATTAGACGGCATGAAATACCAAAGCCACAAACAAAAAAACGCTGACTTAAAGTCAGCGTTTTTATTTGTCTTCTATTTAGATTAGAGAAGCATCACTTGTTCAATTAGTCGTTTTCTACGTTGAACAGATTTTCCATATTCAGACCTTGCTTGATAAGAATCTCACGTAGGCGGCGAAGACCTTCAACTTGGATTTGACGAACACGTTCACGAGTCAGGCTGATTTCGCGGCCTACTTCTTCTAATGTTGAAGGTTCATAACCCAGTAGTCCAAATCGACGTGCAAGCACCTCTTTCTGTTTCGGGTTCAGTTCATCAAGCCAGAAAATCAACGAGTTCTTGATATCGCTATCTTGAGTTGAAACCTCAGGATCTGAATTGTTGATGTCTGGAATAATATCCAACAGCGCTTTCTCACCGTCACCACCAATTGGCGTATCAACAGAGCTCACTCGTTCGTTTAGACGAAGCATCTTGCTCACATCACCAACCGGCTTATCTAGCTTAGAAGCAATTTCTTCTGCCGTTGGTTCATGGTCAAGCTTTTGTGATAGCTCTCTTGCAGTACGTAGGTAGATGTTCAGCTCTTTCACAACATGGATTGGCAAACGGATAGTGCGAGTCTGATTCATTAACGCACGTTCAATGGTTTGACGAATCCACCATGTCGCGTAAGTTGAGAAGCGGAAGCCACGCTCTGGATCAAACTTCTCTACGGCGCGAATTAAACCTAAGTTGCCTTCTTCGATTAGATCGAGAAGTGCAAGGCCGCGGTTGCTATAACGACGTGAAATTTTTACCACCAAACGCAGGTTACTTTCAATCATGCGTTTACGTGCTGCTTCATCACCGCGTAGAGCTCGACGTGCGTATAGCACTTCTTCTTCAGCGGTTAGTAGTGGTGAGAAACCGATTTCGCCTAAGTAGAGTTGAGTGGCATCTAAACTTTTAGACGTAACTTCAACTTCTTCTTTCGCTTCGGTTTTCTTAGTGACTGTTCGTTTTGCTTTTCCAAGAGCTTCCGGTTCCGTGGTTGCTTGGTCAAGATCGAACTCTTCTTTGGTTACTGCATTGCTTATACTCATAACGCCTCCCCCTGGCGAAATTAGCATGACATTACAACTTCATATGTCGCTAAATGACTATGTCACTCCATACAATACGTAATTTTTGCATATTGTATTTAAGGTAAATATCGTTTTGGATTAACGGATTTACCTTGGTAACGAATCTCAAAGTGCAGCCTAACACTGCTGGCTCCAGAGCTTCCCATTGTTGCAATCTTCTGCCCTGGTTTCACACTTTGCCCTTCAGATACTAATAGTCGGTCGTTATGCGCGTATGCACTTAAGTAATTATCATTGTGCTTCACAATCACTAGATTGCCGTAGCCTCGTAGTGCATTACCCGAATAAACAACCGTTCCCCCTGCAGTAGATACTATTGGCTGACCTCGCTGTCCTGCTATGTCTATGCCTTTATTTCCTTGTTCGCCTACAGAGAAATTCTTGATTACTCTCCCTTTAGTTGGCCATAACCATTTGGATACTTTATCACTTGTTGGTTTGGTGGACGGTGTAACATTCTGTTTACCTTTAGAACCAACATACTCCTTTGATTTAGATTGTTCAACCTTCTTTGGTGGATCTTTTTTCACCACTTTGGTGGTAGTTTGAGCTGGAGCTGGTTTAGAGTTTTTGCTCTTTTGTGGTGTAGTTTTCGGTTTACTTGCCGCAGATGACGTTGTGGATGCGGCGACAGGCGCAGCAACTGCTGCTGCCGCTACCGTTGACTTGCCATACGCTGGCGCGTTGTAGCTAGGACGCCACAACTTAAGCTTCTGCCCCGGGTGGATAGTGTAAGGAGCAGACAACTTGTTATAACCGATAAGATCTTTAACGTCTTTATTGGTGACATAGGCGATGAAGTAAAGGGTGTCGCCTTTTTTAACTTCATAGTAACTGCCACGATAACTACCACGATCAATCGATGAGTAATTCTTGTTTAGGCTTGAAACGGGCGCAGGCGAATTCGCTGCACACCCAACAAGGGCACAGCTAAGCAGTAAAGTACTTCCTTTTAACAACTTCGAACGCATCGACTCTCTATCCACCTACACCATTAGTCTTTTATTAAGCTAGCTCACCAGGAACAAGAGGTACAAATCTCACCATCTCGATAACACTCGATAAAAACTCATCGCCGTGTCGAACGATCTTTAATAGTTGCTGTTCGTCATCACCGACTGGAATCAGTAAACGGCCGCCATCTTTCAGCTGTTGCAGAAGCGCTTGAGGAATCGACTCTGCAGCGGCGGTAACAATAATCGCATCAAAAGGGGCTTTTGAAGACCAACCTTGCCAACCATCACCGTGCTTAGTTGAGATATTGTAGAAATCGAGTTGCTTCAACCTACGCTTGGCATCCCATTGTAGCGACTTTATTCTTTCAACCGAATAAACATGATCAACAAGTTGAGCCAATACCGCAGTTTGGTAACCAGAACCGGTTCCGATCTCCAAGACACGGCTATCTTGTTGTAATTCAAGCAGCTCTGTCATTTTAGCAACAATGTATGGCTGGGAGATTGTCTGACCCTGACCGATAGGCAGCGCGTTATTATCATAGGCTTGGTGATACATCGCCTGTGATAAAAAGCTCTCTCTCGGCAGTTGGTAGATCGCATCAAGAACCTTTTGATCCTGAATACCATTTTCAATCAGAAAAGTAATTAAACGCTCAGCTTGCGGATTACTCACTTACTTCTCCCCTAACCATGTTGCCATCGCGCCCAACGACTCATGCGCCGTTAGATCAACTTGTAACGGTGTTACCGACACAAAGCCATGCTCAATCGCGTAAAAATCGGTACCTTCACCGGCATCCTGCTCTTTGCCCGGAGGGCCGAGCCAATAGATATCGTGACCACGCGGGTCTTTTTGCTTGATCATATCTTCAGCGTGATGACGAGCACCTAGGCGCGTCACCTGAGTACCAGACAGCTGTTCTAAGGCTAAATCAGGAACGTTCACGTTCAACAAGCGATTGGTCGGGATTGGGTTTGCTAAATGTTGTTCGACAATACGACGAGCAATCGCTGCCGCTGTCTTAAAATGTTTTTTTCCCACCAGAGAAAACGCTACCGATTGAACGCCTAGAAAGTGCCCTTCCATTGCTGCAGCCACCGTGCCTGAATAAAGCACATCATCACCCAGGTTAGCACCGTGATTAATGCCCGTTAATACCAGATCTGGCATGTCATTCTTTAGCAGTTCGTTTAACGCAAAATGCACACAGTCGGTCGGTGTTCCTTGTACCGAATAGGTATTTTCAGCAATCTCTTGAACACGCAGAGGCTGTTCTAAAGTTAATGAATTTGACGCACCCGAGCGATTACGGTCAGGGGCAACAATGATAACTTCAGCAAGATCACGTAGCTCATTTGCCAGCTCATGAATACCTTGAGCGTGCACACCATCATCATTGCTGAGTAAAATCTTCATCTTGTATCCTTTCTTTTGTTCCCATGCTAAGCCAAGTCACTTAAATTCCAATATCAAGTGACCCAGCTCCAAGCAGAATCGTTATTGCTCGTAGGTTCTTTCTACGTGTACTTCTTCAACCAACTCACGAACGATAGCGGTTGCGAAACAACCTGCGTCTAGAGAGAACTTAAGAGTGATATTATCTTCGTTCACTTCCCAAGTTAAATCGGTTGGTTTTAACGATGCTTCACGACGGTCATGGCGCATGCGGTTACCGCGAATCAGCGCCATTAGGTCAGGTTCAGAATCAAGATGTTTTTGCTCTAACGCTTGAGACTCATCAGTCGTTGGCAAAGCGTTATCGCCAGCCAAAGCAACAGTAACCCATGCAGCGCCATTCGCGATGTCTTGGTTTACTGCTTCGATATTGTCCGCAGTTACCGCTAGTTGAGCGCCGTCTTTCATGACAATATCGCCAAGCAATGCCGATGCAAATGCATCTTGCTCAATACGGTCTGACAGGATCAGGTTGTAAATCCATGAGCGAGCCGCAGAAAGGTACAAGCTGCGCTTATTCTGGTTACGAGTACGAACGTTATCACGGCCCCAACGACGAGCTTCAGATAAGTTGTTACCTTCATTACCAAAACGCTGAGCACCGAAGTAATTTGGCACGCCGACTTGAGCGACTTTTTTCAAACGTTTTACGACATCATCACAATCTGTTACTTCAGACAAAGTCAGCTCGAATTGGTTGCCAACTAAATCACCCGGACGTAACTTTTTGTTGTGTCGTGCTGTCGCCAAGATCTCAATGCTTGGGTACTGTGCTAAGAACGCTGAAAAGTCAGGCTCACCTTTTGGTAGGTGCACACTCAACCACTGCTCAGTTACTGCGTGACGGTCTTTTAAACCTGCCCAGCTCACGTCTTTCGACTTAACACCGCAAGCTTTAGCCAGCTCGTTTGCTACGAAGCTCGTGTTTTCACCAGTTTTACGAATACGAACCATTAGGTGCTCGCCTTCACCAGTAAACTCAAAACCCAAGTCTTCATTAACGACAAAGTGTTCGGCTTTTGCTTTTAGTTTTGCTTTCGCAGTTGGTTTACCGTTTAGATAAGCCAATGAAGATAAAATATCTGACATGCTGTTCTTTTCGTGTTGGTGCTTACGCACTTTTAGTAATTAGGACAACCGCTTCACATGCGATGCCCTCTTTGCGACCTGTAAAACCTAAACGCTCAGTAGTCGTCGCTTTTACATTCACATTGCTAATGCTGGTTTCTAGGTCTTGAGCAATAGCTTGGCACATAGAGTCTATATGAGGTGCCATCTTTGGAGCTTGCGCCATGATAGTAATATCGGCATTACCAATCACGTAACCTTGTTCTTTTACTCGACGGTAAACATCTTTCAGTAGTTCACGGCTATCCGCGCCTTTCCATTCGTCATCGGTATCAGGGAAATGACGACCAATATCACCCGCAGCAATCGCACCTAATAGAGCGTCACACAACGCATGAAGGGCAACATCACCGTCTGAGTGTGCAATAAGACCTTGCTCGTAAGGGATGCTTACACCACCAATAATTACCGGGCCTTCACCACCAAACTTATGTACATCAAAGCCATGGCCAATACGAATCATCATTATTCCTTATTCTGACTTAAATAGAACTCAGCAAGCGCTAAATCTTCAGGCTGAGTAATCTTAAAATTATCTGAACGCCCTGCCACTAAAGCGGGCGATAAACCTTTCCATTCAAAGGCTGAGGCTTCATCAGTAATCGAAGCACCTTGCTGCAACGCCTCACTCAAGACTTTCCGTAAAGGCTTAGATCGGAACATCTGAGGGGTAAGCGCATGCCATAAATCTGCTCGTTCAACGGTATGCTCGATCTGCCCTTGGGCACCTCGCTTCATCGTGTCACGAACGGGAGCCGCTAAAATAGCGCCCACATCATGGCTCATTGCAGCGGAAATTAGCTTGTCGATGTCACTTAGCTGAACACAAGGCCTTGCCGCATCGTGAACCATTACCCAATCACTAAGCTGCTGCTCAGCGATATAGTTTAGCGCAGAGAGTACAGAATCTGCTCGCTCGCTTCCGCCTGACACTCTGATCACTTGTGGATTCTGGTTGAGTGCTAGCTCAGGGTAGTATGGGTCATCATCGCTGATCGCAACGACAATTTGAGCGACTTGTGGGTGAGACAGTAATTTCTCAACGGTGTGCTCTAAAATTGTTTTACCGTGAATCTTGAGATATTGCTTAGGGCGGTCTGCCTTCATTCGGCTACCGACGCCCGCTGCAGGTACAACGGCAATCACGCTTTGAAGTTGAGTCGACATTAATGGGATTCCTCGCCAATGATGCGATAAAACGTTTCGCCTTCTTTGACCATTCCAAGTTCATGACGTGCGCGTTCTTCTATCGCGTCTAAGCCTTGGCGTAGATCGTCAATTTCAGCAAACATTTCTGCATTTCGAATATGCAGCTTTTCATTTACTTGCTGTTGAACTTGGATTTCGTTGTTCACACCGTAGTAATCAGAGATACCATTTTTACCGAGCCACAGTGTGTGTTGTAGCCAGCCAAACACTATGAGCAGTACTAAAGCAAAAATTCGCATAACACCTTTCGCCGGTTGAAAAAGAAGGAACTAGAATAAGGCACATATATACCATAATGAGCTTATTGGTGCGAGATATGTGGTGTCAGGGAATCAATAAGTCGGGGAATTATTGTCGGGATAGGTAAGGACAACAATGAGATTCCCTACTCCTTCCTTCGTCAGTCTAGGGAATGACGAACTTTCGGTATCAAAAAGAAAGCTATATAACCTAGAGCTTCTTTTCTTCACCTTTTTGCAGACAAAAAAATGCCCCGCATAAGCGAGGCATTTAAAAGCATTAGTGCATAATTCTAACTAGTTGGTGCTGTAGCAAGGCAACAAAGAAGATTCAGCTATGGAGCATAGTTTCCTATGTGACTTAGTGAATCTTCTGCAATTAACGCAGCTACAGTGCCAAATAGGACGAATTATTGACCTTTAACTTCTTTAAGACCGTTGTAAGGAGCTTTAGAACCTAGAGCTTCTTCGATACGGATAAGTTGGTTGTACTTAGCAACACGGTCAGAACGGCTCATAGAACCAGTTTTGATTTGACCTGCAGCTGTACCTACCGCTAGATCAGCGATAGTTGCATCTTCAGTTTCGCCAGAACGGTGAGAGATTACTGCAGTGTAGCCAGCGTCTTTAGCCATCTTGATAGCAGCTAGAGTCTCTGTTAGAGAACCGATTTGGTTGAACTTGATAAGGATAGAGTTAGCTACGCCTTTCTCGATACCTTCAGCAAGAATCTTAGTGTTTGTAACGAACAGATCGTCACCAACGATTTGAAGCTTGTCGCCTAGAAGTTCAGTTTGGTGCTTGAAGCCATCCCAATCTGACTCGTCAAGACCGTCTTCGATAGAAACGATTGGGAAGTTGTTCGCTAGCTCAGCTAGGTAGTGGTTGAACTCTTCAGAAGTGAAAGTTTTACCTTCGCCCTTCATGTTGTAGATGCCAGCTTCTTTGTCGAAGAACTCAGATGCTGCACAGTCCATAGCAAGAGTAACGTCTTTACCTAGTTCGTAACCAGCAGCTGCAACAGCTTCTGCGATAACTTCTAGAGCTTCAGCGTTAGACTTAAGGTTAGGAGCGAAACCACCTTCATCACCAACTGCGGTGCTGTAGCCTTTAGACTTAAGAACTTTAGCTAGGTTGTGGAATACTTCAGCGCCGATACGTAGACCTTCTTTAAGAGTTTTAGCGCCAACTGGTTGGATCATGAACTCTTGGATGTCAACGTTGTTATCTGCGTGCTCACCACCGTTGATGATGTTCATCATTGGTAGAGGCATAGAGAACTGACCAGCAGTACCGTTTAGCTCAGCGATGTGCTCGTATAGAGGCATGCCTTTCGCAGCAGCAGCAGCTTTTGCGTTAGCTAGAGATACAGCTAGGATAGCGTTCGCGCCGAACTTAGACTTGTTATCAGTACCGTCTAGGTCAAGCATGATTTGGTCAACGTCAGCTTGTGCTTTAGCGTCAGTACCAACTAGAGCTTCAGCGATTGGGCCGTTTACAGCTTCAATAGCTTTAAGAACACCTTTACCTAGGAAACGTGATTTGTCGCCGTCACGTAGCTCAAGAGCTTCGCGAGAACCAGTAGATGCGCCAGATGGAGCAGCAGCCATACCTACGAAACCGCCTTCTAGGTGTACTTCAGCTTCTACAGTTGGGTTACCACGTGAATCGATGATTTCACGACCTAGAACTTTAACGATCTTAGACATTGAATGTTTCCTTCTCGTTGAATATATAAATGTCAAATTTAAAGGTAGCAGCACAACTTACGCAGCTACCTGTATTCCTTTTTACTTCTCTAACTCGCCGCGCTGGAACTCGCCAGCCGCTTTAACGAAACCTGCAAACAATGGATGACCATCGCGAGGCGTTGAAGTGAACTCTGGGTGGAATTGAGCAGCAACGAACCATGGGTGGTTTGGGTTCTCAATAACTTCAACCAGTTTCTTGTCCGCAGATAGACCCGATACTTTTAGGCCCGCTTTTTCGATTTGTGGACGAAGATTGTTGTTCACTTCGTAACGGTGACGGTGACGTTCATGGATCGTCGCGCTACCGTATAATTCGTAAGCTTTCGTCCCTTTCGCTAGGTGACAAAGCTGTGAACCAAGACGCATTGTGCCGCCAAGGTCAGATGTTTCTGTACGCTCTTCAACTTTACCTTCGCCATCAGTCCACTCAGTGATAAGACCAACAACTGGGTACTTAGTTTCAGTACAGAATTCAGAAGAGTGTGCCCCTTCCATTTTCGCAACGTTACGAGCGTACTCGATAAGTGCTACTTGCATACCTAGACAGATACCTAAGTACGGTACTTTGTTTTCACGAGCGTATTGAGCAGCAAGAATCTTACCTTCAACACCACGGTCACCAAAACCACCAGGAACTAGGATTGCATCTAGGCCTTCTAAAACTTCTACGCCACGAGACTCAACGTCTTGTGAATCTACGTATTTAATATTAACACTTAGGCGATTTTTCAAGCCCGCGTGTTTTAGCGCTTCATTTACTGATTTGTATGCGTCTGGTAGTTCAATGTACTTACCAACCATACCAATCGTCACTTCACCCGTTGGGTTAGCTTCTTCGTAAATTACTTGTTCCCATTCAGACAGGTCTGCTTCTGGAGCGGTAATGCCGAAACGCTTACATACAAGTTCATCAGTGCCTTGAGCTTTAATAAGCTGAGGGATCTTGTAGATAGAGTCAACATCGCGCATAGAAATAACTGCATTTTCTTGCACATTACAGAACAGAGCAATTTTCTTACGCTCGTTCGAAGGAATGTTGCGGTCTGAACGACAAACTAGGATGTCTGGCTGAATACCAATAGACAGTAGCTCTTTTACAGAGTGTTGCGTTGGCTTAGTTTTCACTTCGCCCGCAGCTGCTAGGTATGGCACTAGAGTAAGGTGCATGAACATTGCGCGTTCACGGCCTAGCTCTACTGCTAGCTGACGAATCGCTTCCATGAATGGTAGAGATTCGATATCACCAACCGTACCACCAACTTCAACGATCGCGATATCGTGGCCAGATGCGCCAGAAATTACACGCTCTTTGATAGAGTTAGTGATGTGTGGGATAACCTGAATAGTTGCACCTAGGTAATCACCGCGACGCTCTTTAGCGAGTACGTCTGAGTAAACACGACCTGCAGTGAAGTTGTTACGCTTAGTCATCTTGGTGCGAATGAATCGCTCATAGTGACCAAGGTCAAGGTCTGTTTCAGCGCCATCTTCCGTAACGAACACTTCACCGTGCTGAGTCGGGCTCATAGTGCCTGGATCAACGTTGATGTAAGGGTCAAGCTTCATCATAGTCACTTTAAGACCACGAGCTTCTAAAATAGCCGCAAGAGATGCTGCAGCAATACCTTTACCTAGAGAGGATACAACCCCGCCAGTAACAAAAATGTAATTTGTCGTCATGTTTAACCTGAAATTGGTTGAATGAGGGAAATGGACTACTTCTGGACGGGATGAAAATATACCAGAAGCCCCTTATCGCCACAACGTGAAATCTATCACACTGCTATTTTTTATTTTTTGCTTCAAATCAATTCATGATAAAAGCTTTGGTTATCTTTTCTCCGCCACCTTGACTTCATCCCACATGGAATCAAGCTGTTGTAGTGAAAAATCGGTCAAAATTTTATCTTGCTGACGAACTTTTTGTTCCACCCCTTTAAAGCGACGTGAGAACTTCAGATTGGCTTTATTTAGTGCAGACTCTGGATTTTTACCCAAATGTCGCACCAAATTGACCGTCGCAAACAGCAAATCACCCAACTCTTCTTCAACCAAATCTTCATTTGGCGTCACTTGAAGCGCTTCTTCTAGCACCTCATCGACTTCCTCTAAAACCTTATTCGCCACTGGGCCAATAGAGTCCCAATCAAAGCCATATTTCGCTACCTGTTTTTGAATCTTTGTAGCACGTGAAAGCGCAGGTAGAGAGTTTGGTATTGAGTCTAGAATACTTTCTTGAGTTTTGCCTGCCTGAGCTTTTTCTTTGGCTTTTTCAGCTTCCCAGTTGGCATTAATTTCTTCATCGCTCGCAAACTCGGTATCAGAAAACACATGCGGATGGCGGCGCGTTAGCTTCTCATTGATGCCATCGACCACATCAGAGAACTCAAACAGCCCTTGCTCTTTGGCGAGCTGGCTGTAGAAAATCACCTGAAATAGCAAATCACCCAGTTCTTCTTGTAGGTTCGGCCAATCTTTGTTGTGAATCGCGTCCACCACCTCGTAGGTTTCTTCGATAGTATGCGGCACAATTGTTTCAAAATTTTGTTTCAAATCCCAAGGACAGCCACCTTCTGGATCGCGCAGCTTAGTCATGATCTGTTCAAGTTGTTCAATCGGGTGATTCATCGCTTTCTTCCTATTCACTGTCTTTGATTTTTAAATTTATAACGTCTTCTAAAACTAAAAAAGGTGAGCAGCCAAACCACTCACCTTTCTTGATACTGTTTAATTCTCTAAATAATTGAAACTATGGCTAGGCGACAAGCAAGCGAGACTCCTGAGCATAGCTTGCCTATGTGATTGAGCGAGTGCGCGCAGTCAACAACGCCATAGCTTCAAGTATGACGAGAATTTTAGCCCAAGCGTTTGACGCTCATTACATCTTTGATCTGCTCTACTCGGCTGGTCACGCGACTCAGAATTTCAATATTGGTCACTTCCAAATCGAAATCCATTACCGATAGCTGACGCTTGTAGTCGATACGGCTCTTCATTGTGGTCACGCTGATCTTTTCATTCGAGAACAGTGAGGTGATGTCTTTCAACAAGCCATTACGCTCTAGCGCTTCAACACGCAGCGTTAGGATGTATGAACCAACAAAGCCATTGCCCCAAACAGTATCAATGATACGTTCTGGTGCGTGCATACTAAGTTCGCCTAGCTGTTCACAGTCAGCGCGGTGCACTGAGATACCACGACCTTGAGTAATGTAACCTTTAATCACATCACCAGGGATTGGCTGACAGCAACGAGCTAGGTGCGTCATTAGGTTATCAACGCCCTCAACCACTACCGCATCTTTCTTCGGACGGCTCTGTTGTGCTGGCTTGTTTTCCGACTCAAGCAGTTTCTCTAGCGCTTTCTTGTCTTCCTCTTCCGCCGTAGGCTTGTTGACCAACGCATTGATGTGATTAACCACTTGGTTAATGCGCAAATCGCCACTGCCGATACCAGCATAAAGCTCATCTGGCGTGTTGACGTTAAAGCGTCTCAGAGCGTATTGGTCTGCATCTTTTAAGGTTGCACCCACTTTAGCAAGTTCCGCCTCAAGGATGTCTCGACCCGCTTCTAGGTTCTTCTCACGACTTTGCGCACGGAACCAAGCATTGATCTTGGCTCGAGCACGACCAGAATGAACAAAACCTGTGGTTGGGTTCAGCCAATCACGTGATGGGTTCGGCTCTTTCTGAGTGATAATTTCAACCTGATCACCCATCGATAATTTATGAGTGAATGGGACGATACGGCCTGCTACTTTGGCACCGATACAACGGTGTCCGACCATCGAGTGGATGTGGTAAGCGAAGTCCAGTGGGGTTGCACCCATAGGTAAATCGACCACGTCACCGCGCGGTGTAAAGGCATATACGCGATCATCGAATACTTGGCTACGAACTTCATCCAGCATCTCGCCAGAATCCGACATCTCTTCTTGCCAATCGATAAGTTTACGCAACCAAGTGATTTTCTCGTCGTAACCACTGCGTCCGCTTGAAGCACCTTCTTTGTACTTCCAGTGCGCCGCCACACCAAGCTCAGAGTCTTCGTGCATCTGCTTGGTACGGATCTGAATCTCAATGGTCTTGCCTTCTGGGCCCAAAACCACGGTGTGAATAGACTGGTAACCATTTGGCTTAGGGTTCGCCACATAGTCATCGAATTCACTTGGTAGATGTTTGTATTTGGTATGAACCACACCTAAGCCGGCATAGCAGTCTTGGAGCTGGTCGGCGATGATACGTACCGCACGTACGTCAAAGAGCTCATCGAAGTCCAAGCCTTTCTTCTGCATTTTACGCCAGATGCTGTAGATGTGTTTTGGTCGACCGCTGACTTCTGCATTGATGCTTGAACGGTTCATTTCCGCCGTTAAGTCGTCAACGAAATCTTTAATGTATTGTTCACGTACGATGCGACGCTCGGACAACTGTTTAGCAATCTGCTTGTAGGTGTCTGGCTGTTGGTAGCGAAATGCGTAATCTTCGATTTCCCACTTAAGCTGACCAATACCTAAACGGTTAGCGAGCGGAGCGTAGATGTTAGAACACTCTTTTGCGGCCGCGCGACGCACAGCATCAGGCGCTTTTTTCACCTCAATAAGGTTACAGATTCGTTCAGCGAGTTTGATGACTACGCAGCGGAAGTCGTCGACCATCGCCAGTAACATACGACGAACGTTATCAACTTGACCCGAGGCAGCACTGCCTTCAAGAGTCACGTTTAACTGGCCTAAGGCCGCCATTTCTTCAACGCCATCGATCAACTTTACGGTTTCTTTACCGTAGCTTTCTTCAAACGCTTCGCGCTCAAAAACGCCGCTTGAGACGACGGGGAAAAGTTGCGCTGCAATTAAAGTGGCACGGTCCATGGACAGCGTAACCAAGATTTCGATCATCTCGCGGCCACGCCAAAGCAGGAGCGACGCTTGCTCGTGATCTTTTAATAGCTCTTCACAGTGACGATAAACTTTGATCAGTTTATTCGAGGTTTTTGCGTCTTGATTTAGTGACGCAATCCAACTTTCTAGCTCAAACTGTTCGCTTGGGTTTAAATGTGCGCTTCGTACCGCAACCATCATGCCTTCCTAGTTATTATGTTTTATACCCAATTCAATATGACTAACTGGTTCCAAGTTAGTTCGACCATATTGATATCAGCGCAGGCTTCCCTGCGCCTTTGTGATTCATTTGAAGCCTTGTTAAGGGCCTCTAAGCCTTGATAAAGAGAGCCATCGATTCTAGATGACTGGTGTGGGGGAACATGTCCAACATACCCAGTTTGGCTAATTGATAGCCTTGTTTTTCTAAGCTCTCAGAATCTCTAGCTAGAGTAGCAGGATTACACGAAACATAAACCACACGCTTCGCTCCTAACGCTGAAATTTGATCAACGATCCCACTCGCTCCCGCACGTGCCGGGTCAAGCAATACTTTATCAAATTTCTCTTTTGCCCAAGGCTGTGAAGATAAGTCTTCTTCAAGGTTAGCTTGGTAAAATTCCGTATTGCTTAACTGGTTTAACGCTGCGTTAGATGTGGCTTGCTGAACCATTTCATCAACGCCTTCTACGCCAACCACAAACGCCGATTGTTGCGCGATAGGCAAACTGAAATTCCCTAAGCCACAAAACAGGTCGAGCACTCGCTCATCCGCTTGAGGTTCTAGCCAATCAATCGCTTGAGCCACCATCTGCTGATTCACTTTCTGGTTTACTTGGATAAAGTGGTTTGGCTCAAACGGCAACGTTACGCCAGTTTCGCTATAAGAAGGTGCATCGCCAACTAAGCGAACCAACTTATCGGTTTCAGGCATCGAGTACAGCGTAGCGCCTTCTTCTTTTGCTAACGCAATCAGCGCTTGCTCATCTTTTTCAACCAAAGGCTTAAGGTGACGTAGCACCATTACAGGGCCAGTATCGCCCAACACCAATTCAACGTGTCCTAAAGACGTAAGGCTGTTGAAAGTGTTCAGTAAATTTTTCAGTTTTGGCAGCAATACATTGAGGCGAGGATCAAGCACGGCACAGTCGGTGATATTTTCAATCTGCTTACTCTGCTTCTTACGGAAACCGAACTGAAGCTGCTGTGTCTTTTTATCAACAAATAGGCTGATACGCGCGCGACGTCGATAACCGGTTTCATCACCGACAATAGGTTGTGCAACTTCAGTGTTCACCGTTTGGTATTGGCTCATCAGGTGGGTCAGAGATTGCGATTTATGCTCAACCTGAGAAGAGTAACCGAGGTGTTGAAGGTGACAGCCACCACACTGATTAAAGTGCTTACAAAACGGCTTTAAACGCTGCTCGCTCGGCTTCAATAACTTGATGAGTTTAGCTCGCGAAAACTTACTTTTGCTCTCAGTAAGTTGAATAACCACCTGCTCACCAGGCAATGCACCATCAATGAAAACCGGTTTATTCTTTTGATAAGCGATGCCAGCGCCATTGTGATCCATTCGTTCAACCAAAACCGATTGATGCTTGGTCTCGAGTTGAGTTTTCTTTTTTGGTTGGAAAAAACGTGCCATTGCTTGTGCCTAATGTATCTTTTAATAAGTAATTGGTATCCAGGACTCACTATTATGTCTTGGAATCATTGTCGAACGTCACGGCTTTGATTAAGCTTACCGTTCACTTAACCGCCATTGTGTGCGTTATTTTCCCATATCCAGACCTCGATGTAATTAAAGAACATGACCAGATATGGCTTAAGAGCCCGTGTAATTACCTTAACTCTAGCTCCAACCCTGATTATTGGGTTGCTATTGAGTGCATTTTTCTCATTTAACCGCTATCAAGACCTTGAGGGTCAAGTGGTTAACACTGGTACTAGCATCATTGAGCCACTTGCGATTGCGAGTGAATCAGGTATGAAGCTCGAAAGTCGAGAGTCTGTTCGTCAGCTTATTAGCTATGCGCATCGAAAGAATTCTAAGTTGGTGCGCAGTATCGCGGTGTTTGATGAGCGTCATGAGTTGTTTGTAACCTCAAACTTCCACCCCGATTTTGAAAGCCTGACCTATCCGAAAGATAAACCGATCCCGCATTTAAGCTCATCGAACCTGCTCGATAATACGCTGATCCTGCGGACACCTATCATCGCCGAAGGCCAGTACATCAACTCAGCCAACGGTCAGTCTCAAGCTAATCAAGCGATCGGCTATATTGCAATTGAGTTAGATCTTTCATCACTTCGATTGCAGCAATATCAAGAAGTGTTCTCTGCATTCTTAGTGTTGATTCTCGGGCTTGGTTTATCGGGCGTGTTTGCGTTCCGCTTAATGCACGATGTCACTCAACCGATCACACACATGAAAAACATGGTCGACCGAATTCGTCGAGGTCACCTAGATGTGCGTATCGAAGGTAAGATGCATGGTGAGCTAGACTCGCTGAAAAACGGTATCAATGCGATGGCGGTATCGCTATCAGAGTATCACGTCGAGATGCAGCACAGTATCGACCAGGCCACATCAGATTTGCGTGAAACTCTTGAACAGCTAGAGATTCAAAACGTTGAGTTAGACATCGCGAAGAAACGCGCTCAAGAAGCTGCTCGTGTTAAGTCTGAGTTCTTAGCGAATATGTCTCACGAATTGAGAACGCCGCTGAACGGTGTGATTGGCTTTACTCGTCAAATGCTCAAGACTCACCTATCGAACAGTCAAACCGATTACCTGCAAACCATTGAACGCTCGGCAAACAACCTGCTTAGCATCATCAACGATATCTTGGACTTCTCGAAACTTGAAGCCGGTAAATTAGCCCTAGAGAACATCCCATTTGAATTCCAAGCCAGCCTTGAAGAGGTAGTAAACCTTCAAGCAACCAACGCTCATGAGAAAGGCCTAGAACTGACACTGAAGATCGACCCTAAAGTACCGCCAGGTGTGGTGGGCGATCCACTGCGTATTCAGCAGATCCTAACCAATCTAGTGGGTAACTCAATCAAGTTTACCGAGCGCGGCAATATTGATATCAGCGTTGAGCTGCGTTCACAAAGCGAAGACAACATCGAGCTGCAGTTCATGGTTCGCGATACGGGTATTGGTATCTCGGAGCGTCAACAAGCTCAGCTGTTCCAAGCCTTCAGCCAAGCCGATGCAAGTATCTCTCGTCGCTATGGTGGTACAGGCTTAGGTCTGGTTATCACCCAAAAACTGGTCAGCCAAATGGGCGGAGAGATCAGCCTAACCAGTCGTCTTCACCAAGGGTCAACCTTCTGGTTTACCTTGAGACTATCAACGACTGATATGCCGATGACTGAGCTGATTGAGACGCAGTGTCTGCAAGACAAACAACTGCTGCTTATCGAGCCAAACATGCAAGCGGCATCGATTACTCAGCAAATCCTAACCCAAGAAGGCTTAGTGGTAACCTATCGTTCGGTGATGCCAGACGAGACCACCTCGTATGACTACGTTCTGCTTAACCTAGCCGCCAACCAAGAGTATCAATTTGATACCGTGAGTGGTTGGGCGATCGGTGCTAAGAAGATTGCTCAAAATGTGATTATTGGTACACCAAGTACCGAGCTAGCGTTGGGTGAGCAACTAATGAAAGAGGTCGATGTTCAGTGCATCACTAAGCCTCTTTCTCGTAAGAAGTTACTGCAAACTCTGGTATCGAATCAGGCACCAACTTTGATTGCACCAGCGATTGAAACGCATTCTGAAGAGAAGCTTCCGCTTACGGTATTGGCGGTCGACGACAACCCAGCCAACCTAAAACTGATCACCGCACTGCTCAAAGAGCGTGTAGAAACCGTCATCAGTTGTACCAGTGGTCAGCAGGCGATAGACAAAGCGACAGAGACGCCATTTGATATCGTCTTCATGGATATTCAAATGCCACAGATGGACGGTGTGACAGCCTGTCAGAACATTAAGAAGCTGGCGAACAATGCGAATACACCTGTAATTGCCGTGACCGCACATGCAATGATTGGCGAACGAGATCGACTGCTTGAAGCGGGCATGGATGACTATCTAACCAAACCTATTGAAGAGCATGTTTTACAGCAGGTTCTGATTCATTGGAGCTCGACCTCTGAGGTTGAGCACATCGAAAAAATAGATCCAGACCACCCAGCGGTCTCTGCTGAAGTCGACAACGGTCCGGTGTCAGAAACTGAAGCCAGCGTGCACACAAACATCATCATTGATTGGCAAGCTGCGATGAAACAAGCCGCCAATAAAGAAGACCTCGCACGCGATATGCTGCAAATGCTCGTAGACTTTATTCCAGAGGTGTATGAGGCAGCAGACAAAGCGATAGAAGACAGTGACTACCCAGTTGAAGAGCTGATACACATCATCCACAAGATGCATGGCAGCAGCTCGTACAGCGGTGTACCAAGACTAAAATCGGTATGTGCGACGATAGAGAAAGAGCTGCGTTCAGGCACTTCTGTTGAAGACATTGAACCGGAGCTTTTCGAGCTTCAGGATGAATTAGATAAGGTTCAAGCAACCGCGATTCATTACTTGAAACCTGCGAAGACCTAGCGGGCACTTGTTACTCACCAGTATTCGTTAGAGGGTTTACCCGCTAATAAAAAAGCAGAGCTCATGAGCTCTGCTTTTTCTGTCTATAGCCAAGAGCAGTAGATATAAAGTAGCGATAATCTGTTTACGATTCGAGTAACACCGTTGCCACTGCGTAGTGACGCTCATCCGAGATAGTAAGATGAATTGATGTTGTGCCGTTCGCCTCTGCGATTTCACGCGCTTTTTTATGCAGGCTCAGAACTGGCTTGCCATGCTCATCGTTTGAAATCTCAAAGTCGTGGAAAGTCACACCCAGCGCGATCCCCGTGCCCAACGCCTTAGATGCCGCTTCTTTGGCAGCAAAACGTTTTGCAAGGTAACGCCCTTTTTGCTTGAGTTGCTGGAATACTTCAAATTCAGAATCGGTCAAAATACGCTGAGCAAAAGCGTCACCACTTCGTGACAATGCCTTTTCAACACGTTCAATTTCTGCGATATCTGTACCTAATCCAACAACAGCCATGCTTACCCTACTACTAAACTTCTATCTATTAATTCTACTAATTCGTCGCTTACGACTTAACGCTTACGGTTTAGAAAATTAAGCGTTGTTGCGTGCTGTTTCCATCACGGCTTTCATGTCTGCAACGGCTTTGTTCAAACCATCAAACACTGCACGTCCCATGATCGAGTGACCGATGTTCAGCTCGTAGATCTCAGGAAGAGCCGCAATCGGGGCTACGTTGTGGTAAGTCAGACCATGACCCGCATTGACTGTGATACCAAGATCGTCCGCGTAGCTTGCGCCTGCAGCAATTTTTTTCAGCTCGTCTTGTTGGTCTTCTTCTGTTTTAGCATCGGCGTAATGACCTGTGTGCAGTTCAATGAACGGTGCGCCACACGCTTTTGCTGCGTCGATTTGCTCACGGTCAGCATCGATAAACAGAGACACCTTAATGCCAGCAGCAGACAGTTTTTCCGTCGCCGCTTTGATCTTTTCAAGTTGACCAACCACGTCCAAGCCACCTTCAGTGGTTAGCTCTTCACGCTTCTCTGGAACCAGACAAACAAACTCAGGATTAGTATCGAGGGCAATTTGAACCATCTCATCCGTTACTGCCATCTCCAAATTCATACGAGTTTGAAGTGTTTCAGCCAGAATACGTACATCGCGGTCAACGATATGACGACGGTCTTCACGCAGGTGAACAGTAATGCCGTCAGCACCCGCACGTTCAGCAATTTCAGCTGCGTGTACTGGATCTGGGTATTTAGTACCACGTGCATTACGTAGTGTTGCAATATGGTCGATATTAACGCCTAAAAGGATTGAGCTCATTTTCCAATACTCCGTGCTCTAGAGAGGGCTATTGTTGGCATAAATAGCTCTCTACTTTTTAATGGTTTGCCGCCAAGATACGGCTTTAAGGCTATGCGTGTAAAGCGTTTTGCCGCTTTTAACTGCTCTTTAGTGATAAACCTACGTTCACTGATTGCGATAAGTTCATCGCCCATAAAAGTCAGGTTGTCTCGACGCACCGAAGCGATGAAACCTTTCTGCTCTCGATAGCGATAAGTCATGCTCGGATCGATCGCTTCGCCAGTGCCCGCGCAGTGTAAAAAGTCGACGCCATAACCCATAGCGGATAATAGAGCCAGCTCAAAGCGACGCAGTGCTGGCTCAGGATTATCATTATGCGCCAGCTCTGTTAAAGCATGAAGATAGTCGTGAAAAAGTGCAGGCATCGGTACTTCCGCCATCAATACGCGACCGATAAGCTCGTTCACGTACATGCCTGAATACAGATTAATACCGGCGAGAGGAAGCCCCAAGCTGATGGGTTCAGCTTGGCGTAAGGTTTTCATCGAACCATTACCAGACCACTTAAGCAGTAGCGGCGTAAAAGGTTGTAATGCACCTTTCAAATTAGAACGCTTGCTGCGAGCGCCTTTAGACATCAACGTCACCCGACCGAACTCTTCGCTGAAGACGTCCAAGATCAGGCTCGACTCACTGTATGGTCGACGGTGCAACACAAAGCATCGCTGTAACCCTTCGCTCAATCACTTACCCTTATTACAGATACAAAAAGAGAGAGTTCGCACTCTCTCTTGGATTTATCTTCAGTTCAACTTTCTTAACCTCAGAAAGTGACGTTCAATATATTATAGATCGTCGATGTAGCCTAACGAGCGAAGTGCACGCTCATCATCAGCCCAACCAGATTTAACCTTGACCCAAGTCTCTAGGTAAACCTTACGGCCGAATAGCTCTTCCATATCAATACGCGCTTCACGACCAATCGTTTTGATCTTCTCGCCCGCTTTACCAATCACCATTTTCTTCTGACCTGTACGCTCAACAAGAATCAGTGCATTGATGTGGAAGCCATCGTTATCTGGGTTGTAATCGAAACGTTCGATTTCAACCGTTACCGAGTAAGGTAGCTCATCACCCGTAAAGCGCATCAGCTTTTCACGGATAATTTCAGAGGCCATAAAACGTTGCGAGCGATCTGTCACGTATTCTTCAGGGAAGTGGTGTGTCGCTTTAGGTAAATGTTCACGTACATGCTTACGCAGTACATCAATATTTTTACCTTGCTTCGCAGAGATTGGCACAACGTCAATGAAGTCCATCTTCTTAGAGACTTCCATCATGTGCTGCATCACGTTAGTACGGTCTTGAACGTTATCTACTTTGTTGATGCAAAGTACAACTGGGAAGTCAGTCTTCTTCAGTTTGTTCAGAACCATCTCATCGTCGTCAGTCCAGTGAGTACCATCGACAAGGAAAAATACTAGGTTTACATCACTCAGTGAGCTGTTCGCCGCACGGTTCATCAAGCGGTTGATGGCACGCTTTTCTTCAATATGAAGTCCAGGAGTATCAACAAAGATCGCTTGGTAATCACCCTCAGTTTCAACGCCCATAATACGGTGACGTGTCGTCTGTGGTTTACGTGATGTAATAGAAATCTTCTGACCCAGAATATGGTTCAGAAGCGTCGACTTACCTACGTTTGGGCGACCGACAATAGCGATGAAGCCACAGTGTTGGTTTTCCGGTAGGCCTGTTTTTTTGCTATCAGATGAAAAGAATGCATCGATATCGAAATCTTGGTTGTTATCAGACATTGCTTAGTTGCTCTAATGCTGTTTCAGCAGCCGCTTGTTCTGCCTTGCGGCGGCTAGTGCCTTTACCGATAACAGGTTTATCCACACCTGCCACTTCACACTCAACCGTAAACTCTTGGTTGTGTGCTTCACCTTTAATATTAGTCACTGTGTAGACAGGTAGAGGATTTCTTCGACCTTGCAAAAACTCTTGTAGGCGAGTTTTCGGATCTTTTTGAGATACTCCAGGCTGAATTGCATCTAGGCGAGATTGGTACCAGCTTAAAATAATGCCGCGAACCGTCTCGGTATCACTATCTAAATAGACAGCGCCGATGATCGCTTCAACCGCATCCGCTAGAATAGAATCACGACGGAAACCGCCACTCTTCAACTCACCTGGACCTAATTTTAAGTAATCTCCTAGCTCGAATTCACGACCTAGTTCTGCCAATGTATGACCACGTACTAATGTTGCGCGCATGCGGCTCATATCACCTTCGTTTACCTTAGGGAAACGGTGGTAAAGATCATCAGCGATAACAAAACTTAAAATTGAATCGCCCAGAAACTCAAGACGTTCGTTATGTTTACCTGCGGCGCTGCGGTGAGTCAGCGCCAAGTGGATAAGATCGGCATCATTAAACTGATAGCCAATCTTTCTCTCTAGTTTATCAATTGGAGAATTCATGCTCTCTCGATGTGTTATGTGATCGATTAATGAATCCCACCGATGCGATTAAAACGCACACCAGTAGGAATCCATGTTGGAAGTACACTGTCTGAACCGCGTTCGAACTCGAAGCTGATCCAAATAGCAACGGCCTTACCAACAAGGTTTGCTTCAGGGACAAAGCCCCAGTAACGGCTATCGGCACTGTTGTCACGGTTATCACCCATCACAAAGTACTGGCCTTCTGGAACGACCCATTCGTTAACACCATTGCGAGGCTGATATGCTTGCACACGATCACGGCGTAATGGGTTAACTAAAATCTGGTGCTCTACGTCTCCAAGCTGTTCGTTCAGCTGAATCAGAGGCACACCATCTTGAATAAATTGGCTCTCTTCAACATTACTTAGTTTCACTGGTTCACAGCTACTTGTACCCTTCGCCTGAATGCAGATCTCTTTACGACTGCTGTAGCGAATCGTGTCACCTGGCATACCAACAACACGCTTAATGTAGTCGATGTTTGGCTGAGGTGGGTACTTAAATACGATTGAATCACCGCGTTCTGGCTTGCCAGTTTCTACCAATTGAGTGCGCCATACTGGGTCTTTTAGGCCGTATGCGTACTTCTCTACCAAGATGAAATCACCAACCAAAAGGGTTGGCATCATCGAGCCAGAAGGGATTTGAAACGGTTCATAGATGAATGAACGCAAGATCAAAACAAATGCAATTACCGGGAAAATGGACACACTGTTCTCAACCCACCAAGGCTGAGCCGTAACTTTTGCGCTAGTTTCAGCGTCTAGGCCATTCGATTGTGCTTCAACGTCAGCAAGTTTTTGCTGGCGCTTCTTCGCCCACACAAACTTTTCCAACGCCCATACAATGCCGGTCACTAGAGTTACGATCACTAAGATAAGCGAAAATGTATTAGCCATTGATATCCCTTAAATTTCATTTCTTTAAAAATAACGAAAGTGAAAGAATAGCGAGCTACTCTTCCACTTTCAATTATTCGTTTAATGCTGGATAAAGTTAGTCTTTACCAACATGAAGAATTGCTAAGAATGCTTCTTGAGGCAGTTCAACGTTACCGATCTGCTTCATACGCTTCTTACCTTCTTTTTGTTTCTTAAGAAGTTTCTTCTTACGACTGATATCACCACCGTAACATTTTGCGATTACGTTCTTACGCAGTTGTTTCACTGTAGAACGAGCAATGATGTGGTTACCAATCGCTGCTTGAATCGCGATATCGAACATCTGACGAGGGATGAATTCTTTCATCTTCTCTACCAGTAGACGACCACGAGACTGAGCAATATCTTTGTGCGTAATGATCGCTAGTGCATCAACCGTTTCGCCATTCAATAATACGTCTACACGTACCATGTTTGATGGTTCGTAGCGCTGGAAGTTGTAATCCAATGATGCGTAACCGCGAGACGTTGACTTCAGACGGTCGAAGAAGTCTAGAACTACTTCTGCCATAGGAAGGTCGTACGTTACAGCAACTTGATTACCGTGGTAAACCATGTCTACTTGTACGCCACGCTTCTCAACACACAGTGTAATTACGTTACCTAGGTAGTCCGAAGGTACCAAAATATTACAGCGTGCAATTGGCTCACGAATTTCTTCTAGGTCATTAACCGCTGGCAGTTTAGCCGGGCTATCAACGTACAGAACTGTTTTATCTGTTTTTACAACTTCATACACTACTGTTGGTGCAGTTGTGATTAGGTCTAGGTCGTATTCACGCTCTAGACGCTCTTGGATGATCTCCATGTGAAGCATTCCTAAGAAGCCACAACGGAAACCAAAACCAAGTGCTGCTGAACTTTCTGGTTCGAAGAACAGTGATGCATCGTTCAGGCTTAGTTTGCCTAACGCGTCACGGAAGTTTTCGTAATCATCAGATGATACAGGGAATAGACCTGCGTATACCTGAGGCTTCACTTTTTGGAAACCAGGTAGACGTTCAGTGCTGCCGCCTTTTGCAAGCGTCAACGTATCACCAACTGGCGCACCTAGGATGTCTTTAATACCACAAACAACCCAACCTACTTCGCCAGTATTTAGCTCTGTCGTGTCGATTTGCTTAGGCGTGAAGATACCTAGACGGTCAACACCCCATACTTGGTCTGTCGACATTACTTTGATCTTGTCGTTCTTCTTCAGCTTACCGTTTTTGATACGAACCAAAGAAACTACGCCAAGGTAGTTATCGAACCAAGAGTCAATGATCAACGCTTGTAGAGGCGCTTCAGGATCACCTTCCGGTGGTGGGATTGCCGTTACGATGTTTTCTAGAACATCATCAACACCCAAACCTGTTTTCGCAGAACAGCGAGTCGCTTCCATCGCATCGATGCCAACGATCTCTTCGATTTCTTCAGCAACACGTTCAGGTTCAGCTGCAGGTAAGTCAATCTTGTTCAAGATTGGCACTACTTCCAGTTCCATTTCGATTGCTGTGTAACAGTTTGCTAGAGTTTGTGCTTCAACACCTTGGCCAGCATCCACTACAAGTAGTGCGCCTTCACAAGCAGCTAGAGAACGAGATACTTCGTAAGAGAAGTCTACGTGTCCAGGAGTGTCGATAAAGTTAAGTTGGTAAGTTTCACCATCTTTAGCTTTGTAATCTAAAGTCACACTCTGCGCTTTAATTGTAATACCACGCTCGCGTTCTATATCCATAGAATCGAGGACTTGAGCTGCCATCTCACGTTCACTTAATCCTCCACAAACTTGGATTAAGCGGTCAGAAAGGGTCGACTTACCGTGGTCGATGTGGGCGATAATCGAAAAATTACGAATGTGCTTCATAGGCTTGGTGTGACTAAACTCTTTGAATAGGGATAATAAGAAAGCCGCGACGCGTCCAATCTACAGTCAGCATTGGTGGCGGCATTTCAATCAAGTTGGCAGATTCTACCCAATTTAAGGGCAAGAAGCATCATAAATTAGACGAGAGACTCACCTAGGATTCGAATCAAGACGACTTCTTGCTTGGATTTGTCTTCCATGGGTTTGGCTAACCGCTTCGCTAAGGCAATCCCACCAGCAGTAAACAGTGCTGCACTTAAGATAACAATGCCCTCGCCCCCTTGGAGTAAGGGTTGTAACAAGAGTTGTCCAAAACCAGCACCAATCATCAACATGAAAAGTGGGATGAGATAAACAATGGCTGCCGATTGAAGTAGGCTTTTTTCTGGAAAGCCAATTTCTACGATTTGTCCTGCTTTGACTAAGCTTTTGGTTTTAAGCTGCCAAAACAAAGATTTATTGCCAACAGCCTTGGTCACAATACCCGTACCGCAGCTTTTTTGAGAAGAACAGCTGCTACAACTGGTTTGTTGTTCGCAGCTCAATTGAACAAAGTATTGCTTACCTTTTTGTTCAACCGAGCTAACGGTCGCCAGCGCGGTCATCATTGCGCTTGTACCGATTTATTGAATGTAACTGACTGAGCGATACGTTTTGCAGTTGCTGGCGGAATGTCACCAACCACTGAGATCTCTTTGTCGCCAATCACTAAGCTGTGCAAGGTTCTACGCCCTTGACGTACTAGCTGCCCTTTCAATGAATGCTCGTCTTTTTCAGCGATATAAACCGAAAAGCTAAACAATCCATCACTGAAAAGCTGACTTTCAACCATTTTATCGGTCGCAGCCATTTGATAGCGGCTAAGCTCTTTTGACTTAAATCCTTCAGGAATCCAAGAGGCTTGCCAGTTAGTTTCACTCACTAAGCCTTCCGGCAGTGATAAGACTTTCGGCAATTGAGCTTGGTTCAAGCCACCCATTGCCTCAGCAATCTTATCGTTCACCACGTAAGAGATAGTGCGGTACTGTTCAAGCACTTCGCCATCACGATCCAAAAGGTCGGCACGCAAAGGAAGACTCGTTTTTTCGTCGACCCAAACCACGTAAGAATAGCGAAGGCCGTCTTTCGGCACGACACGCAGCACTTGAGTTGTGCTACCTGCTTCACGAGAGCGCCCAACTTTCACAAAGTCGTAGTACTGATTCAGAGATTCGATATCTCGATTAATCATCGGAATAACAGGTGCAACCATGCTGCCAGACTGAATCGTAAATGGCTCTGTACCCGGTTCGATGTAGCTAACTTCGTTGCCACGTCGAATGACTTCACGAACAGGGCCGCTTAGATAAACAAGGTGTGCAAGTTGTTGGTCGTCGTTAACCGCATGGCGATAAACAAGAGGCTCAATACTGCTCTTCTTTATCAAAATGTAGGAGAGTTCGTAATTTAGATGCTGACTGGCCTCGTTCATTTGATGCAACAAGGCCTTTGCAGTGGTTTCCTCTGCAAAGGCTGTTGGAGACATCAAGCTGAACAGTGTCAGTGCACTGACCAGGATTTTCTTCATTCAATGTCCGATTCTAGATGTGCATCTTGCATTGGCGATGCATCACTGTTTAATCTTAGCTGCAGCTCATAATCTTCTAGCATTGCATGAACGCGTTTACGCTGCTCTTGCAAGTTAGCTTCAGATGCTGGTTTCTCAACAGAGTCACGCGTTAAGCTTACTGGTTCCGCAGAACCCGCAAATGGAATCGTCTGGAGTACAGGCAACTGCTCTGGTGCTGCAGGGTCGCTGCCACCATATTGTTGAACACCTAAAACAACCGCTAATGAAACACACGCTGCGACGGCAACTTGTCCAAACTGTTGTAACCACGCCGGAAGCTGACGCTTCGCTTGCTGAGGTTTAGGTTGCTCTTCAATTGGAGCAACAGTAGGTTCAACATTCACTTGGTGCAGGTTCGACATTGAACCATGTGCAGGCTCGTTCTCAAGCGCTGCCGCTACACTATTAGCAATGTTCCACTCTGGAGTTTCTGGCGCATCCCCACGCATAACATCACCAATTAAATGGTAACTCTGCCAGGTATCCATGCTTTCTTGATCGGATTCGAGATCTACAATGAGAGCTTTATCGATCGTTTCACCATCCATGAGTGCCGAAAGCTTTTCTTTATCAGCCATTATTTTCACCATAATTATTACAAGTTCTAGCGTTGCAAAAGAGGTTTAATTTTCTTTTCCACCGCTTCACGAGCTCGGAAAATACGCGAACGTACGGTTCCTACAGGGCAATCCATTACTTCTGCAATCTCTTCGTAGCTCAAACCTTCGAGCTCTCGCAACGTCATTGCAGTTTTTAAGTCTTCTGGTAGCGCTTCAATCGCTCCAAAAACGACTTGTTTCAATTCTTTTGACAGCGTTAAGTTCTCAGGGTTCGATATTTCTTTTAACGCGCTGCCTGTTTCGTAATATTCTGCATCTTCTGCATCTACATCTGTTGCTGGCGGCCTACGGCTTTGGGCAACGATATGATTTTTAGCGGTGTTCACGGCAATTCGGTACAACCATGTATAGAAGGCACTCTCGCCACGAAAGTTAGGTATCGCGCGGTAAGCTTTAATAAAAGCTTCTTGTGCTACATCAGGTACATCACCAGAATTATTCACGTATCGAGAGATAAGATTACAAACTTTGTTTTGATACTTAACCACTAGTAAGTTAAATGCCTGCTTATCTCCACTCTGAACTCGCTCAATCAACACTTGATCGGTTAGCTGCTCGTTCATTCGAGCGGGTACTCCTATTGTTATAACCCTCACCTTCACAGATATGGGTACTAATTATGCGAAATGTAGTATTGACACCACCGTCTACAAGAGCACTATTGTGACTAAGCCAAATACCGAAAGTTCCAACTTTCTTAAAATTATTTGCCATTATTGTTTCACAATGTGATGTAATAAAAATAGCTATCCCTATCAATTTGGGGAAACTTGAGCAAAAGCAATGGTATTGAGCAATTAAATATTTCTAGATAGCTGTCTATATATTGATTTTGCATAGCGTTTAAGGATGACTCTGGAGAGATTATAACAGTCTTAGCCAAACTCCTAAAACAAGACAAAGTCAATTGAGAGTGGACAACTCGACTATAGCCCGGGATTTAATAAGTTTTATGAACGCAAACCGTGAACATCAGTGTGATGTATTAGTGGTAGGAAGTGGTGCGGCAGGCTTGTCATTAGCCTTACGCGTAGCAGAACATGCAAAAGTAATTGTATTAAGCAAAGGACCACGCAGCGAAGGATCGACGTATTACGCACAAGGTGGTATCGCCGCGGTGTTCGATGAGTCGGACAGTATTGAGTCTCATGTGGAGGATACTCAAATAGCTGGGGCTGGGTTATGCGAAGAAGATACAGTTCAATTCATTGCTGAAAATGCGAAAGAGTGTGTGCAATGGCTGATTGATGGTGGTGTTCCATTTGATAAAGATGAGAACAGCACAGAAGGCCAACCAAAATATCACCTCACTCGTGAGGGTGGCCACAGTCACCGCAGAATTCTGCACGCGGCCGATGCAACTGGCATGGCGATGCAAACCTCACTACAAGATAACGTCAACAACCACCCAAATATCGAGATCTTCGAGCGCCACAATGCGCTGGATTTGATTACTGAAGATAAGATTGGTGGTTCAAAAGACAAGGTGATCGGTGCCTATATTTGGAACCGTAACCAAGAACACGTTGAAACCGTGCGCGCTAAATTTGTTGTACTAGCAACAGGCGGCGCTTCAAAGGTTTACCAGTACACCTCTAACCCAGATGTCTCTTCAGGTGATGGTATTGCTATCGCTTGGCGTGCGGGTTGTCGTGTGGCAAACCTTGAGTTCAACCAGTTCCACCCAACTTGTTTATTCCACCCAGAAGCGCGTAACTTCCTGTTAACGGAAGCACTGCGTGGTGAAGGTGCCTACTTGCGTCGTCCAGATGGCTCTCGCTTTATGAAGGACTTCGATGAGCGCGGTGAACTGGCGCCACGTGATGTGGTTGCTCGTGCAATTGACTTCGAAATGAAGCGCTTGGGTGCCGACTGCATGTATGTTGATATCAGCCACAAGCCTGAAGAATTCATCACAACGCACTTCCCGATGATCCATACACGCTTGATGGACTTGGGCATCGATATGACCAAAGAGCCGATCCCTATCGTGCCAGCTGCTCACTACACTTGTGGTGGTGTCATGGTGAATAAGCAAGGTCAAACCGACCTAACGAACTTGTATGCGATTGGCGAAGTGAGCTACACCGGCTTACACGGTGCAAACCGTATGGCTTCTAACTCACTGCTTGAGTGTGTGGTTTACGCATGGGCAGCAGCAAAAGATATCGTTGAGAACATCGACCAATCTCAACTGTGCGCTGAACTGCCAGCATGGGATGAAAGCCAAGTCACCAACAGTGATGAAGAAGTTATCATTCAACACAACTGGCACGAACTGCGCCTGTTCATGTGGGATTACATGGGCATTGTTCGAACGGATAAACGACTAGAGCGTGCATTGCGTCGTATTCAGATGCTGCAACAAGAAACTCATGAGTACTACAGCTACTTCAAGGTTTCGAATAACTTATTAGAACTGCGTAACTTGCTACAAGTGGCAGAGCTAATGGTTCGTTGTGCAATGCAACGTAAAGAGAGCCGCGGCCTTCACTACACGTTGGATTACCCTGAACTTGCTGAAGACAGTGGCCCAACGATTCTGACGCCAGAGAAACGCCAAGCATAATAATTGGTTAAACGTGCTTAGCGAATTAGCCGTCAGCGAAAAATGATTAAACGAAAGGGAGCCGAGTGCTCCCTTTTCTTTTGTCTAACGCTTTCTTTTATCTAGCGTGCTCGTTGTAAGTTCGCCAGAAAATGACGATATTCGCGCTCGCAACAGCTGTCTCGCCAAAGCAGTACCGAATACCCGCATTCAAACTGCAATTTAACGAAGAACTGCGCCCAGGTTCTATCAACGGACTTGAGTCGGTAAGTTCGGTCATTGAGTCGAATATCACCATCCTCTCTGTAATCAAAACGCCCATAGGCACTATTTAGAATCACATGGTTGCTTCTGAACAAACGGATCATTAAAGCTAAGCAATAAAGGCTGGCGGTAAGTGGAATAGAAGACAGGGCGATGAAAAACAAAAGGCACCCAAAAATAGTGCCTTTTGCAAATAATGCGGAATACGAAGGGTTAAGCTGAAGCTTAACGAACCTTGCTGAGGTTGTGTGCGACAATTTTATCAACCATTGATGCATGGCCTAGGTTTTCACTGCGTCCGTGTCCCATTACCCAAGTAAACAAATCTGGGTCATCACACTCTAATAGAGAAACAAACTCGCGCTGTTCCTGCTCTTGCAATGAATCAAAACACTCTTCGAAAAATGGCATGATGACTACATCAAGTTCTAACATGCCGCGACGGCAACCCCATTTAATTCGTGCTTTCTGCTCTGCAGTGTACATTGGCTATCCTCACCTATAATTTTTCTTTCTCGGAGTGTAACAAGTCATACGCCCTGCAACTACTATGTGAGTCACAGTCCCTATCTAAGCTCACAAAAAAACCTAGGCTGACAAAGAAACGGAACCGGATTAACATAGAGCCAAATAAAATTCTTAGGAAAGATAAAATGGATTGGAAAAACACATTTCAGCCACTCGCTCATACGCAAAATGAATCGCTTCCAGAACTGATGATGACACACGTGTCAGACTGGAGCGCAATCACCATGATAGGCGATGACAAAAAGTCATACCTACAGGGTCAAGTAACGTGCGATGTCGTCACTCTTCCTAATGATGAATCCACGTTAGGCGCGCACTGTGATGCAAAAGGAAAGGTATGGAGCATCTTCCGCCTGTTCCACCACAATGGTGGTTACGCACTCATGCAGCCTAAATCTGCGATTGAAGTAGAGCTGGTCGAAATCAAAAAATACGCCGTGTTCTCTAAGGTTGATATCGAGCAAACGACAGATGTTGTTATCGGTGTGATGGGCGCGTCTGCGGATCAATACATTGATTCAATTTCAGAAAGCCAAGGTAACGTGCGTGCTATCTCTGGTGGCACAGCGGTTAAAGTCTCTGACAATCGCTGGGCGTTGCTTATTACGGAAGAAGTTGCTGCAACTTTAGTCTCAAGTAGTTCAGCAGAAAAAGTATCAGAAGCACTTTGGCAATATCATGAAATTCTAGATGCTCAGCCTAACCTATCGAAAGCCGAGCAAAACGAGCACATTCCTCAAGCGCTTAACCTGCAAGCGATTGGCGGAATCAGCTTTTCAAAAGGCTGCTACACAGGTCAAGAAACGGTAGCTCGTGCCAAGTACCGTGGCATGAACAAACGTGAGATGCGTATTGTTTCAGGAACGACAGCAGAAGTATTGTCTCTAGAGAACCCAATTGAACTAGAGCGTAGCGTGGGTGAGAACTGGCGTGGCGCAGGCCGACTATTAAATGTCTATCAATTTGCGGATAACCAAGCGATGGGTTTGATGGTACTGCCAAACAACCTTGATGACGATGTTCAGCTTCGACTGACCGCGCAGCCTGATCAAACATGGAATATCCTGCCACTACCGTACAGCCTTGACGACGAGTAACCACGTGGAAACGCTGATTACACAATGGCTGGATCAACAGCAGGTGAACTATCGCCTGCTGATGCAAAGCAAGCCAACCACCAGCATTGAAGAAACCGCACAAGAGCGAGGCATTGACGCCTCTCAAATGGTGAAGTGCATCCTGCTCAAGGATATGGGTAATCAGTATGCGTTAGCCTGTACTGCTGGCGATCGCTCTGTCGACCCCAAGAAAGTACGCTCGGTACTGAATTGCCGTCGAATGACCTGCGTGTCGCTCGCTGATGTTGAAGCGATCACTGGCTTTAAAGTGGGTTGCGTTGGCCCGCTTGCTCTCAAGAGACACATGCCGATCATTTTTGATCCTTCCATTCAGAACAACTCGACCGTGACCATTAGCTCCGGCGATCGAATGGCTGGCGTTGCGTTGGATCTCAATGATCTTATGACGTTATGTGCACCGACTGTCGCGGACATCAGTCGATGATCGTTTCGATCAGTTCATGCTTCGCAAACTTCATTTGAATATTTCATTGAGTACATTTTTAGTGTGAACCTCGTCATAAGAAGAACACACCATTAATAAATAGTTACTCAAAATAAAAGCATAAGTAGTCACAAAGTTAAATTTGCGTTATTGTAAATTTACTGACTAGCTATTAAGCAAATCAGTGCAAGTGAATCCACTGAGTAACATCAGTATCCACTTTTGTGTAATGCATCTGTGACTATTCGCCCGTTTTAGACGGGCTTTTTTTTGTCCGAAATTTACAATTTGATTACACAAACAAAAAAATCCCGCCTATTCTTATACTTGTAACATTATCACTGCTTAATACCGAACAGGAAAGTTCACGGCAGTTCACTACTCAGTATTATTTTGGGGAGGAGCTCACGTAAAAATAGATATTTACTGAAGAAAGTGCTTAGAACAGCACAAATATCTAATTAACGTCAACTCTACTGCATATAACTCCATGCTTATCACAATTATTATCTCGGAGTTTTTCTATAATATGCAGGCTAGGTAAATATAAGGATAATTAAGAATGAGACTGTTTAAGCGCTATACACCGAGTATGATTGCTAAACATGTAAGTCGACTTTTCAAAGGACGAATCTACATTTACGGCGTAGGAAAATTTGAGTTTGATAACGGTAAGCTAGTGCTACCAGACCGAGCAGAAAAGCGTCACTTTCAAACAGTGAAAGAAATAAATAGTGAAATCATGAAACTGCGCTGCGCGTACGCATGACCTGATTATCTACAGAATTAAAAACAAAAAGGGTTGGCATTATGCCAACCCTTTTTTCGTATCACTTATCGTATCAATGATGATTTGATAAATCACCAGAGCACTATGTCACTATCGATGAGTCACTGGACGCTTAGCTAAGTCAGGAAGATTGCCTGACAAACCCAGTGCGCGCTTCATGATCTCATCTTTCGCACCCGGTAATTGGCCTGCTAGCTTCATACCAATGCCACGAATCAGCTTCTTAGCTGGGTTATCGCCTTCAAACAGATCTTTAAAGCCCTGCATTGAAGCAATCATTTTCGCCGCCTCTGCTTTTCTCCAGCGCTCGTAGCCGCGAAGGTTACGCTTGATGCCAATATCCTCACCCGCAGACCATAGCTTTAACAGCTCTTGCGCTAAGCTTGCTGCGTCTAATAGACCAAGGTTCACGCCCTGCCCTGCTAATGGGTGAATGGTATGAGCAGCATCACCAACCAAAGCCACACGCTCAACCGCAAAGTCACGTGCATAACGCATGCGCAGTGGGAAGGCAAAACGGTCACCAACCACTTCGCATAATCCAAGCTTTGAGTCGAACTCTGCCGTTAGCTGCTTATTAAAATCAGCATCCGACATGGATACCAATTTCTCGGCACGGTTTGGTTCCGTAGACCAAACAATCGAGCTCATGTTGCTTGGTTGCATTGGTAGGAATGCTAATGGGCCCTGAGGTGTGAATATTTGACGAGCAACGCTGTGGTGCGGCTCTGTGGTTTTGATGTTCGCGACAATCGCACTGTGTCCGTAATCCCAATGTGTTAGTGGGATATCTTGCTGCTTACGAACCCAAGAATTTGCGCCGTCTGCTCCAACAACTAACTTAGCTGTCAATGCTTGACCATTATCTAGCGTTAACCATGCTTCGCTTTCACCAATCGCCATCGTTTTACACGTTGCGGGCATATACAGGCTGACGTTGTCTTGCTTCTTAACCTGATCAAGCAGCGCTAATTGAATCACACGGTTTTCAACGATATGGCCAAGGTTAGGCTGAGCCAAGCGTGTCGAGTCAAACTCAATACGAGCAAAGCTGTCTTGCTCCCACACTTCCATCGCTTGATACGGTGCAGCGCGTCTTTGTTCGATACCTTGCCATGCACCTAGGTTACGAAGAATCACTTCACTAGAACGACTCAACGCGGATACACGTACATCAGGCAACTCACTCAGCCCTTCGCTGGGAGCTCTGCCTTCAATGACAGCAATTCTTAAGTCACTGTCTTTTAGGGCAGCAGCGAGCGCTAGGCCAACCATGCCACCACCAACAATCGCGATATCAACACTTTGCATCATTATTTATTACCTTATCTTTCTACTAGGCCAAGCGTATGACGCAAAAGTGGACCTTTAAGTGGTGGAAGGTTATCTATTACGGCTAACCCAAGATTACGCCCAATGCGAGCGGTCATATAATCATTTGAGAACAGGTGAACTAGGCTTGAAGTCAATGTGATCGTGGCTTCTCTGTCTTGTTCTCTACGCTTTCTAAAGTTAACAAGACCATTGTAACGACCCACATCATCTAGTTGAGTACACAACTCTTCTGCCAAGGAAGCCACATCTCGAATACCTAGGTTAAAGCCTTGCCCCGCAATTGGGTGAAGTGTTTGAGCGGCATTACCAACAATGGCAAATCGATGAGAGATATTTTGTTGTCGGTGACGAAGAATGAGAGGGTAGCTCGCACGCTTGCCGACTTTCTCTAATCGGCCAAGTCGCCAGCCAAAGTCACTCTGCAGCTGCTCAAGAAATTCATTGTCGTTTAGCGTCATCACTTTTTGTGCTTGCTCTGGTGTTAAACACCAAACCAGAGATAAACGGTTGTCACTCATTGGTAATAGAGCAACTGGCCCATGATGGGTAAAACGCTCAAATGCGCGACCTTGGTGAGGTTCACTCGCCACGATATTGGCAATCACAGCGACTTGCTCAAAGTCGTGCTCACTCAATGAGATATTGAGCTGTTGGCAACAGGTTGAGATTGCACCGTCAGCAGCAACCAATAACTTAGTGGTTACTGTTTGCCCACTTGTCAGTTCAATCGTCGTCAACGCTTCTTCACGTTCAACTTTACTAACAGACTCAGGACAAAGCATGGTAATTGCCGCTTCTGATTCAAGTTTCTGCTGATAGATTCGACCCACATCTGCTAACTCGACCACGTAGCCAAGCGCATCGACAGCAAGCTCTTCACTGTAGATGTCTGTCATTCCGGCATGCCCGCGATCCGAAACATGGATATCTTTAATCGGGGTCGCGACCGGAGCTATAGATTGCCATAAGCGCAAAGAATCCAGGATCTGCACCGTGCCATAGGACAAAGCAATCGAACGAGAATCAAACCCAGGGTGAGCTTGATGATCAACCTGATAAGGCTCCACTACCGCAATCGACAGTGAACCTTGGCTTAGGTGATTCAAAGCAAGGGCTAAGGTTGCCCCTGCCATTGCGCCACCAGCAATTACAACATCATACTGAGCCATCATAACCTCAAACCGGCCAACGAATTAATGAATGGTAGGCGCCGCATCTTCAGATGGGCGAGCACCAAATTCAGCATGAATCGTTAGTGCACACGCTTTTACGTGCTCAATAACGTGTTCTAGAAGCTGCGCTTGCTCTTCCATATCATCTTCTTCGTCAATGCCAAGCTTTGCCATCTCTTCAAGGTCAGCTAATGCTTCTTTTGCACTGTCAGACGCTTTGTTCAATTGAGCGCCAACCAAGCCTAGACCAGAAATGAAATGGTTAATCCAATCAGACACACCATCAGCCAAGTCAAACAGGCTTGCGCTTGCGTCTTTATCAGGCAGCAACATAGACAATTCCATGCCTGAACCTGTGATTTCACTGGTCGTTACTTTCAGTGTCGCTTCCGCTAGCGTTAATGCGCGATCTGGCCAACCCATGCCTTCATTGGTGTAATCGAAGATCAGTGGTTGCCAGCTTTTATCTGCAAGGCTTAAGCCTCCGCTTAACATACCCGTTAATAAGCCGTGCATCTCAGCAGGGGTTACGGCTAGACTTGCCGATTGAAGTTCAGTCGCAACCGTTAGGTAGTCAGGTAAAGTAGTTTCGCTCATCAGATAGCTCGCTCAGTTATTCTTTATATCGATAGTATAATCGTACCACTTCACCCCAATTCTGGTAAGCATCGATCCCCAGCAATTGAAGGATGACTGACTACCAATTGTTCAATTTGCTGAATTACTGTGTGCTCAAGCTCTCATTTACAAACAGTCACTCTGAAAAGCTTGAATCTTAATAGCGGTTTACCTATAGTTTCTCCCTCAGAGGAGATTGCTTCCTCATCGGTACTTGCACTTTTTCTTTCTCAAAAAATGGCGAAGGGCAACAGCCTTAAAATAGCGCGTTAAAGAGTTCATCCATCATGAGTAATCAAGCGGTAGACGTTGAAATATTAGGAAAACTGACTCGAGTGAATTGTCCACCAGGGCAAGAAGAGTCATTGATTGCAGCGGCGGCCGATCTTGATAATCGATTGAAAGAGATGGCTGAACGTACTAAGGTAACCAATGAAGTGAAGCTGCTGACTATCGCAGCTCTGAATATTTGCTACGAATTACAAACCAAGAAGTTTGAAGCAAATGATGAACAAAACGCACTGACCGAGCGAATGGAACAGCTCACGACATCACTTTCAGATGTCCTCAGTAAAGTTAAGCACGGACAGCAATAGCGTACACAAAATTTACCCTGGAGTGTTTGTCAGAGGATTCACGTCCCCGAGCCGATAAGCAATCCCTAAGGGTTAGTACTTGAGTGCTATTGAGCATGCTCGGCCCGACCGAGAAGCCTACGGTAATCATTGCTGATCCGCCTTGAACTCGCTGGTTCAAGGGCCATCTATTCTCAACGGCACTTTGGGGTATCCCTTCTTATGAAGACGCTCACACGCAGCGAATTTCGCAAACAGATCCGTATCAAGCGCAATGCCTTATCTGGCGACCAACAAACTCAATCCAGTATAGACTTAGTTAAGCAGTGCATGCAGCTTGATGAGATTCAGTCTGCTCAGCATATTGCCCTCTATATCTCTATCGATGGCGAACTCGATACCCAGCCTTTAATCGAATGGTTATGGGCGCAAGGTAAGCAAACTTATTTACCAGTATTGCACCCCTTCTCTGCCGGACACCTGCTGTTTCTGCACTACTCGCCAACCACACCGACGGTCTTGAATAAGTACGGCATTGTCGAACCTCAGCTCAATCAAATGCTGGTTAAACCTTGTCAGCAACTCGACCTTATTCTTACGCCCCTTGTCGGCTTTGACTCTCATGGCCATCGTTTAGGTATGGGCGGCGGGTATTACGATCGTACCTTGGCGAAGTGGTTCGAGACGGGCGAAGGTGCAACTCCTATTGGTTTGGCTCATGATTGCCAACATGTTGATACCCTACCGATTGAAGAGTGGGACATTCCGTTACCTAAAATCGTGACTCCGAGTAAAACTTGGCAATGGGAAAACAACCATTAAAGCGCTATAATCGCGCCGCAAACGTTAACCTCGATATATAAACGTTAACTTCAATACGCGAACGATTAATTCAAAGCGCAAGACCTTATTCAGGAGAATGGCATGACTCAAGATGAAATGAAAAAAGCAGCGGGCTGGGCAGCACTTCAATATGTTGAAGAAGGCAGCATTGTAGGTGTAGGTACTGGCTCTACAGTAAATCACTTCATCGACGCACTTGGCACAATGAAAGACAAAATCAAAGGTGCGGTTTCAAGCTCTGTAGCCTCTACTGAAAAACTAGAAGCACTAGAAATCAAAGTATTTGAGTGCAACGACGTATTCAAACTAGACATCTATGTTGATGGCGCAGACGAGATTAACGCTTCACGCGATATGATCAAAGGCGGCGGCGCTGCTTTGACTCGTGAAAAAATCGTAGCAGCTATCTCTGACAAGTTTGTGTGTATTGTTGACGGCACTAAAGCAGTTGATGTGCTGGGTAAATTCCCACTGCCTGTTGAGGTAATCCCAATGGCACGTTCATACGTGGCACGTGAGCTGGTTAAGCTTGGTGGTGACCCAGTTTACCGCGAAGGCTGCACAACCGATAACGGCAACGTGATCCTAGATGTGTACGGCATGGCGATCGAAAACCCGAAACAACTAGAAGATATCATCAATGGTATCGCTGGTGTTGTGACGGTTGGTCTGTTCGCTCACCGTGGTGCCGATGTGGTTATCACCGGCACGCCTGAAGGTGCAAAAATCGAAGAATAAATAATAGAAGATTGAGTTTTTCTGTTACTTCATTACATACGGTGCCCTAGGGCGCCGTTTTTTTTGCTTTATTGCTGTAAAATTATGTCTTATTCCGTAATTTTCTTACCCAAAACATTTTTTTTTTGTTACTTTATTGTTCAGAAGACGCACAGGGAAAACGTTTGTCTCCTAACAAAGTGGTGAATTTGTTCCCCTTTCAGCCATTTTGTAGCACGTGCGCCGCATTTGCCCAACCTTTCCATTTTAAGGACGAGAACAATGGCCAAAGTTTCACTGGAAAAAGAAAAAATAAAAATTCTACTTCTAGAAGGTCTTCACCCTTCTTCTGTAGAAGTACTGCAAGCCGCTGGTTACACAAACATTGAGTACCACAAAGGCTCGCTACCGGAAGATGAACTTCTTGAAGCAGTTAAAGATGCTCACTTCATTGGTATTCGTTCTCGCACTAACATCTCCCAAGAAGTTATTGATGCAGCTGAAAAGCTGGTTGCCGTTGGTTGTTTCTGTATTGGTACTAACCAAGTCAACCTTCAAGCAGCAGCAAAACGCGGTATCCCTGTGTTCAACGCACCGTTCTCAAACACTCGAAGCGTTGCTGAGCTCGTTCTTGGTCAGGTTCTCTTGCTACTACGTGGCATTCCAGAAAAGAACGCTCTTGCACACCGTGGCATCTGGAAAAAGAGTGCCGACAACTCTTACGAAGCTCGTGGTAAACGTTTAGGTATTATTGGCTACGGTCACATCGGTACTCAACTGGGTATTATTGCTGAAAACCTTGGCATGCGTGTTTACTTCTACGACATTGAAAACAAACTGTCTTTAGGTAACGCAACGCAAGTTCATACCATGACGGAATTACTGAACAAGTGTGACGTAATCTCTTTGCATGTACCTGAAACCAACGAAACAAAAGACATGATGGGTAAAGAAGAGTTCGAGCGCATGAAGCCAGGTTCTATCTTTATCAACGCAGCTCGTGGCACGGTAGTCGATATTCCTGCTCTGTGTGGCGCTCTGGAGTCTGGTCACCTTGCAGGTGCAGCGATCGACGTTTTCCCAACAGAACCAAAAACCAATGCAGACCCGTTTGAGTCGCCATTGATGCAGTTCGACAACGTGATTCTTACACCTCACGTAGGAGGTTCAACTCAGGAAGCACAAGAGAATATCGGTGTTGAAGTGGCTGGCAAGCTAGCGAAATACTCTGATAACGGTTCTACGCTATCAAGTGTTAACTTCCCAGAGGTATCTCTACCGCTACACACGGGCACGTCTCGTTTGCTGCACATTCACGAAAACCGCCCAGGTATCCTAACTCAGATCAACACCATCTTCGCTGAAGAAGGCATTAACATCGCGGGTCAGTACCTACAGACTGCGGCTGATATGGGTTATGTAGTTATCGATGTAGAAGCGGATCGTTCAGAAGAAGCACTGCTTAAACTGAAAGAGATCGAAGGCACAATCCGTGCTCGTCTACTTCACTAATCATCGAACTCGATATTAGTAAAAACAAAAAGGCTCTCATTATGAGAGCCTTTTTAGTATTTGGCCTATCGTAGGTAATTAGAACACCATGATCCAAAAGCCTCTATAGCGCTATCTTATTCTTCGATCTGGTAGATCACATTAACACGATCGCGAATGGTGATCGTTGAGTCTTCATAAGAGTTCGACTCTGTTCTCGCATCCATCGCCATTGAACGCATTAACACAGGCTGAGAAGATTGTGCGTTGTAATCAACACGCCAAACATCACCCAACTCACGCTCAAACCCACTCGCTAATGATTTAGCTTTCGATCGCGCATCCTTGATGGCTTCTAAGCGCGCTTGCTCTTGATACTTGGCTTGATCTCGAACTTGAAGCTGAATGTTGTCGATCTGATTAATGCCTTCTCCAATAGCAATATCCATGTACTCATTAAGATTGGCTAGCTCAGTCACTTGAACGGTCACATTACGTGAAGCGCGGTAGCCAACCAGTTCCGGTTTGCCATCTTTCGGGTAGTGATATTGAGGAGATAGATACAGGTTTGAGCTATGAACACTCGCCTCATCAACACCAGCTTGATGCAACTTATTTAGAAAGCCTGTCACGACTTTATCAACGGTATTTTTAGCCTGTTCAGCAGTCATCGTAGATTCCACGACTCTCACAGAGAATGTCGCCATATCAGGTGTCGCGATCACTTCACCATAGCCTGTCGTTGAAATATGAGGAAAGGATGGAGAGTCTGCCAATGATGGAAAACTCACAGCACTCAACGCCGCAGTAAGAGTAAGAGACGTTGCTAACATCTTTGGTACAAGCTTCATTAGGTATGACCTATGCTAAACAAATGTACTTTCATCATAGAGCAATTTATCGTTTAGCCAATCCAGAGCACACACTTCTAACAGAATTTTGACGCTGAAAAAACCAACAGTTTACTGAGGTAAGTGATTGTGAGCAAAACTTAATATCGCTTGAGACACCTCTTTTAATACCCCGCTCTCAAGCTGCCAATGGTGCCAATAGATGCGATAAGAGAGCAGAAATCCAGGTGTGATATCAATCAGAGCACCAGACTCGAGCTCATCGATAATCTGTAATCGAGGAATCAAGCAATAGGCGACACCCGACAACGCTAAGCGCACGAATGCTTCTGAACTGCCGACCGTATGATTGATCACACTGTCTCTCGGGACGTTAAAATGATCATGCAGAAACTTCTTATGCAGATCATCGTATTGATCATAGGAAACCGCAGGCGCTTTGCTTAAGGTGGCGTAGTTTACGCCCTCTGAGAAATAACGCTGATGAAAGCCAGGGCTAGCCACGCACACATAATCCATCCTACCGAGATAGTCAGCACTGCAGCCAGGAATCGCTTGAGACTCCAAACTGATTGCACCGGCCACCTCGCCACTTTTTATCTTTTCAATGGTTCTCGACTCACCATGAATCGCGAGGTTCAACTCGACTTGGCGAGATTTCATCACATCCGACAAAGCCGGTAGCAGCCATGTCGCCAAACTATCAGCGTTAGTGGCTATGGATATCGATAGTGGCTGAGTTCCCTCTTCATTCATCAACTCAGGCACAAGTTCGTGCTCTAACAAACGAACACGACGATATAAGCCCAGTAATTTTTTACCCGCAGGCGTTGGCCTAGGCGGGCTTTCTCTCACTAAGGCAGGCTGAGCCAACCACTTTTCCAGCTGTTTGATGCGCTGAGATACCGCCGACTGGGAGATATATAACTGTTCAGCAGCCCTTTCGAAGCTACGTTGTTTTACTACCGCATCCAGTGCTTCTATCCATTTATAATCCAATCCGCGCATCAATTTGCTTCCTTTTTAAGCTAACTCCCCACCACATTAGCAACTCTAATAATGGATTAAAATCATTAATTATACTTATTTGAAGGGTCGGAGTATCTTCGCCATATAGCACGTAAATATCGTTAAATAAGTGGAGGTTAAAATGAGTTTTTGGGTTTTATTACAAGGTTTTGGTCTAGGGGCAAGTATGATTATCCCTATTGGCGCTCAGAATGCGTACGTCCTAAATCAAGGGATAAAACGCAATCATCATTTAACGACAGCAACGATTTGTAGCCTGCTCGATACTCTGTTTATCTCATTAGGTATTTTTGGCGGCGGAGCGATCTTGTCGCAAAATGAATTACTACTGACCTCCGTAACATTAGGTGGCATCGCTTTTCTGACTGTGTATGGTTTGCTATCACTACGCAGTGCATTCAAAGTGCGCACCAGTGATGAATCGAAAGGTGAGATATTGGCGCGTGGCAAGCGCACCGTTATTTTAGGGGCATTGGCAGTAACAGTATTAAACCCACACCTCTATTTGGATACCGTGGTAATTCTTGGATCTATTGGTGGGCAATTTGAAGGCAACGACAGAATTGCGTTTGCTATGGGGACTATATTAGCTTCATTTGTCTGGTTTTATTCCTTGTCATTGGGCGCGGCAAAGCTAGGCCCAACGCTATCTAAACCGAATGTTAAGAAAGGCATTGATATCGCAGTCGCGACCATGATGTTCGCCATTGCAGCAGTGCTTACCAATGGACTGATTGAACAATACTGGTAAATCTATTTAGCTTCATGAAACCAACAAAAAAGGCGGATAACCTAAGTTATCCGCCTTTCCTTATAAAAGCTTATAGCTATAAAAACTAACTAAAAATTAAGCTTCTACTTTATTCATGTGTACATCCATTTGCGGGAATGGAATTTCGATACCTTCGTTATCCAAGCCTTCTTTGATTGCTTGCATAAGGTCAAAATACACATCCCAGTACTCTGCTGTGTTAACCCATGGGCGAACAACAAAGTTTACTGAAGAGTCCGCTAGCGTGTGAACACCAACTTGAACGCCTGGTTCTTTCAACACGCGCTCGTCAGATTCACAGATCTTAGTCAGAAGTTCTTTGGTCTTTTGCAGATCAGCGCCGTAAGAAACACCGATCATTAGGTCGATACGACGTGTGTCATGACGAGAGTAGTTAGTAATTGGGCTACCAATAACGCTACCGTTTGGTACCACTACCATTTTGTTATCTGGCGTTGTTAGAACCGTTTGGAAGATCTGAATTGAATCCACTGAACCTGCTACGCCACCAATTTCCACATAGTCACCAGACTTGAATGGACGGAATGCAACGATAAGTACACCAGCAGCAAAGTTAGATAGTGAGCCTTGTAGTGCAAGACCAACGGCTAAACCAGCCGCACCAATAACAGCAACTACAGATGCCGTTTGAACACCTAAACGACCAAGTGCAGCAATTAAAACAATAACAAACAATAGGTAGCGAACTAAGCCGTGAATAAATTCCACAACAGCTCGGTCCATTTTCTTCTTCTGAAGAACCTTAGACACGCTATTCGCTACGGCTTTAACAATAAGGTTACCAATAAATAGAATTATCAGTGCTGAAATGATATTTACGCCATATTGGATAAATAAATCTGAATTATTTGTTAACCACTGCTCTGCTTGAGACAAACCATCCACAAGTGGAGTCTCAATCGCTGTCGAACTATCAGCCATAATGTGCATCCTCTATATAATATGCTATGGGCTAAACTGCCTTAAGCCTAATTTACTCTGCAATATAATAAACAGTTTAATTACCGTTAAGTCATTGTGTTAAAAGTAAATTAAAGCCAAGTCCTTTTTATAAACTGAACCAAGTTCAGTTTTTCGGCACGATATCCTATCTTTGACAGATTGCAAAGTCATATTTATGTAAGCTTTTGAATTATTAAAACTTACCGATAAACACAAATACCGATAACTAAAAGACTACGAAATTTATTCACCGCACGCTAGGTTTTTCACATATTTAATACAAGTTTTTATCAGATATAAAAAAACCCGCTCAATGAGCGGGTTTTTAAAACTTAAAGAGTACTTAATTCAAAGAATTATAGTACGTCTACAGCGTTAAGGTCAGCAAATGCTTTCTCTAGACGAGCAACCATTGAAGCTTGACCAGCACGTAGCCATACGCGTGGATCGTAGTACTTCTTGTTTGGAGCAGCTTCGCCAGTTGGGTTGCCGATTTGACCTTGTAGGAAATCGAAGTTGTCAGCAGAGTACTGACGGATACCGTCCCAAGTTGCCCACTGTGTATCAGTATCGATGTTCATTTTGATAACACCGTAGCCGATAGACTCTTGGATTTCTGCTTCAGAAGAACCAGAACCACCGTGGAATACGAAGTTTAGAGCGTTAGGTGCGATACCGAACTTCTCTGCACAGTATGCTTGAGAATCACGTAGGATAGTTGGAGTAAGTACAACGTTACCAGCTTGGTAAACACCGTGTACGTTACCGAAAGATGCAGCGATAGTGAAACGTGGGCTAACAGCCATTAGTTTCTCGTAAGCGTATGCTACGTCTTCTGGAGAAGTGTAAAGCTCAGATGCGTCCATATCAGAGTTATCAACGCCGTCTTCTTCACCACCAGTACAACCAAGTTCGATCTCGATTGTCATGTTCATTTTAGCCATGCGCTCTAGGTACTTAGCACATGTTTCGATGTTCTCTTCTAGAGACTCTTCAGAAAGGTCTAGCATGTGAGAAGAGAATAGAGGCTTACCAGTTTGTGCGAAGAACTCTTCACCAGCGTCTAGTAGACCGTCGATCCATGGAAGAAGTTTCTTAGCAGCGTGGTCAGTGTGCAGGATAACTGGAACACCGTAAGCTTCAGCTACAGCGTGTACGTATTTTGCACCAGCTACAGCGCCAAGAACTTGTGCGCCTTGACCTTCAAGTTTAACGCCTTTACCTGCGAAGAATGCAGCGCCGCCGTTAGAGAACTGAACAACTACTGGAGCTTTAACTTTAGCAGCTGCTTCTAGTACTGCGTTTACAGAGTCAGTACCAACAACGTTTACAGCAGGAAGAGCAAATTTGTTTTCTTTTGCTACTTCAAATACTTTCTGTACGTCATCGCCAGAAATCACACCAGGTTTTACAAAATCGAAGATCTTAGACATGGAAATAGTCCTATTTATTCTATCGTTTTAAGATTAAAAAACTTAAGTTTAAAAACTTGCAATCGTTTGCTCACAACTTATGCCATTCTAGCAAAAAAGTGTGATATGCAGCAAACGTTAAAAGGCGAGATTCACATCTCGCCTTTCTAAATCAATTATGCTTTAGCACGCTCTTCAAGCATTGCTACTGCAGGAAGTACTTTACCTTCAACGAATTCAAGGAAAGCGCCACCGCCAGTAGAGATGTAAGAAACGTCAGCTTTGATACCGAACTTGTCGATAGCTGCTAGCGTGTCACCACCACCTGCTACAGAGAAACCTGCAGACTCAGCGATTGCTTTAGAGATACCCGCTGTACCCGCTTCGAAGTTCTTAAATTCGAATACGCCTACAGGGCCGTTCCAAAGGATAGTTTTCGCGTTGCCGATGATTTCAGCTAGTGCCGCAGTTGAATCTGGACCAAGGTCGAAGATCATATCGTCGTCTTGAACTTCAGAAACGTGCTTGATTTCAGCTTCTGCGTTTTCGTCGAATGCTTTAGCACATGCAACGTCAGTTGCTACTGGGATAGCACACTCTTTCATTAGCTTTTGAGCCGTTTCAACTAGGTCAGCTTCGTATAGAGACTTACCTACGTTGTGACCTTCAGCAGCGATGAATGTGTTCGCGATACCACCACCAACAACAAGCTGGTCAGCAATTTTAGAAAGAGATTCTAGAACGGTTAGTTTAGTAGAAACCTTAGAACCACCAACGATAGCCACTAGTGGGCGAGCTGGGTTGTCCATTGCTTTACCAAGCGCTTCAAGCTCAGCAGCTAGAAGAGGGCCAGCACATGCTACAGGAGCGTAAGTACCAACGCCGTGTGTAGAAGCTTGAGCACGGTGAGCTGTACCGAATGCATCCATTACGAAGATGTCACATAGTGCAGCGTATTGCTTAGAAAGTGCTTCTTCGTTCTTCTTCTCGCCTTTGTTAAAGCGAACGTTTTCAAGAACAACAAGTTCACCAGCGTTTAGCTCTAGGCCGTTTACGTAATCTTTAGCTAGTTTAACTTCGCAGTCTAGTGCGTCGTTTAGGTAGTTAACTACAGGAGCTAGAGAGAACTCTTCGTTGTATTCGCCTTCAGTAGGACGACCAAGGTGAGAAGTAACCATTACCTTTGCGCCAGCTTCTAGGCAAAGTTTGATAGTTGGTAGAGATGCAAGGATACGTGCATCTGAAGTTACTTTACCGTCTTTTACTGGTACGTTTAGGTCAGCACGGATAAATACGCGTTTACCTGCAAGTTCCAGGTCAGTCATCTTGATCACAGACATGATTTGTCCTCTCAAATTTAAATAAATATAAAGTTTTGGAAACTCAGCAACCCTGCTAAGCCTATAAATTATTCAACTGGTAATTCTTTCACTACTAATAATATGTGGACTCTTAGTATTTATTTCAAGCTAAAAAATAAATAATCCGCACATTTGCTTCTAGGTCTTACCTCTTGCCTTCAGAAGCTTGCATTGCAAGAACCGTATCCAGCATTCGGTTCGCAAAGCCCCATTCATTGTCACACCACACTAGCATTTTCACTAAGTGGCCGTTGCTCACTCGAGTTTGTGAACCATCAACGATTGCGCTATGGGGATCGTGATTAAAGTCGATGGAAACGAGCGGCGCTTCAGTATAGTCAACTATATTGTGTAATGTACACTGGGATGCATTAACAATGGTTTGATTTACGTCATTAACTTTCACATTTGCATTAATTGTGACACTTAAATCCATCGCAGTGACGTTTACCGTCGGCACGCGCACAGATATCGCTTCAAATTTGTTGGAAAATTTCGGGAAGATTCTTTCAATACCTTTATGCAACTTGGTATCGACAGGAATGATAGATTGACTTGCTGCTCGAGTACGGCGCAAATCGCTGTGGTACGCATCGATAACTTGTTGATCATTCATTGAAGAGTGAATGGTCGTAATAGTACCGGACTCGATGCCAAAGGCGTCATCAAGAACCTTAATGATAGGGACAATACAGTTGGTGGTGCATGAACCATTGGAAACGATTCGATGGTCGGCTTCGATGGTCTCGTGATTCACACCATAGATAATGGTGTTATCAAGGTCATTAGCACCTGGGTGTGAAAACAGCACCTTTTTAGCTCCAGCAGCGATGTGCGCTAGACCGTCATCTCGGCAACCATAAACACCCGTGCAATCGAGGACAATGTCCACCTCAAGGTCACGCCAAGGCAACAGCTCAATATCAGCCAAGTGTAAGATACGAATGGTATCAAACTCTCCCTTGTCTTCAGCACCAATACCATGATGAACATAGATGTGCTCTTGGTCGTTGGAGATCTTCTTGCCGAAGCGGCCGTGACTGGTGTCGTACTGTAATAGGTGAGCCATAGCGTCAGGCTGAGCAAGCTCATTGACCGCTACTACTTTGATTTGTTGGCTTTTGCCACTTTCATAAACAGCGCGCAATACATTACGCCCTATTCTTCCAAATCCGTTTATCGCGACTTTTAGCATAGTTCCGTACATCTAACCAAAATTTCGTGCAACAGATGATAACTGAATCCTACCCAAAAGGCATTACTTGAATAACCCCGTTTAGTTAGGACAGGTTAATCTGTTGCTTGTAGAGATAAGCCTAGAAGAAACAAATCCCAGATACAAAAAACCGAGCTCAGTGCTCGGTTTTTTTATTCATTTCATTGTTAGCACTAGGCTAGCAATCAATGATTAAGCAAGAAGCTCTTTCGCGGTGTTTACTACGTTTTCAGTAGTGAAACCGAACATCTTGAATAGTTCGCCTGCTGGTGCAGATTCACCGAACGTTGTCATACCAATGATCTTGCCACCAAAACCAACGTACTTGTACCAGAAGTCAGCGATGCCAGCTTCTACTGCGATACGAGCAGTTACGTCAGATGGAAGTACAGACTCACGGTATTCAGCATCTTGCTTGTCGAACGCGTCAGTTGCAGGCATAGATACTACGCGTACTGCTTTACCTTCAGCGGTTAGTTGTGCAGCAGCTTCAACTGCAAGCTCAACTTCAGAACCCGTTGCAATGATGATTAGTTCTGGCTTACCAGCACAATCTTTCAGGATGTAACCACCCTTAGCGATGTTAGCTACTTGCTCAGCGTTACGATCTTGTTGTGCAAGGTTTTGACGAGAGAAGATTAAAGATGAAGGACCATCTTTACGCTCAATAGCCAGTTTCCAAGCCACGGCTGATTCAACTTGGTCACATGGACGCCATGTGCTCATGTTTGGCGTTAGACGTAGAGAAGCGATCTGCTCAACCGGTTGGTGAGTAGGACCATCTTCGCCTAGGCCGATAGAGTCGTGCGTGTAAACTTGGATGTTCTGAACTTTCATCAGAGCAGCCATACGCATTGCGTTACGAGCGTATTCCATGAACATTAGGAACGTTGCACCGTATGGTACGAAACCACCGTGCAGAGCGATACCGTTCATGATAGCCGTCATACCGAATTCACGTACACCGTAGTGGATGTAGTTACCAGAGAAGTCAGTTGCTTCAAGAGACTTAGAACCAGACCACATAGTTAGGTTAGAAGGCGCAAGGTCAGCAGAACCACCCATGAATTCTGGAAGCATTTGACCAAACGCTTCTAGTGCGTTTTGAGATGCTTTACGTGATGCGATATTTGCTGGGTTAGCTTGAAGATCAGCAATGATTGCGCTTGCTTTCTCTTCCCACTCAGCTGGAAGCTCGCCGTTAGTACGACGTTTGAATTCTGCTGCTAGCTCTGGGTAAGCCGCTGCGTATGCGTCAAATTTAGCATTCCACGCTGCTTCTTTCGCTGCGCCTGCTTCTTTTGCATTCCACTCAGCTGCGATATCCGCTGGAATTTCGAAAGGACCGTGTTCCCAACCCAACGCAGCTTTAGTTGCTGTGATTTCATCAGCACCTAGTGGAGCACCGTGACAGTCGTGCGTACCCGCTTTGTTTGGCGAACCAAAACCGATAATAGTTTTAGTACAGATAAGTGTTGGGCGAGGATCTGCTTTAGCCGCTTCAATAGCAGCGTTGATAGCATCAGAGTCGTGACCATCTACTGCTGGGATTACATGCCAGCCGTAAGCTTCAAAACGCTTAGGTGTATCGTCAGAGAACCAACCTTCAACTTCACCATCGATAGAGATACCGTTGTCATCCCAGAAAGCAACCAGCTTACCAAGACCAAGCGTACCTGCTAGAGAACATGCTTCGTGAGAGATACCTTCCATCAGACAGCCATCACCCATGAATGCATAAGTGTAGTGGTCTACGATGTCGTGGCCTTCTTTGTTGAACTGCGCAGCCAGTGCTTTCTCAGCCATTGCCATACCAACAGCGTTAGTGATGCCTTGACCTAGAGGACCAGTCGTTGTCTCGATACCAGGAGCGTAACCGTACTCTGGGTGACCTGGAGTCTTAGAGTGCAGTTGACGGAAGTTTTTCAGGTCTTCAATTGAAAGCTCGTAACCTGCAAGGTGAAGCAGAGAGTAAATCAACATTGAGCCGTGGCCGTTAGACAGGATAAAACGGTCGCGGTCAGCCCACTCTGGGTTTGCTGGGTTGTGGTTCAAGTGGCCACGCCAAAGAACTTCAGCGATGTCAGCCATACCCATAGGTGCGCCTGGGTGGCCTGAATTTGCTTGTTGAACACCGTCCATGCTAAGTGCGCGGATTGCATTGGCTAGATCTTTACGAGAAGGCATGTCTGCTCCTGAGTACATAAGCGATTTAAAAAAGAGATAATTGCTAAAGTTTTCATTTTTATTAGCGCGGGTATTCTCTCAAACGACTATTGCTACTGCAAACGTTTTACAGGCATTTTAACGGTCATTTTTCGCAATTTTCGAACATTTACATCACTTAGCAATGGCTTACCCTGATCAAGACGCAAACGTTTAGTTATGACATATCATAAAAAAGAGCTTGTAATTCGACCGCTGGAATTTAGAATAGCCGTCTAGATGTAGAAACACCTACAAAATATACTGTATTTAATGGCGGCGCTTCCTAGCTTGCGACGCCATAAACTATTTACACCAAAAACTAAAAGTGGAGCTCTCATGGCTAAGCACCTATTCACTTCTGAATCTGTTTCAGAAGGCCATCCAGATAAAATTGCAGACCAAATCTCTGATGCTGTTCTTGATGCCATCTTGGAACAAGATCCAAAAGCACGTGTTGCTTGTGAGACTTACGTTAAAACCGGCATGGTTATGGTTGGCGGTGAAGTAACAACGTCTGCATGGGTTGATATCGAAGAAATCACTCGTGAAACAGTACGTGAAATTGGTTACGTTCATTCTGATATGGGCTTTGACGCTGACTCTTGTGCTGTTCTAAACACCATTGGTAAGCAGTCTCCGGACATCAACCAAGGTGTTGATAAAGAAGACCCTAAAGAGCAAGGCGCAGGCGACCAAGGCATCATGTTTGGTTACGCGACTAACGAAACATCTATCCTAATGCCAGCTCCAATTACTTACTCTCACCTTCTTGTTAAGAAGCAAGCTGAAGTACGTAAGAGCGGTAAGCTTGACTTCCTTCGCCCAGATGCGAAATCTCAAGTTACGTTCCAATACGACCAAGGTAAGATCGTTGGTATCGACGCTGTTGTTCTTTCGACTCAACACTGCGATTCAGTAACAACACCTGACCTACGTGAAGCAGTAATGGAAGAGATCATCAAGCCAGTACTTCCTGCTGAGTGGATCAACAAAGACACTAACTTCTTCATCAACCCAACAGGCCGTTTCGTAATCGGTGGCCCAATGGGTGACTGTGGTCTAACTGGTCGTAAGATCATCGTTGATACCTACGGCGGCGCAGCTCGTCACGGTGGCGGTGCATTCTCTGGTAAAGATCCATCAAAAGTTGACCGTTCTGCAGCTTACGCGGCTCGTTACGTTGCTAAAAACATCGTTGCTGCTGGCATGGCCGACCGTTGTGAGATTCAACTGTCTTACGCTATCGGTGTTGCTGATCCAACATCTATCATGGTTGAAACGTTTGGTACTGAAAAAGTAGCTCACGAAATCATCATTGAAGCAGTTCGTCAAAACTTCGACCTACGTCCATACGGTCTTCAAGAGATGCTGAACCTTCTTCAGCCTATCTACAAGCAGACAGCGGCATACGGTCACTTCGGTCGTGAAGAGTTCCCTTGGGAAGCGACTGACAAAGCAGCAATCCTTGCGGACTTCGCTGGCCTAAAATAATTTAGCCACTGCGATTTGTTTCTTTAAAGCCCTTACTTCTTAGTAAGGGCTTTATTTTTATGTACTTACCGAACTTTCACTCACAATACCCTTCTCCAACGCCCTTCTTTACCGTTAACCACTTAGTATAAAAAGCCGCTGATAATTTGTGTTTTCTAGCACTACTGACAATAGTTAAGGTAACTCCTAGGCGATCAAGCTCACATTTAACTTAAATTAATTCAGTCTGATAACGCTCGTTAAATGCACGCTAGAGCAATAACTGGGATGACAGAGAGCAATTTAGCTCAACACCATAACTCTCACACAAGCCACATCGATGAGCCTTATGGGATTATAACTAGGACGTTATTTAACTAGGGGGATCTATGCCTCGTACCGCGCACCCATCCGAACTGAACGATAAAAAACACAAGGTCAGCGATAAGGATTACGCTCGCACCATTCCTTGCAACCAAATCAGTATTTCCGCACCCTTTCATTGGTTGTCGCTTGCTCTGCATGACTTAGTAAGAATGCCATTAATCAGCGCATTTTACGGATTGTGCTTTATGGGAGCGGCCATTGCGATTGTTCAACTTGTCCAATGGCAAGGAACACACTTGGTCGTAATGCCAAGCCTGATCGTGTACATGCTGATAGGGCCGTTTCTTGCTCTAGGCTTATATGACGCAGCCTGGGAAAGAGAAAAAGGCCACAACGCCAGCCTACTGCACTCGATGAAAGCCATTACTCGCAACTCCACCCACCAATGGGCCTTTGCGATTGTATTGATGGTTGCGATGATATTCTGGATGCGTATCGCTGCGTTATTGCACGCACTCTACCCTTCAGTGCAAGGTGCACCATTGGCTGAGTTCGCTCCCTTCTTAATTACGGGTTCTGTGATTGGTTTTGTTATCGCAAGCCTCATATTTAGCATCTCAGCATTTTCAATTCCGTTAATGATGGAGAGACGCGTTGATGTGATGAGTGCGATTTTCACTAGCTTTAATGCCGTGAAATCGAACATTCCTGCAATGGTGGTTTGGGCAAGTATTATTTGTGCCGGTATTCTGGTGGGTTTTGCCACCTACGGCATTGGAATGATCGTCACCATGCCGCTACTTGGTTATGGTACATGGCACGCTTATCACGAGATAATTAAGAAAAAACATCACGTGTAAAGCATCGCTAGATCAACAAGCAATGTTATGATGAGGCCTTAGCTTAAACGCTGAGGCCTTTTATTTGGAGTTAACAACGTTTGTCTTACACCCCGCAACAGCATCGAGCAAATAAAAAATTGGCCGAGTGCCTAGCTATCGCAAATCAACATTTCTCTCGTGAATTTCCACACCCAATTATTACCTTCAAGTTAAGAGGCAAAGCGGCGGGAAAGGCCTACCTTCAGCTCAACGAAATTAAGCTCAATCACGTACTATTCTCTGAAAATGAAGACGCCTTCATCAACGAGGTCGTGCCGCATGAACTCGCACACCTGATCACGTATCAGGTATTTGGACGTGTTAGGCCTCACGGAAACGAGTGGAAATACGTGATGGAAAAAGTATTCAACGTGCCAGCCAGAACGACCCACAGCTTTGAAATAGCTTCAGTTCAAGGGAAAACCTTTGAGTATAGATGTGAGTGCACCACTTACCCATTATCAATCAGACGACACAATAAAGTACTTCGAAATCAATCGACCTATCGCTGCCAGCAGTGCAATCAAACCTTATCCTTCACAGGCACACAGCTCAGCTAAAGTCCTAGACTCGCACCTATTCGATTTGGTAACCCCATCCTTTTTTATTTCAGAAAGCTACACTCGATTAAGTTGATGATAGAAATGTAATGGAGAAACTCATCCTTTGAGTGCTAGACTGATGTTTATCATACTTTTATCAGTCTTTTTCTATGCAAAAACTCACCTTCAAAGCATTTGGTCTACCTGTGTCTTTTTACTTATCAATAGTATTTGGCCTACTGGTAACCCAAAGCACTTTCGCCGCACCACCGAGCTCATTCTCCAAAGCAAAAAGAGAAGCTGTGAAGATTTATCTCGACCACCCAACTTCATTTTATTGCGGCTGTGACATTACATGGAAGGACAAAAAGAAAGGGATTCCCGACCTTGACGGCTGTGGTTATCAAGTCCGAAAACAACAAAAGCGGGCGAGTCGAATTGAGTGGGAACACGTGGTTCCAGCTTGGCAATTCGGCCACCAGCGTCAGTGCTGGCAAGATGGCGGGCGCAAGAACTGCACTCGCAATGACAAAATATTCAAGTCCATGGAAGCCGATCTTCACAACCTAACGCCAGCCATTGGCGAGGTTAACGGTGATCGCTCCAACTACAATTTCAGTCAGTGGAATGGCATGGATGGTGTGAGCTATGGTCAGTGTGAAATGCAGGTCAACTTTAAGCAGCGTAAAGTTATGCCGCCAGACAGAGCAAAAGGCTCTATCGCGCGTACTTACCTTTACATGAGCCAAGAGTATGGTTTCAAGCTATCTAAGCAACAAACCAACCTAATGATGGCGTGGAACAAGCAATTTCCTGTCGACAAGTGGGAATGTACTCGTGATGAGCGAATCTATGCCATCCAAGGTAATCACAACCCATTTGTTTACCCTGCTTGTCAATAACGTCGCTCGTACAATCAACATTCCTAACTATCTCAAACAAGAGTTTCAGAATTGCCCCTGAAACTCTTGCTCTACCCTTGTTTTTTCAACTAAAAGCATCCATGTTAGGCAGAGACAAAATACCCAAATGAACATATTTATAGGTTTACCAGCATGAGAATCCCTCGTATCCATCACCCAGAACGCATTCATCAGTTAGGTTCACTCGCTTTAGGCGAAGATGCCGCGGGTCATGTTGGTCGTGTCCTTCGCATGAAAGAAGGTCAAGAAGTCCTTCTATTTGATGGCAGTGGCGCTGAATTCCCTGCGACGATAGCTGAAGTATCAAAGAAAAATGTCACCGTTAATGTTTCTGAACGCATCGAACGCAGCAGCGAATCTCCGTTAGACTTACATTTAGGCCAAGTGATTTCACGTGGTGACAAAATGGAGTTCACGATTCAGAAATCGGTAGAGCTTGGTGTGAACACCATTACCCCTCTGATTTCAGAGCGCTGTGGCGTTAAGCTTGATACAAAACGCTTCGAGAAAAAACTCGCACAGTGGCAAAAGATTGCTATTGCGGCGTGTGAACAGTGTGGCCGCAATACGGTTCCAGTCATTCGTCCAATTATGCAGCTTGAAGAGTGGTGCAGCGAACCAAGCGAAGCACTAAAGCTAAACCTACACCCTCGTGCAAAGTACTCAATTAACACCCTTCCAGAACCTATCAGCAAGGTGCGCCTATTGATTGGTCCTGAAGGTGGCTTGTCAGCTGAAGAAATCGGTATGACTGAACAATACAAATTTGAAGAGACGCTACTCGGCCCACGTGTACTTCGTACTGAGACAGCAGCTCTAACCGCAATTACTGCCTTACAAGTTCGTTTTGGCGATCTAGGCTAGGAGAAAAAAAATGATCAAACTTGGCATCGTAATGGATCCAATTTCATCCATTAACATCAAAAAAGACTCTAGCTTTGCCATGATGCTTGAAGCTCAGCGTCGTGGTTACGAAATCCATTACATGGAAATGGATGATCTACACTTAGATCAAGGCGTAGCCATTGCTGACACAAAAATTGTAGAACTAAAAGAAGATCTAAACGGTTGGTACGAATTCAAGTCAGAACAGACAATCGCGCTATCTGATTTAGATGCAGTGTTAATGCGTAAAGATCCTCCATTTGATACTGAGTACATTTACGCGACTTACATTCTTGAGCGTGCTGAAGAGAACGGCGCACTGATCGTAAACAAACCACAAAGCCTACGTGATTGTAACGAGAAGTTGTTCACGGCTTGGTTCCCAGAACTAACACCGACAACCATCGTGACTCGTAAAGCGGAAAAGATTAAAGAGTTCCGTGAGAAGCACGGTGATGTGATCCTTAAACCACTTGATGGTATGGGTGGTGCGTCAATCTTCCGCGTGAAGGAAGGCGATCCAAACGTATCAGTGATCATTGAAACATTGACGAACCACGGTCAAAACTACGCAATGGCACAGACTTTTGTTCCTGACATCAGCAATGGTGATAAGCGTATTCTTGTCGTTGACGGTGAGCCAATGCCTTACTGCCTAGCACGTATCCCGGCTAAAGGGGAAACTCGAGGCAACCTAGCTGCTGGTGGTACAGGGGAAGCTCGTCCGTTGAGTGAAACAGACTGGGCTATCGCACGAGCAGTAGCTCCTTCACTAAAAGAAAAAGGCTTAATCTTTGTCGGACTTGATGTTATCGGTGACAAGCTGACAGAAATCAACGTGACTAGCCCCACTTGTATCCGTGAAATTGAAGCTGCTTTTGATATTTCGGTAACAGGTAAATTAATGGACGCAATCGAGCGTCGCGTTAACGCTAAATAGCCTAAACTAAAGAAAGCCTTAGCTATTCGCAAACGGCACAGAATCAATGAGCGGCTTCACGCCGCTCTTTTTCCTTTACTGGGAACACACTGGCAGGAGGCTCTATGAATTTAACGAACCACTTTCTGGTTGCTATGCCCGGAATGAAAGACCCCTACTTTCAAAATTCGGTAATTTACCTTTGTGAACATAACGACGAAGGTGCGATGGGCTTAATGATCAACGCCCCTATCGATGTCACTGTTGGCAGCATGCTTAAACAAGTTGAGGTTGATTCTGAACAGCCGAAATCCAATCAAGCAAGTCTTGATAAGCCGGTATTAAACGGTGGGCCGGTCGCAGAAGACCGTGGGTTTATTTTGCACAAACCTAAAGGCAGCTATCAATCCAGCATCAACATGACAGACCAAATCTCGGTAACAACCTCAAAAGATATCTTGATGGTGTTGGGCACAGAAGATGAGCCGATGAATTATCTAGTCGCACTTGGTTATGCAGGATGGGAACCGGGACAACTGGAAACCGAACTGACCGAGAACTCATGGTTAACCGTTGAAGCCGATCCGAAGGTCATCTTCGATACACCGATTTCTGACCGCTGGAAAGTCGCTGTACAGATGTTAGGCATAAATGCGGCTCAGCTTTCAGCAGACGCTGGTCACGCCTAGCTCAAATCAGCAACCACTCTCAAACACAGATAAATTTGGAAACCCCATGTCACGAACAATTATGGCATTTGACTACGGTACAAAAAGTATCGGCAGTGCGATAGGACAAGAAATCACGGGCACCGCAAGTCCTCTAAAAGCTTTTAAAGCCAAAGATGGTATCCCAAATTGGGACGACATCGAAAAGCAAATAAAGGAGTGGCAACCGAACTTGATTGTAGTCGGCCTTCCTACCGACCTTCATGGTAAAGACTTAGCAACCATCACACCCAGAGCAAAGAAGTTCGCTAACCGTCTTAAAGGACGTTTTGGTGTCGATGTTGAACTACATGATGAAAGACTATCGACCACAGAAGCAAGAGCCGACCTTTTTGAAATGGGTGGTTATAAAGCGCTAAGCAAAGGCAATGTCGATAACCAGTCTGCAGTCGTCATTTTAGAGAGCTGGTTTGAAGCACAATATTCATAACGAAAATTAAGAGCTCAAAGATTAAACTCCGTTGTGATCCTATAATGATATTACGACGTAATGTCGAAGCAATTCATTAATAGGTAAGTGGGAGTTCACATGAAAATTTTTCTAGCAATCTTCGCCGCTCTAACCATTTCAGCATGCAGCTCAACAGGGTCTAGCAGTGCTGGGTATATGAATGATGGTAAAACCAATTCTAGCTTCACTAGCGGCAACAAATATTACGATGACAGCCGTCGAGAACACGGTTCGCTGAATAATAATTAAGTATCTTCAAACGCCTGAGTTTTTAAACTCAGGCGTTCTTCGTTAAAGCCTGTAGCTTCTAACCCATATCAATTTTAACACCAGCCAACGCCCCAGTTCCGTAGTCATCATCACCACGTCTGGTTTTGAGCATTAAGCGCAAGTCATTAGCAGAATCGGCACTGTGGAACGCATCCTCTTCACTGATCTTGCCTGCTATCACTAAATCATACAAAGCTTGGTCAAAAGTCTGCATACCAATTTCTTTCGATTTAGCCATGGTTGCTTTCAGTTCGTGTAGTTCACCACGACGAATCAAGTCAGACACACGAGGGCTATTCAGCAGAATCTCGAATACCCCATGACGCCCGCTGCCATTCTTATCACGAATGAGTTGCTGAGCGACGACACCACGTAAGTTCATCGATAAGTCAAACAAGAACTGCTCTTTCTGTTCTTTCGGCACCAAGTGGAGAATACGTTCTAACGCTTGGTTAGCGTTATTGGCGTGCAAGGTTGCCATACACAAATGACCCGTTTCAGCAAAGGTCATCGCGTATTCCATGGTTTCACGGCTCCGGATTTCGCCAATCAAAATCATATCTGGTGCTTGGCGTAACGAGTTCTTAAGTGCAACTTCGTAACTCTCGGTGTCGAGTCCAACCTCACGTTGCGTCACGATGCACTTTTTATGTTCGTGTACGAATTCAATCGGATCTTCAACCGTCAAAATATGCCCCGAGCGATTGGTGTTACGATAGCCTGTCATTGCAGCCATCGAGGTCGATTTACCAGAGCCAGTCGCCCCAACCACCAGCACAAGTCCGCGCTTAGCAATTGACAGGTCTTGCAGTACATCAGGAAGCTTTAGTTGCTCAAAGGTTGGGATGTTAGTCTCGATACGTCGAATGACCGCTCCAGGCAGCTCTCGCTGAAAGAATGCACTGACACGAAAACGACCAAAGTCACGCACAATCGCAAAATTAGCCTCACGCGTTTGCTGATATTCATCACGTCGGTCTTGTTCCATCATCGCATCAAGTAATTGAGCAACCTGAGCCGCATTCAGCTTCTCTCCTTGGGGGCGTAATTCACCATCCACACGAAACAGGATTGGCGCATCGACAGTGATATAAAGATCCGATGCCTTTTGTGAAAGCATTCCCTCAAGGATTTGATTCAATTCCATTGTGTCCACCTTGATTAAAACATTGAGGTTTCAATTTCGATCTTTTTCTCGACCTCTTCCGAATCAACCAAGCCCTGCGCCATCAGCTGCTTCGCATTTTGTTCCATGGTCTGCATGCCGTGCGCTGCGCCCGTTTGAATGATCGAATACATCTGCGCAACCTTGTCTTCACGAATCAAGTTTCTGATCGCCGGTGTTGCCATCATGATTTCATGACACGCCACACGACCACCACCGACACGTTTTAGCAGCTTCTGGGCTATCACCGAGCGCAGTGACTCAGACAACATCGAACGAACCATATCTTTATCGCTACCTGGGAACACATCGATAATACGGTCGATCGTTTTTGCCGCAGAACTGGTGTGCAGAGTACCAAACACTAAATGACCCGTTTCTGCTGCGGTTAACGCTAAGCTGATCGTCTCTTGGTCACGAAGCTCACCAACAAGAATTACGTCTGGATCTTCACGTAACGCACTACGCAGTGCCGCTTTAAAGCTGTGAGTATCACGGTGAACTTCACGCTGGTTGACTAGGCATTTATTGTTGGTGTGAACGAATTCAATCGGGTCTTCAATCGTCAGGATATGCTTATTGTGGTTGCGATTTACGTAATCAACCATCGCCGCAAGAGTCGTTGATTTACCAGAGCCAGTTGGACCAGTAACGAGCACTAAGCCTTTTTCGTAGTTAGCAATCCTTTCGAAGATCTCAGGTGCACCTAACTGATCTAAAGTCGGGATTTCGACAGGGATAGTTCGAAAGACAGCTGAGCAGCCACGGGCTTGGTTAAACGCATTAACACGAAAGCGACCAACATTGGGTAATTCAAAAGAGAAGTCGACTTCCAATTTTTCTTCAAACTCACCGCGTTGTGAATCGCTCATGATCTCAAAAACCAAACGATGCACATCAGCATGACTCAAAGCTGGGATTCCAAGCTTCCTTACTTCACCATCTATACGTACCATTGGAGATACACCCGCAGAAAGATGTAGATCTGACGCGTTATGCTTTACACTAAAATCTAGTAACTCAGTGATATCCATTTATTTTCCCTTAAGTAAAGTCAGCTATGAGTAGTATTCAACAAAATATCGAACAAATCACCTCACAGATTCGTAGTGCTGAGCAAAAGTGCGGACGAGCTCCAGAGTCCGTGCAACTTTTAGCCGTCAGCAAAACTAAACCTATTGATGCGATTCTAGAAGCCGCACTCGGAGGCCAGGTTGCCTTTGGTGAAAACTATGTTCAAGAAGGTGTAGATAAAGTAAAACACTTTTCAGAACAACATTCTAACCTAAATTTAGAGTGGCATTTTATTGGTCCAATTCAATCCAATAAAACCCGCCCAATCGCGGAAAGCTTCCAATGGGTGCATTCCGTCGATCGCGATAAGATCGCACAAAGGCTTAATGATCAACGACCAAGCGAACTTCCACCTTTGCAAGTGTTGATTCAGGTAAACACTAGTGGTGAAGAGTCCAAATCTGGAACCTCAGAAGAGACAGTTTTTGCACTCGCGGAGTTGATTTCATCGCTACCCAACCTCACCTTAAGAGGATTGATGTCGATTCCTGCAAACGTATCTGACTATCAATCTCAGCTTAATGCATTTTCTCAACTGGCAGAGCTTAAAAACAAGCTAGCAGCGAAGTATTCAGACATTGATACCCTTTCGATGGGGATGAGTGGTGATATGGATGCAGCAGTTGAGGCTGGTAGCACAATGGTTCGTATTGGAACGGCTATTTTCGGCGCTCGTGATTACGCGAAATAGCCGTAGTAAGTAACGACAAGTACAAGTATTGATACCGCTTCGCCTTATCCGCGCAGCGACACGCTCAGGATTTTATATATGGAACATAAGAACATCGCCTTTATTGGGGCGGGAAACATGGTTCGCTCAATTGTAGCGGGCTTAGTTGCGAGTGGTTACCCAGCGCAAAAGATTACTGCGACAGCACCTTCAGAAACCAGAAGGCTGCCGTTAGAACAAGAATACAGTATCAATACCACCAGCGATAATATTGCAGCAGCAGAGCAAGCAGACGTTGTGGTGTTATCCGTGAAGCCACAAATGATGGCTGATGTATGTAAACCCTTACAAGATATCGACTTCAGCAACAAACTGGTTATCTCAATTGCCGCGGGTATTAATGCGAACCGACTCAATGAGATGTTAAACTGCCAGCTGAACCTTGTTCGTGTGATGCCAAACACGCCATCACTGCTTGGTAAAGGGATGAGTGGTCTTTATGCCGATTCAACCGTTAGCCAAGATGATAAAGACTTTGCTTCTCAGCTGATGCAAGCTGTTGGTGAAGTAAGCTGGGTTGAACAAGAGTCTGGAATCAACAACATCATTGCGGCGGCGGGTAGCGCTCCGGCTTACTTCTTCCTGTTTATGGAAGCGATGCAAGCTGAAGCAATCAACCAAGGTTTTGATCAAGAAACCGCTCGTAAGCTAGTGCAACAGTCTGCATTAGGCGCGGCAGAGATGGTCGTAGCAAACCCAGATACTGAATTATCAACACTGCGTGAACAAGTGACATCAAAAGGCGGCACGACCGCAGAAGCACTACGCACGTTTAACGAACATCAACTATCAGACATCGTAGCAAAAGCCATGCAAGCGGCGGTTGCTCGAGCTGAAGAGATGGAAAAACTGTTTTAAGCATTTTGCCGCTCTGGTTATATCTAAGCGGCAAGTAAATCCGAAAAAGGAAACAATATGAACTCGATGAGCTTTCTGATCTCGACCGTTTTTGATCTTTACATCATGGTTGTGATCTTGCGTATCTGGCTACAAGCATCACGTGCAGATTTCTACAACCCATTCTCACAATTCATCGTAAAAGCGACACAACCGGTTGTTGCCCCACTACGCCGAGTTATTCCATCAATCGGCAGCCTTGATCTGGCGACCGTTGTTTTCGCTTATGTGCTGTGTGTACTTAAGTTCGTTGCTCTAAACCTGATTATCTCTGGCGGCGCTGCCGTTTTCGATATTAGCTTCCTAATCTTTGGTGCACTGTCTCTGCTCAAAGCGGCTGGTGGTTTGATCTTCTGGGTTCTACTTATCCGTGCAATCCTAAGCTGGGTAAGCCAAGGTCGCAGCCCAATAGAGTACGTGTTCCATCAACTGACTGAACCAATGCTAGTGCCTATCCGCCGTATCCTTCCGGACATGGGTGGTTTCGACCTAAGCGTACTGGTTCTGTTCATTGTTCTGCAATTTGCGAACTTCCTAATGGGCGACATGATCGGTCCTATTTGGTATCAGCTATAATTCAAGTACGAACCTCAGGTACTTTGACGATGCCAAAAGCAGTTTGGGCCGAGGAATACGATATTCTTCTTAGGCTCTATATCCAACCCAAAGCAAGCCGAGACAAAATTGTCGGCTTGCACGGTGAGGAACTGAAAATTGCCATTACTGCACCACCGGTTGATGGCAAAGCCAATGCCCATTTAGCGAAATACCTTGCGAAACAGTTTAAGGTCGCAAAAGGGCAAATTAAGATAGAAAAGGGAGAGCTCGGTAGGCACAAGCAAGTTCGAATATGCTCGCCAAGCCAGATCCCAACTGAAGTCAAAGCCATCCTGTGATGGCTTTTTGCTATTTATTGGAGTCATTATGCGTTTATGGATAACAGCACTACTCACAGCTCTTGTTGCCTTACCGAGCTCTGCAGGGCAATTTAAGAACATTAAGGATGTCGAGGTTCATTACTCGGCTTTTAATTCCACGTTCTTAACTTCGCAAGTCGCTAAGCAATACAAACTTAAGCGAAATGGATACTCAGCAATCCTCAACATCAGCGTGTTAGACAAGGCTTCTCTAGGCAAGCCTGCGACAACAGCTAAAATTACCGGAACAGCGAAGAACCTCGTTGGAAACACCCGTACTTTGAAGTTTCGAGAAATCAAAGAAGGCGATGCGATTTATTACCTTGCTGAGTTCCCCGTAACTCACGAAGAAAACATCACCTTCGACATCGATGTGAACGCAGGCCTAAAAGGCACTGGTCCACTGCGTTTCACACAGAAATTCTATATAGAAGAGTAAGCTCAAACCTTACTTTTCATTTATTAACTTATTTAGAGCCACATCCCCATGAGTAAGATTGTTTTAGCAACAGGCAACCAAGGCAAAGTTCGCGAGATGGCAGATATTCTGTCTGAGTTTGGTTTTGACGTTGTCGCGCAAAGTGAATTTAACGTTTCAGAAGTCGCTGAAACAGGAACGACTTTCATTGAAAATGCCATCATCAAAGCTCGCCATGCAGCGAAAGAAACAGGGCTGCCAGCCATTGCTGACGACTCAGGTTTAGAAGTTGATTACTTAAATGGTGCTCCGGGCATCTACTCAGCGCGTTACTCAGGTGAAGGGGCAACCGATAAGCAGAACATCGAAAAATTGCTAAACGCGATGCAAGGTGTCGAAACTGAAAAGCGTACTGCGCGTTTCCACTGTGTGTTGGTGCTAATGCGTCACAAGAATGATCCAACACCTCTAGTGTGTCACGGTAAATGGGAAGGTCGTATTCTTACTGAAGAACACGGTGAGAATGGCTTTGGCTACGATCCTGTGTTCTTTGTACCAGAAGATAACTGCGCCTCAGCAGAGCTTGAATCGTCACGTAAGAAGCAACTATCACACCGTGGTAAAGCGCTTGCGTCACTATTCAAGACTCTCAAGGAGCAAGCTCTGTAATGCACGACACAGCGCTAATACCACCCGCACTTAGCCTCTATGTACACATCCCGTGGTGTGTACAAAAGTGTCCGTATTGTGATTTTAACTCTCACGCTCTGAAAGCCGAGATTCCAGAAAAAGAATACATCGATGCACTGCTTGAGGATCTCGATACAGACATCGAAAAATATCAGCTCAATGGTATGCCTCGTCCGCTACATTCGATCTTTATTGGTGGCGGAACCCCAAGCCTGTTTTCTCCTGAAGGAATTGGCCGATTGCTACAAGGCATTGAACAGCGTATCCCGTTCAAACCTGAAATAGAAATCACCATGGAAGCCAACCCAGGAACTATCGAAGCTGAGCGTTTTGCTGGTTACCAAAAGGCAGGGGTGAGTCGAATCTCGGTAGGCGTACAAAGTTTTGAGCAAGAGAAACTGGAAAGGCTTGGGCGTATTCATGGTCAAGATGAAGCGGTCAACGCAGCTCACTTAGCGCATAAGATTGGATTGAATAGTTTCAACTTAGACTTAATGCACGGCTTACCGGATCAGAGTATTGATCAAGCGTTGGCTGATTTAGACAAAGCGATCGAACTCGACCCTCCGCACTTATCTTGGTATCAGCTAACAATAGAACCTAACACCATGTTCTATTACAAAACACCAACGCTGCCTGATGATGATGACCTTTGGGATATCTTCGACCTAGGCCATAAGAAGCTCGCAGACGCAGGGTATGTGCAGTACGAAATTTCAGGCTACAGCAAGCCGGAATATCAGTGTCAACATAACCTCAACTACTGGCGCTTTGGTGACTACCTAGGTATTGGCTGTGGCTCTCATGGCAAGCTAAGTTTTGCTGATGGACGCATTGTTCGCACCACTAAGGTTAAACACCCTAGAGGCTATTTAGCGGCTTACCAGAACATGGTGAAACCGTACCTATCCGATGAGTTTGAAGTGCCGAATGAAGACCGACCTTTTGAGTTCTTTATGAACCGCTTTAGGTTAATGGAAGCATGTCCAAAGCAAGACTTCATTGATACGACTGGGTTAGAGTTTGATTCGATTCAAAAAACGATTGAATGGGCAAAAGAGCTAGGCTACTTGAATGAAACCGACACTCATTGGCAGATCACTGAAAAAGGGAAGCTATTCCTAAATGATTTGCTGGAAGCCTTCATGGCAGATGAAGACGAATAGATTCGAGAAGTATTGTGTAAGGGTTGGCTTTAGGGTCAACCCTTTTTGTTTTATAGCCCCCTCTCGGAGCGAAGCGTTCTATAGGACAACGTCCGTGCTCGAATCTCGTACCTTTCTCTTAGAAAATAGAACGACCGATACGCTCAGAAAGCAGTTCTAGTGCTTTAGTACCTGCTAAAGAGTTACCAGAAGGATCAAGCTCTGGGGACCACACGGCGATTGTCATCTCACCCGGAACAATGGCAATAATACCGCCACCGACACCCGACTTTCCTGGCATACCAACACGGTAGGCAAACTCGCCCGCACCATCGTACAAACCACATGTCGCAAGCAAAGCATTCAACTGCTTGGTTTGGACTGGCGTGATGATCTCTTTCTTGGTTTGAACCGAGACACCTTTGTTTGCCAAATAGCTAAAGGTTTTGGCCAAATCAACACACGTCATTTTAAGCGCACAGGCATGAAAATAATTATTCAGAACAGGGATAACATCATTTTCAAAGTTACCAAATGAACGCATCAAGTACGCGATAGCCGCATTACGATCGCTGTGCATCATTTCTGAAGCCGCTACTATCTTGTCATACACGATATGAGTGTCGCCCGACAACTGGCGCACAAACTCTAACAAGCGATGTCTAGGTGCTGACAGGCGGCTTTGTAATAGGTCTGCTACGACAATAGCACCCGCATTGATAAACGGGTTGCGGGGAATCCCCTGCTCCATCTCAAGCTGAATCATCGAGTTAAAGGCTTGACCAGAAGGCTCTTTGCCTACTCTTTGCCAAATCTCTTCAGGCTTATATAGCACCATAGCTAGCGTAAGGCTCAAGGCTTTAGAGATAGATTGCACAGAAAATGCTTCTTCAGCATCGCCGGCTTTAATCACCTTACCTTCATTGGTGTATACCGCGATCGCCAGTTTCTGGTTCGATACGCGAGCCAGTGCAGGGATATAATCAGCGACCTTTCCATGTCCAATTAAAGGACGAACTTCGTCTAAGATCTCGGCCAAAATAGCTTGAGTTGGTTTCATGTGCGCTTACTTCTATATTGTTATTTTTGTAGGGGTGTAACATATACCAATCGTAGTAAATAACTGCTCACTCTAGCTTGTTAAAATGCTCGATAACTGCGTTAGAATTTTTGATTGTAGAGTAACTACTTATCGAAAAATACTGCCTTGTTCTCAAGCCTTTTTCCTACGCTATTTCTGATCACTTACTTACTGTGATTGGTATTACTCTCTGTCCTTAAGCCTTTACTGAAATAAAAGCCTAAGGACAAAAAAGCCAACATTACAATAATGTTGGCTTTAATCAATCCCATAAAGTGTAGGGGTTAAATCCTAAATCGGACTGCCCTTCTCTTCATTTGATTCGGAGTTACTTAGTACGCTTGAACTTAATGTCCCAAACACCATGACCTAAACGGTGGCCACGAGCTTCAAACTTAGTTAGCGGGCGCTCATCCGGACGAGGGATGTAATCACCATCTTCAGCGATGTTTTTGAAACCTGGAGCTACGTTCATCACTTCAATCATATGTTCTGCGTAGTTTTCCCAGTCTGTTGCCATGTGGAAAATACCAGTATCAAGTTGAAGCTTACCGCGAACCATCTCTGCAAACTCAGCCTTAACGATACGACGTTTATGGTGACGAGCTTTGTGCCATGGGTCAGGGAAGAACAGTTGCAGTGTATGCAGGCTGCTATCTGGAATCATGTGTTCAAATACTTCTACAGCATCGTGACACATTACACGCAGGTTAGTTACGCCAGCATCGCGAGCTGTACCTAAACACGCACCAACACCTGGGCTATGAACTTCAATACCTAAGAAGTTTTTCTCAGGTGCGTTCTTTGCCATTTCAACCAGTGATGCACCCATACCGAAGCCAATCTCTAGTACAACCGGGTTATCGTTGCCAAATACTTCTTTCCAGTTAAGAAGCTCTGGGTTGTAGTCGATACCCATTGTTGGCCAACATTCATTCATCGCGTTCTCTTGGCCTTTCGTTAAGCGGCCTTCGCGGCGAACAAAACTACGGATCTTACGAACCAGTTTGCCGTCTTCAGTATATTCGTTAGTGGTCACTTCACTCATTGATTTTTGCCTGCACATTGATTAATCAAAGCGGGGATTATCCAAAGAATTGCCTCCGGTGCAAGTCTTTCCGTGGATAAATTCCCACACAATTTGTCTGTTTTACATCCAACGTTAAGTGTGTTGCAATTTCGCTTCTAATAATAGCAAAGCATAGAGCATGTCGTGACTCCTTTCGCAACCGCCATATTAAAGTGGTATGACGCCTACGGGCGTAAAGAATTGCCTTGGCAACAAAACAAAACCGCCTACACCGTTTGGCTATCTGAAATCATGCTTCAGCAGACTCAGGTTGCTACGGTAATTCCATACTACCAACGCTTCTTAGAACGCTTTCCAACGGTTATCGACCTAGCGAACGCCGAACAAGATGAGGTACTCCACTTATGGACAGGGCTTGGTTATTACGCACGAGCTCGCAATCTACATAAAGCAGCCAAGATCGTTGCTGAGCAATATGGTGGTGAATTCCCGCTTTCTATCGAAGAGATGAACGCGCTACCGGGCATCGGTCGCTCAACAGCAGCAGCCGTCTTATCATCGGTTCATAAGCTTCCTCATGCGATTCTTGATGGCAATGTAAAACGAACGCTTGCGAGAAATTTTGCCGTTGAAGGTTGGCCGGGGCAAAAGAAAGTCGAAAACCAGCTTTGGGAACACGCCGAAGCACATACTCCGAACAAAGATGTCGATAAGTACAACCAAGCAATGATGGACATGGGTGCGATGGTTTGTACTCGTAGCAAACCTAAATGTACCTTGTGTCCAATTGAAAGCATGTGTGAGGCTAAGAAGCTCGATAGACAGCTCGACTTCCCTGGCAAAAAGCCTAAGAAAGAAAAGCCAGTAAAAGAAACATGGTTTGTGATTCTCTATCACGATAACCAAGTGTGGCTCGAACAGCGCCCTCAATCTGGTATCTGGGGCGGATTGTTTTGTTTCCCTCAAAATGAAAACGCAGAGATCGAACATCAACTAGATCTTCGCTCGATCAAAGACACTCAAACCAATTCGATCAAGACCATGATTACGTTTAGACACACTTTCAGCCACTACCACTTAGATATCACGCCAGTATTAGTGAAATTAGATAAACAACCAGATTTGATAATGGAAGGGACTAAAGGTCTCTGGTATAACTTATCAAAACCGGAAGAAATTGGCCTAGCCGCTCCTGTAAAGCAGCTTATTGAGAGCCTACCCTTTGAACTGAACGACGACGTTTGAATCAACGAACGCGATAAGAGGAACCACTATGAGCCGCACTGTATTTTGTGCTCGCCTTCAAAAAGATGCTGAAGGCCTAGATTTTCAACTTTACCCAGGTGACTTAGGTAAGCGTATCTTTGACAACGTGTCTAAAGAAGCTTGGGGACAATGGCAAAGTAAGCAAACTATGCTTATCAATGAAAAGAAGTTAAACATGATGGATCCTGAGCATCGTAAACTTCTAGAAACTGAGATGGTTAACTTCCTTTTCGAAGGTAAAGATGTCGTAATTGATGGCTATACTCCACCAAGCGAATAAGACATTTATTTAAGCAATTTTTAATGACATCATGGTTAACGCTGCGATGTCATTTTTGTATGAGGAACTATGAAAAAGCTAAGTTACTTCCTAACAGCCATGTTATTAACTGGCTGCAGCCGTGAATTTGTCGAAAGCATTTATGATGTTAATTACGAGCCGACCAACCGATTTGTAAGCAATTTGGCAGAGCTGCCTGGTCAGTTTGAAAAAGACACCGGAGCACTAGATGCTTTGATTAATAGCTTTTCTGGCAATATCCAAAAACGCTGGGGTAGTAGTGAAGTAAAAATGGCAGGTAAGAGTAACTATGTGAAATACATAGATAATTACCTGAGCCGTTCCGAAGTAAACTTTAGCGAAGGCCTCATAACGGTAGAAACGGTCTCCTCGACTGAACCTAAAAAACACCTCAAAAACGCAATCATGACAACGCTTTTGACGCCAGATGATCCAGCGCATGTCGACCTATTCTCTTCCAAAAGCATCAAATTAGAAGGCAGGCCTTTCCTCTACAACCAAGTTGTAGACCAAGAAAAAAAGCCTATCCAATGGTCTTGGCGCGCTAACCAGTTCGCTGATTACCTGATCGCTAATAACCTAAAAACCAAAGAAGTCGACTTTAAAAAAGCCTATTACGTTGAGATCCCAATGGTGGCCGATCACGCCAGTCAGCGTAGTTATCAATACGCCGATATCGTTCGACGAGCATCTCAGCGTTACGACATTCCTGAAGACTTGATCTACGCGATAATCAAAACAGAGAGTAGTTTCAACCCCTACGCGGTGAGTTGGGCGAATGCATACGGTCTTATGCAGGTGGTGCCTAAAACCGCAGGTCGAGATGTGTTTAAGCTAGTAAAGAACAAGCCTGGAGAGCCAAGTCCTGAGTATTTATTCAATCCAGAAAACAACATTGATGCAGGCACCGCATACTTTTACATACTCAAAAATCGTTATTTGAAAGATGTAAAACACCCGACAACGCTCGAGTACAGCATGATTTCAGCATACAACGGCGGCACGGGTGGCGTACTCAATACCTTCAGTAAGGATAGAAAACGAGCAATGCGAGACCTAAACTCGCTGCAACCTAGCCAAGCATACTGGGCACTTACTAAAAAGCACCCAAACAAAGAGTCGCGCCGATACTTAGAAAAAGTAACAAAATTCAAGAAAGATTTTAACCAAGGTAAAACGTAAGCCTCACTTTTGAATAAAAAAACAACTAACGAACGTTTTTTTTAATTATTTTCAAAAAAGGTGTTGACGGTTATGAAGAAAATCCGTTTAATAGCGCTCCGTTGCCCGGATAGCTCAGTCGGTAGAGCAGAGGATTGAAAATCCTCGTGTCGGTGGTTCGATTCCGCCTCCGGGCACCACAATTTGATTTGTTGGTGTCAACACTCTTTAACAGGGAGTAGCAACACGAACAAAAGCATAAAGAATTTAGTGTGCCGACTTAGCTCAGTAGGTAGAGCAACTGACTTGTAATCAGTAGGTCACCAGTTCGACTCCGGTAGTCGGCACCATTCTTTTGCCTCGATAGCTCAGTCGGTAGAGCAGCGGATTGAAAATCCGCGTGTCGGTGGTTCGATTCCGCCTCGAGGCACCATTATTTGGTACTTAACAAATAATGGTCTTTATAGACCTGATGTTGACACAAATAATTCCCCTTTAGTTCAGTTGGTAGAACGGCGGACTGTTAATCCGTATGTCGCAAGTTCAAGTCTTGCAAGGGGAGCCATTTTTAAAGGACTTCATTTTATATGAGGTTTTAATTGAAGAGTTTAACTCTTTAAGCAAAGAATTTAGTGTGCCGACTTAGCTCAGTAGGTAGAGCAACTGACTTGTAATCAGTAGGTCACCAGTTCGACTCCGGTAGTCGGCACCATTCTTTTGCCTCGATAGCTCAGTCGGTAGAGCAGCGGATTGAAAATCCGCGTGTCGGTGGTTCGATTCCGCCTCGAGGCACCATTATTTGGTGCTTAACAAATAATGGTCTTTATAGACCTGATGTTGACACAAATAATTCCCCTTTAGTTCAGTTGGTAGAACGGCGGACTGTTAATCCGTATGTCGCAAGTTCAAGTCTTGCAAGGGGAGCCACATTCAAGAAAGCCAAGTCGAAAGACTTGGCTTTTTTTCGTTTAAACAAAAGCAAGCTCTATTCAATATACTCATCTACTCTACTCTACTCTTAATCAGTCTCGATAAATTGAGTTATCTCCTTCTAGTACTCTTACTACAGCAGCAGATTCTAAGTTCTATAAAGAGTCCCCCACTTCGACAGAACAATTCACCCCAAAGTTCATGACACGCTAATCTTCACATTAAAACAAACAGAACCAAGTTCTGTTACTTTTTTTTCTTCGAAAATTTAATCTCTATCATATTTTGATGTCTTTCTAATATCTGCCTTACACCACTTAGATTAAGATTCGATGAATTATACCTAATACTAATTATTGAATCGCTGCGCGGGGAAATATGAAACTAAAAACGCAAGCTTACTTATTATCGGGCATCATCTTGATCGCCCTGCTAGCACTGACTGCTACTGGTTTATGGACATTGAGAGTCGCGAGCAACATGGACAACAAAGCTCGCGTGACCGAGCTATTTAAGAGTGCATACAGCATCCTTACTGAAGTCGAAAAAATGGCGATTGATGGCACTCTAGAAGAAGAGCAAGCTAAGCAACTAGCTACTCGTCTTCTACGTAACAACATCTATAAAGATAATGAATATGTTTACGTAGCCGATGAGAACATGACGTTTGTCGCGACACCATTAGATCCTCAACTACACGGAACCAGCTTTAACGACTTTAAAGATGGCGACGGCAATAGTGTTGGTCAGCTGATCCAAAGAGTACTTGGTAATCGCACTGGCCAGATAATTGAATACACCTGGACACAAAAACTTCCAGATGGAACGATTGAAGAAAAACTGTCTATAGCAGAGAAAACACCACATTGGGGCTGGGTTGTCGGCACCGGTATCGGGTTCAATGAAGTTAACGCTCGTTTTTGGTCTACCGCTCAATGGCAGCTATTCCTTTGTGTGGTGATTGCTGGTCTTATTCTATCGAGCCTAATTGTATCCATTAAACGCATGCTAGCGCTTCTTGGCGGCGAACCTAAAGACGTACGAGAAGCAGTACAAGCCGTAGCACAAGGTCGAATTCAAACCTCTTTCGAAACTCAGGCAATTGACGGCAGTATCTATCACGCAGTGCAACAAATGAGTAAGTCATTGGCTGAGCTAGTATCAAACCTTGACGCTTCAATGCTGGCATTAAGAGGCGAACTGCAGCGCGTAGAAGATCGCGCTGGGTCAATTGCCCAACTGACAGACACCCAACAGCAATCAACAGAGATGATCGCGACAGCAATGACCGAGATGGCCTCTTCAGCCAATAACGTAGCTGATTCAGCTAGCGATACCGCGCGCAACACAGATGAGGCCGACAAACAGAGCCAGCATACCCAACAACTCATTCACAACACAGTAGATAACATTCAAGGCCTAGCAGGCCAACTAGGCACAGCCAGCGAAGCTGTCGCTAACCTAGATAATGATGTAAACAACATTGCAAAAGTATTGGATGTGATTGGTGATATAGCGGAGCAAACGAACCTGTTGGCACTTAACGCAGCTATTGAAGCAGCTCGAGCTGGCGAGCAAGGTCGGGGATTTGCAGTTGTAGCAGATGAGGTTCGTAACCTTGCAGGCCGAACACAATCGAGCACCAAAGAAATCCAATTAATGATTAATAACCTTCAAGAAGGATCTCGCAACGCAATTCAAACCATGGAAGTTTGTGCCGCGACTAGTGAAAGCACCGTAACAGAGTCTCAAAACGCCTCTGAAGCACTACAACAGATTGTTGTCGCATTAGAGTCTATTTCATCAATGAGTCATCAAATCGCAACAGCGGCCGCTGAGCAGACTCAGGTGAGCGATGATATATCGAAGCGTATCAATATGATCGAAGAGAGCGGTAACCAACTGAGCAATGTCGTAACAGAAAGTCATAACAGCACCCAAACTCTTGCCTCCCTTTCCAACGAATTAGAAGCTTGGGTTAATAGGTTTGAAGTAAAACACTAAACTCCCTAGAAAATTTTTAAATAAAAAAGCACGTTTTCATACGTGCTTTTTTTATTTCGGCGCCCATTCAGTGTAGTTAACCGTAGTTTTACTATCTTTTAGGGCATGCTAGACCTAGGTTTTTCACCCCAAATGAGCAAAAACAACCCACTAAGTATAGAAAAACATCAAACGATACTTTTTTTGCAATTTAATGTTGACCCAGAACGCGAAAACACGTTTAATACACCTCGTCGCCCGGATAGCTCAGTCGGTAGAGCAGAGGATTGAAAATCCTCGTGTCGGTGGTTCGATTCCGCCTCCGGGCACCACAATTTATTTGTTGGTGTCTTAGACAACAACAGTAAAGCACAAAGAAATATTATGTGCCGACTTAGCTCAGTAGGTAGAGCAACTGACTTGTAATCAGTAGGTCACCAGTTCGACTCCGGTAGTCGGCACCATTTCTTTAAAGCTTTAAGAATAATTCCCCTTTAGTTCAGTTGGTAGAACGGCGGACTGTTAATCCGTATGTCGCAAGTTCAAGTCTTGCAAGGGGAGCCAAGTTAATCATCAAGCATAAGCTTTTTGATTCATGATGCCGACTTAGCTCAGTAGGTAGAGCAACTGACTTGTAATCAGTAGGTCACCAGTTCGATTCCGGTAGTCGGCACCATTCTCTTGATTAGAGACTAAACAATCAATTCCCCTTTAGTTCAGTTGGTAGAACGGCGGACTGTTAATCCGTATGTCGCAAGTTCAAGTCTTGCAAGGGGAGCCAATTAAAAAAAGCCGCATCATTGATGCGGCTTTTTTGCATCTAAAGATCCCAACATCTCAATACAACTACCCTCACCTTTCAAATACCATATTCAATTCAGAAACTAACCGTTTTCATATTCTTCCAAAGCTACAAATCTTCGCTACTTAACGCTCTTCAATATCTCCCAACAACAAACAACACATTGACGTAAGAGTTACTCATAGTAACCTTACTACTCATTTTATTGATGAAGAAAGCGGTTAAACAAATCAATGCTAAGTCTGGAAGTGAGAAAGCTAAATAACGAATCAAATAAGCGCTAGAAAAGCTCTGTACGGCACTTCAGTCCAAATTGAAACACAGTTCACTCTTTATCAAAACTATCCACTACAATAGCGCCCATAGAGGCAGGCATTGAAATAACAATCACTCTTTTGATCGATACAACAGGGTCACTCATTAGAGGTAATTTGTCCAGGCAAGTCAGTACCAAAGCAACGACCAATGCCGTCATAACATAAGCAATAACTATTCTAAAAATAAACACAGGCAACCGTGCAACAACATCTTTTTGAAAGACGCTCTCATATGTATAGAAGCCTAAGAACACCGCAGACAGCAAAAATAGCAGCAATAGATTAGCGGTAGGTAAAGTCTCCCCTAACTTCCAAGCCTCTTCAGAAAAAGAAATCGGTACAGCCAAAGCAAAAGATCCCACAAATATCTGGCTCGCATCTTCAAAGTTAAAACTCAATTTCATAGTTCGACCCATTAGCTTTTGAGGCTTTATCTATTTCGTAAAATAATCACAAAACTATCCGCAGATGATTTGGGGGATTTTTATTTCAACTAAGCAAACAGTAGTGACCTTCTAGCTTCATCTTAGTCCCAATAACCAAAACATAGCTTGAACTAACCAGCAAGAAATCAATATGCTCAGAGCAAAGCGGTCAACACAACTGATTAATATCGAGTCAACAAACACATCAGAATCGAAGAGATACCTGTAAACATCCTAAGACACCAGATCCTAGAACCAAAGAGTCCCAATCCGGTTAGGTGATAAACATTACTGCACGTGTAGGCACGGATACGAGAGGTTCACTATTTCTTAGTCTATATCCCTCCAGCACAACTTTGGAACGCAACCAAACGCCCCTCTCCTTCAACCTGAATCTAGTCCACTTTTACCCTTTGAAATGATTAGAACAAGGCGCGTAATGCATAACAATAGCTATTAAGTCGACTGATTAGGGGCTCTAGCGTTCTTAAGAGAATCCCCCATGATAGAGCCCTAATTACACATCAGAACTATCCTCTAGATTCACAGATAGGACAGAAGTTAGGTTTCGTAGACGAAGGGCTGTTAGCTAATACTTGAAAAAACTCGCTAAATAGAGAAACCACCTACAAGTACAGAGCAACAAGATAGGTTATAAGGCCTGTACAGTTTCAGGTGTGGAGAAGGGGATACGTTGAGTCAGTTCGTCTCATAAAGCTAACTTACAACGCGTATGGTACGGGTACTCGGCACTGAGATTAAAGCTCTATGCTTGTTTCAATTCACAACTGGAGTCTGAAATGGTGTAACTCTAATCGTAAGGTTGGAGAGCCCTAGGCTAAGAGCTACGGGATACGGGAATCTTTTGTGCAAGTTATTCGACTAACGTGCGAAGCACTATGATTTAGATGTAAAAAAGCCCCGCTACTTCTAGCGAGGCTTCTTATAGTAGCTGAGTAACTGGGATCTCAGGCGACCGGGACTCGTTGATCGGAGACCAAATTATCGATACCCAGAAACGACGAAAGCCTAGTCATAAGACTAGGCTTTCTAATAAGTGGCGGAGTGGACGGGACTCGAACCCGCGACCCCCGGCGTGACAGGCCGGTATTCTAACCAACTGAACTACCACTCCGCAGTGTCTATTCAGCTTAAAGCAATTTGAGCCTGACGATGTCCTACTCTCACATGGGGAAGCCCCACACTACCATCGGCGCTATTGTGTTTCACTTCTGAGTTCGGCATGGAATCAGGTGGGTCCACAATGCTATGGTCGTCAAACAAATTCTGTTGTTAACTTGAACAATCAAATCAACTAAATATGGTGCTGATACCCAGACTCGAACTGGGGACCTCACCCTTACCAAGGGTGCGCTCTACCGGGCTGAGCTATATCAGCAGTTCAAGAATCATTTAAAAACGATTCTGAAAACTTTTTGTCTTCACTTTTCTAAAAAGTGAAAATAAATTTGGAGCCTGGCGATGTCCTACTCTCACATGGGGAAGCCCCACACTACCATCGGCGCTATTGTGTTTCACTTCTGAGTTCG
>NZ_JALNTU010000030.1:0-1385 GCF_023161685.1 Vibrio sp. 1CM8B
TAACGAATGACATGGATTCCCCCTACCGAGGATCTGCCACACTTATGTGGTACTAAAATGCATCGGAGGCACCATGTCTGATTATTCTTATTTCTGCGGTATCGACTTAGCTAAAAACCACTTCAGTCTTCATGCCGTAGACCAAAATGGTAAGGTCATACTTCATAAGTCAGTAACCCGATCTAAACTACTGACTACAATAGCAAATATGCCTCTCATGCGTATAGGCGTTGAAGCGTGTGGTGGTGCACATTATTGGGCAAGAACACTCAATAAACTGGGTCACGACGCCCGAATTATGGCCGTTAAATACGTGGTTCCTTATCGAACTAAGGGGAAGAACGACCTTAATGATGCAGTAGCTATCTGCGAAGCTGTTCAGCGTCCATCGACTCGCTTTGTGCCCATAAAATCCGCCGAGCAACAAGCCATCCTATCGGTACATAGAATGAGAGAGCATTGGGTTCGCGAACGAACCGCACTTATGAATCGCATGCGTGCCCTGCTTTCTGAATTCGGATTAATCATTCCTGTTGGTCGCTCTTCATTGATGAAACAGGTTCCCTTGATGCTCGAAGATGCAGAAAATGAACTACCACACCTCGCAAGAACAGTCATTGCCGATGCTTATCAACACCTTGGAGAATTGAATCAACGTATCGCCGATACAGAGCAAGTCTTTGACTCTTTTGCTAAGGTCAGCGCTAATGTTCAACGAGTGATGAAGGTTCGTGGCATTGGACCGCAAACCGCTACTGCGATACTTGCTTCGATAGGCAATGGTTCTCAATTTGATAAAAGCCGTGATTTCTCTGCTTGGCTAGGACTCGTACCAAAACAATATTCGACGGGAGGAAAGCCACGCTTAGGTCGGATAACCAAACACGGCGATAAATACTTACGAACACTATTAGTTCACGGCGCAAGGACCGTGATTGCCAACCTTGGCGACAAGCAAGATAAGTTAAGTCAGTGGTGCAGAGGCGTTCTGGAACGAAGAGGTATGAACCGAGCAATAGTGGCACTTGCCGCAAAGAACGCACGAATTATATGGTCGCTTTTACACAATCAAACAGAATATGAAAACTATGCTGCTTAAGTAAAACCTTAAGCAGCATAAAGAGTTAAACCCACCGGGTCATTGCAGACGCTAATGATGGAGATAGGTTAAGACCACTTGCGGAGAGCCTGTTAATGCGGCGGACACACTAGATGTCATCTAACGAATAAGGCACCGCAGTCGCGCAAGTCATCAGGGCCACGACGTATGCGAATCGTCGATAAGTAGGCCGAATGTAGAGCGGCAGTCCAAAACCCATCAAAATAAGTTTAGCGGATGTTTGACAACCCGGGGGGAATCCATGTAGCCGCATTAAGGTGTGAGC
>NZ_JALNTU010000031.1:0-737 GCF_023161685.1 Vibrio sp. 1CM8B
AAGAAAGGAGTGTGACGGCCGCCTTCGTCTTTAGAAAGTACGTATACTTCAGACTCAAACTTAGTGTGTGGGTTGATAGAACCTTTCGCAGAAAGTACTTGACCACGTTCAACGTCATCACGCTTAGTACCACGTAGAAGTGCACCAACGTTCTCACCTGCACGACCTTCGTCAAGCAGTTTACGGAACATTTCAACACCAGTACAAGTAGTAAGAGTAGTCTCTTTGATACCAACGATTTCTACTTCGTCACCTACACGTAGGATACCGCGCTCGATACGACCAGTTACAACAGTACCACGACCTTGGATTGAGAATACATCTTCAATTGGTAGTAGGAACGGTTGGTCAACTGCACGCTCTGGCTCAGGAATGTAAGAATCTAGTGCTTCTGCAAGCTCAACGATCTTGTCTTCCCACTGCTTCTCGCCGTTTAGTGCGCCAAGTGCAGAACCTTGGATAACTGGTAGGTCATCACCTGGGAAGTCGTATTCAGAAAGAAGTTCACGAACTTCCATCTCAACTAGCTCAAGTAGCTCTTCGTCATCTACCATGTCACATTTGTTCATGAATACGATGATGTAAGGGATACCAACTTGACGACCAAGTAGGATGTGCTCACGAGTTTGAGGCATAGGGCCGTCAGTCGCAGCAACAACTAGGATACCGCCGTCCATTTGTGCAGCACCAGTGATCATGTTTTTAACATAATCCGCGTGTCCTGGACAGTCTACGTG
>NZ_JALNTU010000032.1:0-616 GCF_023161685.1 Vibrio sp. 1CM8B
CCTAAACGTAGTTTTACAAAAACGACAAACAGTAAGCATTGGATGAAAAAACATCCGAACTTATTAAAGAACTACAAACCATGCAATCCAGAGGGTGTGCTAGTAAGTGACATCACTTATATCCAATCAGATGAAGGCGTTCACTATCTCTCATTGGTAACTGATGCGTTTAGTCGGAAAATTATGGGCTATGAGCTGAGCAATGAAATGAAGGCGACGGATGTTGTGAAAGCGCTAGATATGGCTATTAAGGGACGTCAATATTATCGTTCGTGTATCCATCACTCTGATCGTGGTCTCCAGTATTGCTCCGGTGTTTATCAAGATAAGTTGAAAAGTAGTGGCATAAGCCCCTCGATGACAGACGGTTATGACTGCTACCAAAATGCATTAGCGGAGAGAGTAAATGGAATACTGAAACAAGAGTTCTTACTTGATAAGTGTAAAAACCTCGTAGAACTTAGACAACTAGTAAAAGAGTCTATAAGTACCTATAACAATATGAGGCCGCACCTTAGTCTCAGGATGAAAACTCCAAATGAGGTGCATGAAAAAAGCCAACAGCTGACGCTGTTGGCTTAGTAGAAATACTGTCAACGTATTTTAGGACGAGACA
>NZ_JALNTU010000033.1:0-561 GCF_023161685.1 Vibrio sp. 1CM8B
TCTCTTGACGTTAGCAACAGAAGAAGCACCGGCTAACTCCGTGCCAGCAGCCGCGGTAATACGGAGGGTGCGAGCGTTAATCGGAATTACTGGGCGTAAAGCGCATGCAGGTGGTTCATTAAGTCAGATGTGAAAGCCCGGGGCTCAACCTCGGAACTGCATTTGAAACTGGTGAACTAGAGTACTGTAGAGGGGGGTAGAATTTCAGGTGTAGCGGTGAAATGCGTAGAGATCTGAAGGAATACCAGTGGCGAAGGCGGCCCCCTGGACAGATACTGACACTCAGATGCGAAAGCGTGGGGAGCAAACAGGATTAGATACCCTGGTAGTCCACGCCGTAAACGATGTCTACTTGGAGGTTGTGGCCTTGAGCCGTGGCTTTCGGAGCTAACGCGTTAAGTAGACCGCCTGGGGAGTACGGTCGCAAGATTAAAACTCAAATGAATTGACGGGGGCCCGCACAAGCGGTGGAGCATGTGGTTTAATTCGATGCAACGCGAAGAACCTTACCTACTCTTGACATCCAGAGAAGCCAGCGGAGACGCAGGTGTGCCTTCGGGA
>NZ_JALNTU010000034.1:0-410 GCF_023161685.1 Vibrio sp. 1CM8B
GGTTGATATTCTTGATGCTGAACACGGAACTAGCCTCAGAAAAAAGTATCTCACCAAGGAGCAAGAAGTCTTCAAGAGCAGGAAGGAATAAGTTTAGTTCGAGTATGTAAGCTATGCGGGATGACGAGACAAAGCGTTTATCAACGAGAAAAGCGAGCTGCTCATCGCCAGTTGGAACTTAAACCCATCAAACAAATGGTGTTGGATATTAGACGCTATATGCCTCGGGTTGGCACTAGAAAACTCTACTTTTTACTTAAACCAAAGTTGCAAGCGCAAGGTATCAAGCTAGGTCGAGATGCACTTTTCAACTACTTACGTGATGAACGATTATTGGTAAGACCTAAACGTAGTTTTACAAAAACGACAAACAGTAAGCATTGGATGAAAAAACATCCGAACTTATTAAA